>JAUJNL010000021.1:23957-66847 GCA_030448185.1 Cytophagales bacterium | reverse complement strand
TGGCCGAAAAGCAATTTATTGCCGAGACCGAAGGCCTTTGGAACAAAGGAGATATTCACTACGGATTCAACATCTCACGCACGTTTAACCTGGGCCGCAAGAAGCGGACGCCGCCGGGACCCGAATAGTGGAGGAACAAATGATGACTATTAAACCAGGTAAGCCATGAAAAAAACATACTGGCTCTTATTGTTGCTTCTTACTATTCCGGTTATCGAAAGTAAGGCTCAGGCTCTTTACGCCGCGCAGAACGGCACCGTCTCCTTCTTTTCGGATGCGCCATTAGAGGATATCGAGGCAAAAAGTACTAAAGCCCAATCCATTATTAACCTATCTACCCGCGAAATAGCGGTAAAGATACCCATCAAAAGCTTCGTCTTTGAAAATTCGCTGATGCAGGAGCACTTCAACGAAAACTACCTGGAAAGCGATAAATTTCCGTTTGCCACCTTCAAGGGTAAAATCAACGAGAATATTGACCTGACCAAAGAAGGTACGTACGACGTAAGTGCCAGCGGTAAAATGAATATTCACGGGGTGGAGCGGGATCAGACCATCAAGGGAAAATTACAGGTACTTGCCGGTAAGATGGCCCTGGATGCTGATTTTACGGTGCTGCTGGCTGACTATAAGATCGAAATTCCCACGCTGGTCTTTCAGAAAATTGCGGAAAAGATAGCCGTTAAGTCACAGTTCACCCTGCTGCCCTATGTGAAACAATAGAGTAACGTGAACTATGGATTATTTCAGAACCGGTGTTCATCCGCCTGTAGCTTCGCCGATCTAAAGGTTAGCTTTACTGAGATAATTATAATTCGGATGGCCGGACTGCGCATTTGAAATGCGCTTTTCGCCAGTTCCGCATTATAAATGTGGAACAACTTGGACAACTTGGGAAAAAGTGTTGGCCTTATTTATTGCCTGCAGTATATTGTCTTGTTCGTTTCGTTGTTTGTTTTTTTATACCCTTTTCTTTTATGACCACCCCTCAGTTAATATTTCTTTCTATAGGCATCAACTTCAATCTTATAATAGGCTTGTACGCATCCATATTGAATCCTATTATCAATGTATTGCATTCCTATTTTCTCCATTACTCTTCGGGAAGCTCTATTGTCAGGATGAGCAGATGAGACAATTTTGTTTAAGTTTAAAGTTTCAAAACCATACTTTAGCAGACCAAGAGATGCTTCCGTTGCATAGCCCTTGTTCCAGTGCTCTTTGAGGAATCGGTAGCCTATTTCAATTTCGGTTGTATTATCATAATACACAAGCCCACTTGCACCAACAAATACGTTAGCGTTTTTTAAAGTTGTTGCCCAAATGCCTAGCCCCGGCTTTCTGATGTAATGGGAAATTAGCATCTCTAATTCTTTACCCATCTGTTCATGGTTCCTCGTTGAGCCATCACCTACGTATTTCATAACTATCGGATCGCTATTCATTCGAAACAGTGCTTCATAATCATCTTTATGTATTTGGCGAAGCAGTAATCTTTCAGTCTCCAGTATTATCATCAGTATAGGTAAGTCTTGTTAATTGTATTGCAAGCAATAGCGGCACTACTGAATTTATGCATCTGTAAACTCAAACTCAGTAGCAACACTCTATTTTAGTGGTGTTCTACCGAAGCGGGAGTCCGCTGGGAAGAGCGTACCAGATTTACGTTCTCTACGGGTCTGATTACTAAAGGCATTTTTTCTACCAACACATTATTGCTCTCCAGCCGGAACCACCGGGATTTGGAAAGAGAAAATTTCTTCAGGAAGAAATAGGCCTTCATGATAATCCGCTCATACAGGGGTAAGTCATTGTTATAAGACAGATACGACTCAAAAATAATAAACTTAAAATCTCCCGTAATCTGCTTCCGGTGCAGTGATTCGTAACGGCTCGTAACATCTACTTCCCGATTTTTCACCATCTCTTCAACTACTTGCCGGAAAAACAAATTGATGCGGGGACCTACCCGGAAGCCCAGCCGGAAAGTGATTTTAACTACGTCATCTTCGGCCAGCACGTTGACTTTATATTCGGTCGTGTAGGGTTCGTCCAGCGTTTCTACGTGAATAAACCAGTAGATATCAGCCCGCTTAGGCCCATTGAGAAAGATGGATTCAATTGCATTTCTTTCCACCAGCTTTTCACTGGGTGAATCCGTGAGAAATACCAGATGGGTCGCAAACTTCGAACACTCTGGTCACTACTCAGTTCTTCAAGGCAGGTATTTGCTCGGGTAATGAAACGCGGTCCACCAAACGGTTCTTGATCCGGTGCGAGATGATCCATACGTACATAATTGAGGAAAGCACTAATCCAATTGCTACGGTTACCCAGCCGCCTTCCGCGAATTTTAGCATGTTAGCCGCCAGGAAGGAAAGTTCAATGGCGAGATAGACTACCAGAAACACGGCTACTACCCATTTAGGAACGTGACGGCTATACAAATAATAGGCCAATAGCAAGGTGGTCATCAGCATTGTCACGGTAATGGCCAGGCCATACGCTGCTTCCATATTCGAGGACTCCCGGAAATACAAGACAATCCCTACGCATCCGGCCCAAAGCAACCAGTTGATGCTGGGTACGTATAGTTGTCCCCGTACTTCGGTAGGATAATTGATGGAAACCTGAGGCCAGAGTTGAGCCGCATGGCCTCACTGATCAGGGTAAAGGAACCACTAATTAAGGCCTGACTGGCAATAATAGCCGCCAACGTGGCGATGATAATTCCCATAAAGACAAACCATCCCGGCATCACGCCATAAAAGGATTCTGCTCCAGTTTTTCGCCGGTATGCTGTAGCAGCCACGCTCCTTGTCCGAAGTTAATTAAGCAGCAAACAGGATTTTACAAAAATCCAACTGACCCGGATATTATTACGTCCGCAGTGCCCCAAGTCAGAGTATAACGCTTCCGCACCAGTGGTGCGCCAAATACAGCGCCCAGCAGCCAGAATCCGCCCGGATACTGGGCCAGTAACTGGTACGCATAATAGGGATGCTTTAAGAATAGTTAAATCCTTACTGATATACCCAATACCCAATACCGCCAGCATTACGAACCAGAGCATCATGATGGGACCAAATAATCTGCCTACCGTTTTGGTACCAAATCCCTGCAGCAGAAACAGCCCGGTCAGAATACCGATCACAATCGGTACCGTTTCGATGTTCGGGTCTATTAACCGTAATCCCTCAACGGCGGAAGAAACTGAGATAGGAGGCGTAATAATGCCATCGGCCAGCAGGGTGCTGCCCCCAAATAGCCAGTCCATACAACCATTTGGTATTCTCAAGTTACCAAAGCATACAAAGGCAAAAATACCACCTTCCCCGTTGTTGTCGGCCCTTAACGTTAATACCACATATTTGAGCGTTGTCTGCAGGGTCAAAGTCCAGAATATACACGAAAAGCCCCCCAGTATCAGCACTTCCCGGATGGTGCTGCCTTCACCGATAATCGCTTTCATCACATACAGGGGAGAAGTGCCTATATCGTAAATGATGCCAAATGCTACCAGCAAAGCCTGCGGCGTAACCTTGTTCAATCCGTGGTTGTCTTTCATTCCCAAATATGGTATAGTTTCTTTTAGCTATTACTGGTTTTTAGTTGATTTGGGTGCAGAAAAGTAACCTCTCAAAACAAAAAAGCCCGCTAATTTTCTATTAGCGGGCTTTTTTGTAAATTCCAAATGTTAAAGGCTAAATCTTAAATGGCTGATGCCGAATAGCTATCTCCCAATTTACCCTTTAGCATTTAACATTGTTTTATGAGTATCTAACCAATGGCGGTTCATCTTCCGGAGTATACGCCTTGGTTGTGCCATTGGTCCCGTTTTTAACTAGCTTCCCCTTGCGCCTTTGCTTATCCGGCGGGTGATTCGCTTTAATTCCGCATTAGCCGCCGGACGGATAATTAAAGTACTTTTTCAATTTTAACCGCACTGGTATCCAGTCCAAACCATTTATCATCCGAATTGGTGAAATTCTTCACGAAGAAATAAGCTTCCATCGTGAGCCGTTCCGTCAGCGGCAGTTCGTTCGTACGAAAGGAATCGTTCAAATACCAAACCGGAAGTCGCCGATTACGTTCTGTTTGCTCAGCGACTCATACCGGCTGGTAATGTCTACCTCTTTATTTTTTACCATTTCTTCGAGTACTTTCCGGAAGAACAAATTAATCCGTGGCGCAACCCGGAAGCCCAGCCGGAAGTCGATTTTGACTAAGTCATCCGGGGCGAGTATATCCACTTTGTACTCCATAGTGTACGGCTCGTCCGTAGTTTCTACGTGCACAAACCAGTATATGTCAGCCCGTTTAGGCCGCTTTTGGAAGATGGAGTAAATAATCGTGCTTTCTACTTCACTGGGCCGGTTGGCATTGGTCAGGAAGACCAGGTGCGTAGCATACTTGGGAATAGACATATCCGCACTCAGCATCTTAGTGGCTCGATATAGTCATTAAGTCTGACGTACTGCGTCAGCCGCTGCTTGATCCGGTACGCATTGAACCAGATGTACATAATGGCCAGGAGCATGCCCCCAATTACTAATGAGACAAATCCTCCATGCGGGAATTTCTCCAGGTTAGCTACCAGGAAGGCTAACTCAATACCCAGGTACGTGATCAGGAAAAGCCAATCAATATCTTGGAAGTACGGCGGGTATAGAGATAATAACACATCAAAATGGTAGTCATCAGCATGGTTAGCGTAATCGCCAGGCCATACGCTGCTTCCATGTTTGAAGACTCCTTGAAATAAAGCACTACTCCCACGCACCCCAGCCAGAGCAGCCAGTTAATGCCGGTACGTAGATCTGCCCCTTTTGCATAGTCGGATAGACCAGCCGTACCTAGGCCAGAAATTAAGCCGGATTGCCTCACTGATGAGAGTAAAAGAGCCGCTGATCAGGGCTTGACTGGCAATAATGGCCGCCAGCGTGGCAATCCCGATCCCAATGAGCAAAACCACTGGGGCATAATTAAAAGAATGGACTCATCGTCAAGGTTTACCTCATGCATGAGTAGCCAGGCTCCCTGTCCAAAGTAGTTCAGCAACAGACAGGCCTTCAAAAAGCCCAACTGATCGGATATTGCCGCGTCCGCAGTGACCTAAGTCGGAATATAACGCTTCCGCCCCGGTGGTACACAGAAACACGGCGCCCAGCAGCCAGAATCCGCCCGATGCTCTACCAATAATTGCCAGGCGTAATACGGATTCACTGCTTTCAGAACTTCCCAGTCAGCAACAATGTTGGTGATACCTAGCACGGCCAGCATCCCAAACCAGATCAGCATCAAGGGCCAAAGGCCTTACCTACCAGCTGCGTGCCCAGCCCCTGCATGATAAACAGGAAGGTCAGAATACCAATAACAATAGGAATGGTATGGATATCCGGATAAATGATCCGGAGGCCCTCAATGGCGGACGAAACCGAGATGGGAGGCGTGATAATACCATCAGCCAGCAAGGCACTGCCCCAATGATAGCCGGAGCAACCAGCCACTTGGCGTGCCGGCGTACCAGGGCATACAAAGAGAAAATACCCCCTTCGCCGTTGTTATCGGCCCGGAGGGTGAGCACCACATATTTAAATGTAGTTTGTAAAGTAAGTGTCCAGAGAATGCACGACAACGCACCGTATACTACGTTTGCCTGTATAGGATTATCTCCAATAATAGCTTTGAAAACGTACAGCGGAGAGGTACCAATATCGCCGTAGATGATGCCAAGTGCAACCAAAAGACCGGCCGGAGTGACCTTGTCGAGTTGGCGTTTACAGTCCATTTTATTTGGGTTCAGGCATAAGGCCAGTCAACAAAGACTGGCGAAAAAAAGAGAACATAGTTGCAGAAATTTTCATTCCGGTATAAGGGCGTAAAGGTAGAAATTTTACGTGAACCGGTAGGGAGAAGTTAATATATTTAGGTGGGAGGTATGGTAATAATCTAATTTAAGCTACGAAAAGAAATACATTCTGTAATAAGTCTAAAACATTCCTTTTTTCATCATAAAACATCCATTCTCAACGGCTTACTGGTTAATAGCTGGGCTTCTTTTTCAAATCACCCCGCTTAATGGATTTAATAAACTCTGCCCACTTAAATGGGTTAAGGAATTGATAAGTAGGATTAAAGTAACGGCTGGTCTGACCGCTGGCCTGCTGCTGAGAAAAATTGCGGAAATTCTGATTAGGCGTCATACCGGCAGCAAACGCCATCTGGGACAATAGCTGCTGATTGAGGTTTTTAGCTACCGCTTGCCGGTCCTTCTCGTCGGGAAGTTCCAGCGCCAGAAAGGCTTCCTTGAATAACTCTTCGGAGGGATATGGGAAAACTTCTACGACCGGCAATTCAGTAGTATCCGACATCAGTTCAATAATAACCGAATACCCTTCATCCGGAATCCGAGGCATTACGTAGAATCGTTTTTTGAAACCTACTGCACTGATAATAATACTATCACCCGCCAGGGTAGGCATGGAGAAAAAACCATACGCATTAGTATTGGTACCCCGCCCCGCCGGGGAATATAGGTTGGCTCCTTCCAGCGGTTTTCCATCCTGGCCGCCCAGCACAAACCCCGAAAACTGAATCACGTGCCGATGGCCCTGCGCCACTCCCTCAAGCGTAGACACCCAGGTCAGTAAAGCCAGAAGCAGGCTATAAATTATGATGGATTTTCTAAATGAAAAAATTCCCATTTGTGTGATCAGTTCGTATGCTTTAAACGATACAATTCATTGCCGGATATCCTTTGTTCTCCGGCCAAGCTGCCATTATTATAGGCTACCACCAAAAACCAGCCACTGCAAGGCAGAAGTTCCAGCGGTGATATCCGGTAATGTATGCATCTGGTTCATACCAGATATTCTAAGAAAGGTAACAAGAAAAGGGGCCGAAAGCAACAATCCATCAAAACGATCCAGGAAGCCGCCGTGTCCCGGAATGATGCTGCCCGAGTCCTTGATTGCCATACTCCGCTTAAAAAGCGACTCAATTAAGTCGCCATAGGTGCCCGCAATTACGATTATAATCGCAATGCAATGCCACTGCCAAGCCGGTAAATCCTTAAAGAATAAAGAAAGAATAAAGGCGGTGGTTATAGAGGCAATGGCCCCGCCTACACTTCCTTCCCACGACTTCTTGGGAGAAACCCGTTCAAACAGTTTGGTTTTACCAAAATTAACCCCCGCAAATAAGCTCCCGTGTCACTGGCCCACAGCAAGAAAAGACATCCTAAAATAATCTGGTAGCTGTAGAGCCCCTGCGAGAATACACACAGGTTAATTAAGGCAAACGGAATCGCAACATAAATGATGCCTAAAAATGTGAGGGCAATGTTGGTGAAGGGCTTTTTCTCGTCTTTTTTATAGAGCTTAATGAAAAAAATCAGGGATACCACCGGTGAAATCAGGAAGTAATACTGAAAGTCGAGAAAATGCTTTTCGATTAAAAAAGTAAGGCTGTAAATGAATAAGCCAGACATGGTACCGTAAATGGTTAGGGGTTGATTGCCGTCTAAACCTACCAGCCGGTAAAATTCCAGTTGCGTAAGCATGCAAATCAGGAAAAATACGCCAAAATATGCCCACTCATTCCAGTAAATAGCCCCTACAATGACCAACCCACCCAGGACCGCAGCAATAATTCGTTGTTGCAGGTTGCTAAGGCTACTCAAATTTGATTTCATCCTGAATAATCTTCAAGGCCCATAAAACGTGGTCGGCATCTACATGAACTTCAAACTGACCAAAATGATAGGCAGTGTCTTTTTTGTCCAGAATCACCGCTGGCAGGGTGTGAGTTTGTAAAACGGACTGGACGATATGGGCCCGGTGACTGCTTGGTGTTTCGTAAATTTTACGCCACTGGTTCATACGGAAGAGACACGGGTTTTGGAAAAATACGTTTTTAAACTAATTAATAGAAAAGCACTCACTGCCATAAACGCCAGAGAGATGCCCCATGGTACCGAAGCGGTATCTTCAATATTAATATTTACCGATTGACGCTGGTGCAGATAATACATAATCAGGGTAAAGCCATTGTTGATAAAATGACCTAAAATGGAATACCATAAGTTGCCTGACCAGGCGTACAGATACCCAAACAGCACACCGAGCAGCATCCGGGGAATGAGACCGTAGAACTGCAGGTGGATAAAGCTGAAAATAAACCCGGTCAGCCACACGGCTACGTGCACATTGCGGGACATCTTATAAATTTTCGGCTGGATCAGTCCGCGAAATACCAGTTCTTCGCCGATGGCCGGAATCAGGGCAATGACCAGCAGTCCTCCCAGCAGGGCCGGCACCGACGAAAATTGGGTTAGTTTCTTGGTTAATTCTTCCAGGGCCGATTCTTTGGTCTTGGCCCATCCCTCCAGACCATCAAAAATAGTAGGCAGGTCTATATTCCGGTTCCATTCAATCAATAAGGCGTTGAAGGGCATAAAAGCAATGACCAGCAACACAGTCAGCAGGGCGGGCATAGCCCAGATGCTACGGTTAGGACTCAGATCACCCAGCGAACGGCGTTCGATGAGTTGGAGGTACAGCAGCGGGGCAAAAATAAAAGCAAAGCTGGCCGCGGCTGCTTGCAGAATCAGCAGAATCAACTGCCCCTTGCCATGTTCTTGAGTGTTATTGAGAATCCGCTGTAAAACGGTAAAGTCACCGCCAGTTAGGGGCATGGCCGCGATGAGCCCTACAAGGTTGCCCAGTAGTAGGCCGCATAAAACAAAAACGGCCAGCAGCACAATTTCAAAAAAGGGGCCGCGCCGAGTGGGTGGTCTGGTAGGGGTAGCGAATTCCTGCATAACTGTGTAAATTTACGCCAAAATTTGGTAAGGCCTGATTCGGGAACCAAATCCTGATTTTGACGCTTTTTCATTTTCACGAAAAGGCGTGAAGAAAGAAGGCGCAAAGAAGACTGCGATTGTAAAAGTTTGCCAAACATCGGCTGATACCTGTAAACTGGCAACTAAAAACCAAAAACTATAACAGCGTTGTGGTAAAAATCAGAAATATTGAGTTGGGAGAATTTCCGTTGCTGCTGGCACCTATGGAAGACGTGAGTGATCCGCCGTTCCGGGCTGTGTGCAAAGACAACGGAGCCGACCTGATGTACACGGAGTTTATTTCTTCCGAAGGGCTCATCCGGGATGCCGCCAAAAGCCGGCAGAAGCTGGATATTTTCGAATACGAACGGCCCATTGGAATTCAGCTATTCGGCAGTGATATCGAAACGATGCGGCAGTGCGCCGAGATTACCACTGGGGCTAATCCTGATCTGATCGACATTAATTACGGTTGTCCGGTAAAAAATGTGGCATGCCGGGGTGCCGGAGCCGCACTATTGCAGGATATTCCCAAAATGGTGAAGATGACCGAAGCGGTAGTAAAGGCTACCAATCTGCCCGTTACGGTCAAAACGCGGTTGGGCTGGGATGATACGACCAAGAACATTGAAGAAGTGGCCGAACGGTTACAGGATATTGGCATTGAAGCCCTGACCGTACACGGCCGCACCCGCGTGCAAATGTATAAAGGGGAAGCCGATTGGACACTGATCGGCCGGGTGAAGGAAAACTCCCGCATCCGGATTCCGATTTTCGGCAATGGGGATATTGATTCACCCGAGAAGGCGCTGGAGTACAAAAACCGCTACGGGGTGGATGGAATCATGATTGGACGGGCTTCTATTGGGTATCCCTGGGTTTTCAATGAGATCAAGCATTATCTCAAAACGGGCGAAAATCTGGCCGGGCCGACCATGGCCGAACGGGTAGCGGTTTGCAAAAAGCACCTTGATTTCTCAATTCGCTGGAAAGGCGACAAAACGGGTATTTTCGAAATGCGCCGCCACTACGCCAACTATTTCCGGGGCATCGACCATTTTAAATCCTACCGGATGCGCCTGGTTGAGGTGGGTACTTACCCCGAAGTATGCGATATACTGGCAGAAATCGCCGAGAACTTTGCCGAGTCAGCCGTGGTGGGAGCGTAAATCGGGAATCAGATAAGGGGCTTGGCGATATTTTGCCGCGGAGCCTCTTTTTTATTTCTTAATGGTTGTATCCATTCGCGACAATAGATAAGCTTAACATATGAATGGTGTTCATGAGGCAGAAGATAAAATGCTTCTCATCCTGGATTTGGATGAAACACTAATCCACGCTTCATTCAAAGCATTAAGCCGTTCGGCTGACTTTCAACTATTCGGTTACCATGTTTACAAGCGTCCCTATTTGGAAACCTTTATTTTAAGCTGTAGCCAGTATTTTAAGTTAGCCGTTTGGTCTTCAGCTTCTGATGATTACGTGGAAGAAATGGTAAAAAGGATTATACCTTCTGCCATACAACTTGAATTTGTATGGGGAAGAAGCCGGTGCACTTACTGTTTCGATGCCTCATCTTTTGAATCAGCTGATTATGCAGATTATTTCAGACACTACAACTATGTGAAAGTGTTGAAGAAGGTAAAAAGACGCGGGTATGCACTGGAACGGGTTTTAATTGTAGACGATACACCAGCAAAGTCCAGAAGGAATTATGGCAATGTAATTTACCCTAAAGAATACTTGGGAGATGTAGAGGATAATGAACTCCTACTATTACTGGACTACTTGATCCAGCTCAAAGATGTAAAGGACGTAAGAATAATTGAAAAAAGAGGATGGCGGGATAAAGCAACTCCCGGTTCAGTATAATTCCATGCTAAAAACAAGTACAAACTATGGGACTTACCTATAATATCACCGAAGACTACCTCTACCAGCAAGGCGTAGAAAAAGGTATTGAAAAAGGAATAGAAAAAGGCAGGGAAGAAGGCAGAGAAGAAGGTAGAGAAGAAGGTATTGAAAAGGGGCAGAAAGCCAGGGAAAGAAGTATGATTATTAAAATGCTCAAGGATAAGACTTTAAGCATGGAAAAGATAGCCGACCTTGCCGAAGTTTCCGTCGAGTATGTAAAGCAAGTGGCTGAAGAGTTGGAAGCACAAAAAGGGACGTAGTACGGCTACGTCCCTTAAATCACCATTGTATTAAGTCCGGCCGTTAGCCTAACTCCCCGGTACGTAATCCACCACGAAGGCGTCTTCCAGCACACCCAGACGGCCCAGCAACTGACCAAATTTTTTGTGTTCGGGATGCGGCAGGTAAGCATCGCGGGATTTGGCATCCTTAAAGGTAAGCATATACACGTGGGTAAACCCTAAGTTCTTTTTTCTCGGGGCTGTTGTTCACACCGTGTTCAAAACCCGTAATGCCGTCGATATCCTTAGTTAGTTTCCGGAAGGCATCCGTTACTTCTTTAATCTGGGCTGGAGTGGCGTTGGGCTTATACTTGAATACGACAACGTGCCGTACGGATTCATTTTCCTTGGTCATAGCAGAAATTAATAGTAACAGGGCAACTGGGATAGTCACTGAGGCTAGCAGCCAGAACATTCCTTTTTTCATGGTCAATTCGATTATCAGTTTTTAGTTTATTAAAGCGTGAAGTTATTACAGATTATTGCGCTACAAGGTATAACAAAACGAAAAAGACTTCAAAATACACTCCGTTTATCTATTTTTCCTTCTGCTCTTTTGGTTATCCGGTATTATCTATTGACTTTGCCCTTACCCGGCAGATCGTATTTTTTGCCAGCATGATCCAGTACCAGCACCCAATCGTGATCAAAACCACCCGATGGCGGCGTAAATGTCTTCGTGCCAGTATTGTCAAAAGTATCAATCAGCGCAGCCGTTCCTTGCCGCGGGTCAAACCAGTAGGCGGTTACCTTCTTGCCCGAAATCTTGCCCAGACTGACTGTAATCGGTAGTCCCCCAGCGCTGTACACAAAAGCATAGTCTTCGCCCCAGGTAGCCTGTATTCGGTCCAGGGCGCTGGTGGAGGCAGCTCCGGTGCCCTGCACAATGGACTGATCAGGTACTCTTACCAGCATGGGCCGAGACTCCATGAGAGCCCGTACGTGGGTCATATGATTGGCTCCGGGCAGGTCCAGCGATTCGTGCCAGTGACGTAATGGCCCGTTCACGCCCTTGCGTTTGGCCCCCCACATCTGCCAGACACTATGGCAACCGTACGTATAACCGTGTGCCCCGGCAAACAACTCTAAATACGCAAATCGCCGGAGGTCATAAGGCAAAGAATACCCATTTTCGGCCGCATTAAAGCAGATAGGGTGATCTTCGTATAAGGGCTCCCCATCCATGGTAGGTTTGGTAGGCGTGAGGTTATAGTCACGGGTGATGCGTTCCCAAACCGGTACATTGCGGCAATGACCATTCTGGAACAGGTTAAAATCAAGCCACTCATCCTGATGAAACCAGGTAGAAGAAGAACCTTGCTCCTGCGGTTGCGGGTGATAAGTCATAATCGCTTTATCCTTTCCTCCGGTGCCTTCGGTAATGCCTTCAGCCATAGACCGCCAGATGTTCACGTCATCGGCATGGCGCGGATTACGGTCACCGCCCAAAATCCAGATAATATTTGACTTGTCTTTATACCGGTTGCCCAGATACCGGCCGTATACCTTGGCATTCTGCACGTTAAAAATCTCGGGCCCGACACCCCATTTATCCTTGAAAATCTTGTCGCCCCAGGTTGGCAGCATGCCAATGTATAATCCGTATTGGGCGGCTTTATTGACGATCCAGTCCACATGCTGGAAGTATTCTTCTTTGGGTTTAGTCGGATCATCGTTTGCCAGCGGTGTGTGCCCGTAAGGGTTAGGGTCGTTCAGGCCGTCCAGTTCGGCCAGCACTACGGCCTGAATGACCGTAAAACCTTGCTCAGAACGGCGTTTCAGGTACTGATCAGCCTCCTCTCGGTTCAGCCGGTGAAATAATTCCCAAGCCGTATCTCCCAGGTAAAAGAAAGGCTTGCCATCGGGTCTTACGAGGTAGCGTTTATTGTCACTGACCTTTAAGGGCTGAGCGTACATTACAGTAGACGTTAATAATAAAAGCAGAATTAAGCTAAAGTAGGAAGAAGCATGTTTCATACGGGGTGAGGGAGTAAAATGCAAACCGGTTACTTAAAGCTGTATTGGAGCCTCAAATAACCTATTTGTAAAGGATAAGTTCAAAAGAATGGTGAGATAATTATAGTTGAGAGTGGATGAGTTCAGAAGAAAGTAAGGGGTAGTAAAATTATTTTGTACCTAAACCTTCTTTTTACTGCTACTTTACATCCGACATCTGCCTTCCAACATCCGAAATTAAATCCGTTGTACCAGTTCTTTGACCTGTCTCACCGGACGGCCCAGGATGTGATCAATGATTGCTTTGCCGTGGTCCCGGCCGTTTTCAATAAATATTTTCTCCGTATGTACCCCAGCTACGACGGTTCCGGCCAGGTAGAGACCCTTTACATTCGTCTCGAAGGTGTGCGGATCGAATACGGGAACCCAGTCCGGTTCTTTCAGCCGGATTCCCGACTGTAGTAAAAAGGGAATATCCGGTACGTACCCAGTCATCAGTAATACAAAATCCGCCGGTATGGAAGATTGCTCCCCAGTCTGGGTATTTTGTATAACTACTTTTCCCGGCTCAATAGCTTTTACCTCGGAATAAGTCAACGTCTTGATCTTGCCTTCCTTGATCCGGTTTTTGACGTCCGGAATGAGCCAGTATTTGCAGGAAACCTTGAAGTCCTCCGCCCGGAGAAGAAGCGTCACCTCCGCATCGTGGCGGTACAGTTCCAGGGCGGCTTCAATGGCCGAGTTGGCTCCGCCTACAATGGCAACCTTGGTAAAGGAATAGCGGTACGGTTCATCGTAGTAGTGAGACACGTGCGGCAGCTCTTCGCCCGGTACGTTGAGTTTTCGGGGAATATCAAAATAGCCAGTTGCAATCACCACGTGCTTGGCCTGGTATACTTCGCTGTCTTTCGTGGCTACCCTGAAAATACCATTTTCCTTGGTAATAGCGACTACTTCGGTAAACAGCTTTACATTCAGCTTGTAATACCCGGCTACTTTACGATAGTACTGGAGGGCTTCGTCCCGGGTAGCTTTCACATTGGAAACCGGAAAGGGAATATCGCCGATTTCAATATTTTCAGCGGTAGAAAAAAAACGCATCCGGCGCGGATACCGGCGGATCGATTCGGTCATACTCCCTTTTTCCAGGATAATATGACTCAGGTTATTCCGCTTGGCTTCAATGGCGCAGGCCAATCCACAGGGACCGGCGCCGATAATCAGAACGTCAACTACTGATTCCATGTATTAAGTGGCTTGATTTGATCGGGGACAAATAATCTGCCCGGTTTTAATTTCCGGTTATATTTCGAGTTGAGAAGTAGTTTCCTGCCCGGAAATTATACAATGCATATGGCAGCTAAAAAGTTTGTTTCTGCAGCTGGATACTCTTCCGCCACATCAGGTAGCCGTTGGCGGCTAAAATCAGGTAGGCAAAATATAGGGCCGCTGTAAGGTACCGCTCCCGGTACAAAAAGGTGGGCACGTAGACCAGGTCCACACCAATCCAGATCAGCCAGTTTTCTAGCACCTTGCGGGCCAGAAAGTACTGGGCAATGAGGCTAAACACGGTAAGACTGGCGTCTACTACCGGTTGTTGGGCATCCGTTTGCGTGTGCAGCAAGTATGAAAGCAGGCCTGAAAGCACAGTACCTATTACCAGAGAAATGATCATTTCACGGAAACTGATTCGGGAAACGGACAGGGTCTGCTTATTCACCCCTCCGTACAACCACTCATACCAGCCGTAAAAACCCACAATGATGTAAATGACCTGCAACACCATATCGGCATAGAAGGTGTCTTCATAGAAAATGAAGATGTACAGAAAAGCACTGATAATGCCAATCGGCCAGCCCCACGGATTTTGTTTGGCATTCAGGTAGACGCAGATGAAACCGGTAATGGTGGCAAAAAGCTCAAACCAGTTTTCGACAAGGTACGTAACGACTGTTTCCCACATTGGGGTAAACATAGCCGGATTTAGACCGGTGTCAAAATAGATGCGGGAGAAAATAGAGCAGAGAAAGTGGATGTGTTAATTAGATGATGTGCTTATGTGCTGATAGATTGCTACTTGTCCATAAATAGTCTTATAAACTAACACTGGCGCAAGACTTTAGTCTTGTGCCGACAAATAAGAGGAAGTCTCCGACTTCCTGCCAGTCAGAGACTGGCAACTACTTAGGGGCACAAGTCTCGCTTCGCTAAGACTTGCGCCAGTAGGAAGGGTTTTTGCTATTGTTCTTCCTTTATTTGTCATAGGGATACTCCACCTGTTCCACATAGCGTAGAAATGGAGTTAGTTCATACACCTTGATTGTACGGTAGTGTTCTCCAATAGCTCCTTGGTCAATGTGCTGCGTAATAATTTGTCTTCTTTTATTCAATGCATCAGGATAATAAACCTCTTTATCCTCATAGCCATCTCCTACCGCAATCAACACCAGAAAGACCAAATGATGTACTGTGAATATCAGTATAGCTAATGGAACAATACACCCTAAGGTTTTATTTTCCTGGTGCTGTTCAGGCAACACTTCAGCAAAGGAAAAACCAATCATAAAAGGCGTAATCAGTAGAGATAATGCCAATAGAACTCCTACCCAAATCGAAGTTATTTGAAAGGGAATGCTTGAATAGGCGTAACAATAAATTAATCCCATCACTCCATAAACTACCCATCCCCAAAAGCTTTTTTTATTCATGTCCATTCCATACAATGCATTGCTAATTACCCCATCAACTATCTACTTCTCAAACGTCAGTGGGGCCAGGAAGCTGAAGCGGAAGGAGAGTACGTTGTCCTTCTTAGAGCGATTTCCCCACTGAGAGATATTATCCAGATAATCAGTCTGAGGATTGAGCCAGCCGCCTTGTACACCAATGCCATAGCCATTGGTAAACTGGTAGATAGCACCGGCTTGCGTGGGCAGCATCAGGGTAATCGTATTATAAGTTTCGTTTTCAGGGCGGGTATCGAAACGGCTTGCCAGCAAAACATTATTCTCGTCCTTTGCCCGGAAACGGATCAGTCCCAAACCCTGACTCAGGTAAACCGTCCAGTGCCTGGTTTTCAACAGATTTACCTGCAAATCATAATTGAGCGAAACGTAGGAAGTTTTGAAGAATTGGTTGGGAGTAGCCGTTTCCTGAGCATTAATAGTAAAAGTATAATCCGGATTTTGCCCGGTGACGGAGCCAATTCCTAGATTAAAGTGACTGTTTACCCGTTTCTTGAAGTTGAGCTTCATCCCAAGCTGAACCGAAGCCGACCATTTCTGGTATTTCGCCGCCAAATCGCCCCGGTAGCCATTGGCACTCAGACCCACCTCCAGCAGGCGGGTTACCTTGCGGAGACCTGATGAATCAGTCTGAGCAGAGAGGGACAGGGAAAAGAAGAACAGGAGTAAATGAGTGAATGAGTAAATGAGTGAATTAGTGGATGATCGGCCGGTAGATTTCATAGCATATTAAAAAATTGATGTGCTGATTAGCTGATGTGCCGGTAACTTTTAAGTAAATGGCCAATGGACAATTACCTTCGCTGAGAACTATTCTCACCGAAGGTAATAGTTGAAAATGGATAATGAGTAAGTGGCTGAATACTTAGTACTTACCTGGCGGTCATTTTGTAATTCATTTCGTCCGGGTACTTAAATTACTTGTATATAATCTTCTTCAATCATTAAGAGGAGCTATTATCCGCACATTGGCACATCAACCTATCAACCCATCAGCACATTAAACAAATCTGCCTTCCGAGATCCGAAATCACTTCACCCGGTCCGGATTCTCGGCGAGGAAGGCACCCCAGCTTTTAGAGCCTCCCCGGGTAGGCAGTACGCCACTCTGAAAATGGTGGCAAACCGCCACCGCTAAGGCATCCGTGGCGTCCAGGAGCTTAGGCGTGTCCTCAAACTTGAACATCGTCTTCAGCATCGCCGCTACCTGTTCTTTGGAAGCATTGCCGTTACCCGTTACCGATTGCTTCACCTTCCGGGGGGCATACTCCACAATGGGAATTTCGCGGGTAAGGGCGGCGGCCATGGCAACTCCCTGGGCCCGGCCCAGTTTAAGCATCGACTGCACATTCTTACCGAAAAAAGGAGCTTCCAGCGCCATCTCATCGGGTAGAAACTCTCCATCAGGGCGGTGACCCGTTCAAAAATTTTCTTCAGCTTGATTTCCTGATTGATATCTTTACTCAGGTTAATCACGCCCAGCGAAAGCAGGTTTAATTGTTTTCCCTGTACCCCAATCATTCCGTAGCCCATGTAGCGGGTGCCCGGATCAACGCCCATAATAATCCGCTCCGCCGTAATAATACCTGCCATTATTGCAAATTAAAAAGTTCTGAAAAGCCCTTATAAAAGTACCAAGGTAAGCGATGTAAGTTTTGCCACCAAGGCTTCAGCCATAATGATAATTCACGGAACCTAAACAGTGAAGCATACCAGACCACTTACTGCCTTTCCGGTTTCCTCCGGTTGCCGGCGGCTACGCGAAAGATAAACCAGTCTGGCCAGACTAAGTTATTGCCGTTTTCTGGTATTTTAGTCACCCTGCAGGAGTTAATAGGCAAATTTAATGACCCACTGGACCGTTCTTTTTCTCTCTTTTACTATTGCGTATAGCCTGTTTACGCTACGTCTGTGGTGGGCCTGGCGGCAGATTCCAGTTTCGAACCTGATCCCGGAGCCAGGTCTTTTGCCTTTCCTATCCGTAGTGATTGTGGTTCGCAACGAAGAAAAAAATATAGCGTCATTACTGCAGGACCTGAGTAAACAGCATTATCCGGCAGATCAATTTGAAGTGTTGGTAGTCGATGATCATTCAACGGATGCCACCATTCCGGTCATCAGACAATTTGCGGTACATACCCAGTTTCCACCCACACTACTGTTTTTAGCGGATCACCTACCCGTTGGCTCATCCGAAGGAAACTATAAGAAAAAAGCTATTGAATGGGCCGTTTCGCAGGCGAAAGGGGAGTGGATTGTATTAACCGATGGTGATTGCCGGGTAGGACCCGACTGGCTGCGGAGTATTGCCCAGGCTTGCTCTTCGCAGGAAGTTGCCCTAATAGCCGGGCCGGTTACATTTGAGCAAGAAAAGACCGCTTTTGAGCGAATGCAAACGGTAGAGTTCGCCAGCCTCATTGGATCAGGAGCTGCTACTTTACAAATGGGTTTTCCGACGATGTGCAATGCTGCTAATCTGGCTTTTTCCAGGGCCGCTTTTTACGCGGTTGGGGGGTACCAGGGCACGGCTCCAACGGCTACCGGCGACGACCTTTTTCTGATGCACAAAATACACCTCCGGTTTCCGGGCAGTATACGGTTCCTTAAAAATCGGGAAGCTATTGTGCGGACGTCTGCTAAAGCGACTTGGGGAGACTTCTTCCAGCAGCGTAAAAGATGGGCATCTAAGTGGAAACTTTACCAGGATCGGCGGGTAATTGTACTGGCCCTATTTGTGTTTCTCTCAAACGTAATCCTGCTTTCGACATTCCTGCTGGTTTTTTTCGGTAAAATACCGGTGTGCTGGTTCCTGATGGGCTTACTCTTGCGTTTTGGCGCTGAGTTTTTCTTTCTCGCGGATGTGCTGACCTTTCTCGGACAATCCAGAAAAACGGGCTGGATCGTACCCGTACAGGCCGTTTACTTTCTGTACGTTGTGTTCTTCGGCGTAATAGCCCAAAAGCGGGGTTATGTATGGAAAGGCCGAAAGTTAAACTGATATTTTTGAGGCTGCCTCCTAATATTTGTAGGAACAAACCCATCGCCCACTTACCCTGTTTCCCAACGATGATGACTAATCAAGAATTTGATCTGCTGGATGAATTGTACTTTGTGCAGTCTTTTCGGGCACTGCAACAGATCCTTAATTGGCCTGATCAGGTAATCGGTCCGTTATTATTTGAACTGGCCCGTAAAGGTTGGGTGAAAGTATTACGTACGCAGGATGAAGAAATACCGCTGGATGAGGCTGATTTTGAAGAAAACTATACTAAATACTACTATCTGGCTACCAAAGCCGGACTGTTAGCGCACAATAGCAGGTAGATGAGTGAAGAGTTAATAGTTAAGAATTAATATCATTCTCTCTTTACTCATTTACTTATAAACTCTTAATTCTTAACTATTAACTGTTTTTCATAACTATTTTTCATGTCAGTTACCAAAAGTCAGGTTTCTAAATCACCCTTTGATCAGGTAAAGCGGCGAATGCTCAATAACAAACCTGCTATGTTTGGATTAGTGGTGATTCTCTTTTGCGTAATGATTGCCCTGCTGGGGTATTTTATTATGCCTGACCAGACGCCTAATGCCAATGATAGTGCGGCCCAGATCAAAAAAAAGCCGGTTGGCTTTAAAGTAGAGATGCTTAAAATCTGCAAGAACATGGAGCTGCAGGAAAACAGCATTTTCAGGCATTGGTTTTCGGGTACCGAAAGTGCCTATACTATTGTTCCCATTACGGGTTACCGTATTGATGGCTTATCACTGTACGCTACTACTTATGGTCGGGAGGGAGCCGAAGAAAAATACGACCTGGTAGATGTAGTACTGCCGCTTTTTATTGGTGATTCCCCTAAAATGGCCAGCCGGACGCATTATGAAGTAGAAGGCGGCCAGATTCGCTATCTGGATGCAACTGAGCAAATTAGGACCATTTCAGTTGCCCAGTTAACGGAGAAATTTAAGCAGGATAACCTTGAGTCCAGAAACTACTTGTTAGGAACCGATACTGCTGGCCGCGATATGCTCAGCCGGCTGTTGTTTGGAGTACGGGTTTCGCTGGCTATTGGCTTTGTATCCGTGCTGATTGCGCTGATCGTGGGCGTAGGATTGGGGGCCTTGAGCGGCTTTTTTGGTGGCCGTATTGACGCTGCCATCCAGTGGCTGATGACCGTAATCTGGTCAGTACCCGGCATTATGCTGGTGATTGCCATTAGTATGGCGCTGCAAAGCAAAGGGTTATGGGTTACTTTCGTAGCGGTCGGTTTGACCAGCTGGGTAGAAATTGCCCGGGTAGTGCGCGGACAGATCCTGGGCATCCGGCAGAAACTCTACGTAGAGGCGGCCCGGGCACTGGGAATGAAAAATACGCAGATCATCTGGAGGCATATTCTGCCTAATATTTTAGGTCCTCTAATCGTAATCGCGACGTCTAATTTTGCCACTGCCATCCTGACGGAAGCCGGTCTTAGTTTCCTGGGATTAGGCGTACAACCTCCTATGCCTTCGTGGGGAACCATGATTAATGAAGGTTTTCATGCCATTGGCTCTCAGGATAGCTGGCACCTGGTGTTTTTGCCCAGTTTCTGCATCAGTGTGATTGTATTGGCCTTTAATCTGTTCGGCAATGGCTTGCGGGATGCCTACGATCCCACTACCTTGATGAAATAAATTCACTATTTGTTTCTGGCTGAAATTTCTATTCCCTAACTTTCATTGCTAGATTTAGCGGAAGCAATTAAGTCAGAACGTCTGAATTTAAATCAACGAGCCTTTGCTTAACACTGAGAACCCGCAATTCCTCCGGATCCGCGAGATGGAGTTGAACGCCTTGCTGGAAGTAACCCAGGCGATTAATAATAATTTGCCTGAAGACGCTTTATACAAAATCTATCATTTTATTCTTCGTGCCAACCTGAACATTCAGAAGTTGCTCTTGTGCATTAAGGATGACAGCTGGCAGTGTAAAGTCAATTTTGGCACTCAAGGCAGTTTCACAAACATCCACCAAATCATCACTCCGTTAAGAATCCAGGAGATTATCCCCGTTGATAAAGTATTATTGCCCGATATTTTCCGTGAGTTTGATTTAGTAGTGCCCGTCTTTCATAAGGAATCGATATTGGCTTACGTCTTTGTGGGAGGACTTACTACTACCGAAGGCGCAGCAGGCACTGGGGTGGCCTTTCTGCAGACGCTGACCAACATCATTATTGTGGCCATTGAGAATAAAAAACTGGCCCGGCGTCAACTGGCCCAGGAAGCCTTTAACCGCGAACTGGAAATTGCCCAGCAAGTACAAGGGATGCTTTTCCCCAAAAATCTTCCCAATACCCCTCAGTTACAGGTAAAAGCCGACTACTTTCCGCACCACTCAGTCGGGGGAGATTATTACGATTTTATATCCATTGACGAAGACAAATTTCTGCTTTGCATTGCCGACGTTTCGGGTAAGGGCGTTCCGGCAGCCTTGCTGATGTCCAATTTCCAGGCCTCGCTGCGGATTCTGGTGCGGCAGACCGATGACCTTAAACAAATCATCCGGGAATTGAACTATGCCCTTTTTCAGGTATCCGGAGGGGAACGTTTTATTACCCTGTTCTGTGCGATGTATGATCGCAAAGCGGGACGTTTCTCCTACGTAAATGCCGGGCATAATGCCCCTGTTTTCTGTGATGGTAACCATTATACGCACCTGCTGGAAAAGGGTACTACCGTACTCGGCATTTTTGATCCTTTGCCTTTCCTGGATGAAATTATATTAGAGGATGTGCACGAATTCCTGCTTTTCTCCTATACCGACGGGCTGGTAGAAGTCAATAACCAGGCGGATGAAGAATTTGGGGGGGAACGCCTGCTCGGACTTGTCCGCAACCACCAGGCGGATTCCCCGGAGAGCTTGCACCGGCGAATCACCGCTGCGGTAGAGGCTCACCGGGCCGGTATGAGCTTCACGGATGACGTGACCATGCTAACAGTAAAAGTAAACCGGTAAGTCACTGCCTTTCATGGTCTGTTTACCGGGCATTGTATTCATCCCGCCCAACGCACCCTTTCGTGAGCACCTTCACCGAAGAACAAATTACCGCACTGGCACCGGACCCGGCTTCGCTGAAAGCCGGAAAAGAACTGGCTGACGAAAAAAAATGGCTGGTGTATGCCGGCAATGACCGGGTGATGTGGGGCGAAGTGCAAGGTAGTGGCAGTACGCCCTACCGGACCCAGATTGACCTGAGCCAAATTGCTTTCAAATGCTCTTGTCCGAGCCGTAAATTTCCCTGCAAGCATGGAATTGGTCTTTTTATACTGTTTGCCCGTAAGCCGGAAATAATAAACCGGACGATGCCAGAGCCGCCCTGGGTGAAGGAATGGATTGATAAGCGGACCGAAAAAACTCCGCCCAAACCGCTTCCCGGGGCATCCTCCGCGCCGGTTGACACTACGGATCACAAGAAGACCGGCAAGCAAGCCAAAGACCGCGAAAAGCGCGGTAATGAACGCCTGTTGAAAGTACAGGGTGGCTTGGCTGAACTGGAATTATGGCTAAAAGATTTAATCCGGACGGGCCTGCTGACGGCTCCCCAGAAGGGGCGTGACCACTGGCAGAAAACGGCTGCCCGCATGGTGGATGCCCAGGCCTCGGGATTAGGCAATCGGGTGAGGGAACTGGGCGAAATAAATTATTTTTCCGGCAACGGCTGGCAGGATGAATTACTGCAGCAAGTGGTTAAATTATTCCTGCTGATTGAAGCTTTCAGAAATATAGATTCCCTGCCGCCGCTCTTGCAGGAAGACGTCCGGAATCTGATCGGGTGGAGTAAATCACAGAAAGAACTCCTGGAAACGTCCGAAACTGAGACGGTGAGAGACAAGTGGCTGGTACTGGGGCGGCAGACCGAACGCCAGGAGGACTTAACCATTCAACGCGACTGGTTATATGGAATCCAATCGAAACGGTATGCCTTGATCCTGAATTTTGCGTACAAAAACATGCCCATCCCCCTCGTAATGCTGCCCGGCACCGGCATAGAGGCAGAATTAGTCTTTTATCCGGGCAGTTATCCGCTTCGGGCCGTACTCAAAACCCAAGGGGCTGTTGTTGGTAATCTGCCCCCGGTGGCGCTGTTGCAGGATTGGGAGGAAGCTCAAAACGCGTACGCCGGTATGCTTAGTTGCCTGCCTTGGGCTGAAACCATTCCCTTGTCGATCAGTCGGTTAGTTCCCGTAAAACACCAGGCCCGCTGGTTGCTTCACGATACGCAGGGAAGGGTGATGGAAATTGACAAGCGACTCGATGAGGAAAGAATTTTCCGGTTACTGGCTTATGCGGGTGGGCTGCCACTGGATATAACGCTGCTCCGGAGCAGAACTACCGTTTTGCCGCTGGGGATATGGGTTTCGGGTAATTACCGGGTTATTTGAAGGAAAGTGACTCATCCGCTGCATTTTTAATGGGGAGAGATTGAAGAATTATTGAAGTAGTCTGAACTGGCGAGAATCAATTAGGGAACCAACAAATGGACTTCTGGAATCACCTGATCAATACGGCCCTGCTCGGCACTGGCAAACAGACAATCGATATTTCCCTGCTTCCGGAAAGCATCCAGCCAGTCCTTACCAATCCTACGGACGCCGATCCAGAGACGCAACTGCTACGGACCGGCGCCCTGGTCGTTTTATACCTGCAGGCTGGAACGGGAGCCGAAAAGCTGGATCTGCCGCCAACGCCGGTTTGTGACGCCGAAACGCAAGCTTATGGGCCGCCGGCAGCAGTTCGGATAGCGAAGAAGCTACTCCATACCGATCAAAAGCCGACAGCCTTGCTCGAATACTGGCTGGATAAGTGTCGGGTTAATGGTTGGATTGCACCCCCGGAGCTGTTGGTTGATTTACTGAATGCCGGGGTTGAAAAGAAACACCTCTTTTTGCAAACCAAAATCCGGCAGGTCGCTGGTAAAAGAGGACTCTGGCTGGCTCAGTTCAACCCAGCCTGGCAGTACCTGCCTGAGCCCGATTACCGGATGCATTGGGAAGAGGGCAAGTCCACTGAACGGAAAGAAGCCTTCGGGCAACTCCGCAGGCAAGACCCGGATCAGGCCCGTACCTTACTGCAAACGTCGTGGCCCACGGAAAGCGCCAGGGACAAAGCCGAGCTACTGAAATTACTATCCATCCGCCTGAGCCGGGCCGACGAACCGCTGCTCGAACAGTTTTTCGATGAACTCGAAAGGGCGGGAGACAAGCAAAAGCCCGCCAGTATGGCGATCCGCAAGGAACTGGTTAAACTACTGCTGAGGCTGCCGGAATCACGCCTGAGCCGGGAGATCTGGGAAAACGTAAAGCGGTATTTCCATCCGCAGCAGGAACGGGGCATACTGCAATTGCCCGCCGGGGAGGATGATTTCTTCAACGCGGCTTATATGACCGGACGGTTGGCTTTGACGGAGCCGACTGATAATGCCCACCCGGCGCATAATGTTCAGCACTGGATGCACGAACTGATCACCTTCATTCCTCCCTTCCGCTGGACCCAGGTATTTCCGGGTTCCCGCACCGACCTTTTCGAAAGCTGGTTCACGGGCTTACCCCAGGGACCCAACCAACAGACCACCGATCCGGCGTATTATATCATAGCGCTTGCCAAGGCAATTCACCGGTTTAGCGATGCTGACTGGGCCAGCCAGTGGGTGCGTTTTTTCAAGATCCGCTACAAGCTTGCTACCCGGGACGTCGAATCGCTGTACCATTATTTGCCGCAGTCGGACCTGGAAGACTTTTACCAGCATCATATTGGGGACGAATGGAGAAGTAGCAGCCGGACGGCGCTGCGTGACGTCATTACCCATGATCGTCTGCAACAATGGTCACTGGATTTTACCCGGTTTATCATGAAAGGACTAACAAATGCGATGGCAGACCATTACCAAACCGGCGAAGCCAGAAACTTCGTTGAAGGTGCAATCCGGTTTATCCACCCGGCAATAGTACCATTACTCGCAGATTTACCCGCTGCGGATACAACGGAATGGCAGAAGCAACAGTGGCAGATCCAAATAGTGACCCCGCTTACCCGGATGCTGGCAATCCGGCAGGAAATCGATAAGCTGTAGCGAAGCCAATGCCCCATTTTTACATGCACGAACGTATCCTTACCGGATAAAAAAACCTTCTATCAAAACTTCACCCATTATGCAGTCTGTACTTCGTCAACATGCCGAGCAACAATTTTCCCAGGAACTGGAAGAACTGAAAAAACAGGATACCCACCAGCGGCCGCCCAACTGGCACCTGTCGCCGGCCGCCATTCTTACCTACTTGATGGGGGGCAAGCTCAAAAACGGTTTTGAAGTCACGCCCAAATACATTGGCAGCCGCCGGCTGATGGAAATTGCCGTGGCTACCCTTACCACCGACCGGGCACTGCTGCTCTACGGACTACCGGGCACGGCCAAGTCCTGGGTCTCTGAACACTTGTCAGCGGCTATATCCGGCGATTCTACTTTACTGATTCAGGGAACCGCAGGCATCGGGGAGGAAGCCATTCGGTACGGCTGGAACTACGCCCGGTTGCTGGCCGAAGGGCCCTCCGAAAAAGCCCTGGTGGTGACGCCCATGATGACCGCCATGAAAGAAGGAAAAATTGCCCGGATCGAGGAGCTTACCCGAATCAGTTCCGACGTGCAGGATACGCTGATTACCATTCTTTCCGAGAAAATCCTGCCTGTTCCGGAGTTGAACACGGAAGTACAGGCCATTAAGGGATTTAATGTAATTGCCACGGCCAATAACCGCGATAAGGGCGTCAATGAGCTTTCCGGTGCCTTGAAACGCCGCTTTAATACCGTTATTCTGCCCGTACCCGAAACCATGGACGAGGAAATTGACATTGTGCAGCGCCGCGTGGCCAGCCTGGCAAAAGTACTGGAACTCCCGGCCCAGGCGCCTTCCCTGAAGGAGATCCAACGGATCGTGACCATATTCCGGGAACTGCGGGCCGGTACTACGCAGGATGGCAAGACCAAGATCAAATCGCCGACCAGTACCATGAGTACGGCCGAAGCCATATCCGTGGTGAATAGTGGTCTGGCCCTGGCGGCCCATTTCGGGGATGGCGTTCTCAGTGCGCATGACCTAGCCGCCGGTCTGGTCGGAGCCGTGGTAAAGGACCCCGTACAGGACAAAATAGTCTGGAATGAATACCTGGAAACCGTGCTTAAAACCCGCGAAGACTGGCGTGATATCTACCGGGCCTGCAAGGAAATCAGTTTGTAAAAATAGTCATTAGTTGTATTGGATATTAAGGTTGTTGTAACCGATTAGAATTGTCAATACACGTTTAATCATTAGTCACAAAGCCTTCTGACACCAGCATAATTACGACCACTATTCATATGTCCATTCATATTCTCGGCATTCGGCACCACGGCGTAGGTTCAGCCAGAAACGTAGAAGAAGCACTGGCGCAGCTGCAACCGGATATCGTGCTGGTGGAGGGTCCGCCGGAGGCGGAAGGTGTGCTCCACTGGGCCGCCCATCCGGAGATGAAGCCGCCGGTTGCTATGCTGGCTTACAATGTAGAGGAGCCCCATCAGGCTGTTTTTTATCCCTTTGCGCAGTTCTCTCCCGAGTGGATTGCGTTGAATTACGGCGCTACGCATCAGATTCCCGTCCGTATGATGGACCTGCCGCTGAGTCATACCTTCGCCCTGGAAAAGAGTAAGGAGAAAACTACTCCCGACAAATCAACTGACAAAGCCACTCCGGTAAAGCCGGATGACAATCTTGTACTTGATTCACCATCCGGAATCCAGCCTCACCCGGACCCCATGGCCTACCTTGCCCGGATTGCCGGCTATGATGACAGCGAATGGTGGTGGGAACACCATTTCGAACATAACTACCTGAAAGATCAGGCCCCGGCCCATTTTGAAGCGGTAGCTCTGGCCGTGGAAGCCCTACGTGAACAGGTAATCACGCCCACCGAAGACCGGGATCAGTTGCGGGAAGCCTATATGCGCCGCATCATCCGGCAGGCCGAAAAGGAGGGCTACGCGCGGATCGTAGTGGTCTGCGGGGCCTGGCACGGACCGGCTTTACTGAATCTGGCGGGAACGGTCCGGGAAGACGAAAAAAAATTCAAAGGGTTACCCAAGGTCAAAGTGGCGGCTACCTGGATTCCCTGGACCCACACGCGGCTCGGCCTGTTCAGCGGCTACGGGGCCAGCATTGTTTCGCCGGGCTGGTATGAACACCGCTGGCTGCATCCGGAAGACCTGGGCATCCGCTGGCTGACGAAAGTAGCCCAATTGTTCCGGCAGAAAAAGATGGATACTTCTACCGCCCACGTCATTGAAGCTTTCCGGCTGGCCGAAGCGTTAGCTGCCCTGCGGGGGCTGCCCCGGCCCGGCCTGCGGGAACTGAACGAAGCCACGCAAACCGTAATCTGTTTTGGGGATACGGTACTGCTGAAGCTGGTAGAAGAAGAACTGATCGTCGCCCACCGCATGGGTAAAGTGCCCCGGGCCTTGCCGAAACTCCCCCTGCAGGCAGATTTTGAGTTTCACCAGAAGAAGCTCCGGCTGGAAGTCGGGGAAACCCGCAAGGAATATGAGCTGGATTTACGCAAGGAGCTGGACCTGAGCCGCAGCCGGTTTTTGCACCGGCTGGAAATTTTAGGCATTGACTGGGGACATAAACAGCGTGCGGCCGGCAAAGGTACTTTCAAGGAAGTGTGGCGGCTGCGCTGGGAGCCGGAAATGCTGATCAAGCTGATTGAAATGGGCATTTGGGGCAACACCCTGGAAGCAGCTGGTTCCCGGTTTTTACTGGATCAGAGCCAGCGCGGCCAATCCATTACGGAGGTGGCCCGGTTTATTCAACAGGCTATTCCCGCGGAGCTGTTCGCGGTAATTGAAAAATTGCTCGGACGGATCAACGAACTGGCTACGATATCCAGTGATATCCTGGAACTGATGGGTGCGCTGGTTCCGCTAGTTGATGTCAGTCGCTACGGGAATGTCCGTAAAACGGATCTGTCGGCTATACATCTCCTGGTAGAGGGACTCGTTACCCGCATTTGCATTGGGTTGCCTAATGCCTGCTACGGCCTCGACGAAGATAACGCCCAAAAAATGTTCGGACACATCCGGCAGGTAGATGAAGCCATCCGGTTGTTGGAAAATGACTTACTGACGCAAACCTGGTACCAAACGCTGGGTATTATGCTTGATAAGCAGCACATCAGTGCCGTAATCACGGGTTGCACCTGCCGCCTGCTGTTTGACGCCAAGGTGATGGAAACCGAAGAAACGGCGCGGCATTTCGGACTGGCCCTGTCGGCCGGTAATGAACCTGCCTACGCCGCCGGCTGGCTGGAGGGATTTCTGAAGGGAAGCGGCATGATTCTGCTGCTGGACCATGCCCTCTGGAATATCCTGCACGGGTGGGTAGCCAGCCTGGAAGAAGGGCATTTTGTGGAGTTGTTGCCCATTCTCCGCCGGACCTTCTCCCGCTTTGACGTGGGAGAACGCCGTCAATTAGGGGAGAAAGCGAGACGCGGCCGGGTCGTATCCACTCCGGTCAACCGTCGTACGCAGACCGTACCCGACCATTTTGATCCCGCGAGGGCCGAGAGAGTACTTCCGGTTGTCAGGCAACTGCTGGGAATATAGTAAACGGAATAACTTTTCCAGTAAATCCAGTTAAAAGAGCATAGCATATGAATCCATCTGATGAAACCCTGAAACGCTGGCGGCTGATGCTGGGCGGCGAGGAAGCTGACGGGACCGGCGCCGTACTTTCCCAATCGGAGGAGATGATGGACAAAGCCCTGGCGGCCCTCTACGAATTTGAGCGGAAGGGCAAGTTTGAATACGGCGATGCGGCCAGCCGGAAAGGCGGCTCGGGTGCCCCGCAGCCGGGCGTAGCCCGCTGGCTCGGCGACATCCGCAACTACTTCCCGCAGTCGGTAGTGCAGGTTATGCAGAACGATGCCCTCCGGCAGGAAGAGCTGAAGAAAAAACTGATGTTTGAACCCGAAATACTCGAACAGGCGCATGCCGACGTGCATCTGGTGGCTACCTTGATGGAGTTGGGTAAACTGATCCCCAGCAAAACCCGGGATACGGCCCGGCGGGTGGTGCAAAAGGTCGTAGATGAATTGATTGAGAAGCTCTCCCGGCACACGACCCAAGCGATTACCGGCGCCCTTAACCGGGCTACCAGAAACCGCCGTCCCCGGTACAACGAGATTGACTGGAACACCACCATCCGGAAAAACCTGAAGCACTACCAGGCCGACTACAAAACCATCATTCCCGAAGTGCGGTACGGCTTCGGCCGGAAAACGAGGCGTTCCCTTAAAGACGTGGTCCTGTGCCTTGACCAGAGTGGATCTATGGGTACTTCTGTAGTATACTCGGGGATATTCGGCGCGGTCATGGCTTCGCTGCCCGCCATCAAAACGCAGATGATTGTATTTGATACGGAGGTGGCCGACCTGACCGAAGAATTAAAAGACCCGGTGGAATTGTTGTTTGGCGTACAACTGGGCGGCGGCACCGACATTAACAAAGCATTGAAATATTGCCAGCAGATCATTACCAAACCTAATGATACCATTCTGGTACTCATTACGGACCTGTACGAAGGCGGCGACGAGGCGGGGATGAAAAAGCGCATGGAGGAACTGACCAGTTCCGGTGTACAACTAATTACCCTGCTGGCTCTGAACGACGAAGGTGTCCCTTCTTTTGATGCCGGCCATGCCCGTTTCCTGGCCTCCATCGGGGTTCCCGTATTTGCCTGCACCCCGGATCTTTTTCCGGATCTGATGGCCGCCGCTATTTCGCGCCAGGACCTGACCCAGTGGGCAGGTGACCGGGATATCATACTGAAAGGAACTAAGGGACAGTAAACATACGGATAAGCTTCTGGTATGGGCAAAATAGGGGCGGTACGCTAACAATTCTGAAGCGATGCTACGCACTTACCAGAAAAATTAACCCTTCTTCCGCCAAAGGAGTAAACAGCATAGTATTACTTGTGACTACTTATGAGTGTTTTATTGCTTCTGGTTGGCGGGATTATTCTCGTTTTTGTGTATTCAGATTTTGTCTATACCGCTCTTTCCACTAATGGCTCCGGCATTATATCCAGTTGGCTGACCGGGAATATTTGGAATCTCCTGCTTCAAATCAGCCGTAAGCTCAATCACCGCAGGCTCCTGAATTATGCCAGCATCTTCTGCCTGTTGTCATTGCTCTCCACCTGGATCCTGTTGGCGTGGCTCGGGAATGCCCTTATTTTCTGTTCCGACGCTGATTCTGTTCGTCACATAACGAGCCAACGGCCAGCTACCACTGTCGAAAAATTTTACTATGCCGGTTATACACTGTCCACTATGGGCAATGGTGATTTTTACGCTACCACGGCAATCTGGAAACTCTTTACCGTAGTCGTATCCTTATCCGGCCTGTCCCTGCTCACGGTGGCCATTACCTACCTGGTGCAGGTACTGACTTCCGAAATTGAGAAAAAACGGCTTAGCCTGTATATTGCTGCCCTGGGGCATACGCCGCAGGAAATATTGCTCAATGGTTGGGACGGACAAACTTTTAAAGCCCTGGAGCCGCATCTTCCGCAGCTAACGGCAATGATTCTCTCGCACAGTCAGCACCATCTGGCTTACCCGGTGCTCCATTATTTCCACAGCCCGCATCCATCCGAATCAACGGCCCTGATGCTGACTGCCTTGGATGAGGCTATTTCCATCCTGCTGCTATACGTGCCCGAATCCAACCGGCCCGACGAGCTGGCCATACGCTCTTTGCGAAGAGCACTCACTAACTACCTGCAAACGCTGGAAGACGATTTCATTGAAACATCCGGGGAGCCATTACCGTTGCCTGCGATTGATCGGCTTAGCGCGAAAGGGCTGCCCGTTTTCGGACATGGAAGGGAAACAGTGGGACAATGGGCACAACTGGCCCGGCGCCGGAAACTATGGCGGACTATCATTGAAAAGGATGGATGGAACTGGCACGACCTCAATGAACGAGTATCCGAGGTAGAAGGGATGGATGTGGCATTCAGCGGCAGTAAGCAGACTGAATAAAATAAAAGGTTGAATGACAACGTATTCAAACTCCCCGTTTAACTTGCTTCACTTATTTATACTACCACGCATCGCCTCAGTCTTATGCCCGAACTACTGGAAGTTTTCGATCAACAGAACCACTCTTTAGGAATCACTAAGAACCGGCGACTGGTGCATGAAGATGGCGACTGGCATCGGACCGCGCAGGTATATGTACTCAATGAACGGCGAGACGTACTCTGTAACTTACGTCATCCGTGTAAAGATGTATTCCCGTCCTTGTGGGATATAAGTATCGGCGGGCATCTGAGTCCTGGTGAGACGTATGAGGATTGTGCCTACCGCGAAATGGAAGAAGAGTTAGGGGTAGCCATCCGGCCTAATACCCTGTATTACCTGGGAGCCATCGCTATTGATGGCGCCGATAAGATTAATGGACTTATTGACCGGGAACATGCAGCGATATTTATGTGGCGAACCACCCAAAAGGCTGGGGAGTTTAGTTTTCAATCAGATGAAATCTCCGAACTGCGTTTTTTTCCGCTGGCGGTCGTCCGTCGTAACCTGCAGTCTGATTATCCGGAAATCCCTTTTATTCCTTTGCGGGAAAAGTTTCTGCAAATTCTGACCCTGATCGAGGAGCAGTTTTTAAAAACCTGAACCAGTTTTGGCTGCCTTCAATACCTGCTGCACAAAGCCGGTTTTGCTTTCCGTGTATTTTTCGCGGTCATTGCTATATTGGGCGGCCAACTGCGTCTTGAGTTCGGCGTACTGACGGGCATACGCTCCATTTTTATTTAAAAAATCCCTAAACAGCACTTGATCCGCCGGTTTGGCGCTGCCCTCCGGGTAAATATGCAAATGATGTGTCCGGGGCATTCCCTTCAGGAAAAACATCCGGCTTGGGTCGGGGTTGGCATCCCAATAAATGTAACCGGCTTTAGTTAATGCCGCAATCTGGTCCGGCCTGATGGGAAACTCCCGGACTACTGCTCCCATATCAATCACCGGTTTGCCAATCATTCCCGGAATGGCTGTACTACCAATATGATGAATCGCCAGCAGGTTTTCGCCCAGAATCGCCTTCACGCCTAGACTCTCCGTTTCAAACTGCTCAGGATAGGCGGGGTTGTACTCATACAAGTAGATGTTATCAACGTTGCCGAAGGGATTCATGGGAGTTGATGGGCTAATTAGTATACTCCACCTCCCAGGTATGATCCGCAAGGAGCGTTACTTTGGCAATAAATGCTTTAAAAGTTTTAGACCGGCCCCATTCGTCGGGGGCAATCATCGAAAGCAGGTCGGTGCCGTCGTGCCGTTCATAGAGATAATAGGTGCTGCCAATAATGGGCTCAAAAGGAATGTGCGCCTGATAAATCCGTTCGGAAACCTCCACGCGGCGCTTGAGGGTCTGTGCCTGCTCGGCCAGTTGCTGCAGTTGCCGGTAAAGCTGATCCATTTGCCGCTGCGTTTGCTGGCGCATGGCGGATACGGCGCGTCCTTTTATTTTTCCGGTATCTTCCGGTCGGATTACGGCACTGCCCACCGTGTGGGCAAAGGGCAGCAAACCGGGGTTTTCGGCTACTTTGTCCTTGTCAATCGGGTTCCGAAATTCGTCTTTTTCGTCGGGTGTATTCATAAAAAAACCGTTTGTACGGTTCAACTATTGTGCAAAGTAAAGAAGAATCTTTTTATTAACCGGGTTAACCCAGAATTGTTCCGGATCTAACCGGCTCAGGGCCGTGCAACGCCGGTACCGAATCTACTTTCTGTAAGGATAAACAGGCAATTGGAAAAGAATATCGTTTATTCGTAGAAAATTTAACGTATTGCCCCATGAGAATTGCCCTGGACTGGATCCCCAACCCGATGCACACCGGAATATTCGTCGCTAAACACAAGGGATGGCTGACCGTAGAATGTATTTCTCCCTCAGCCGACAAGTATGTCGTAATGCCTGCGGAGAAGGTATTGCGCGGCGAGGCCGATTTTTGCATCGGGCCACCGGAAGGACTGATTGAACATTACGCCACCCATTCTCAACCGCAACTGCTGGCAGTAGCTCCTATTCTCCGGGAGAACACTTCCGCCTTTGTGGCAAGAGCAGCTTCCGGTATCCGGTCCGTTCACGACTGGCCCGGCAGGCGGTATGCCTCGCTGGATCTACCTTTTGAGAACCATATATTAACTGCCATCTCGGAAAAAGCCGGTGAGAATGCGCCGGAAATAGTTGCTCCGGCTAAGCTGGATACCTGGAATATGCTGCTGAACGGAGACGTTGACCTGACGTGGGTATTTCTGCCCGTAGAAGGCGCAGAAGCTAATTTCAGGGGCGTTCCGCTGATTATTTTCCGCCCGGAAGACTATGGAATTCCCTATCCACCTTGCCCGGTTATTCAGACAAGCCGTAACTTAGCCGAAGCGGAGCCGGAAGCCGTTAGACAATTGGTGCAGGCCCTGGCCAAAGGGTATCAGTTTGCCGTTGACTTTCCGGAGGAAGCTGCAACAATACTATCTTTATACACTGAAGAACAGCCAGTTGATGCACCATTGCTTCGGCATATGCAGCAAGCCATCAATCCGTACTACTTCCTGACGGAGGAAAAATATTATCCGGGGCAGCACCTGGAAGCTTTGGTGAATTGGCTGCATCACCGCCAAATATTGGAGCAAAAACCAGACGTGCAGAAGATGCTTTTCAGCCGGCCGATAACCTAGAGGCTTTGCTTTAAATTAACTTTACTGTGCCAGGCTTCGTTTTAATGTATCAGTTGCCATTTGTATTCTATGAGCGAATTTATTTTTGTGATACCGGTAATCTTATTAGGAATAGCTTTTTACCTGAACTACCGGGTGTACGAGATGGCGCTTAAGTTGTACCGTAACGATCAGGAAAAGGCCGGAAAACTCCTCCGATTTGGCGGAGAACGAATGCTGCGCGAAGACTTTGATGATCCGTTTTACCACAACAATCAGAAAGAACTGGCCACCATGATTCAACTCCGCACGTATAGCATTATCCTGGTGCTGGCCAGTATTATTATGGTGATTATTCTCAATGTACAGCACTATCCCCAGAAACCTCAGGATACACTGCCTAATATATTCCAATCGGAGCGTAACTGAATACAGCAGAAGACATAAGTAGATGCGTCAATTCCTGGCACGTAAACCATCAAAAAGCATCCGTCTGCCGAAGTGCCTCTGCTCGGTTGAACCTGTATGTTCTTACTTGTATCATGGCATCCTATTTCCAAGTTACTTTACAGTCGATGAAGGAAAAAATAGGCACGTCAGCTCATTAGCCTATCGGCTTATTTTCTGCCGGTAATGCCGGCCGTGATGCTGATAATATCCGGATAGCCCGGCAACACATTGACCGAGGCGCCGTAGTTTTCACTAAAGTAGTAATTGTATTCCGCCTGTCCGCCCAAGGGGATAATTTTAGTCTCCCAGGCGCTGTTTTTGCGTTTTTTAAGCCAACTGTCATCCGCAATATAGCCCGGCAGATCCTTCCATGACTTTCTCCAGTAAATCATCGGCCCAATGCTGCCACTGATTCCGTGTTTGGTATTGCCCAGCATGGCGCCAGCTCCCCCGATATTTAGCCCGAGATGACTTAGTGCGGCAAATTTACCGGCGCAATCCCGCCAGAGGATGGCCTGTGCCAGCTTGATGCCTAATTTTCGATAGATACCGATCTCAGCGCTTAGGGTTATGCCGCTATCAAGGACTACATTGCCTCTCTGGTCAAATTTAGTTTGGAACAGCCCTACATTGGGTTGCTTTTTGGGGTGAATAGCCAAACCCGTGAATTTTATTCCGAAAGCAAAGCGCTGGGCATAAGAAGTAGCTGAAGCCACCAGCAAGGCGGTCAGCACAGCAAACAATACACGCATTTAAAGTTGAATTAGGGCAAAGTTCAGGGCCGATTCCAGTCAAGGCCGGGCAAAATTAATGTAACGCCTCATGCTGGCAATAACCTACTTTGCTTGCTCCCTAAACCGCCTAAAGCTAACCCTTTTCTATTGTTTGCGCAGCAGAATGATCGCTGTTCACTGCAATGCGCCCCTTAGCGTGGATAGATAGATTCAAAAGAGATACTACCCAAATGAATTAAGTAGCACGCATTTGTCAATTGATAATTAGCTATTAGGCTTCTTGCGAAAGCTATTTTAGTGATAAGAAAACAGTCATTGCGAGGCACGAAGCAACTATTCTCAGCGAAGCTAATCCAGACGGGGTGAACATAAGTAGTCTTGCCGGTAGCTCCGAAAGGGATGAGCTACGCTGAGCTCTTCGAGGTTGCTTCACTCGTTCCTCGTTCGCAATGACGCTGTTTTTCAACTATTTATAAATTGCAATGTACTTTCGCAAGAAGTCTATTTAATCAGCATATTAGCTCATCAATTTCAGATAGGCTTCTGCCCATACCAAATCTTCGGGAGTGGTAATCTTTATATTCTGATAAGAGCCCTCAATCAATGTAACTGGGTTCCCGTCACTCTCCACTACACTGGCATCGTCGGTAAAGCTGCTTTGCTCGGGCTGCTCGAAACTTTTACGGATAACCGGCAACCGGAAGGTTTGGGGAGTCTGAATGAGTCTGAACTGGGTCCGGTCCATTGACTGATTCGTGCCATCAGGGGTTACTAACCGGATTGAGTCTTTCAGGGCAACAGCCGCTACGGCACCATTACCCTGGTAGGCCACCTCAAAACTTTCGCGGATGGTGTGAACGGGTACAAAAGGCCGTACCCCATCATGAATAGCGACCAGCCCTTCCGCTGCCTCAATGGCGGCTAATCCTTGCTTGACGGACTGGAAACGGGTAGCTCCTCCGGCAACAATTTTCAGGGGTAGTTGAAAGTGATGCCTTTCACAAAGCTTCTCCCATACAGACTGATCCTTTTGGGGCAGCACCAGAATCAGTTGAACCGCCGGCGAGTATTCGAAGAAGCGGGTCAGGGTATGCATCAGAATGGGTACTCCCCCAACGGGCAAAAATTGTTTGGGTACTGATGTACCCATCCGGTTCCCGCTGCCGCCAGCCACTATGATGGCAAATTGGGGAGTAAGATCAAGGGGAGTGGTCATTGGTCAATAGTCACTGGGAAAGAGGTATCAGGTACTTAGTATTGGGTATTAGGAAGAGAAAAAGGGCCTCTAGGGAAAAATTACGTACAGACGCGGTTCATCGCGTCTCTATCTATTGACTAATCCCTTACTACCCGATACCTAATACCTGTTGACCAATGACTACCAACCAGTAACACTATAAAATCAGCATGGCATCGCCGTAGGAGAAGAAGCGGTATTTTTCCTGAATAGCCGTCTGATAAGCTTCTTTGACAAACTCAAATCCGCCAAAGGCACAAGTAGTCATATACAGCGTAGACTCCGGCGTATGAAAATTGGTAATCAGGGCATTGGGAATTTTGAACTCATAAGGCGGGAAGATAAATTTATCCGTCCAGCCCTGATTGGGTTTCAGACGGCCATTAGCCGAAACCGACGATTCCAGAGCCCGCAGGGAAGTAGTTCCTACCGCACAAACTCTTTTCCGGTTATCCAGTGCGGCATTCACCCGGTTGGCCGACCCTTCCGTCACCACAAAATTTTCGGAGTCCATTTTGTGCTTGGTCAGGTCTTCTACGTCTACCGGACGGAAAGTGCCCAAACCAACATGCAGCGTAATCGGAATAAGGGATATTCCTTTAATTTCCAGTCGCTTGATCACCTGACGGGTGAAGTGCATACCAGCCGTAGGAGCTGCTACCGCCCCTTTATGTTCCGCAAAAATAGTCTGGTACCGTTCGCGATCCTCGGGCTCTACTTTCCGCTTGATGATTTTAGGAAGCGGCGTTTCTCCCAGTGAATCAATGATCTGGTAAAATTCAGTATCTGAGCCATCGTACAGGAAGCGGATGGTACGGCCCCGGGAAGTAGTATTATCAATTACCTCGGCTACCAGATCTCCATCACCAAAATATAATTTATTTCCTACGCGGATTTTACGGGCTGGGTCTACCAGCACATCCCACAAATGAGCTTCCGGATTCAGTTCCCGCAGCAAAAACACCTCTATTTTAGCGCCTGTCTTTTCCTTGTTACCGTACAAACGGGCCGGAAACACCTTCGTATTATTTACCACCAAGATATCCCCGTCATCGAAGTATTCGATCACATCCTTGAAAATGCGGTGCTCAATGGTCCTGGTCTTGCGGTGGAGCACCATTAGCCGTGAATCGTCACGGTTTTCGCTTGGATAAGAGGCAATCAGATTAGCGGGAAGATCAAATTTAAACTCGGAAAGTTTCATGTGAGCGTGTTACGGTACGTATGCGTCGGGTACGGAAATTTCATTTACAGGCTACGGGTGGTTACTCGGCGTGCTGTATGGACCCATTTATTTCAAAGATTGCAAAAGTAGGGTAAACTGTACGGAGTTACAAAGAACAAAAAGGGTAATATCCGCAAAATTCCCTTAAAATACCTAATTTCGCACCCGTTTAGAAGTAATGTTAAAGGTTAAATGTTGAATTTTAAATGGATCTACAGTTACTTTCTCAAGATGAAATTGTTCTACTCATTCAGCATTTAGCCCTTAGCATTTAACATTTACTAAAGTATGGAATTAGCAAAAACCTACGACCCGACTGCGCTTGAGGAGAAATGGTACCGGTACTGGCTGGAACATAAGTTCTTCGCTGCTAAACCTAACCCTGATAAAGAGCCCTACTGCATTGTGATACCGCCGCCAAACGTAACGGGACAACTGCACATGGGCCATATGCTAAATAATACAATTCAGGATGTATTGGTACGCAAAGCCCGCATGGAAGGGAAAGAGGCGTGCTGGGTACCCGGCACTGACCATGCTTCTATTGCCACCGAGGCTAAGGTAGTGGCCATGCTGAAGGAAAAAGGAATCGAGAAAAGAAGCATTAGCCGCGAGAAGTTCCTGGAGTATGCCTGGGAGTGGAAGGAGAAATACGGGGGAATCATTCTGGACCAGCTCAAAAAGTTGGGGGCTTCCTGCGACTGGGACCGGACCCGCTTCACGATGGAACCCAACCTGTCAGAGGCAGTAACGGAAATATTCGTTGCCCTATACAAAAAGGGTTTGATTTACCGGGGGGTACGAATGGTAAACTGGGACCCGCAAAGTCGCACTGCCCTGTCGGATGAGGAGGTACACTACAAGGAAGTCAACGCTAAACTATACTACATCAAATACCCGATTGCAGAAAATGGAGGCAAGCCACTACTAACAACCGGAAACCAACAACCCGAAACCCGAAACTACCTGATCATTGCCACTACCCGGCCCGAAACCATCATGGCCGATACGGCTGTTTGCATTAACCCTAATGACGAACGGTACCGGCACCTGCACAGCAAGAAAGCTATTATCCCGCTGATCAACCGTGAAGTCCCTATCATTGAGGATAAATACGTAAGCATGGAGTTTGGTACGGGCTGCCTGAAGGTAACTCCCGCGCACGACCTCAATGACTACGAACTTGGGCTTAAACATAAGTTGCCCGTAATTGATATCCTGAATGAAGATGGCACGCTGAATGAGAAGGCGCAGCTGTACGTAGGCATGGACCGCTTTGCCGTCCGGAAGCAGATTGTTGCTGACCTTGAGCATGCCGGTTTGCTGGAAAAAGTAGAAGAGTATAAAAGCAACGTGGGCTACTCGGAGCGGACCAACGCGGTAATTGAGCCCAAACTGTCCTTGCAGTGGTTTTTGAAAATGGAAGAACTGGCCAAACCGGCACTGGACAACGTGCTAAATGACAGCATCCAGTTCCATCCGCCCCGGTTCAAAAACCTGTACCGGTCCTGGATGGAGAATATCCATAACTGGACGATATCCAGGCAACTCTGGTGGGGACACCGCATCCCAGCCTGGTATCTGCCAGATGGAGACTTTGTAGTAGCGGAATCACCCGAAAAAGCATTGGAACTGGCCAGAGCTAAAGATTCAACGGTTACCGCCAGCAGCTTGAAACAGGACGAAGACGTGCTGGATACGTGGTTTTCGTCGTGGCTATGGCCCATCTCCGTATTTGATGGCTTCAAAAATCCGGATAATCCCGATATAAAATACTTTTATCCGACTAATGATCTGGTTACCGGTTTTGATATCATTTTCTTCTGGGTGGCCCGGATGATTATGGCCGGATATGAATTCAAGGGCGAAAAGCCGTTCCGGAACGTGTATTTTACCGGCATGGTCCGCGACAAGTTGGGGCGTAAAATGTCCAAACAACTGGGTAATTCGCCGAACCCGCTGGAACTGATTGCGCAATACGGAGCCGATGGCGTACGTACCGGGATGCTGTTCAGCTCTCCCGCCGGCAATGACTTATTATTTGACGAAAAATTGTGTGAGCAGGGCAGCCGGTTCAATAATAAGATCTGGAATGCCTTCCGGCTGGTGAAAGGCTGGCAGGTGCAGCCGGTACGATCCGAGAATGGGTGTGATGTCAATGCGGCCATTCGGTGGTTTGAAGCCCGCTTCAACGAAGTACTCACCGAACTAGAGGATCACTACCAGAAGTTCCGGATGTCAGACGCTTTGCAGACCGTGTATAAGCTGGCCTGGGACGACTTCTGCTCGTGGTACCTGGAAATGGTAAAACCGGAAATGGGTCAGCCCATTGAGCGGGAGGTCTACGAGGCTACGGTTCGCTTTTTTGAGGACATCCTCAAAGTGCTGCATCCGTTCATGCCCTTTATTACCGAAGAAATCTGGCAGCAATTGCAGGAGCGGAAAAGAGGGGAAAGCATCTGCGTGGCTCCATATCCGCAAGTAAATGGTACTGCCGACCAGGGAATCTTGCCGGAGGCCGCCACCGTTTTTGAAGCCATTACCCAGATCCGCAACCTGCGGAACAGCCGGGGACTTTCGCCCAAAGAGCCGTTGCCCTTATTTATCCGGACCGAAAACGTCGTTGCCTACCAACCCTTCGAATGCATTATTCAAAAGTTAGCCAATATTTCATCCATTGGTTTTGTAACCGATAAAGTAGCCGACGCCGCCAGTTTTATCATTAAAGCGGATGAGTTATACGTGCCCCTATCGATGACATTGGATGCGGAGAAGGAACGCGAAAAGCTGACCAAAGAACTGGAATATGCCCGTGGCTTCCGCGAATCCGTGCTGAAGAAGCTGGGCAACGAACGTTTTGTAAGCAATGCCAAGCCGGAGGTAGTGGCCGCTGAAAAGCAAAAGCTGGCTGATGCCGAAGCTAAAATTAAAGCCCTGGAAGAAGGCTTGTCCAGACTAGGGTAATGATTGAAAACTTCGTAGCCTCCTCATGCTTGACACTGAACCCTATTGCTTTTCCTTTCAATGACACGAATAACAGCCTTATTCGTGTCATAACGTGACACGAATGTACATCCACGTTGGCCTCACTTTATTTGGCAGGCCGACCGAATCAAAGGGTTAGTGGGCCAGATTCTGGGGAGCTTTCTTTGGAAAGCTCAATTCGAGTAAGTGGGCTAAAATAACCAACTGCTCACAGGAAACAGCTTTCGTGACATCAATAACCTGGTAGTAAAGGACCTCTTACTGAAGGAAGAGGCTACCTTCATTGTTGAAATTTTTCATCTAATGCTTTCAAAAGTGCGTTGCATAAGTCGAGTAAATAATCATCTCTTAAAGCATCTATATTCGGCATGTTAACGCCATGAACCTTATCAAACTTTACCAGATGGGCAAAACACAGATTGGTTCCTTTGTCGGCATGGCCATATTTGGTACCATCCGGCTTAAAGAATTGATATTGCTTCAGGGACTCAAATTCATCAAATTCAAAAGCTTTAAAGTAAATGGGACAAATAATAAAATCCTTTTTTTGCTCCAACTTTTGGAGCATTACCCCCAACTCATTTTCTTCAATGTAGGGGGAATTGAGAAAAGCCGCACTAAAAAGCAGGATACCCACATCAGATGAGGCTACTTCTTTTTCCAGCCTTTCATTCCAATCGCTTCCCAAAACCAGTTGCCGGTCGTCAAAAAGGGTAAATCTGTATTTTTTGGAGTTATTCAGCTGTTCGCTAAACTCCTTGACAAAACATTAAAATAATCCTGGTCTTTATGGGCATAAGAAACAAATACCCGGATGGTTTTTTTTGGCTCTTTTATGTTTAAAGGTTGTTGCGCTTCTAATAGCCAGGAGAAATTTTTCACCGGACAAGTGCCCTGATCCTGGGTTTGGACATTGGGATTATTATTTCTGATTTGATCCGTAAGCTGTTGTATCTGAACAAAACGAACTCCATTATCTACTGAAAGCCAAAGCTGGTTATCATTTTCAGTTATTCTTCTTAACTGCTGAAATACGGTCCAAACAGCACTCCGATTATGGTCCTTGGCTCTGATGAATAGCTTCCTTTCCGGTTTATTACTTTCGATTAATACATGAATTAATTCATGCTGATCTTTGAGCAAAAATAACCCTCCGTGTTTCCAGAAAATTTTGCTTTCTGCCTGCGCTCCAAAAGCAGTAATGAGTCGCTGAATGACACTGGAGGGCATGAAATCGGGGAACTGGACAATCAAAGAGGCGGTATTGCCTCCATCCGGCAGGGCGGCTTTATGGTACTTTAGGGCATTTTTTTCCTGGCACGCTTCGGGTAAGTATTGTGGGGCAATGTATACCAAGTTTCCTTCATCCTCATGCTCAAAAATGAGTTCAAACTTTTTCATCAGGGCAATAAAGACTTCCGCATACGGCTTCCCTACTTGTTGGATAACATGTTCAAGGTTAAACGCACCCCCCTTTTGAAGCACAGAGTTATCTAAAACCTGGTAGATACTGGTCATTACCCATTCGGGATTAATAAAGACATAATGCTTCAAATAGGCATCCTCCGGGTAATAAAAAATAAAACCCATATCTCTCAGACTCAGGCCGTAAGAGAGCATACCGTTTTCGGTGATGTTAGCATCCCATTGTTGTAAAGCGGCTAACAGCTGATGCTCTGACCAAATATTTTCCGCTTTGCGTTGCTTTAACAATTCTTTTATCTGCTGCCAGTAGGTTTGGCGGGCTAACAGGGCCAACTGATGCCGGGCGGTTTCAAATAGTTGCCTTAGAAAGGCTTCGAATTCGCGATAATATTTGCCTTTGGGTCGTTTTTCAAAGGCTTCTTTCACGCTCAAATGAAATTCTTTGCTAATCCCAAAGTGCCCTCGAAGTTCACCACTCACATACTCCTCCTGGTTATTAAAGGCTTCATCTAATTTATTCTGAATCATTAAAATGGGAGCTTCCTCCGTTGCGGGGGCCAAAAAACGAATGGTTTTCAACCAATAGGTATAGGGAAACACTTCCACAGGATGCTGCACTTCGGTAATGGAAGCATCTTCATTTTTCACCCGGATTCGGATGGGTTCCACGCCTTGTTTATTGGTCTTTTGTTCCCAGAGCAACACATAAATTGCTTTTTTGCTGAAAAACAACCGGTGCGTGGCATGATAGTATTCCTGGCCACCAAAATCCCAGAAATAAAAACCTACGTCCTCTAGTGAATTATCTTCTAGCAATGTTTCGATGGTTTGCTGATCGGGTAGCCATACTGCTGGCTCAACTCCATGCGTAGAATAATCCTGCGGGGGCGGAAAAACGTTTTGCTGAATAAAAGCCAGTAAGCTGGTTTTACCAGCTGTAGAGTTGCCTACCAGAATGACCGGCACTTCTTTTGCGTGGGTAGCCCCTTTTTCGATGGATTCAAAATATCCCCTTAAAGCTTCCAGGCAATTATCAAAACTATGTGTTCCGAAATGCTCTCTAGGTATCTGCAAGTTATTCGTTGTAATACCGTATAAATACAGCTTATGTAAACTCGAACTCTTGACTAGTTGCTCCAGGTTCTTGATCTCACTGATTTGATTACCGTACAACTCCAGCACTTGCAGACTAGTTAACAGGTCGAGGTTCTTGATCTCACTGATTTGATTACTATATAAATACAGCACTTGCAGACTAGTTAACAGGTCGAGGTTCTTGATCTCACTGATTTGATTA
>JAUJNL010000021.1:0-23857 GCA_030448185.1 Cytophagales bacterium | reverse complement strand
CTATATAAATACAGCACTTGCAGACTAGTTAAGGGCTCCAGGTTCTTGATCTCACTGATTTGATTACCGGACAAATGCAGCTCTTGCAACCACTCCATCTCCAGTAGCTCCATCGGCAACTCTTTTAGTCCACAATAACTAATATCCAGTTTACCTGTTCTTAACTTCTTTTCTTCTTGTATACGTTGTAAAACTTCACTCATTTGTCCTACCAATTTTTAGTACCTGTTCGCCTTCAATAAATGTTTTGGCTCGGTGCTTGTAACTGAATGCTGGATAAGCCAAGCGGGATACAAGTAAAAAGCAAGAATAAGCCGGACTTTAGCAATTTGAGTAAATGAAATTAGGGAAACTGCACAGGAAGGCTTATTCGTTAATATCTTCTTACCAATCACTTCAAAACGGTAACACGCAAAAATTATAGAAATATCAGGAGTTGCGCAATAGTTATAAAAAATGATGCACCAGCCCCCCTTTGAAGGGGGTAAGGGGGATGTTCTTCTATCTTATTTTAATTAAAGCAGTTCTACATACAATACCGCCGTTGACATAATTTACTCCTCGGGTGACTCTTTTTACCTCAACGATGATATAAAAAGAATCATTGATAGGGTAATTTATATTACCGGTGGACTAAATTATATCAACGATGATGTTTTATTACTCATCGTTGATACTTTTTGCCTCATCACTGATACTTTTAGCTGCAGCGTTGAAGTAAAAAGAATCAATGACGAGGCAAAAAAAAGCAAGGGTGATGCTAAATGCATCACCCTTGCTTGCGGTAAGTTCACCGGTGCAGTCCGTTACTTATACGGTGGACATTTTAGACTCGCTGCTGCGGGTTTTCTCAAAACGTTTGCTCAGATCATCGACAATGCCCTTAGCGCCGGGTACGTTTACCTTGGCTGCCTGCTTGGCGGAGTTGTAAAATGTAAGGGCGGCTTCGTAAGCTTCGCTGCCGGCCAGCAGTACCGTGTCGTTGAGCAGGGCACTGAGCTGATCTACGGTTCGTAGCAGTTCGGTTAACTGGTAAACGGAATCCATGTCTACCTTAAACTCTTCCACGTTCAGAAAGGCGGGGGAAAGAGCCGGATTTGCTTGTGCATAACTCAGTGCCTTTTCTACGAAAGGGGTGGTCCGGTCACTCATTTTGGGTAAGGTTTTCCGTTCCTCCGGGGTGAGAGCCACCAAGTAAGGCTTTAAGGTTTCCTGCACTGCCCGCAGGGATTCATTGATTCGTTGCTGGTCTTCCGGGCTAAGCCGCACGGAAATTCGGTTTTCGTAAGCCATTATAATAAAGTAAAAGTGAGTAATACACCGAATTTACCAGGTTTATCTCCGTACAATAATCTATTATAATATGCCTTCCTGCATAAGTAGGATTTAGGAAGAATTTAGCGGCCAAAGCGAAAGAGATAGAACGGAAAGATGGCTCAGGGATATTTTACGGTCACGAACCCGGGCAGTGCGCCAACCATTACGTCTTTCAACGGAGTCACTTCGGTCAACCGGGGCAGCACTCTGACTATAACAGGAACGAACCTGAAAGCTTCCGGAGCAGCATCTAACGTACATTTTACTCCCTGGCCCGGAGGTGGCGTAACTACCGTAGTCAGCGGAACTCCTGATACAGAAGGCAACGCGGTAACGCTTACCGTGCCAGCAGGTCTAGCCAGTGGTCAGTACGAAATATCGGTCGAGGTAAACGGAGTTTATGGACCGGCGCCTGATCGATTAGAAGTAAAATAGTTAAGTAGGTGGGCTAGCCCCGGGTAGTAACTTCTCGGGGGTTTTGTAGTAGTTGATAAAGGGCAAATGAAAGCAGGCAAAGTGGCTTCCTGTAAGGCCTACAGGAAAGGCCGGATCAGCGGCTCCCACAGATTATATCCCTTTATGTTCATGTGCAAACGGTCTTCCTTAAAAAGCTCCTCCCGTGGTTTGCCGTCCGGGCCTAGCATGGGCGTAAATACATCGATAAATACCGCCCTTTTTTCATTTTGTAGCCGCTGCTTGATCAGTTCATTGGCTTTTTGTATTTCGGCAATCTTGTCAAAACGCGCCGGGCTTGGTTTCAGAGAGATAAATATCAGTTTGCTTCTAGGCAGTTTCTGCCGCCACAAAGTAAACAGCGATTCAAAGTCTTTAGCTAATTCTTCCGCCGATTTGCCTCCCGCAATATCATTTTCTCCGGCATAGATGACAATTTTTTTGGGTTGGTAGGGGACTATTACCCGGTCGAAATAATATACCAGATCCGATAGCCACGCACCGCCAAATCCCCGGTTAATCACTTTCCTTTTGGGAAATCGCCGGTCCAGGTCGTCCCAAAGCCGGATCGAAGAACTGCCGGTAAACAACGTTCCCCGCCGGGGAGGCCTTCTTACCTTATCAGCTTTTTCGAATGCCACAATGTCTTTTTCCTGGCTGAGAGGATCGTGCTTTGCTTGCGGGAAAGCCTGGCTGGCCAAGAAAATAAGTAGGAGGGAGCATAATACGCTGATTACAGACTTAAGTCTTTTAATCATATACATATGAATTGATGCAATTGGGTTTACTAACATAGTATTACCTCTTCTCTGGCGCTTTGTTCAGTGTAAGTGAACTGCCGCTTATGGCCTATTAGCTAAGAGTTTATATAAAAGAAGGTTAGCTAATGAAAATAATAGCTTAAGCTGGCCAGAAAATTACATTGAAAACTAGTAATTCCTCCATGATAGCGGCTTAGGTTAAACAAAATAAGGTGTTGGTATGAGAATAGATAGGTTGAGTAAAAAATGAGTATTAAATGTGGATAACGCATCGGTTGTATTGGACTTTATCAGGAACGTGTTTTTGTAAATACGGCTGGTATTTACCGCGTCCTAGTCGTTGCTAATTTCCCAAGACAGTTCTATAGATATCTATTCTTCTTTATTTAAATAAATTATAAAATGGCGATTGTGGTGCGACAAGATGCGGCTCCCGGTTAAGACTCCTCATTATTACATGCGCATTTTCTTCACAAAAGTTAGTTAAACAAATCTTGAGCTTATTGCCCAATATTGTAAAGGTGGCCATACATACAATCTAAGCGGATTCATCCGTCAATTCAGAGATTGATCAACTTTCTGCAGAATGCCGAAACGGGAATCAGCAGAATCTCAAGTGATGGGACGCTCTCTAAGCCTTACCATGGGTGATATCCGATCAGTAGGGATAGCAGAAATAAGAAATGTGGGCCGAAGATTTTCTACTTCAAATTTTTTAGCTGGGACAAACTTATGACGGACAATAAGCTTAAACCGCTGGATGGAAGCACATACTCGCCTGAGAAGATAGCGAAGATGACCGTTTTTTTCGCCCGGATAGACGAACGCATTGTAGCTTTAAGGCGGGAGGCACAGGAAAGTTTCGCTATTTTCAATGCCGGGATACGTGATTTCTATACCCGTACTACCCAACTGGTAATTGAAGTAAGCGAATTAGCCGGTTGTCTGGATGCCAATGAAACTGAATTATCGGGTCCGGTGCAGCATTCTTTGCAGCGTATTAGCTCCTTAGTTACCGATCTGCAGTACCACGACATTATCCGCCAGAAACTGGAGCATATTCAGCAAACCAATGAGAAAATAGTATCTGCTATGGAGCAGGCCGTTTCCCATCACGGTACCCAGTCTATGCAGGAATGGCAACCCATACTGCCGGATGTTGTGCAGTTGCAGGCCGCCTTGCTTGACTATACCGACACGGAGTATCAGCGGGCCTTCCGGAAGATGAAAGCCAGCTTCGAATCTTTCCGGGAAAACACCCGGAGTGTAGGCGAAATCGGTACAATGATGCTGGAGTGGCTGCCTGCCGAGGAATCAGAATCGGCGAAAGCGGCTTTATTGGTTAAAAGTGTTAATGAACTGGTGCAGCAGATAGATGCACTGCTAAGTGTAATAAATGAGCCTGGAGTATTTAGTCACCTTGTGAAGGAAATTTGCAGTCAGTTAAAGGAATTCGCCCTGGAGCTTCCGCTGTCAGACGGCTGCTGTCAGGAACAGAGCTGGGAAGTACTCAAGCACTTGCAGCAACTCTATACTATGCAGAGCGAAAGGCTGATTTATCAGCGGATTATGCGCTCCCGGGAAGAAGTCAAAAACATCGTATCCTCCGATGAAGGAGAAGTGGAACTGTTTTAATGCTCATACTACCTTAGCTGCCCATTTATGAAAAACCTCCGGATTGAAATGCTTACTACTGATTCTGTACCAAATACGGTTGAATTAGTGATGGAAGGTGAGCTAACCCTCAGGGATGTTGAAGCGGCCCGGGAGCAGATTAAGGAAGGTTTTCGGTACCAGCAGGTGAAAATTACCCTCCGGCACATAACCAACCTTGACTTAGCTTTTATCCAATTGCTGGCTGCAGCCCGTAATACGGCAAGCATGCTGCACCGGCAGCTAACTGTTGAAGCCAACCTGCCGGATGAGTTACAGACTATTGTAAAAAATGCCGGGTTTGACCCGAGTTTGATTATTTCTTGCTGGGCAACTATTAAGTAAGTAGTGTGTTGCGCCTATAATCTATGAAAAAAACGATACTAGTGGTAGATGATTCTGATAGCATCAGAAGTTTGGTAAGCTTTACCCTGGAAACTGCCGGATATACCGTATTAACCGGCATAGACGGTCAGGATGCCTTACAATACCTGGAGGATAATGAAATTAGTATGATCATCACTGATTTACATATGCCTAATCTGGATGGCATAGGCTTCATCCGCCAGGTACGTACCCGGACAAATTACCAGTTTACGCCTATTCTGTTATTAACTACTGAGTCGCAGGCGGAGAAGAAGGAAGAGGCCAAACAGGCTGGTGCTACTGGCTGGATTGTAAAGCCTTTCCAGCAGGACAAATTACTGGCTACTGTACAGAAACTCATCCGGTAGGCTTTTTCTTCGGGAATGAATGGGGTCTGTTAAGTGAGATGCAGTTGGGTTGATCTCGCTTGTTAGGTTCGTCACTTCTGGTAAGCATTATCTACCAGTTAAAATTACATTTAGCATTTATCTTTTTTCTGTCACGCTAACGGCAGCCCTACTTTTTTAGAAACCATCCGTAATGGATCAATTCACCAAGATATTTGCCGAAGAGGCTCACGACCTGATTGCTAATCTGGAAAAAGCATTGCTGACGTTAAACCAGCAACCTGACAATCAACAATCGGTCGAGCAGGTCTTTCGAATCATGCATACGCTGAAAGGCAATAGCAGCATGTTTGGCTTTGAGGCTATGGGCCAGCTTACGCATCACCTCGAAACACTATATGAGTTTGTAAGAAGCGGACAATCAGCCCTCACCCCGGCCCTGCTAACCATTACGCTTTCATCCGTAGACCATTTCAGAAACCTGCTGAATGACCCCGCGCTACAGCATGCCACCACTCTCGACCAGCATACCCAGCTGTTAGGTCAGGTAGAATCGTTAATCCGGGAAAAAGGACAAATAAAGACAACGGCGATTGACGATCTAAATAACAAAACAGATGGAGTCACTTATTATATAAAATTCCGTCCGGCCGCTGATATCTTTTCCAATGGCACCAATCCCCTGTACCTGCTCGATGAACTGTGCCACTTAGGCAATTGTCGGGCCATTCCCCGCATGGCGAGGGTGCCTGATCTGGAGAGCCTGGAACCCGCAAGTTGCTATACCAACTGGGAGGTTTTTCTGGCAACTGATAAAGGGGAAGAAGCGATACGGGATGTATTTATTTTTGTAGAGGACCGCTGTGAACTCATCATTCAGAAGATTGCCGATACCGACTTGCTGCTGATGTCTGCCTTTATAGAGCAAGTGAAGGAATGGGGCACAGCGGAAGATGAGATTGCCCCAGAGGCGCTTCAAAGTGCGATAGTTAGTGTATTCCATTCGTCTTCCGCCCAAGTTTCGGGAAACGTTAAAAACAATAATGAAGCCAGGGGCGCAGGGAAAACAAAAGAGAATACCACCAGCAGCATTCGCGTGGCTGCCGATAAACTGGATACCTTGTTGAATCTGGTTAGTGAACTGGTAACCTCTCAGGCCAGGTTGAGCCTCTTTGCCGAAGAACATAGTTCGCCCGAACTGGCAGCTATTGCCGAGAACGTAGAAAAAATCTCCCGGCAGCTGCGGGACAATACATTCAGTATCTGCCTGCTACCTCTGGAAACCATTATTGTCCGGTTTCAAAGATTAGTCCGCGACCTGTCGGTAGAGCTTGGGAAAGAAATTGTGCTCATTACCGAAGGCACCGAAACAGAACTGGATAAAACTGTCATTGAAAGTCTGGCTGACCCACTGCTACACATTCTGCGCAACAGTCTTGACCACGGAATTGAAGACGCTAATACACGGTTGCAAAAAGGCAAGCCGCGGCAGGGGAAAATTTTGCTGAAAGCTTTTTACTCCGGCGCCCATGTTCACATCCAGATTGAGGATGATGGAGCCGGTATCAACCCGGCAAAGATCCGGGAAAAAGCAATCAGCAAGGGTCTGATCCATCCCGAAGCCAACCTTTCGGACAAAGAATTGTTTGACTTGATTTTCCTGCCTGGCTTTTCGACAGCCGCTAAGCTCACTGATGTATCCGGCCGCGGCGTTGGGATGGATGTGGTACGCCGTAAGATCAGTGATCTACGGGGCGAAGTAGAGCTGCAATCGAGAGTAGACAAGGGTACTGCCATTACCATTAAAGTGCCGCTAACGCTGTCTATACTCGACGGACTGCTGGTGCGCATTGATCATACCCGTTACGTAATTCCGCTTTCAGTAGTAGATAAGTGCTTTGAGGTTACGCATCATCAACTAAGCAATACCTTCAATAACCTGATTGTGCTGGATGGCGAACAGGTGCCCTTTTGCTATCTGCGTAATGAGTTTAATCTCACCAGCGAAGCACCACCTATTGAACAAGTAGTGGTTATCCGCTACGAAGACAAAAGAGTTGGTTTATCGGTGGACGTCATTGAAGGCGAATATCAGGCAGTGCTCAAACCATTGGGCAAACTATACCGCCAGCAGGAACTGATCTCCGGCGCCACTATTTTGGGTGATGGCTCGATTGCGCTGGTGATGGATACCAACAAGTTAATCAAACAATATTCCGGCTCCGCTAACCCCTCTTTAATCTCTTAAATCCAACAGCTATGGTAAGCAACGAAATTATAACCAATACCCGGCCCTATCTATCCTTCCAGCTGGGTACGGAACTTTTCGCTACGGGAGTAGCCAAAGTGCTGGAAATTCTGGAAGTCCCTCGCATTACCAAAGTCCCTCAGTCTCCGGCCTATATGCGGGGGGTAATCAACTTGCGCGGCAGTGTACTCCCGGTTATTGACACGCGTCTTAAGTTTGGTATGCCTGCCATAAGTGATACAGTGCATACCTGCATTATCGTGCTCAATCTGCAATTGGAGAACGAACCCCTGGTACTGGGCGCCCTGGTAGATGCTGTGCAGGAAGTACTCGAAATAAGTCAGGAGCAGATTAAATCTGCCCCTAGTTTAGGTACTAGTTACCGGGCAGAATTCATTGAAGGCATCATTAAAGTTCAGGAAGACTTTATCATGCTGCTGGACGTGGAAAAGGTTTTTACCACTGAGGAACTCATTTCTGTGAAGCACACCACCGAAGCTGAAGCTGAATCTATTAACTAACTACCATTCTGATTTTATCCAACATTTTTTGTCTAACACCTACTATGCAATTAACTATTAAAACCCGTCTAATCCTCGGCTTCGTTGTCAGTTTATCGGCTGCCTTTTTTATATTCTTTATCGGAAACAGTAACTCCTCTCAACTCAGTGACCGCCTGAATTCCATTGTAGACATTAATTCAAGAAGGTTGGTACTGGCCTTAAAGTTGTCAGAAGACAGACAATTTATGAAAAAGCGGGAGAAGGATTTATGACTGAACTACGAGAAAAGTAACATTCAGGAACAGGCAGATGAAGTAGAGGCGAGACAGAAAGAGTTTGATCAACGGCTGGAAGAACTTAAGGGGTTAGCTGATGAGAAGGGAACGGAAATACTGGTGGAATTCTCAGGCAAGTGGGCGGCGTACCGAAAAAACTATGCCCAGATCAAGTTTCTAACTGTTGATGTGAATACAGATTCAAGTAACCGAGCTGCTTATGAACTTTCCCGAACCATAGTCCGGGAACAAACAATTGCTGCCCGTGATCTGATATATAAAATAGTCAGCAAAAATGAAAAAGAGCTCAAGGCAGCCAAAGACGAGACTAATATACTATATGCTGAAGGTAAGAACCTGATGATCATAATCCTGATAACCGCAGTACTGATTGCGGGGGGTATTGCCTATGGATTATTACCTCTATTGCAAAATCCATTAATGAAGCCAAGCAAGCTGTTAAGCTGGTAGCGGATGGTGATCTGACCGTTGTTATTGACGTAAAAAACCGCGACGAAATAGGAGAGTTGCTCGAATACCTGAAAACCATGGTAGAGAAGCTGAAGGATGTAATGTCATACGTTACTACGGCCTCGATAATATTGCCTCGGCCAGTCAGCAGATGAGTGCCTCCTCGCAACAAGTATCTCAAGGAGCTAATGAACAGGCTGCTTCGGCTGAAGAAGTGTCTTCATCAATGGAGCAGATGGCTTCCAGCATTCAACAAAATACGGACAATGCCCGCCAGACTGAGAAAATTGCCCTGCAAGCTGTCGAGGATATGAAGCAGGGTAGCAACGCCGTAAATCAGACGGTAGATTCCATGCAGATTATTGCCGATAAGATCTCGATTATCGGAGAAATTGCCCGGCAAACGAACTTGTTAGCTTTAAATGCCGCGGTGGAAGCAGCCCGCCGGAGAACACGGCAAAGGCTTTGCCGTAGTAGCGGCTGAAGTGCGGAAACTAGCCGAAAGAAGTCAGGTAGCCGCCAACGAGATCGATGCCTTATCTAAGTCCAGCGTAGCCGTAGCCGAAAAGTCAGGCAAGTTACTAGAGCAGATTGTGCCCAATATTCAGAAAACGTCCCGCCTGGTGCATGAAATCTCCTCTTCCAGTACCGAGCAAAGCTCCGGCGCCAATCAGGTGAACAATGCCATTCAGCAACTCAATCAGACTATCCAGCAAAATGCAGCGGCCTCCGAAGAAATGGCTTCCAGCGCTGAAGAACTGTCAAATCAGGCCGAACAACTCAAGGACACCATTGCTTTCTTCAAATTGGAATCACACGGTAGAAGTACGCGGCTGAATCACAGCACTTCTAAAAAGCAGAAGTACTCCGTTGCCCCTAATTATCGCACGGCTACTAAGATTAAAGGCAAATCTACTGCTAATGGCGTGCACCTCAATATGACCAGTGATACACTGGATGAGGAATACGAAAAGTACTAATACTTTCTTCTATCGGTGAATACGAGAACCGTTTTTTGAAATTTCTGATACCTGCTTCTGCCAGGGATGTGCTTCCCTGGCAGAAGCAGGTATTTTTTTAGCCATACAGCACCTATGAGATCTTTTTTATTTACGCTTACGCTGTACCTGGTACACGTATCCTGCCTTAAAGCACAAACCGATTCGTTGGCTGCTAAGCCTGATGATAGAATTACCCTTAGTGGTTTTGTCGATGCCTACTTTAGCTTCGATATAGCAAATCGGCAGGACAGAGAGCGGCCCTCATTCATCTATTCGCATAACCGGCTTAATGAGTTTACTATTAATAATGCCCTAATTAGCCTGAAGTATGCCGGCAAGCGAACCAGGGCAAACATTGGTATCCATACGGGCTCCTATGTATTGTCTAATTACGCGAGTGAACCGCCACTCTTCCAACTGGTATATGAGGCTAATGCAGGAGCAGAATTAGCAAAAAACCTATGGCTTGATGCCGGTATTTTATCTTCTCACATCGGGTTTGAATCAGCTGTGTCAAAGGATAACTGGACTCTTACCCGGTCTCTTAACGCCGAAAATTCTCCTTACTATGAATCGGGAGCCAAGATAACTTATTTACCCAACGGTAAATGGCTTCTGGCAGGCTTAGTCCTCAACGGCTGGCAAAATATACGCGACCTTAATTCCAATAAAGCCATTGGGACCCAGGTCCAGTTTATACCCAGTGACCGTATTCTTTTCAATTACAGTACTTTTATCGGTAATGAAAAGCCCGATTCAGCAAAGCAATTCCGGTACTATCAGGACTTCTATGCCTCATTCAAGTTAAGCCGCAAACTCAATCTGGCCACTATCTTTGATATTGGATGGGAAGAAAAGCCCGGGAGAAGCGGTTTTAACCGCTGGCATACCGGGGTAGTGTTGCTGCGATATCAGTTTACCCGTCAGTTTGCTACGGGAATGCGAGCCGAACTTTTCAGGGATAAGAACGGCGTGCTTATCAATAGCACAAGCACCAATGGTTTTAATGCGAAAGCCGCTTCCTTAACTATTGATTATGCGCCGGTAAACAAGGTACTTTTTAGAATAGAAGGCAAAGTCCTGAATACCGACGAGGCCGCGCATGAGCAAACGGGTATTCAAACGAATCAGAGCGTAATCCTTACCAGTTCGCTGGCAATCAGTTTTTAGTGATTGCTGTGGTTGGGCCACCAATTAAAAAAACAACCTTCTCATGTTAAACAACGTCAAAATGTCTAATACCGACTTTAGGGAGCTGAGTAGGTTTATTTACGCAGAAACCGGCATTAAACTTCCTCCCGTAAAAAAAGTAATGCTGGAGAGCCGCTTGCAGAAGCGACTCAAAGCGTTGCAGTTACACTCTTTCGATGAATACTGCGGCCTGGTATTAGGCAAAAATGCTCCTTTCGAAGAACGTGTTCAGATGATCAATCTAGTTACAACCAATACGACACACTTCTTCCGTGAACCAGCTCATTTTGACTTTCTCCAGGCAAAGGTGCTTCCTGAGCTTGTTGCCCAGCAAGGCAACCGGACAATCAGGCTGTGGAGCGCCGGATGCTCCAGCGGCGAAGAACCTTATACCCTGGCAATGATGCTGAAGGAGTACGCTGAAATAAAAACGTTACCTGACTTCAACATTTTTGCCACGGATATTTCCGTACAAGTCCTGCAAAAAGCGATTACGGCTATTTATCCGGAGGAAAAAATTACGGATATCCCCCTGTACCTCCGGCGCAAGTACCTGCTCAAAAGTAAAGACCGGACCAACCGTACCGTACGGTTTTCAAATGCGATCCGCACGAAAATTCAATTTGGGGTTCTCAATTTCATGGATGAGAGCTACCAGCCTCCTTATGAATTTGACGTGATTTTCTGCCGCAACGTACTGATCTATTTTGACAAGGAGGTTCAGCAGAAAGTGATCTGTAAGTTGTGTCAGCACCTGCGCAAAGGGGGCTATTTCTTTCTCGGACACTCCGAATCCGTCGCCGGTATGAAAGTTCCGCTGGAACAAATAAGGCCGACCGTATTCCGCAAAATGTAATTCTTTACTGCTAACGTGAGAGGCTTCTACAAGGTGATTCCAGACAAACATATACCGGGAAATAGTATTCCTATTTTTCTCTACCCAGGCACTGTCTTTGTGAGTAAGGGGGCTCACGAAGTATTTACGGTATTAGGCTCCTGCGTATCAGTGTGTTTATGGGATAAGGAACTGAAAATAGGGAGTATAAACCACTTTCTGCTTCCCAGCAAACACAATGAAGCCAGCGATTCCCCAAAATTCGGTGATTTTGCGACTGAATTGTTACTTAAGAAAATGCTTGAACTCGGCAGCTGTAAGGAGAAACTATGGGCTAAAGTATTCGGCGGAGCAAATCAATTAAACAATTCAGGATTAGGTTATCAGGTAGGTCAATTAAATGTAGAAATGCTTTTAAGATCCTGAAACGGGAAAATATTTCTGTAATTAACTCTCATACAGGAGGGAAACGGGGGCGCAAACTCCGCTTCAACATCAAAACGGGAGAAGTGGCTATGATGATCCTGTAACCTGCCGAAATCTTCTTTACATCTCAACTTACCATTACCTCTTGCTGAAGCTCATTCTTTATCCGCTTGCCTTCGTATATCCGCTTACCTTCGTATGAAAAAAATCAGCGTATTGATTGTCGATGATTCAGCCGTAATCCGGCAGACACTCAGCCAACTACTGTCGAGTGAGCCGGGTATTGAAGTGTTGGGAACCGCCGCTGATCCTTATCTGGCTGCTGCCAAAATTGCCGAAGAAATACCTGATGTAATTACCCTGGATGTGGAAATGCCCCGGATGGATGGACTTACCTTTTTAAGGAAGATTATGGCGCAGCATCCGATTGCGGTAGTTATTATTTCGAGTTTGACGGAAAAAGGTACTGAAACGGCCATCCGGGCACTGGAATACGGGGCAGTAGAAGTAATTGCCAAGCCTCGCTTCTCCAATACCGGGGAGTTGCTTGACGCTTTCCGCGATAAATTAGCTGATACGATTAAGGCAGCCGCGCAGGCCCGGGTCAAAAGGCGCAACCCAGTTATCCAGGTTACACCAAAGCATTCTGCCAGTGTGATTCTGAAGCCAACTCAGGGCACTAGTCTGATTCAAACCACCGAAAAAGTTATTGCCGTAGGTGCTTCTACCGGCGGTACGGAAGCGTTGAAGGTATTTCTGGAGGCTTTGCCCCTTGATGCGCCTGGTATTGTTATTGTGCAGCATATGCCCGAACATTTTACCCGGTCTTTTGCCAATCGCCTGAATGATCTGTGCCGCATTACCGTAAAGGAAGCCCAGAACGGTGATACAGTAATCAGGGGGCAAGCCTTGATTGCACCCGGCAACCGCCATCTGTTGCTAAAGCGAAGCGGAGCCCGGTACTATGTGGATTTAAATGATGGTCTGCCAGTAAACCGGCATCGTCCTTCCGTAGATGTGCTGTTCCGGTCGGTAGCCAGTTATGCCGGCAAAAATGCAATTGGTATTATTATGACCGGAATGGGTAATGACGGTGCTCAGGGGCTGCTGGAAATGAAGAATGCCGGCGCTTATACCATTGCCCAGGATGAAAGATCATGTGTAGTTTTTGGGATGCCCAAAGAAGCTATTGGGTTGAATGCAGTGGATAAGGTGATGTCACTTGAGCAAATAGCTCCTTATATACAGCGGTATTCATAGCCTGTTTTACAGCGTTGTGATCCGGTGAAAAGCAGCTGCTCAGTAGCCCTGCACCGGATAAAAAAAGACCTGAGGGGCTTCCTACAGGTCTTTTTTTATGCTTACTGCTGCTTTGCTTTAGTCACCGGGCCACTTAACCAAACGCCGCTGGTACGTGGTACCGGAGATAACATGTTTTTTTCCAACTCTGCTAATCCTGTTCTCATTACCACCGAAACGCCCTCAATCTAATGCACGTATCCTGTTTCCGTTTCTTTTCCTTCTCTGCTGCTGCACTTTCTGTTACCTCCGGCCGTACCATCCCTCAAAACGCCCAATCCTGAAGCCTTTGTAAAAAACATTCTCCAATTCGTCACCGACACCAGTCGATTGTCAGTCTGATATTCCGCTTACCATTTCCCTTCACACATCATCCGTCTGCTCTCCCTCATCAGTTGCCATAGGTTTCCTGAGGATATTCCCGTCTCCTGTTTCTCCATCACCTAACCTAAACTCATCTTCCTCCGTCATCCAGTCTGACCTATTCCCACTGTTAATTGCTGCCTCAGGCTGGTTTTCTCCACTACTTTCCTTTTCACTATCACTGGCCATTTTCCAACCCTTACTGCTTCTTCCAGCTGAAGATAGCTCACGCTGGTTCTCGTTCACTCCTTCAATTTCTTTCTCACCGGAAACCTTACTGCTTCCTCCTCCGGCACTACGCTGCCCATTCATTACCACTTGTTTAAAGTCAATTCCCGCTCCCTTTACCACTGTCTCCGGCTGCCATTCATCCGGAAGGGAATCTGAAAAATAAACTGCTTGAATTGAATGATACTTGTACATACGCCGACGATTTGGGTATGATTTTTTATTATAGGACATTCTACGTGGAGAAGAAAATTGGTATAAAAAGTAAATACGTATTTTAAAATCAGTATTTACCCTAATTTCTTCGTCTTAAACCAAGCCTTAATACTGATTTGCCCTGAATAAACCCCTTGTAGGTACCACTTGCCTATACTTTTGAGTTCTAAACTGGTGACTTGTATTCAGTTACTCTTACGTCTTGTTTCCATGACTTTCCGTTTTAACATTTTACCTATTGGCTAGTCCAGTTTGGCCCAGATTCGGGGTAATAAATGCTTGCATCTTATCATAGTGGGATCCCTTCCAATAGACCTTCTGACACAATGAGCACTGATAGAAATCATGGAAGTCAGTCAGCGTTAGTGGCTTTAGCTGATGGATTACTGCCTCCGGCTTACCTGCCCGATAATTCCGTTGCAATCGATACACCGGTAAAAAGTCCGGACGGTTTCGGGAAGACCAAACTGCCGGAACACTTCCAGCAACTGTTCTTCTGCCACCTGCGACCGGAGCCAGTAGCCCCACTTCACCAGATTCCGCTTCAATAAAGGAAGATCCCGGGTAAGCACGATCCGGTTCTGGGTAGCCGAGATCTGGGCAATCTGGTCGTCGGCATAGTCTCTTTCATAAAGTGCATCGAATCCAAACATTCGGAGCTGACGGGCCAGTCTGCCCAGATGCACATCCAATACAAAACGGGGTACTGGCGGCAAGGCTGGCATTAAAGGTACCATTCCGGTCGGCGCTTGCTGGGTATGTAACGGAAATACTTCTATCCGGTCTTTGGTCCTGGGCAAAAACTCGAAATTAGTAAAGGTATTGTTCACCCGGATACCATTTACTTCCGCGTGGGGTACTCCGGCTGCTTCAATAGCATCTTTTATGGTAGAGGTTGCCGGGCAAACGTACACTGCCCATTGATTCCTTTTTTGATAAGGCAGAAAATCGTTTAACTTATCATAGAACCGGATATGCAGCTCAGTTGTCATCTTAGTTGCTTTAAAGGCATCTTGTTGGTTACCAATATAGTACAAGTTGGTCAATGGCTGATTCCTTGGCGCAAAGTATCCGACATACACCGTTAAAAATAACCTGGAACGGCTAAGGTTCGTTTTGTAGCAATGCACCTATTCCCAATTTAGAAATGAACAATGAAGAAATGGACGATCTGCAGCAGCAGGCCTTGAATGACCCCGAGCTGAATCTACCGGCTAATACCGATGGGTATCTGATTAAGCCAGATACCAATAGCCTCGCCAGTCACTTTTACCGGCAACTGGCTCAATATATTATTGCTTGAAAGGGCACTGAATCCAGATCAGGAGGTTGGGGTGAAACTGGTTACTTTCGGGGACGGTTACTATGCACGTGGAATATATCAGTTATAGCGACCCGAGTCTGATTACCTTTACGGCGCTGGTCCGGACCGCAAGCCGATGCAACTGATCCAGCATCTGTCACAGCTGAACTTTCTGCTGACTGCCGTGGACAAAATTCCGCACCGGAACGAACGCCAAAACGAACGCCAAACGGTAGGCTTCAGGCTGCAGGAGCAGTTGAAAACCCGTTCCAAAAGGGTACGTAAAAAGTAGTCATATTGGTAATTAAGACCTGTAAATTTGCAGATATAAGTATTTCTATCTTGCTTAGATACGTTACCTAACTTGTTAGCACTCCAATATCACCAGCCATTTATGGACTTTAATCCTCAGCAAGACACAATTGCCATCTCCGTTCCAGCGTTCCGGGTACGCCGCGGAACGGATGGATTGGCCCGTTACACAGAACCTTACCTGGTTTCGCTGGCCATTGATGAATCAGGAATAGCCAATCCGGAGCCGGTTTTATATCTCAATTCACTGTATTTTCCGAAAGTGGCCAAATGGACCTGGGTTAATTTTGGCGGCCAGGGCCGTTTGATATACGGACCCAAGAATCCGGGCAGCTTCGTATCCTACTCGGTTTTATTCATGGAAAATGACAATGATGTACGGAAGTTGGGCGAAACCGTCGAAAAAGTCATCAAATCAACTGAAGCACAGGCCCTCTTAGGGACCCTTTCGGCAGCTAATCCGACCTATCAGGTGGCCAGCCTGGTTCTTACCCAACTGACGGCCCTGGTAGCCGGGATGCTCAAGCAGAACGAAGACGATGAGTTAGCCCGGTTTGAAGGCACATTTTTCCGCGATTTTAATCCTCCTTATAATATTGGAGACTCATTTACGCACGAAAATGACTTTGTTACCTGTCCGGTTAAAGTAATACCCTTGCCCCTGCAAGAAGTAAAAGAAGAACTGATTGCGGTCAACTTTCCCGGCGCTGCTCCCCGGATGGTATAATTTGGTGTTGGGAAAAGGTACTGGGTATCGGGTATTGGGCATTCAGAAAAATTCAATGAACCAATGACTAATGGTAATTGACTAATAACCAGTACCCAATACCTGATACCAAGTATCTAAACTTGTTAATTCATGCCTAAACAAGAACTCCGGATTCTTTCTATTGATGGTGGTGGTACGCGAGGGATTATTCCGGCCACTATCCTGCATTGTCTCTGCCAGGCTACTGGCAAGTATCCTACTGATCTATTTGACCTTTTTGCCGGTACCTCCACCGGTGGCATTCTTTGTACGGCGCTCATGTACGGATTGCCCACCGACTGGATTGTACAATTGTATCTGGACAAGTCGGATGATGTATTCGATGACACTTGGTGGGACGACGTAAGGGATGGGTTTGGCAAACGGATCGGAGCGGATTATTCGAATGAGAATTTTAAAAAAATTCTGGAAAAGGAGTTTAACAATACCACCCTGGGCGAAATAGATCAGAAGCATCAGCGCAAGAAAATCCTGATGATAACCACTTTTCACCTGCACCCCGAAGAGGAAGGAAAAACCGTTAACTTCCGGGCCCGGGTGTATAATTCAAACTTCCGGAAGGATAAAGACATTAAACTGGTGGATCTGGTGTTGCGAACTACGGCAGCTCCTACCTATTTTCCTATTTACCAGGAACACATTGATGGCGGGGTTGCCATTAACCACCCAGCCATGTCTGCGGTAGCCTTTGCCATTAACAACAACACCGATGCCGCCGGTGAGTACGGCGGGCCTGATGGCCAATATAAGGGATTACGCAAAACGGTGAATGATCTAAGGGTCCTTTCGCTAAGCACAGGCACTTCTAACCGCACTTTCATTGATACGGAGACGATTGGCCGGGGCAACTGGGGCGAATTGCACTGGATACGTTATTTGCCGGATCTGCTGATTGAGGCCAACATGCAAGTATCCGAATACTACGTGCGGCAGGTAATGCCCGACAATCGTTACAAACGAATGGAAATCCATTTTGATGATCCTATGGCCCCCGACCTGATCAGGCGATTGGTGCAACAGGGCAAGGTGATTGGACTGGATGAAAAACGACGCAGTGTGCTGCTTGCCCTCCGTGATTTTGCCGTTGACTACTACAACGCCCATGAAGCCGAGCTGCTGGATTTTCTGCAGCTAAAGAAAATAACGGGTGGCGGTCAGGTGTAGGAAGGGGAGTTAAGCAGCAGTAGCAGTTAGCCGGAACGGTAATGTCCGATGTCCGATTGCCGATGTTCGAAAAAAGCAGCAGTGGCAGCAGCAGTCAGATGGAAATATAGTCAATGCTATACAGCAGTCGCTTGGCTGTGGCCGAGTGACGACTATCATAGGGCCTCTGGCCCGTCTTTACTGAATATCCGCCCCTTAATTCGGACATCGAACATCGCCAATCGGACATCGAACATTACCGTTCCTGCAAGGTGTAGCTAAACTCTAGTGGATCAGGAAATTTAAAGGCGTAGTTCAGGTCTTTTTCCAGTTTGGCACTGCTGACAACCTTAAAAGGAGCCTCCGTGTTAGGGGTATATTCGGGTAACTCAAATCTATAATCCCTGGCATTTCGGGCATATACTTCTTTGCGTGTAGGATGCCGCGGAGCTACTACATTATAGACCTGATTCCATTCGTCCTGCCTGATTACTGCACAAATAACTTCAACTACGTCATCGCGGTGCACAAAATTGACAGGCGTCTCGCCCGTAGTGATTCCCTTTTTGCCGGCTACGTATTTACCAGCAATCCGGTCATATCCCATCAGACCCCCACTACGGAGGATAATCCAGTCCTGGTGCAGGTGTCTGATACGTTTCTCTGCTTTCAGAATAGCCCGGCTGGTAACGTCATGTCCGGTTAGCTGCTCATTTTCAGTTACTTCCCGGTTATTTTCAGGGTACACAGAAGTGGAGCTAAGGTAGATAATCTTTTCAACCGGCGATACTTTCAGGTGTTCACTCAGGTGCCGGATTTGCGAAGAATGAAATTCAGCCCCCTGTTTACTAACCTGAGGTGGAATATTCACAATAAGAATGGTTGATTTCAGGAATTCGGTCAGGCTAGGCAGCTGGTCCTTATCCGGATAAGGCTGCAATGAGAGCACAAACGGCTCAATTCCGACCGCGGTTAGCGCCGTTACTTTTTCTGGCCGGGTGGTGGTACCTTTTACTTTATACCCTTTTTCAATCAGTAGTTTGCCAAGCGGAAGTCCAAGCCAGCCGCAGCCCAGAATAGAAACAGAATCGTGCATAGCTCAAAGATACTTTATAGCACTGAGGGACATAACCGCAGTAGAAAACCAGTAAAGGCTACGTTCAGAGCAGCTTTGTATTCATCCAAAACAAAAAACGGGTTGCTGGTTAGCAGCCCGAATCAGGTAGAAATGGATAATCCATAAGGAAAATAATCTTGCTCAGGATTGTTGAGCAAAACAAAGGCGTAAAAAATAGTAGATTATTTACGCGAGTCAAATCGATTGATAAAGGGAAAGAAACCGGCAGCACCCCAAAAAAGAGTAATACCCAGCAGGGCGCCTACAATTAGGACGAATAAGGCAGTGGAAAGCATAAGATGTAGGAGATAAGGGTTTGAGAAGTGTTTACAATTTACAAAAAATTAAGATTGCGTGAAATACCAGAAATAACTTCATCAAATAAGATTGCCGTTTATTCAATAGCAGCTATAAATGTAGTTTACCAGGTATAGGATTAGGGCATAATTGTATATTTACCTCGTAGTAACACATGCTTCCACCTTCTAAACTGACTCATTTTGCAATCCATCAATGTTGGCCTTGCCTCCTACGGAATGTCGGGCAAGGTATTTCACGGACCTTTACTTACCGCTAATCCCCATTTCCACCTCCGGAAAGTATTTGAACGTACCACTGAAAAATCTAAAGCAGACTATCCACAGGTAGCCGTGGTGCGCCGCTTCGAAGAATTACTGGAGGACAACGCTATAGAGCTTATTGTAGTAAATACGCCCAATGCCTTGCATTTTGATATGGCGCGAAAGGCGTTGGAAGCCGGCAAGCACGTAGTGGTAGAGAAGCCCTTCACCGTCACTGCGTCAGAGGCAAGGCAGTTAATAGATCTGGCTACTCAACGGGGGTTGTTACTCACTGTATTCCAGAACCGCCGCTGGGATGGCGATTTCCGCACGGTACAACAGGTAGTAGCCCAGCAACTGGTGGGTAAACTGGTAGAATTTGAGGCGCACTATGACCGCTACCGTAATTACGTGGAGTCCAATACGTGGAAGGAGGAAACCGGTCCCGGCTCCGGTATTTTATATAACCTCGGGTCTCATATGATTGACCAGACCCTGGCCTTATTTGGCTTGCCTGACAGCATCACCGCCGAGTTGTCAGTCCAGCGGCCCGGCGGAGTAATTGATGACAGCTACCATCTGGTGTTGCATTATAAAGACTTACGCGCAATTCTGAAATCCAGTTATCTGGTCCGGGAGCCGGGGCCACGCTATCTATTACATGGCACAGATGGTTCTTTTCTCAAATGGGGACTTGACCCGCAGGAAGATGCCTTGAAAGCGGGGCGTTTACCGGGAGAAGCGGGCTGGGGCACCGAACCGGAAGCGTGGTGGGGGCTATTAAATACGCAGGTTGGCAAGCTGCACTTTACGGGGAAAGTTGAAACGCTGCCCGGCGCTTACCAGTATTTCTACGAAAACGTCCATGCAGTTATCCGCAAGGGGGCTGTTTCTGCAGTAAAGGCCGAAGAAGCGATGCATGTCATCCGGATTATTGAAGCAGCGCAGGAAAGCAATCAAAAAAGACAAACCGTCATATTATGATGGGATAAGCGCATCTTAACCTTTAAAAATGCTTGCTTATTGCAACTTTTCTGCTAAATTTGCAGTCCTTTACCTAAATTTGTATTTATATAACCAATTCATATGATTATCATCAATATCAAAGAAAACGAAAGCATTGATAAAGCTTTAAAACGTTTTAAAAATAATTTCGAAAAAAAAGGTTTCATGAAAGAGTTGCGTTCACGTACCTTCTTCGAAAAGCCTTCCATAAGACGCAGACATGAAGTAATCCGGGCTGCTTATCGTCAAAAGATGCAGCAGGCTGACGAAAATTTATAAGAAATTATTTTTTTTTATTACCGATTCGTTATATTGGTACCACGAAGGCCAAACGCTTCGTGGTACCGGCATGATAGATTCCTTCCTGAAACATCTCCAGTACGAAGAAAGGTGCAGCCCCATACCCTGACTGCGTACACTATCGACCTCCAGCAATTTTTAGATTTCTCCAGCAGGCTGGTGAGTTTAAAGAACCTGAGCATGCTACTTTTCAATTTATCCGCAGCTGGATTATTGCCCAGGTAGAAGAAGGAAAAGGCCCCTTCATCAGTAAATCGAAAAATTGCCACCCTAAGGGCCTACTACAAATTTTTGCTCAAAAGAGGGATTATCATGGATAATCCGATGCTCAAAATAAAGGCGCTGAAAACTCCAAGCGTCTGCCTGCCTTCATTGAAGAGAAGAACCTTACCCTACTACTCGATACGTTTGATTTTCCGGACAATTTCACGGGGCTGCGCGACCGCCTTGTGCTCGAATTGCTGTATGGCACTGGTATACGCCTGGCCGAAATGCTCGGTTTGCAGGAAGGCGATGTAAGTTTATCCGGAAGGTAGCCAAAGTCACCGGAAAAAGGAATAAACATAGGATTATTCCGATAAACAATAGTTTACTTATTCTGCTAGGAAGGTATTTAGATTCCAAAAGAAGTACATTTGGCCATAACGCGACTCACTTCTTATCCTGACAGATGAAGGTAAGCCTGCTTATCCTATGATGATCTACCGGTTAGTAAAGCAATATCACGGTATGTTGACTACCTTAGAAAAACGCATTCCGCACGGACTCCGGCATACATTTTCCACGCACTTGCTAAATAAAGGAGCCTATCTGAACGCAATTAAAGATTTGCTTGGGCATAGCAACCTGGCTGCCACACAGATATATACCCACCACTCTATAAGTAAATTAAAAGAAATCTACGAACAGGCTCACCCTAAGGCATAGCACGGTTAATGATACATGTTAAGTGTTGAATGCTAAATGTTTTTTAACTGGTAACCACAAACCCTCAACCAGCGACTACCTTCCCTCTCAAAATCAAATCATTGTTTTTTCTCTTTTATATGTTTAACCCTTAAATTTTTGGAATTATGAAGATCCAAATGCAATCCGTCCACTTCGATGCTGACCACAAGTTGCTCACTTTCATTCAGAAGAAAGCCGACAAACTTGACACGTTCTACGGGCGGATTATTAGTGGTGACGTAACGCTGAGGCTAGTGAAGGATGAAGCAAAAGCGAACAAGGTGTTTGAAATAACCGTCAATATTCCGGGAAACCGCTTATTTGCACGGGAAAAAGCGACTTCTTTTGAAGCGGCTGCAGACCTGGCAGTAGGCGCAATCGGTCGGCAGTTAAAGAGATTTAAAGAGAGAAAAACCCAACATCAGTCTGACCTGAATTTTAGCTACCGCACCGAAGAAGTATAGAAGGCGGTATCCAGAACCCCGTTAAGCACCTAAACTTCATCTCTTTATAAAAGGACAAAGCCTCAGTATTCGCTGAGGCTTTGTCCTTTTATGACGTGAAACCGGCAAGGATTACAATCCAAAGGCACCTTTCACTTTATCGACATAGTCCAGTTTTTCCCAAGTAAAGAATTCAACTGGCTTCATTTCCGTCCGGCGGATTTCTTCGCGGCCCTGACCGTTTTCTTTCACTTGTACATATTCCAGCTTCACTTCTTTGGTGAAAGCTTCGCGGCCCATGTGTCCGTAAGCAGCCGTTTCAGAGAAAATAGGAAGTTTCAGACCGAAGCGTTCCACAATGGCCTTAGGACGCATATCAAAAATACCCATCACCTTCCGGGCTATTTCTCCGTCGGTCAGCTTCACCTTGGCAGTTCCGTAAGTGTTAACAGTTAACGAAACGGGTTCCGCCACACCGATTGCGTAAGATACCTGCACCAGTGCCTCATCAGCTACTCCCGCGGCTACCAGGTTCTTGGCAATATGACGGGCTGCATACGCGGCGCTGCGGTCCACTTTAGAAGGATCTTTACCCGAGAAAGCGCCGCCGCCGTGGGCACCGCGACCACCATAAGTATCTACGATAATCTTACGGCCAGTCAAGCCGGAGTCGCCATGAGGGCCACCAATTACGAATTTACCGGTTGGGTTAATGAAATATTTGGTGTCTTTCAGTAAGTCCTGCGGAATGATATCCGGGTTCTTTAGCACCTTTTCGATAATATCATTTTTAATCTGCGCCAACATTTTCTTTTCGGCAGCGTCCTGGGCCTGCGGCGTATTACTTTCCGGCTGCACGAAGTCGTCATGCTGCGTAGATACTACAATCGCATCAATCCGGAGAGGCTTATGGTTATCGTCGTATTCAATCGTGACCTGCGACTTGGCGTCCGGACGAAGGTAACCGATCAGGCCAGGCTGTTCTTTGCGGATACGGGCCAGTTCTTTCACAATCCGGTGCGAAAGAGCAAGCGCCATTGGCATATACTCCTTGGTTTCTCTGTTGGCGTATCCAAACATCATACCTTGGTCGCCGGCTCCCTGCTCTTTATTCTCACCTTCGTCAACGCCGCGGGCGATATCGGGTGACTGGCTGTGAATGGCGTTTACAATGCCGCAAGACTGGGCTTCAAACTGATACTCAGCTTTGGTATACCCAATTTTATCAATGGTATCACGTACCACTTTCTGTACATCCACGTACGCTTTCGTAGTGATTTCGCCGGCTACTACCACCAGACCGGTGGTAACCAGGGTTTCGCAGGCCACGCGTGAGCTGGGATCCTGCGTGAGCATAGCATCAAGAATGGCATCGGATATCTGGTCAGCCACTTTGTCGGGGTGTCCTTCGGAGACGGATTCGGAGGTGAATAAATACGGCATTGGTAAACGAATGCGTTGGTTAAGAGTTCGAGATTGAAGCAGTAAAATTAACTAAGTTCTGCGCATTATAAAATGAAAAATGGCTTCAAATCTGTAAGCCGTTCTCAAATGCGGGGATGCGTTTGCAAAACAGGTTTGTTTTACCGATTAGGCCCTTTTTCGGAGCACAATTTCTTCAGGTTTACGTAGCCGTGTCTCATGGTCATTCACTATTTTCATTTCCTGACGCATACCTTTTACTTCACCGGTCAGGTTATTTAATTTATTCAGCAAGATATCCGCAAAACGGTTGAAAGCCCAATCATTTCCTTTTGCCCGGTTTCTAACTTTTCCAGGCGGGTATTAATTTTCTTCAAATGGCTATTCACCTACTTAGTTTGCTTACCCAATTTATTAAAACGGTCATTTGTATTCATTGGCAATAGAGTTCATTTAAATGCGACGTTAACCAGCGAAAATCAGGTTTATGTAAATGATAGGCAATCAAATAAATTTTTCCTCTTACCGGGTGTAGGACAAGTTTACCATTGGGTTTTTAAGCGGCAGATCGGATAGCACTTT
>JAUJNL010000177.1 GCA_030448185.1 Cytophagales bacterium | reverse complement strand
TTAGGTATTTTACTTCCTCATGAAGTTTTTTTCCTTGTTTATCTACTTTTTCAGGGATGAAACCAGGAAATACTGATCCGGGAAGAACTTCCTGTAACTCTTGTGCAATAAAACCAGCCCGTTTATCTGAAGGAAGTTGCATAAAATTATACTCCTTCTTGTAATTGTATTCTTTAGGTTTCATTTTTTTAATGAGAGCCAGACTGTTAACTAATGGTTTTTCATTTTCTTTTAGTTTTCTATCTGAAGCGTGACCAAAAACCCCGGTATAGCCCCAGTTTCCTTTAGCAAATACTCCATAGGTTATATCATTTTCTGTTGGAGGTGATGCACCATTAGCTTCTCCCCAGACACCAATCTTTTGAGATCCATAAGATCCACCTGCCAACCCTATAACACCATAGCCTGTTGCCACACCACCTGAATACGATTCTCCATATATGGCTATAACTGCTTCAATTGGTGGGTTACTATATGAATAAGAGGAATAAGCTCTAAATTTTGAAATTATATTGTCGTCGCACCCTACGCAAACATTCCCAGTTGAGCTTAAGGACAACATTTCTTGCCAGTCCGAAGAGTTATGCCTTCTGGCAAATTTTAAGAAAGTAGTACCAGTCCCATTGTCTAAACTGTAAATTTTATGTCCATAACCAGCTCCATAATTAGAAGTAAACCATTCAATAGACTTGTTTGGCGCACCGTAATCCGGTCCCATTAAAAGATTGCTTCCGATGCGCACGTTCCCAGAATTGTTATTTTCAATATCATTCCCATTACTGCTCCACTGAGCATCTACAGAAAGAGAGGTCAAAATGAAGTACAAGTGGACAAGTAGTACTTTTTTCATAAATAGCTAGCTGTTAAGAGGGTAAAATGATTTAAAATAAGGCAATAAGGATATTTTGGTAATTAATTGTAAGCTATTGAGGGAAAGCAGCCAATGAGTAAAGGTCAATAAGCGAGAATACACACCTTTTACGAAAATAATCATTTTTAAAGTAACCTCTTACTGATTGGTACCCACTACCCTTTCCGAGCAAACCCGGCGGGTATTTATAAAAAAGGAGCGCTTTAACGGATGAATGCGGCAGGAAACAGATTAAGACTACTTTACCTTAGCTTTAAATTGACCCTTGGTAAAGCGAACAATGTCGGGATAGGGCGTAATGCCTTTCCAGTAAACCTCCACGGTCAGCTCGAAGGTCCCCTCAACAATACCCGTGTCGGCATTAAAGTCCGTAATTTCCAGAAAACCCGGCTCATCTTTCTTCGCGTAATAACTGGCCGTGCCTACATCCCCTTCAAGAATTGTAAAACTGGCATTGGCATTATAATCCTGGCAGTAAGCATTTGCGGGAGTAACGATGGTTTCTTTAATTGGGTACCTGCCGATTTTCCTTGGTATTTTTGAAAAGAACAACGATTCAATCAGTAAACTATCTCTTTGCTGCGTGAGGGCAAACCGTTCAAAATGAATACTCCAGGTTCCCTTTGCGCTTTCGCATTGACTGGTTTCATTGAACCGGGTTACCTTTACGGCAATGTCTTCGTGCCAGCGCTTACCGTGAAGGAGTGCAAAGACTTGCCCTACCTGTAACTCCGGGGCTACGACTTCTTGTTCTTTTTTGCAGGCGATCAGCGCCAGCAGCATTCCCCATACCACTACTATAGTTTTCATACCCTTTGCTCTAAAACCTCCTCCCTTACGCTTGCATGTAAGGGAGGAGAGAAACGAATCTTATCTGATTAATACTAATTTTTTGGATTGCGAGAAATTGCCAGTGCGAAGCCGGTAAAAGTAAATTCCTTCGGGCAAAGAACGACTGTGCAGTTGCTTGGTGTGTTGACCCGCCGGCAGGGTAGCATCGGCTAGTACCCTTACTGGCTTACCCATCGCATTGAGTACCTCAAGTTGCAGGCTGCTTTTCTCGGGCAGGGTAAATGTGATCGAGGTGGTTTCTTGAAAAGGATTGGGGTAGGCCTCACCTAAAACTACTCCGGTGGGTTCTTCAGGTCCAGTTGATTTATCTACGGCGATGCGCCACGGCTCGCAACCCGGACAAGGAGGCGCACAGTTAACGGGCGTAACGGTGGAGTAACTTTCGGCAACTTGTCCATCACTGGAGCGGACAATCAATCTCAGGTACTGCGTTGCGCCGCAGGCTACGTTTTTGCTGAACGTTTCACCATCACCTTCCAAGTAGTAATTGAATCCATCGTAACTCCAGTGCCACTCAATGCTATAAGGTCCATCTCCGCAAGCATATATGGCCTCCCAGCTACCGTACGCATGATCGGATCCATTGGCAGATAAATTGCCAGGTCCATCAATAGCGGCGGTTAACCGATTAGTAGGGCGAAAGCCAGCTACATTGCCGTATTGTTGATCGATTTGCAGGGCATTGAAATTGTCAAAAGTCCCCGCCGCAAAACCATTATCTATTACATCCGGGCTGGAATATAATAGCCTACGGGTAAAACCGTCTCTTAACATGTGCATGATGTCAGTAAAATTGCCATAAGCAAATCCGTGATTAAACCCACAGGCATTATCACAACCGAAAGCATTAAAGATTCTGCATTGCTGATGCCGGCACCCAAAGGCGTGGCCTACTTCGTGAGCAAAGCTTAAATTAGCCGTAGCATTGGCTTCCGTCAAGACAATATAGGCATTTGATTCGATAACATTATAATCCGTTCTGGTGTACCCAAGTATATCCCCATATACATTATCAGTAATTAATACCACTAAGTCGGCTCCAGTCTGATTTCTTAGGTTTTGAATGTTTCCGTCTCCGGCCAGTCGGTTGGCATCGCCGAAAATATTATCGCTTTCTCCAAGGCCATTGAAATTATACTCCCACGGCCTACCTGCAGGTTCAACCTTCGGTTTACAAAGCTATTGATGAATGCATCATTCGTCTGCGTGATGGCCAGGTTAATGAGATTGTCAATATTAGGATTTTGGTTGCGGGCCGCCCGGCGTGTAAAGAACCATAATGTTGGGAATAGCTGGGTTTCCCGGACCTAAGTTGCAACTTTCCTGCCGTTGGGAGGAATGGGTTTTATGTAACTGCTCTGGCGCAACATCTTTACTAATTTTCCCGTCCGTAGCGCATTCTTTTAAAAACATCCGGTCCTGATTGACTTCTACCAAGGCATACACTTCTCCCTCAATAGGCTGTAGCTGATAGGTGGTATTGAGTATAGAGATATAGCCCGTTACTATTCCATCTTTGGCCACGAACGCAACGTAACCCGTTTTATCCTTAGTCCAACCCGACCAAACGAAATCCTTTTCCGACTTGGCTTCTACCCGCGAAGCACGAATCGTTAATTTTTTTCTGACCCCGGTATGTTGAATGAAAGAACCCCATTTTTTGGGTTTTGGCTAAGCTGTTTACCCTTACGTATTGCACCTTTTTTAGTATAAGGATCTTTTCCCAGCTTTTCCATTCTTAACTTCTGCTTTTGAGTTAACTCAGTTTTTGATAGATCAAGTAACTCAATAAACTCACTGACTGAACTGCCAGCATTTTGAGCCGGCGCAGAAGTACTTACTTTCAGGAAAAGCAGGGCCAATAAACACACCGTTTCCAGACGGGAGTAAAACTTTTTTGCATAAAATGGTAAGGATTAAGGGAAGAGAGAAGTAATAGTACTGTTAAAGAAAGTAGACTGAAAACTAACATCCAAAAAAAAAAAAAATTTACTTTTTTTTGTATAAAATTTAGTGAATTATGGATCATGGGGCCTGTAAGCGTTACTAGCATTGAATGTTTTCTGCCAATGACCCAAAAAGTTTAGAAAGGGCACGTGTTAAAAAATTGTTAACTATTAGATGTTAACTCCAGGCTCAGGGAAGCGCCTTTCTGTAAGGGAGGGTGTATACTTGGTGTAACCAATCGCCAGGAGTAGGGGCCGTAAAGGACATAACAGAGCGGGAAAGGTAGTGGCAAAAGTACGAGTTTAGTTAACTGCTAGAATTCACTAACAGTTTTGGGAATTAAATTCCCAATAAATCAAAAAGGAAGCTCTTGTAAGCTTCCTTTTTGTGTGCATCGAAAAGTTGGTCGGGCATTGGCCCGAAGGCACGCAACCTTTCCAAGTGCAGTCGGCTAAGTAGTCGGGCGGCTCATAGCCTTCCTATCTCCTCCTCCAATCCCATTACAACCACTTTTCGCATAAACACGATAGTCCCGATGGCAGCACCAATAAGGAATATTTCTAGTTTGCTCATGGAGGGTGAACCCCGGTAAAAAACACCACGCAAACATGACCAGAGCAGTGCTTAGAATTATGTATAAAACCCACGAAAGGCTGGTTTGTGGTCGCTCCAGGTGCGGGGCGATAAAAAGCAGCTCTTTCGTAGTAATAGTTAATCGTCTGGACAAGTAAGGCCATACCGAGCAGGATGTCAGGTCGCTGAAAGGGTGCCTGTCCATTTCTAGCCAATAGACAAAAGAGATTATGCCTAACCCAAATGCGTAAATAGCCCAGTTAATTAGAAAGAAGACCGAAATGCGCAAGGTGGGTTCGTCCTCTTTATCGAGCAGTTCATGGTAGTGGTCGTACTCCCGGCGAGTAGTGGGATCGGAAAGAATCGAATGGCCCAGAACCATTCGCTTAAATAATTCTTCTTGCGGTGCCCTTTCCTCGGGTGACAAGGTTTGGTAGTGACGAGAAAGCGTTTCAAACGCATTAGTGATCGCTTCCTGAGAGGCGTTCCTCGGCACGCCGAGGGTTTGATAATGGTTGGTTTTTGATAAGCATGGAAGTGGAGGGTTGTGGAGGGACAATGTGTTACTAACCTTACTTGCAGGTTTTTGATAAGGTAGCGTTTTTTTGAGAAATCCAATAAAAGTTTGGGAAAAAATTATTTGGTGTAAGTCATGGCTGTAAGTTACTCAACTGGCATGGCTAGTAAGGCCTAATTGCACAGTAAGCCAACCTCAAGGATTGTGCGTAACTGCGTGAATATTATGCTTTTTTTCTATCAGAAAGATCTCGTGTCAGCAATTCCCGGTTTGGAATTATTAAGGGTAATGCAGGTAACTTTGCTCAATGAACAAGCTACCAAAAAAGCCAGCCATGAGGCGTTGAGTTTCGATAGGATGTACGGGGAGTTGCACGCAGGTTTTAGTCAGGTGAAAGATCATCGGAGCAAGAATAGCAGTTATGCCCTTGCCGACATTGTTTCGGCGGCTTTCGCCATGTTCTCTCTGAAAAGCGCATCCTTGTTAGACTTTAGCTTAAGAAGCAGGCAGGAGGATACCAATCTGCTGGCAGTATATAAGATCGAAAAGCTTTGCTCGGATACCCAGATGCGGGAAGTACTCGATCAGGTCAGCACTGATGAAGTGAGAAACCTGTTTAAGAAAGTGCTGGAGAGCGTACAAAAGAGCGATTTTTGCTTCCTATCATTACTGGAAGGAGTTGGTAGTAGTAAGCATTGACGGAGTCGAACATTTTCTTCCCAGAAGGTGCACTGCAAACATTGTCTCAAGAAAGAGCACAAATCCGGAGAAGTGACTTATTCCCACTCGATGCTAGCGGCCGTGATGGTGCATCCGGATAAACAGGAAGTCTTGCCCCTAGACGCTGAACCGATCTTGCAACAAGACGGCTGTGAGAAAAATGATTGTGAACGTAATGCGGCTAAACGCTTGATTACGCACCTGAAAGAAACCTACCCTAAGTTAAAGGCACTACTAGTAGAAGATGCCCTCTATGGTAATGGTCCCCATATTGAACAAATCCTTGAGGCCGGTTACCATTATCTGATCGGAGTAAAACCTGATTCCCATAAAGCCCTTTTCAAGCAAGTAGACTCCCGCGGGCAATCCAATCAGTATAGCTATGAGGAAAACCAAATCACGCATCAGTTTTATTGGGAGAATAATTTGCCTTTGTCCAGCAGCCAATCCCACATCCGGGTCAATTTTCTGCGCTATCAGCAAGTAGACCCCAAAGGCAAGCTGGTCAAAGAATTCACCTGATTACCGACCTTGCACTGCGCAAAGACAACCTCTTACTCCTGGCAAAAGCGGGAAGGAGTCGCTGGAAGATTAGCTGCGCTGAACTAACGTTTGAGAACGAAACGTTCAATACGTTAAAAAACCAGGGCTATCACTTCGAACACAATTACGGACACGGGAAAGATCAGCTCTCGACTCTGCTAGCCTATCTGATGCTGCTGGCCTTTACCCTTGACCAAATTCAACAAGGCGCTTGTCAAATATTCAGGGCTGTTCATGCCGCCTTAAAAACCAAAGCTAAACTGTGGCAATCCCTCCGGGCTGTTTTCAAACTCCTGCCTTGTTTTTCTATGTTTCAAGCCTGGCTGCAAGTCGCTAACATGTACCAAATTAAACTCGAATAAGCCAAACCGGGAATTGCTGATCTCGTGTCCAGTTTTGGGATTATTGGTTCGGCATCATAAGGAGAAAGTGCGGAAGAAACCTCAAGGTTTCTCATTTATACCTGCGTGATGGCTAACTTTTTTTCTAAGGAAAAGTTTCAGCATGCTGAACACCGCAGCAAGAGCATTTAGGCCCTCATTAATCGTAATAACCCAGAAGCGGACTTAATCAATAAGATTTCAGCAATGGCAAATGAGATATACAATGAGGTTCCCCCCATTCGATTAACATCAGATGTAGGTTAAAAAAGGTAAATACTTGTTATAATACTACTCTAACTTTACCGGCAGCGAACCTGATTCGCTAGCAGTTTCCATGGCTTTTACGCCCTTCTCGTCCAGGTTAAAATAGCAATTGATCCTTTTTCTTTCAAACCTATAGCCTTCAAGGATCATGGCATAGATCAGGTCACCATTAGAAATATAGGTTCCCAAATACCCTTCCACCAGGTGCTTTAGGCTATAACTAAAGGCATAATGTCTTTTTTGTACCCGGGGCGTTTTCGTAAAAAAGGCCCGGATCGCCTCTCGTATCCGGTTGATGTGATCCAGATCGAAAGGGCTTTTTTCCAGGCTCTCTCCGCTAGTTACCTCAAAGCCGTTTCGGTTCAAGTCACTGGGAATGCAGTAGCCCTGGTGCAACATCGTATTCATAAGGTATACTTAAAAAAGTTCTATTTTAGTTAGCGTTCATATATACCCCTTTCTCTTAAACCCGCACTACCCCTCAGCCCGGTTGGCGTCTCTCCTCGTCTACCTCCTGCTTAAAACCCATCCCGGTAGTTGGGCCGCCGGTCAGTATTTACAGACTGGCTTAAATTCGCTTTCTAAGGTCTGCTCTTTCCACGCGGCACCCGCGAGTAAGGGTAAGACTCATTTGAACCGGAGAAAAGCGCTTAGAGAGGCCTTAAAATCAATTTTCCATTTTACCCCCCTAACTAAGCGCTCCTCCGGGTAGCCGACCGCTGGGGTTTGCCCTTGGGCACTGCCGGGGGCGGCATGGGAAACAAATCCTTGCCGGGCAGGGGCTCAAAGGCTTTGAGCAGGGCTTCGGTGAAAGTGAACTTCACGCCCAGCACCTGGTTGTTCATATTGCGCTTCTCCTCGAAGGTGAAGGCCACGGGCGTTTTCACCAGATCTTTCTGGGCCTTTTCGATCACAAACCGCTTCACGTCCGGGTAGCGGTGGTACTGATCCTCGATCAACAGCAACCGGCGCAGCTCGGGCAGGGGGTAATACACCGATCCCCTCGGCAGGGGCAGTTTGCCGAACAGGTCGTAGAAGGCTTTCGAGTAAAAACTCTTGTAGTTGATCAGTTCGGCAATCTCCTGCAGGGAGAAGTATCCTTTCATCCGGAGCAGGTAGGGATGCAGCGCCGGATCCACGCGGATGGTGACGCTCGAAGCGTCTTTGGCGAACCGGGCGCTCGAAGCCAGGCCCACCTGCAACCGGCCCTGGGGCGTGGATACCCAGCAGACCTGCCCGATGAGACCCGCCGTGGCGTTTTCGAGTTCTTCCATCGCGGCTTTGCCTTCCAGTTCACCCCCGGCCATGATTTCCCCGGGGGCAAGGGTCACACTCACCGGGCCGGCTTCCCCGTTGATGATTGGTGCGGCCTCGGGCAGGCGCTCGATGATTTTCACGAACAGCCGCCGCTCGTAGAGGGTCATGTTGTACTGGCAGTGAATCAGGGCATTGAATTCCTGCACGGCCAGGGCGTTAAATTCGGCCGGGGTTACGCCATAGGGGACGGCGGGGGTTGCCGGATCGGCACGGGTGGTCTGCTCTCCCAGGGTGGCTGGTGGTTTGGTTACCGGATCGGAGCCTGCCGCGCCTACTGGCGCGGGCTCAATGGCTACCGGGCTCACGAGCGCGGGCTCAGTGTCTACGGGGCTCTTTGACTCTCGTGTCTCTGGTGCCGTAATTTCGGGTCCCAGATCCCCGAACAGGGAAGGCTGGTAGACGGCTACCCGGCCGGCAAAGCTTTTACGCTGGTTTGGCTTGAGTTTTAACCCGGTGTTCATAGGGCTATATACGCAGAAAAACGGGCCCGATGCAAGAATCCGGGCGCAAAACGCGCTTTTTTTTGAAAAAAAACGACTTTTTAGCCGGGGTTATGCGTTAAGGATCAGTCCGTTAGACTTGAAAAGAAGGATTCGCTCTCTAAGAAACCTTGTCCTATGGAATGCGAAGTTAACGCTTCAAGGGGGCTGAAAGTAAAAAGTGCGCCCGTTGGGGAGCGCACTTTCCTTGCGTGTCTTATCCGGAGGCACCAACCGTTGGGGTACCATCCCCTTCGCCCTTCGAAGATGCAAACTTATTTTCACATCTGCAAGTATCCATCCCCTTCGCACCTTCCATCCCCTTTTTTTTTTCGTACCCGATTCCGGCCCCGAAAAGTTTTCCACAAAATTTTTTTGGTAATAACGGAAGATTATTGAAAACTCAGTAAAAGTCATTTTAGGATGTTAAGAATTTGATTTACTTCT
>JAUJNL010000176.1 GCA_030448185.1 Cytophagales bacterium | reverse complement strand
GCACTCCACCTCGCAGAGGATTCGGAAGATCACAGTCACACCATTGATTAGCCCGGCGTCAGAATGACACCCGACTGCATGGAAGCGCATTATTTCATTCGCCGCAATGCCTGTATCCGGTTGGCAATCACTGCCTGAAAGAGTTTATACACCAGCGGGGAGTATTTGCCCCGCTGAAAATCGGCCCGCACTATCCGCAGCAGGAGCAGCAGTTCTTCTTTGGACAACAACAGGATTGCGTTCACACTGAAGTTAAGCAGCAGAATCTCCTGCTGACTGGCCAGCAGTTCCGCTTCTGTATCTAATACCCGTTGGGCCAGCTGATGAGAAGTTGAGGTTTTGCGGTGCATAGGAAAAAGTAAGCATCGGTATTTACTTATTTAGCTGCCAGTCAGTTAAGGTACGAAGTAATTCTGCAGTATTTCTGTAGCCGGCCGGTGCAGAACAAGTTTTATTCAGCTTTGCTGAGAAGAGTTCTCGCCGACTTGCCCTGAAAGGGCCTCACTGATTCAACTACCGACTTGTCCAGCACCCTTTATGCGCTGAAACCTGATTTTAGTCCGCATCCGTTTGTAGTATGAAAGGTAATGGGTATAATACGGCTGCAAACAGCTTACTTACCGTTATCTTTTCCTTCTTACTCTGATTAATGTTCAAATGGCGCCGGGAACGCTTTGCAGAAGCTAATTACCCCTTCCGCAAGCAGGTATTTAGTTTGGTTAACTCCCTGCTTCTCTGGCTGAGTGTTACCAATTTTATCGTCATTGTATACGATTTCGGTTTTACCCACAGCCCGGAAGTGGAAACGCTGTTGGGCAGGTTTTATTCCGTCAGTCTGCTGATCACTTGTGCCGCTTTAGGCATCCGGTTAGGATTGCTGCCTAAAGGGACTGTCAGCCGGGGGGCCCGATTGGCGGAGTACACGGTATTTGTATTTCAGCTGATTACGATTATCAGCCGGTTTTTGCTCAAAGGATGGCTGAATGAGCATGTGCCTTTTGTAAGGACGCTGTTTTTTATCTACCTGCTGTTTACGGCCGTCTTTTTCATCGAGCTTTCCAAAATCAGTCTTTCTTTCTACCGGGTCAAGTTCAGTCCGGCCCTGTTGTACCTGATCGGCTTTATCGTCTTGATTATAGCCGGTACCGGACTGCTATTATTACCTACTGCTACCGTACAAGGTATTAGCCTGGTGGATGCTTTTTTTATGGCGACCAGCGCCGTTTGCGTAACGGGTTTAAGCGTAGTGGACACGGCTACCTATTTTACCCATACCGGCAAGGTCATTCTGCTCCTGCTGATTCAGATTGGAGGATTGGGTGTAATGACGCTGACGAGTTTTCTGGGCTTTTTCTTTCAGGGAGCTTATTCGTACCAGAATCAGCTTTTTATCCGGGAATTTATCAACGAAGACAAGATCGGGCAGATTGTCCGGACGTTGTTCAAAATCATTTTCTTTACCCTTGCCATTGAATTACTGGGGGCCGTGCTGATTTATGCCTCCCTGGATGCCAGCTTATTCGTGAACCACGCCGACCGGATTGAGTTCTCCATTTTCCACGCCGTATCGGCCTTTTGCAATGCGGGTTTTTCTACCCTCAGCGGCGGGTTGTATCATCCGCTTTTCCGGAATCAATACAATTTTCAGCTGATTATTGCCCTCCTGATTATACTCGGCGGCATTGGCTTCCCAGTAATGTTCAACTGTTTCCGGTACTTCAGGAATTACTTAGAGGGAAAAACCAGTCGCTGGCTTCACCGCCAGCCGCAGTTGCCCTATTCCGGAACGCTGAATGTGAATACCAAACTCATTCTGGTTACTACGGCGTCATTGCTGGTGACGGGCACGGGTTTGTTTTACCTTACGGAACATTCGCATGCTCTGGCCGGTCGGTCGGGGTACGGCCAGTTCGTTACGGCCTTCTTCGGTTCGGTTACTCCCCGGACAGCCGGATTTAATACGGTGGATATGATTGCCCTTACCCGGCCCACCATTTTGTTTTACCTGCTGTTTATGTGGATCGGGGCTTCGCCGGGCTCTACCGGCGGTGGAATCAAAACCACCACGTTTGCCATTGGACTGCTTACCACCATCAGCGTGGCCCGGTCCAAAGACCGGCTGGAGATATTCCGGCGTGAAATTGCCAGTGAGTCGGTGCGCCGGGCTTTTGCCGTCATGCTGCTGTCTTTTCTGGTGATTGGCCTGGCCGTGTTTCTGGTGGCGCTGTTTGACCCCGACAAACAACTGATCGAAATTGCTTTTGAGTGTTTTTCGGCTTATGCCACGGTAGGCTTAAGTCTGGATTTGACGCCGACGATGAGCAGTGCCAGTAAGATAGTGATTATGGTAACTATGTACCTGGGCCGGGTAGGCACGCTTACCTTACTGGTGGGATTGATTCGCCGGGTTAAAAATATAAACTACCATTATCCCTCCGAAAACGTATTTATCAGTTGAATTGGTCAGTAGTCATTGGTGCATTAGTCATTAGTCAGTATTTCACCATTCAATATCAGTAATTCATCATTAGATATTAGCTTCGCTGAACTTTGGTCCCTCATTCGACATTCGTCATTGGATTTTACTTTGATGCTCTTTTCCCCAATGACTACTGACTAATGACCATTGACCAAAATCCACTAACCCGTTTCGTCTAAATCAGCTTTTCTATGAAATACATTATTATCGGTTTGGGAAATTTCGGTACTACCTTGTCGGCTTCGCTTACGGCAATGGGGCACGAGGTAATCGGTGTGGATAAGGATATGCGCAAAGTAAACCAGATTAAAGACCGGATTACGCACGCCGTTTGTCTGGATTCGAGTGACGTACACGCCATCACGTCACTGCCCCTGAAAGATGCCGATGTAGTGATTGTGAGTATCGGCGAGGACGTCGGTGCCTCCATTCTGACCACGGCGATATTAAAGCAGTTGCAAGTGAAGCGAATCATCAGCCGGGCCAGTTCGGATTTGAACCGAACCGTGATTGAAGCCATTGGCGTTGACCAGATTATCAGCCCGGAAAAAGAATCAGCCGAACGGTTTGCCAAAAAACTCCAGATCAAGGGGGTAGTAGATTCATTTGAACTATCGGAAAATTACAGCATTATTGAGGCGGAAGTGCCGCCGCAGTTTGTAGGCAAGACCATCGGGGAAGTCAATTTCAGAGGCCGGTACAATCTGAATGTGCTGACTATCATCAAAATGCGGGAAAAGACCAATCTGCTGGGCAGCATGTACAAAAAGCCCGAAGTGCTGGGCGTGATTGGTCCGGAGGCCCGGCTGGAGGCAACCGACATTCTGGTGCTGTTTGGTCAGCCGACAGATGTACAAACCTGCCTGAAAGCCGGCCGGTAAGAAGACCTGTTTTATTCCATAGCTAAGCCACTTTTCGGGAAAATACTGAAGAAGCCGCAATCAGCCGGGGCTGGGAAATACGATTTTAACAAAAAGCCAACTGAGCCGAACCCTGATGCCACATAGTTCGTACCTAAGAACTTAACTACTTTTTTCGTCATGGCCGATTTCATCGTTATTCCCCGCTACGAACTGGATCAGCATCAGGCTGTTAAATCTGAACTCCTCTCACTGGTTGAACAAATGCAGGAGGTGGCGGATGAATACTCACTGCTGCCTAAAGTGGGGCAAAGTGATGCCATCATTAAGTTACTGGCTTCCCAAGGCATACCACACCGGGCCATCAAGCCATCTTCCCTCTGACCAAATTCAGCAGGAATCTACCGCTGCAGCGGATGCTTACGGTAGTTTTCCTTGTCTTTCCCGTTCTTTTTGCACCAGTGAAGCTAAAATTTCTCCCCACATCCCCTTTTGCTGCCATCTTCGAAAGTAATCATACAGGCTTTCCCAGGCCGGGTAAATGGTAGGACGATCTTCTAGATTCCGCCACTGCCTACCCGTACGGGTGATCTTTAAAATTCCATTAACTACTTCCCGTAGAGAATGCTTCCGCTTTCTGCCGGTATCTACTATTTTTGCAATAAACTTATCCACCGTGTTTTGCTGTTGTCAGCAAAAATCAAAAATATGACAAAAACTATGTCTATTCACTTGTTTAAATCATAGAAATCTCTAAAAAGCCCTTTCAGTTCCAAAAAATTCTCTTCTTTCTCAATGTTTGATGTCAGCTCCGGAAATCTAAACAGAGCAACTAACTTATTTGGTGAACCACTAAAGCTTTTCGGACGAGGAACTCCTGATTTAGAATACTTCCGGGTAACCTCAACGTTGTACCAAAAATAAAAAAATCCCTTATAAAAGTCTGTTTTATAAGGGATTGTGATCATTACTTGTGATTCCGTTTGGATTCGAACCAAAGACCTACTGCTTAGAAGGCAGTTGCTCTATCCAGCTGAGCTACGGAACCAGTTGTAAAAACAATGATTTTTACGATTGTGCCGCAAATGTAGTTATTTTTTGGTAAGATTCCGGCGACTGATGCTCAAATTTATGCATAGGGATAGGACCATTTGTAAAGATTTTATAGGTGCGCTACTGGCAATAGTGATATCCGACAGCATTACTGTTCTATTAAGATAAATCACTAGATTTTCAGCTACACAACGTACCTTTGGATTATGGCAGAAAATTTAACTATCCCCATTACGTCTGATAAGAAAGAGATCTATCGGACACTGCTTCCCCAAATTGAGTCGCTTGTTACTGACGAACCTGATTTAGTAGCGAATCTGGCTAATGTAGCGGCAGCACTCAAACAAGCGTTCAAATTTTTCTGGGTAGGTTTTTATCTGGTAAAGGAGAATCAATTAGTGCTTGGACCTTTTCAGGGGCCCATTGCTTGCACCCGCATTGCTTTTGACAAAGGGGTATGCGGTGCGTGCTATCGGCAAAAAGATACCATTATAGTGCCTGATGTAGAGCAGTTTCCCGGCCATATTGCTTGCTCATCGGATTCCAAATCGGAAATTGTGGTGCCGGGCTTTCGGAATGCAGAGGTTTTCCTGGTATTGGATGTAGACAGTGACCAATTGAATGATTTTGATGAACGGGATCAGGAGGGACTTGAGGAATTGATGCGGGTACTAGAACGCACTTTTTAGTATTTCTCTAGCCTGCTCTTTTTTCCCAATTATGCTTTTTC
>JAUJNL010000020.1:48983-77856 GCA_030448185.1 Cytophagales bacterium | reverse complement strand
GCACTTAACATGTAGCATTACCGGTAACCGCCGGATCAGAAATAGCGCGGAGTAACCATTTTTTCTTTCTCCTTGCCAAATTCATAGCGGAGCATCAGTTCATGTGAACCTCCGTGATAGCGGCCTAAGCGGGAAAAGGCCCAATCGTAGGCGTAGCCCAACCTGAACTGTTGGTTTAGCTGTACCTCGGCCATTCCGACCATGGCGTCCCCCGTGCGGTAGGATAATCCCAGGGCAATCACGTCCCGGAGCCACACGTTGGCATTTACGTCTAATTGAATGGGAGCTCCTCTGACCCCTTTGACCAGTAAAGAAGGTTTAAGCTTTACTTGATCGCTGACCGGAAAGACCATACCCGTGGTAAAAAACAGGTGATGATACTGGGTAGCACGCCCCTTAGATAAGGTGCTCCGCTCAATGTTATCCATGTTATTATTTAACAGGTGAGGAATAGATAAACCCCAGTAAAACTTGTCGTTGCTGTAGAATACCCCGGCCCCAACGTTAGGCAGCACTTGGACAATATCCGCACTGAAAGCCGGGTCGCTGGGCAAATTCTGGTTACCGCGGTTAGGGTTGGTTACCGCCACCCCGGAAAGCCGGGCCCGGAATACTTCGAGGCCGCCTTGCATGGCGAATGCCAGTACGGAACGCCTCATCCGTATCCGGTAGGCACAACTTCCAAAGGCGCCACTGTTTTTAGTGATTCCGACCTGGTCATTAAATAGTTGAAGACCGATACCTAAGCCCTTATTGCGGATGGGCATATCGGCAGTGATGGTCTGCGATTGGGGAGCCCCTTCAACGCCAACCCATTGCCGGCGACCCAGGGCCGTGATACTGATTACTTCCCGGCTGCCTGCGTAAGCCGGATTGATTGCCAGCATATTGAACATATACTGGGAGTACATGGCATCCTGCTGGGCCTTTGCTACCTGCACTATTAGCATAAGTAGGGCTGAAAGGATTAATATTTTTCTCATAAGCTGGAAATAAGGCAGTTATGCATTTGGCTGATTCTTATGTTATGATAAGCGGGTCAGGGAATAATTGGACTTAGTCTGACTAGCTTACGCATCCGATTACTCCTACCGGTGTATCGTCAGGTATTTCACTATTGACTTCCCGTTGCTGAGCTTCACTATATAGTAGTAAGTACCGTCCGGCAATTGTTCTCCCATCGCAATACCCTGGTTACAGATACCTGCCCAATCATTCTGGTAGTTTTTGTTTTTGTACACTACATTGCCCCAACGGTTATACACTTCTAGGTGAACGGTTAACCCTACTGTGCCTTCCATCACGAACCGGTCGTTGATACCGTCCCCGTTCGGTGAGAACCCTTCCGGAACAAATACTTCCATTCTTTCCAGCGTGATCAAGGTCGGAGCTTGTTCACCCGCATCCTGTACATGGTTACCATCCGGATCCGGATTGGTGCCATTGTGAGAAAGAGTGGTAGTCGTTGGCGTAGCGTCCGTAGCCGGATCTTTGACCGTACCCGTTGCTTTGCCCTGGGCCACGTTACTGAAGGTGCCGGCACCCGCTACTCTTACGGTAAAGTAGATGTTGGCCGAATCACCCACCGCCAGTGTACTGGGAGATTGCAGCAACTGGATGTCTGAATACCCGTCGAAGCTGGTATTGGCCTTCAGGGTACCGGTAGCCTGTGTACTGTCAGGTATTACCTTAAAGTCTTCAGCGCCCTCGAATACCGGCTTCAGATCATCGGTTACCTGCACATTGGTCAGGGCCACGTTGCCTAAGTTTTTCACCTTCATGGCGTATCGGACGCGGTAACTGCCATTGACCTCTAAGACTGAACTCACTACTGCTTTGGCAATACCCAGGGCCGTGTGCGGAGTCAGGGCAACTACCGTTGCCTGGTCATTTTCCGGCTCATTCGGGTTCAGGTCTCCATCGGGATCAGGATCAGATCCGCTGTTAGACGTATCTGTAGTGGGGCCTCCGATACTATTGGCCGCGGCCGTAGCGCTGTTATTGAACGGTCCGAAAGCACCGTTAGCGGTTACACTCACGGTAAAGGTGATGGTACCTGTTTGCCCTGCGGCTAAAGTGCTGCCGGCAGTCAGCAGACGGCTGTCCGTGGAACCGTCAAAATCAGCATTTACCAGCAAGCTGCCGGTTGCCGACGTCTTACCTTTCGCCACGGTAAACTGTACTGGCGAAGCAAAGACAGTCTTCAAATCATCGGTTACCTGCACGTCTTGCAGCGTAGCCGTACCCAGGTTTTTCACCGTCAGGGTATAGGTAATGCTATAGCTGTTATCCATATTATGGATGACCGGACCGGCAGATTTAGCTACCCCAATTTGCGTAAACGACATTACAGGAATGGTATACGTAGCGGCTGCGCCGGTAGCAGCTCTGTCATCAGTCGCCGCGAAAGTAAAGGTGACATTTCCCGTAAAGCTTGGATTAGGCGTAAACACCAGCTGCGCGGCTTCGGCAGGAGTAAGCACCTGACCGGCCTGTACCGGATTTCCGTTGAGGGTCAGACTACCCTGGGCGGCTGCCGGCACCGTTTGAATGGTATAGCTCACCACCGCTCCATCGGCATCCGTAACAGTCAGGCTGTTCAGAGGCGTTGCTCCGGCATTGCCCGAAATAGGGTCATGCTGGATGTCCTTCGCCACCGGAGCCGTATTGCTCACCGGAATGATAAAGGTAGCCGGGCTGCTACTAATGGCGCCGTCATTATCCGTGGCCGTGTAGGTAAACTGGGCATCACCGATAAAAGCAGGGTCCGGATCAAATTGCAGTTGTGCGGCCTGGGCAGCGGGGATCACTTGTCCAGCCGTTACCGGAACCCCGGCCAACAACAACTGTCCCTGCACCGCAATTGGCAACGCTGAGATCGTATATGATAGAATTGTCCCATCAATATCAGTACCACTGAGCGGCTTTATGGCAGTTGGCCCTGCGCTGCTGCTGATGGCATCATTCGTTACATTACCGGCAACCGGTGCATCATTGATTGAATTGATTGTAATTTTCAATGTGCCCGTCGTACACTCACCATTAGGCCTATTTTCGCAAACTGTATAAGTATACGTATCCGAACCAAAGTAATCAACAGCTGGCGTGTAAGTATAACTTCCATCGGCGGCTATGGTGATAGTACCTCCATTAGGAGTTGGTACATTCGTAACGGCAGTAGCAATCAAGGCATCCCCATCCACATCCACATCATTGCGTGAGATTTCCCGTCAGGGTGTGTGTCTTCATTCGTTGGAACTATATCATCAACGGCTACCGGGGCATCGTTTACTGGGCTAACCGTAACAGTTATCGTAGCGGCAGGGAAGCCAGCTCCATCGTTATCTTCCACCGTGTAGGAAATAGAAACTATACCAGTGAAGTTTCTAACGGGATAGTAGGTGACTACGCCTGCGTTATCCACACTCGGAGTCCCTGTCCGGGTAGTTAAACTGAATTGAATACCAGGAGCAGCCGGATCTAAGTCTACCGTAGCCGGATTAATTGCCCCTTCTACATCCATATCATTAGCCAGTATTGGTACAGTAACCTGTGTCTTCCGGGGTGCTTATATTATCATCATTGGCCACCGGCGCATCATTCACCGAAGTAATAGTAATACTTACTGTGGCTACGTTCGAAATTAAAGCCAGTATTATCCTTAATGGTATAAGTGAAACTATCACTGCCATTGAAGTCTCGATTGGGTGTATAAGTCACTTCGCCGGTAATGGGATTAATACTTATTATGGTTCCATTCGTCGGATTGATCGTAATAACCACACTGGTTACGTCTACCGTGCCATCGACATCGGTATCATTAGCCGGTACGTTAACCACTACGTCCATGTCCTCATTTGTAGTAGCATTGTCATTATTAGCTACCGGGCATCATTGACCGAAGTGATGGTAATAGTCACAGTAGCCGAGCTGCAAAGGGAAGGCGTACCGTTATCACAAACCTGGTAGGTGAAACCATCCGGACCATTGTAATTGGCATCAGGTGGTATACTTATAGGTACCATCAGCATTGATTACCAGTGTCCCATGCAAAGGAGCCGTTACCGGAGTGGTACTGATGGTCAAGGTATGGCCTTCCACATCACTGTCATTAGCCAACAGGAAGCTCCCGTATAAGGCACATCTTCCGTCACGTTGGCATTATCACTTACCGCCAGAGGCGCATCGTTCACCGGAGTCACCGTGACCGTTAAAGTACCATTGGCACAAAGCACTGGAATAGCGTTGTCACAGACCTGGTACTGGTAAGTATCCGTACCCGAAAAGTTAGCAGGCGGCGTGTAGGTATAAGAGCCATCAGCTGCGATAGTGATCGGCCTCCGGCAGCAGTAGCCACATTGGTGACGGCGGTAACGGAGAGGGGATCATTGTCTACATCCGTATCATTGGTGAGTACATTTCCCGTAAGTACTATATCTTCATTGGTCGTCTCATTATCATTCGCAGCAACCGGCGCGTCGTTCACCGGAGTAATGGTAATAGTGACCCGGGCCAGGTTCGAGTAAGCCCCTTCATTGTCCTTGATGCGGTACTGGAAGGAATCACTGCCATTGCTATTTGCATTAGGAACATACGTTACCCTTCCGTAACTGGATCAACCGTTACCGTTCCCTTAGCCGGAGCAGTCGTAATCACCACCGAAGTGAGATCCAAGCTGCCATCAGCATCACTGTCATTGCCTGGTACATTGATTACTACCTGCGTATCTTCCAGCGTGGTAGCGCCATCATTGACGGCTACCGGGGATCATTCACTGGAAATAATGGTAATGGTCACGGTAGCCGTAGCACAAGCATTATCCGGATCACAGACCTGATAGGAGAAACTCACCACCCCATTATAGTTGGTATTGAGCAAGGTAGCTATACGTTCCATCCGGGTTGAAAGTAAGCGTACCATTGCTAGCTGCGATACCGCCGCTTACCAAACTATAACTTAACTGAGCAGCCGTATGGTCTACATCACTGTCATTGTTAGCCACTGAGGCAAAAAGGGCCTGGTTCTCCAGAATCGTCTCGCTATCACTTCCCGCTACCGGAGCATCATTGACTGAGGTAATGGTAATACTCACTGTGGCTACATTAGAAACAGCTCCATTATTATCTTTAATCGTATACTGGAAACTATCAGCTCCATTGAAGTCAGGATTTGGCGTATACGTGATCTCGCCGGTAGTTGGATTAATACTATTGTTCCATTACCTGGACTAGTCATAACCGCTACGCTGGTCAGATCTAACGTTCCATCCACATCCGTATCATTGGCGGCAATCCCGATTACAACTGCTACATCTTCCGTAGTAGTTACAGCATCATTATTGGCTACTGGCACATCATTAACTGAAGAAACAGTAATTGTAACAGTTGCTACATTCGATATTAACCCATCGTTGTCTTTAATGGTATAAGCAAAGCTGTCCGAGCCGTTATAATTAGCGTTCGGCGTATAGGTCACCTGGCCGGTAGTGGCATTGACCAATACGGTTCCATTGGCAGGTGCAGTTGTAATAACCACACTAGTCAGATCCACTGTGCCATCCACATCTGTGTCATTCCCCGGCACATTGATATTAATGGCATTGTCTTCATTGGTAGAAGCATTATCAGCTACTGCCACGGGTGCATCGTTGACGGAAGTAACCGTAATAGTTACAGTAGCCGTAGCACGGGCAGCCGGAGTAGCATTGTCACAGACCTGATAGGTGAAACTCACCACCCCATTATAATTAGCATTAGGAACGTAAGAATAAGAACCATCCGAGTTCAAAGTCAGTGTACCATTGCTAGCTGCGTACCGCCACTTACCAGACTGTAGGTAAGCTGAGCAGCCGTATGGTCTACGTCACTATCATTACCCGCTACCGAAGCCGAAAGGGTCTGGTCTTCATTTACTGTAGCATTATCATTGACCGCTACCGGGGCATCATTCACTGAAGTGACACTAATGCTTACCGTAGCTGCATTAGATACACTACCATCATTATCCTTAATGGTATAGGTAAAACTGTCTGTACCAAAGTAGTTGGCATTCGGGGTGTAAGTAACCTCACCCGTAGTGCTGTTGACTGAAAGCGTACCATTGGCTGGAGCCATTGTAATTGCAATGCTTGCCAGATCGAGACTTCCATCTACATCACTATCATTAGCTGAGACAAGAAGCGTTACTGCATTATCCTCATTGGTAGTTACCGCATCGTTAGTAGCAACCGGAGCATCATTTATCGATGTAATGGTGATTGAAACCGTTGCGATATTAGATACAACACCGTCATTGTCTTTAACGGAGTAAGCAAAACTATCCGCTCCATTAAAGTTCGCATTAGGACTATAGACCACTTCCCCGGTACCGGAATTAACTAGAAGCGTACCGTTAGCCGGCGTTGCCGTAATTACGATACTACTTGCATCGAGAGTGCCATCGATATCCGTATCGTTTGCCAGGACAGTAATTGTTACTGATGCATCTTCGTTGACCGTAGCATTATCATTAATAGCTACTGGTACGTCATTGACGGAGCTTACTAGGATAGTAGCGGTTACAGTGGCACATCCTGAAGCAGGGTCGCAAACCTGATAGGTAAAGCTTACCGTTCCATTAAAGTTGGCGTTCGGTACGTATGTATAGGAGCCATCGGAATTAAACGTAAGTGTACCGTTAGCAACAGTAGTTCCCCCAGCAACTAAACTATAAGTGAGCTGAGCTGCGGTATTATCTACATCAGTATCATTAGTAGCTACTGATGCTGAAAGGGTCTGATCTTCGTTTACAGTAGCATTATCGTTAACCGCTACTGGCGCGTCGTTGACTGGGCTAATTACCAAGTTAACAGTGACCACATTAGAGACGGCTCCGCTATTATCTTTAATAGTATACTGGAAGGAATCACTGCCGTTAAAGTTCGCATTCGGCGTATAGGTTACTTCACCAGTAGTTGGATCTACCGTTACGGTTCCATTCGTCGGATTAGTCGTAATAACCACACTGGTCAGATCTAACGTTCCATCGACATCGGTATCATTGGCCGCTACATTGATCACTACCGGCGTATCTTCATTTGTCGTAGCATTGTCATTCGCAGCAACCGGCGCGTCGTTCACCGGAGTAATGGTAATAGTGACCGGGCCAGGTTCGAGTAAGCCCCTTCGTTGTCTTTGAGACGGTACTGGAAGGAATCACTGCCGTTAAAGTTCGCATTCGGCGTATAGGTTACTTGGCCAGTAGTTGGATTGACTGCAACAATGCCATTAGCCGGAGGCGTAGTAACTTCTACACTCGTCATATCCAAGCTGCCATCCGTATCCATATCATTGCCTGGTACATTGATAGTGACTGGGTTGTCTTCCAGCGTGGTAGCGCCATCATTGACGGCTACCGGGGGATCATTCACTGAAATAATGGTAATGGTCACGGTAGCCGTAGCACAAGCAGCTGGCGTGGCATTGTCACAGACCTGATAGGAGAAACTCACTACCCCATTATAGTTGGTATTGGGCAAGTAGCTATACGTTCCATCCGGGTTGAAAGTAAGCGTACCATTAGCTGCCGCCGTACTTCCAGCAACTAAACTATAACTTAACTGAGCAGCCATATGGTCTACATCACTGTCATTACCCGCTACCGAAGCCGAAAGGGCCTGGTTCTCCAGAATCGTCTCGCTATCACTTACCGCTACCGGGGCATCATTGACTGAGGTAATGGTAATACTCACTGTGGCTACATTAGAAACAGCTCCATTATTATCTTTAATCGTATACTGGAAACTATCACTGCCGTTGACATTGGCGTTAGGCGTATAAGTTACGGCTCCCGTAATTGAGTTGACGCTTAGGGTTCCATTGACTGGACTAGTCATAACCGCTACGCTGGTCAGATCTAACGTTCCATCAATATCCGTATCATTGGCGGGTATATTAATCACTACCGGAGCATCTTCATCCGTAGTAGCATTGTCATTATTGGCTACGGGAGCATCGTTCACCGGAGACACCGTAATCGAAACAGTAGCGATATTCGATACGGCACCATCATTGTCTTTCACCGTGTAGGTAAAGCTATCACTGCCGTTGGTGTTGGCATTGGGCGTATAGGTCACCTCACCGGTAGTTGAGTTGACTGAAAGCGTACCTTTGGCAGGAGTGCTGGTTATAACTTCACTTGTTAAATCAATGGTGCCATCTACATCCGTGTCATTGGATGGAATATTAATTACTACCACATTGTCTTCATTCGTAGTAGCATTATCGGCATTCGCTACCGGAGCATCATTTACTGCGGTAACGGAGATAGTTGCCGTAGCCGTAGCACAAGCCGAAGCCGGATCGCAAACCTGGTAAGTGAAGCTTACCGTACCGTTGAAGTTGGCATTAGGAACGTAAGAATAAGAACCATTCGGATTCAAAGTCAGTGTACCATTGCTGGCCGCGGTACCGCCACTTACCAGACTGTAGGTAAGCTGAGCAGCCGTATGGTCTACGTCACTGTCATTACCCGCTACCGAAGCCGAAAGGGTCTGGTCTTCATTTACTGTAGCATTATCATTGACCGCTACCGGAGAATCATTCACCGGAGCAACTGTAATCGTTACGGTAGCGGCGGCAGAAACAGCGCCAGTATTATCCTTTACCGTATACTGGAAGGAATCACTGCCGTTGTAGTTTGGATTAGGCGTATAAGTTACTTGACCCGTGATAGTATTGACCAATACAGTTCCATTACTTGGAGCAGTCGTAATTACTACACTAGTCAGATCAATAGTACCATCAATATCGGTATCATTACCTGGAACATTAATCACTACCGGCGTATCTTCCAGCGTGGTAGCACCATCATTTACCGCGATGGGAGCATCGTTTACTGGTGTAATGGTAATCGTGACCGTAGCTGCATTCGATACTAAACCATTGTTGTCTTTAATGGTATAGGTAAAGCTGTCATTACCGTTTGTATTGGCGTTAGGCGTATAGGTAAGCTGACCAGTAACCGGATTTACAGTAACAGCCCCTTGGGTCGGACCAGAAACAATCACCACGGAAGTAAGGTCTACTGTTCCGTCTACATCCGTATCATTTGAAGGGACGTTAATGACGATAGGAGTATCCTCATTGGTAGAAGCATTATCATTTACCGCCACCGGCGCATCGTTGACTTCATTGACTGTTACGGTAATTTCTTCTTCATCGAATAAAGCCAGCGTGCCATTATCCGTTACCCGTACCTTGAAGGTATACGTGCCGGGTCCCTGGGCTTCAGTAGGCGTCCAGGAGAATGCTCCCGTAGAAGCATTGATGGTTGCACCGGCGGGTACAGATCCTTCCAGACTGAACGTCATAGTGTTGGCAGGAACATCAGGATCCGTAGCCGTGGCGGTAAAGGTTAGTAAAGTCTTTTCATCTACTGTTTTATTGCCAATACTGGACAGTACCGGGCCTGATTTATTTCATTGACACTAATCTCGATTTCTTCTTCATCAGTGACCGTCCCGTCGGACACAATTACTTTTACCCGGTAAGTACCCGGTCCCTGAGCTTCGGTCGGGGTCCAGCTAAATGTTTGGTTGCCGCATTAATAGCTGCACCGGTTGGGTAGGTGCCGGTAGCCGGAGTAGCTAAGGTGAAGGTCAGGGTATTGGCAGGCATATCCGCATCCGCGGCCGTAACTGTGAATGTAAGAGCCAACATTTCATCAGTAACCTTGCTGCCTACGGTAGCTAATACTGGCGCATCGTTCACGGCAGTTACCGTAATGGTGACTGTAGCCGTAGCACAGGCATTATCCGGATCACAGACCTGGTAAGTAAAGCTAACGGTTCCGTTATAATTCGCATTAGGAACATAGCTGTAGGAACCATCCGGGTTGAAAGTAAGCGTACCATTAGTTGCCGCCGTACTGCCAGTTACTAAAGCATACGTTAACTGAGCAGCCGTATGGTCTACATCACCGTCATTACCCGCTACCGAAGCCGTCAGCGTCTGGTCTTCCGCAGTAGTAGCATTGTCATTTCCAGCCACTGGCGCATCGTTCATTGGCGTGACCGTAATGGTCAGCGTACCATTGGCACAAAGAGCCGGAGAACCATTGTCACAGACCTGATACACATACGTATCGGTGCCAAAGAAATTAGCCGCCGGCGTATACGTATAGGTGCCATCAGCAGCAAGGGTAATCTTGCCTCCGGCAGTCGTAGCCGCATTGGTCACAGCCGTTACTGAGAGCGGATTGGTATCCGCATCTGTATCGTTAGCTAGTAGGAAGTGCCCGTCAAGACCTGATCTTCGCTCACTGTAGCAGCATCATTGACCGCTACCAGGGGCATCGTTGACCGGAGTAATAGTGATACTTACCGTGGCCACATTAGAAGTAGCTCCGCTGTTATCTTTAATCGTATACTGGAAACTATCACTGCCGTTGACATTGGCGTTAGGCGTATACGTGATCTCGCCGGTAGTTGGGTTTACCGTTACGGTTCCTGTAACTGGTGATACGGTAACCACCACACTGGTTAAATCCAGGCTGCCATCATCCGTATCATTCCCTGGAACATTGATAACTACTTGGCTATCTTCAGTTACCGTGGCATTGTCATTATTGGCTACGGGAGCATCATTCACGGCAGTTACCGTAATCGAAACAGTAGCCGTAGCACACTGGCTTGGCATACCGCTTTTGCTTTCACAGACCCGGTAAACGAAACCATCCGTACCGTTAAAGTTGGCATTAGGGGTGTACGTATAGGTACCATTGCTATTGATTACCAAAGTTCCACTTGTTGGAGCGGTGACTGGGGTGGTAGAAATAGTGAGCGTATTGCCTTCCGGATCGGTGTCATTAGCCAGCAGGGAAGTACCCGTCAACGTTTGGTCTTCGGTAGCGGTACCCGTATCGTTTACTGGGGTAGGGGGCAAGTTTTGCCGCCAGTACCGTTCGGTAGTGGGTGTATTTCCCGGATAACTTACCGGAGTGGTAGCGTTCGTCGGATTAACCGCAGTCATATTGGCATCGAAACCATCCAGCAGGCCGTCGGCATCTCCGTCGGTGGTGCCTCCGGTCTTTTCGCTTCCATCGATGATTCCGTTTTTATTAGTATCCCAACCTTCCAGAATATCCGTAAGCTGATCGTTATCCGTATCAGTATCGGTATAATCGGGTTTGTCCATTCCTTCCGTATTCACTGGGGCCAGGCCATTATTGATCCCTCCCGCGAAGGCAGTGTCATTGTTATCATAGGCGTCATCAATACCGTCCTGATCGCCATCGGTTCCGGCAGGAGCAACATAGGTGCTGGTAGACTGGGCCTCAATGTTATCTACAATTCCGTCATTGTCAGAATCAATATCCAGGTAGTCAGGTTTTGATTTTCCGTCGGTATTGGGCAGGTTCAGCGAAGTCAGGGCATCAATTGCATCACTCCAGCCATCCGCTCCGGGGGTACCATCGGCTACTCCGTTATAATCGCTGTCTGTCAGACCTGCTTCACGTACATCCAGTATCCCGTCATCGTCGGAGTCCAGGTCTACGTAGTTTGGCCTAGCTTTACCTTCGTCATTATCCTCAATATAGCTTTCCGGACGGCCATCATTGTTGGTATCCGCGCCAGTAGTGGTAACCGCTATGCCAAAAGCAGCCGGATCGTATACATCGGCGTAGCCGTTGGCATTGGTATCCGCGAACACATCTGCCCGCCCGTCATGGTTAGTATCACTGCCACCCACTTCCACTAAGTCGGGAATGCCATCGTTATCACTGTCCAGGTCAAACATATTAGCAACGCCATCCCCGTCCGTGTCCAGATTGGCCAGGCCAACGGCTCCGTCCAGCGGATTGAACAAGCCATTGGAGCCTACTGTAGCGGAGGACGTTCCATCTACGACACCGTTCCCATCCGCATCGGCACCGCCTGCGCCTCGATTACATCCGTAATACCGTCATTGTCGGAATCCAAATCAAAACTATTTGGAATACCATCACCATCTACATCCGTATTACCTTCAGCAGCATCCGCAATCCCATCATTGTCATCGTCAACATCAGCAGCATCGGCCACTCCGTCGGCGTCATTATCGGTGCAATTACGCGAAGCAACGGTTATTTCTACGGTTTTACTGCAAGTACCATCCATGACGGTAAGCTTATAAGTGCCCGCCTGATTTAGCTACCAGTTGCGTTTGAAAATTGGGCGAAGTGCCAGTATTGGTGGCCGAAGCGGAAACATCGGTCCCATTGGGCGCAATCCAGGTATAGGCGGGAGTACCCACGGGCATAGTAACCGGCACGTTCAGCGTGACTGTATTGGGGAGACCAGCACTACAGATAGAAGGGTTAACCGGCGTAATAGAACCGATGGTAAAGGGTTTGGTCTGATTTTCGAATTGCAAACAAACCTGGCTCGTAATGCCAAATTCGTTGCCTACCGTCAAACTGACCACTTCTTTGGCGCAGGCCGGAGCCCCGGGTCTTCATGGTATAGGTAATGCAATCGCCACTGATGGTCACATTTCCTTCGGTACCGGGACCAGCATAGCCACTGGGTGTAGCCCGATAATATTGTTGTTGGTTCCGCACCCGGTAATGATCAGGCAATGCTGAAAAGCCGTACCCGGACTTACTTCGCCGGCCTGATAGGCAACCGTAGGCTGCATGGTGGCAGGGTCCAAAACACCCACACTTTTTTCGTAATCCGAATCGAAAGCATAATTGCCCGTGCCGCCAGTCCGGGAAATTACGCTGACGTGAAACTTTTCATTACAGGTAACCCGGTTATTGGTAGCCGAATTTATTCTGGCATCAGGCACCACTACATAGGAATAGCCCGACGAACTAACAGTGTTTGCCAGGTTGCCATTCACGGTAAGCGCGGAAGCTGTATAAGAGGCTCCGTTGAATTTTAAGGAACCAAGTCCGGACGTGGGTACAATAATAACTGCTTTAGCCTCCGTACCGGGTTTGTCAAAGTCTATTTTTTTACTGCCGATACAGGTATTGATGGGAGGTAGAATGTCCATGCCGAATTCACCGGCGCCATACGTACCGGCGTGGTAGACGTAAATCCGGTTATTAGCCTGAATAAAAGCGGAATTATAGAGAGGGGTGACTGGTAAGCGGTGAGTATAATATTCACCGGCATTAAGAGTGGCAATCGTAGTGCCGTTTACCTGAACGCTGGTACCATTTTCAATGGCCACAATTACTACGTAATCACGCGGGTCATTACCCGCATTTCCGCCGTCAATGGCAATATATTGCGTTTCCAGGGCCGTGGTAGGAATCAATTGCTGAATACCAGCATCCGCATCGCCGCCGCCATTCCCATGACGGGTATGCTGAGAACCTGAGTTTACGACTACCGGCTTAGTGGAAGTAACCCTCAATCCGGTAATAGTAACATTCGGAGCCTCGTTTGGAGTCCCGATCATATAGGTCTGACCCTTGTTTAACGTGATCGTGCGGGTCCCCGTCCAGTCAGGCGTGGGATCAGCGGTATGGTTAGGGGAGCCTTCCAAATTTAGGGCCGTTGGCAATGTAAAGGTGATGGAGGTATTGTCCTCAGTAGCCATTACCGATACAAAGTGTTTTTCTAAGGCACCGTTATAGGTTACGTTAGATCCGGCAAGTACCGTCTGACTGGCGGCGTAAAAAGAAATACCCAATGAAGCTTTTCCCTGCATTTGCAGCAGATCCTGGTTATAGGTCTGGCAACCCGGACGGGAAAGCATCCGGTAGGATGCCTGAAGCGGCTGGTCGGAAGAAATAATCAATCCGGCATTGCTCAGCACTGTATTTAGCTCACCGCGCAGTACCTGGTTGCTTGCAGGTCTTGCCGGATTAGCGGCATCTGCCGGATTAAGAAAAGATACACTTAGGGGATCTCCGGTAGGAACGGTAACGGTCTGGATTAAAGCGCCGTCACCCCGTTTAATCTGCACGGTGGCCGTTTTTCCTAAAGTAGACAATACGATATCATCCGACCCGAAAATATCACAGCTAGCCGTTTTGTCGCCATAAACGGGAGGCAGGTAATACAGGTACGGCTCACTGCAATTGGCCGATATCTGGCAGTTGGTTTGTCCAGCACAATCCGGATCCTGGCAATCGGTGAGAAAATCACCGTCATCATCCAGGCCATTATTACAGATTTCGGTCTGGGCAAGTACACTACCTGCGGTCAGCAACAGCACCCATAAGGAAGTTACTATCTTTTTTAAAGCCGTACCAGGATTCAAATTAGTAAGTAATCCTAAGCGGTAATGGTTTTTCATACTATCCGGTAGATAATTAGTATACTTCGTCAAAAACGGTTTAACTGACTTACCTTCCACCGCAACAGAAATCCCCAGTATTGGAAACTCCCACGTCAGCGGGTAGAATTATGCAGTTGAATTTCAGGAATAGGTTAAGTGTGATAAGTGATTTGATGACCGGCAAAACCAGCTGGTGGGGTAGAAGTGCCAGCGGCTATTTAGAAAAATAGCCGGCAGTAGCATCACTCCTGAGCCACTGACCATAGACTGCATTTTCAAGTATTGAGGAAACGTCAGGTGAATTCTGCTGGTAACCTAGCTCCTGATCAGCACTACTCATACAAATTGATAAGGCGCCTGATCAGATGCGGACGGAAAGGTTGTAGTACTTCTGAACCATAAGCAATCGTGCGTATAAGCTGAGCGAATAAAAGTGATTTATTATTTTCGGTAGCACGAAAGTAGGGCACTTTGGACGGTGCACCAATTGGAGTCACTTTAGAGGAAATTAGCAGACCTTTGCTAATGAAGTAAAGTGTTATGAAGTGCGGAAGAGAAGGAATTGCCGGCCTGTTTTATTACCTGAATTTCGTCTTGCTTAATAACCGACCGTTTACTATGCAGAGGAACTTACTCTTTACTTTTTTAGGGACATATCATAGAAATTAGCCGATTCACACACGAACCGTTTGAACATTTCGTATATTCGCACCTCCGAGAAATTAGGACTGACAGCTTTTTAGGAGCGGGTATTTAGGGTAAAAGTACACGCGAAAGAACCGGATTGATTTTTACGGTATTCTCCTAATACGTATCATTGAGTGCGAAAACTGGTTTGCGGTTCATCCAGTGGCCGCGGGTAAAATCGGGAAAGAACTGGGGGGCGCCACCAGCGGCAATGGACAGCTCCGAAAACGGACTGATTACACTCCAGGCTGCCGCATCGTAGGCATCCAGGGGGGTAGGCACTTTACGTTTAATCGATTCTACGAAAGCGTGCAGCACAAAAAAGTCCATACCGCCGTGCCCGGAACCGGTGGCCTTTTCTTCGTATTTTTTCCACAAAGGGTGATCGTACTCCTTCAGATATGCCTCGGAAGGCTCCCACTGGTGCGGTTTACTCTTTCCTTCCAGGTAAATGGTATTGCCGTCATTCATCCATAAGCCTTTCGTGCCCTGCACCCGGAAGCCCAGTGAATACGGACGGGGCAAATTGGTATCATGAATGATAATCACCGTTTCGCCGTTCTGAGTTTGGATCATCGTTGTCACGATGTCGCCCAGTTTAAAGCCTACTTTGGCATTGGGGTGGGTTGAACCCCCTTTTTCCACGATGTAATTGTGCAACCCCCGGGATTTAGTAGCCATGGAGGTAAGCGATACAAAACGGTTGCCCCGGTTGATGTTCAGGTAATTGGCGATGGGACCAATGCCATGCGTGGGATACAGATCGCCGTTGCGGCTAACCGAATGATTGGTGCGCCAATGCGCTTCGTGAATGCCTTTTTCTCCAAACTCTACACCGGGCTCAAACTTCACTTCCCGCAGATCGTGCTGATACCCGCAGTGGCAATGAAGCAGTTCGCCAAACATTCCCTGCCTGACCATATTGAGCACCGCCATTACGTCCCGGCGGTAACAGACATTTTCCAGGATCATACAGGGCATACCGGTCGCTTCGGAAGTGTTGACCAGATCCCAGCATTCCTCCAGGGTATTAGCCGCCGACACTTCCACTCCGGCGTATTTACCGGCTTTCATGGTGGCTACCGCCATGGGTGTATGCCATTCCCAGGGCGTAGCGATAATCACCCCGTCCAGGTCGTCCCGCTGCAACATCTGCAGGTAGGCATGTTCGCCCCGGGTATACGCTTCCGGCTTTTTCCCACCGGCTCTGGTAATCAGGTTCTGGGCAATCGTGATCCGTTCCGGGTCCGTATCACAAATAGCCGGAATTAAAATGTCGTCACGATACAGCGCATTCCTCAAGTGACTGGTTCCGCGTAACCCTACCCCGATAAAACCTAACCTGACCTTTTTCGGCTTGTCCGCGGACTTATCGAAAGATAAACTGGGAGCCAGGGCCAAGCCTGCTCCGGCAAGGGCATTTTGTTTCAGAAAGTGGCGGCGGTCAATGAACTGAGACATAGGACAAGGTTTCGGGCTTACAAATGAGAATGCTTTATCAACGTGTCAAGGAGACGGGTACGCTCAGGCTAAAATAACGTCTCCGAAAGACGCAGGCACGTGAAAATCGGGTTCTGGGGTGTGAATCAGGTTCCAGCTCAGGTAATGAGGCAAGGGCAAATCATCCCCGCACTTATAGAAATTGGCCCGTACGTCTATCCCCTTGAAGGAACCGAGTGAATGCATGACAAATGCCTCGACGGGCAAAACAATGGTCAGATTCCAGCTGGTTTTGCCATTACGAACACTAGCCCGGTTTACGAGTTCAGCCTGCCGACGGATCGATGCAATAGCTGCAGTAGGTAAGCGTGTACGACCGATCCTACCCGTTCCGTACTCAGCCAGGCAAGTACCCAGGCAGTTGAATTCAAAATTATAGTACGCTTTTTCTCCGTTCAAAGCCAGGAAACACTCCACGCAACTATCCCGGTAAACCGGGTCGTTGGTATTACGGTAGCGGGCCTGAATGCCTTCTTCGAATACGTAAAATTTGAGGTAAAGGCTCCTTTCACTGTATGCAATGGCAAAATACACTTCGGGCCGGAAAGGAAATACGGGCCAGGGAACCTCCGCAATGGGATGCTGGTCCAGACAATCCATCACTGCCGAGAGGTTATCCATGGCCAGGTGGTCTCCGGCGATGAAGGCAGCAGTTATATTTTTATGAGTAATCATGCGTAGTTAAGCAGCTCTCAGCAATCAGCCGTTGGCTATCAGCCTGTTTGTCAATTCGTTGAAAAACAAATTATTTATACTAATATTAGTCATGGACGGAGAGCAGTTATGATTGATTGCATAGAGCTGGTCTGCGCTTCCATTACTGACAGTAACCGGAATTGATTTCTGGCCCGCTGCAAGTTATGTTCCGGGTGGTGTACCTTGTAATAATGGTCGCCGTCCACGTAATCAGTCAGAAACCGCACACCCATCATATAAGGCATCAGCTGACAACCCAATACCAGGGAGTCCCATTCATGACTGGTCAGAAATTTACCCATTTCTTCCAGGTACCCTTCGGCATAAGCCTTAAACAAATCGATGTCAAACCCCACTTTATGGAGGTCTTTTTCGTCTTCGGCAGCCGTACTGGCCGTCGTCCGGATCGAGTCGCCAAAGTCGTAAGCTACGTAGCCAGGCATTACAGTATCCAGGTCAACTACGCAAAGGGCACGATCCTGTTCGCTCAGCAGTACATTGTTAAATTTGGTATCATTATGCGTAACCCGCTGAGGGATAAGTTCCTGATTTCCCCAAGCAAGTAAAGTGCCCATAGGCTCCGCACGGGCCTTTATAAATTGAACCTCAGGAGTAATTGCAGCGGCCCGGCCCACCGGATCTTTTTCCAATGTTCGCCACAAGGTTTGCAGACGTTTATTGATATGGTGGAAGTCAGGCAGGGTTTCGTGGAGGGTGCTGATAGGAAAATCAATTAACCGGGCACCGAACCGGCCAAAAGCTTTGCCGCCCTGGTAGGCCTGAGCCGGCGTAGTAACCACATCATAACTACGGGCTCCCGTGATTAATTGGTACAACCGCCAGTAATTACCCGATTCATCCTGGTAAAACAGCTTGCCGGTAAGAGCGGGAATTACCGTGAGGGTTTCCCGTTGCGGATCGGCGCCGGGAATACGCTGCAGTTTTTCCCGGAGGTATTCGGTGATCCGACCAACGTTTTCCATCAATTCCGGTATCTGCTTAAAAATCTGGTGATTAATCCGCTGCATGATGTAGCCAGGGGCAGTGGTGCCGGTTACCCTAACCCTATAGGTATCATGAATATGGCCCGAGCCAAACGGACTAATCGCCTCTACCGATCCGGTATAAGCAAAATGCGACAGAATGGCTGCCAAAGGGTAATTCATGGATGGTGATGTTAACGCCATAATTTCTCCGGATACACTCCTTCACGCACTAATTGGGCAATTTTCTGCATAACTACGGGTTTATCTCCGGCATACGTCACCCCGAACCAAGTAGCTGGCGTTGGCAACACTTTCATCCGTACCCTTCCGGTCCGTATTAGCTCATTAACCAAACCGGGTAAGTAAAATTCGGCTTTCGGATCTTTTCCCCGTTCTCTCAGAAAGAGTACTAAAGAACCGGTACAATAGCCGAACAGCGAAGGCGTAAATCCCATCAAGTTCATGGAAACGGTTTCCTTTCCGGAAAGGGGTACCTCATTTCCAGATTCGTCCGTGTATACAACGCCGGTCCCACTTCGGTGGATGCTGGTACGTTCCGTCACGCTTTTCAAGTAGCCTGCCTCATCCACCTCACAGATACCACGCGCCACAGTTCCATTCTCCGAGAGTGTATTGGCCAACCGATACCCCGCCAGGGCATATTCACCGCTAGTATTTTTCAGAAAATGGGCTATTATCTCAAATGAGTCCTTTCCGTAAAAATCATCGCCGTTAATTACGGCAAACGGCTCCTTTATTTTTGCCTGTGCCACCCAAACGGCATGGCCCGTACCCCAGGGTTTAATCCGGTCAGCCGGCGCCACAAATCCTTCCGGTAACTTGTCAGGTTCCTGTAATACAAACTCCACTAATATTTGATCTGACAACCGGGCCGGCAAGGCGTTTTTAAACGCCGCTTCAAACTCCCGCCGGATCACGAAAACAACCTTCCCAAAACCAGCTCTAATCGCATCGAAGACGGAATATTCCATTATGGTTTCCCCATTGGGCCCAAATTGGTCCAGTTGCTTTAGTCCTCCGTACCGGCTGCCCATGCCAGCTGCCATTACCAGCAGCGTGGGTTTAACTGTCTGAACCATGATTTATAGGATTAAAAGGATTCACCTGATCACTCAATTGTTGACGGGTAACCAGGCAAGGAGAAAGAAACCTTATGTAGAATAAAAGGCAGGCTAACCTGAATACGAAACACTATTTACGTTAACCATCTTGCCGTATGTAAGCCCTTAGCTGATACATCTAGTTTAAATCAGGTAAATCCTTTTAATCCTATAAATCATGGTTCAGATAACTTAAAACCGGTACCGGACAAAGGCCTCAATGGCTTCGTACTCAGTAAGCCCCAACTGATCGTATAGTTCAGCCGTAGTGCGGTTACGTTCCTCAGCCCGCTGCCAGAATTCCCGCTTATCATTGCCCGGAAACACCGGACTGTCTTTCTGCGACTGGTGCTTGAAAATAGCTTGACGCTTCCGCATGAGCTCTTCGGGACTAATGGGTACGGCCATTTCAATTTCTTCGACTTCCCACTCCTGCCAGGCGCCACGGTAAAGCCACACGTAACAATCCTTCGTCCACTCCTCCCCTTTCAGCCGTTCCAAAGCCGCAAAAATGGCATCCAGACATACTTTATGCGTACCGTGCGGGTCACGCAAATCACCCGCCGCGAAAATCTGGTGTGGTTTGATCTCCTGCAGCAGGTTCGCCACTACCTGGATATCGGCTTCGCCCAGCGGTTTTTTCTTCACCTGTCCGGTTTCGTAGAAAGGCATATTCATAAAATGGATGTTCTGCTCCTTCACCCCGCAAAAGCGGCAGGCAGCCGTGGCCTCCCCTTTCCGGATCAGGGCCTTAATATTCTGTACTACCGGAGTGTCTTCCTGTCCCAGCTTCTTTCCTTTCAGGAAGGAAACCAGGTCACTGTGGAGTTGGGAAATCTGGCTATCCTTCAAACCGTATTTCTTCGAGAAGTCAAGGAAGAAATCAGCGTAACGGCGGGCATCGTCGTCAAACACGGCAATGTTGCCTGAAGTCTGATAAGCCACGTGTACATCGTGCCCCTGGTCTACCAGCCGGAGCAGGGTACCACCCATCGAAATCACATCGTCATCGGGGTGCGGACTGAAAATAAGGGAACGCTTCACGGCCGGCAGGGCTCTTTCGGGCCGGTTTTTATCATCGGAAGTAGGTTTGCCGCCGGGCCAGCCCGTAATTGTGTTCTGAATGGAATTAAATACCTGAATATTTAACTGATAGGCGGTTCCGGCCTGCACCAGCAAATCGACCAATCCGGCTTCCTTGTAGTCTTCATCGGTGAGTTTTAGAATTGGCTTATTCAATTTCAGGCTCAGCCAGATCACGGCCCGGCGTATCAATTGCTTGTCCCAGTTACACAAGCCCACCAGCCAGGGCGTTCTGATCCGGGCCAGTTCGAGGGATGCCCACTTGTCGACCACTACTGATACGTCCGGATGCTCTTGCAGGAAAGAAGCCGGCACCTCATCGGAAATTTTGCCTTCTACCGTTTTTTGCAGGATTTTCGCTTTGGCCTCACCCCAGGCCATCAGGTAAATTTTGCGGGCCTTCATAATGGTACCTACCCCCATGGTGATGGCCCGAAGAGGTACATATTCCTCCTTGATAAAATCCTTGGTAGCATCGGCAATGGTCAGCGGGTCCAGTTTTACCAGGCGGGTCAGCGAGTTGAGGCCGGAGCCTGGCTCGTTGAAGCCGATGTGACCGGTACGGCCAATCCCGAGCACCTGCACGTCAATGCCACCGAAGGAATCAATCCGTTTTTCGTACTGGTCGCAGAAATCTTTTACCTTTTCAATGGGTAAAGTACCATCCGGAATGTGAATATTTTCCGGCTTAATGTCTACGTGGTTAAACAGATGCTCGTTCATAAAATATACGTAGCTCTGCAAGGCATCGGGTTGCATCGGATAGTATTCATCCAGGTTGAAAGTCACCACATTCCGGAAGCTGAGATTTTCGTTCCGGTGCATGCGCACCAGTTCCCGGTAGACATTGATAGGAGAAGAACCAGTAGCCAAGCCTAATACGGCAGTCTCACCTGATTCCTGCTTTTTACGAATGATTGCGGCTATTTCACGGGCAATGTGGACCGCTCCGGTTTGGGCATCTTCAAAGATGGTTACTGGGAGTTTTTCCAGGGATCTTTCGGAATAATTGAGGACTTCCATGGTAGTGAGATTAGGGTAAGATAAGGTTGGGATAATGTTTTTAGATTGAACGCCGGTTTTACGGTAGGGAGTTGAGAAACAAGTAAGTATTAACCGGTCACTTCCAGTATGGTTTTCGTTTGCTTCATCTTTTGCCAGGCCAGGGCGGCAGCGCCTAAAATAGCGGCATCGGCTTGCGGCAAGGCGGAAGGCAACAGCGGCATACCCGGATTATACAGGAACAGCATGTGCTCCTTCAAAGACCGGGAAGCAGGTTCAAATAGTAATGCTCCGGCGTTAACCAGTCCACCAAAGAGAACGATTGCCTCCGGACTGGTGTGCGCTACGGCATCGGCCAGTTTCAGCCCGAGCAAATGCCCCGTTATTTGGAAGGCTTCCAGCGCTATTTTATCACCACTCAAAGCGGCGTTACTAATATGATGAGCCGATAGATCCCGGTAGCTGAATTCCCGAAGCGAACTTTGAATAGTACGCCGGGCTAGTAATTCAAATACCGTGCGTTTGAGTCCATTCGCCGATACATAGGTTTCAAGGCACCCTTTACGACCGCAGGCGCAATCACGGCCCTGCCGGTCTACGCAGATATGCCCCAGTTCACCGGCCAGGCCATCCCATCCGTACACTAGTTCGCCATTATGGATGATGCCGCTGCCCAAACCGGTGCCGAGCGTAATCAGAATAAAGTGCCGGAAGGACTTGGCGGCGCCAAAGTGCATTTCCCCGATAGCCGTAGCATTGGCATCATTGTCGAGCACAATGGGTAGGTTATAATATTGCGTCAACGCCTCCACAAAATTCACTTTGCCGCCCCAATTGAGGTTAGCCGCCTGAATAGTACCGTAACGGTAATTGCCGGCCGGAGCCCCTACGCCAATACCCACTATTTCTGCGTCAACCTTTGCTTTCAACTCCTCGATGGTTTGGCAAAGCTTTTTCATATAAGCCGTAAAACCACCTTCCGATTGCGTACCAAAAGTGCCGCGCCAGTGAATAGCTCCCGTACGGGTCACGGCTCCCATTGTAGTGGTAGTGCCACCCACATCAATTCCCACGACTACGTGTTCCATAAAACCTACGTTTTCAACTATCGCCTAAAATTGTACTATCAAAAATAACCTGCTTCATTAATTCCAAACGTATCTATAAAAAACCTTATATACAAATATTTTCTCACTTTAGTGTGCGCGTACACGCAAATATTTAATTCAATGCGTGTACGCGCACACTAAACAATAAACAAACATTTAAAATCCTGGTTACAAAGAGTCGCACTAAAGCTGTCCAATTGCAATTTTCTTATACATTGTCTTTTAAAAAACTTATCTATTACTTTGTATGCTCAGCGCAAGCATTTCCCAGCTTTCGAGCTGGCGTGCCGTACTGACTGGTTCAGATTTTACTATTATTGACTACTCCACACTGGTGAATAAAGGAAGCACACGCATTAAAGATATTGCCTTAAAAGCCAATGTCTCTGTTGGTACGGTTGACCGGGTTTTGCACAACCGGGGACGGGTAGCGGAAGAAGTGAGGCAGAAAGTATTGCAGATCGCGGCCGAATTAAAATACGAGCCCAATCTGATTGCCCGGACACTGGGCGCCAACCGGACCTACCAGATTGCTGCGCTTATTCCTGCCGCGGAGTTTGATCCCTACTGGCAGCAGCCCATAAACGGAATAGAACAATCGGAAAAGGAATTGAGGCGGTACGGGATACGGGTCAATTTTTTCTTTTATGACCAGCACAACGTTCAGTCCTTTCTGGAACAGGCATCCCGGATCAGCCTGGTTCATCCCGATGGTATTTTAACGGCTCCTCTGTTTTACCGGGAGTCGTTGGGCATATTTGAAGAGTGGAAGCAGCGGGGAATTCCTTTTGTGTTTTTCAATACGCACATTCCCGAATATGAACCTTTGAGTTACGTTGGGCAGGATTCGTACCAAAGCGGGTTACTGGCGGGTAAATTGTTACACTATGGGCAGACGGCACCGGCTACTTTTCTGATTGCGCACATTGCGGAAGATTTTGCCAACTCCCCTCACCTGATTAAAAAAGAACAAGGCTTCCGGGACTATTTCAAACAAAACGGGTTGACCGAAGCGTATTCCATCATTCATGCGGACCTGGCTGACAGTCTGGTTGAGAAACAGTTAGCAGCATTATTGGCCACCAATCCGGCCGTGAAAGGAATATTTGTCACTACCTCCAAGGCGTACCTGATTGCCCCGTTTTTATCCGCCAACCAACCAAGATCCATTCGTCTGGTGGGCTACGACCTGCTGAAAAACAACCTCAAGCATATTCAAGAGGGAGCTATTGACTTTATTATTAACCAAAACCCTACCGGACAGGGATTTCAGGGAATCAGTTGTCTGGCTGATTTTCTGGTTTTCAAGAAGCAAGTCAGCCCGATCAGGTATTTACCATTAGATATTATTACCCGGGAAAATCTGGGATCGTACACCGAGGCGGTAGTTTGAAGTTTATAGTTGTTAGTTGCCGGTTTTCTGTTTAAAATATCATTAGTAAGCAGCACCCTGGAAAACTTTGTAACAACTGGAAACTAATAACCGGAAACCGAAAACTGCTACTGACTAGTTTCCGTCCAGATCCCGCCGCAATGCTTCCTGCAATACCTCGATAATAGTGTCACAAGTAGTAATTACTTGCAGTGCATGCGCCTCCAGAGTTTCGTTTAGGGCATCTTCCCGGATCAGGGATTCCGTTTTTTCGATCAACTGCCGTAATGCCGCAATATCCAACATGGTTACCGTTGGCTTGATTTTGTGGTGAATGGAACGGAGTTGCGTATGATCCTTGGAGAGCAATGCTTTTGGGTAATCTTCCTGCATCTGACGGAAAGTCTCCCGGTAGATATGCACCATTTCCTTCCGGAAATCTTTATCATCGGGAGCCATTTCTACCAGATACCCATAGTTGAGGAATTCTTCTTTGGGGACTGGCAACAATGCGGCTACTGACTCTGACTCCTCCTCTTCTAGTCGCTTCGAACTGTTATCCTCTAACAACTAGCGGGCTTACTTTTGATATAACTCATTAGGATTGGACGGCGGTCAGGTAGTCATTCATTCCGACCCTAAAGACTCTGTCCTTGACATCGAGCATAGCCGAGGCCGTAAGGGCAATAATGGGTACTTTGTGGCCTGCCTCTCCCTTCATGCTGCGGATCATCCGGGTGGCTTCATATCCGTCCATTTCCGGCATCTGCAAATCCATCAGAATAATATCATACGCTTTGGCAACTACCTTTTCCACGGCAATGACACCATTCTCTGCATAATCAGGCTTGGGTCTCCCCATTTATTCAGGAACTTGGTAGCTACTACCTGATTGGCCTTATTATCTTCTACCAGCAACAAGCGCACCTGATCCATATTGTGCTTTTGATCCGTAGAATAGGTTTGCCGGATAGCTGGCGGTCTCTGGCTGGCTGCTTTTGGTAAATAACAGGGAGAAACGAAAAGTAGTCCCCCGTGCGGCCGCCTTGCTCCTGGCTTCAATGATACTTCCCTGAAGTTTAAGCAGCTTTGGTAATTGCCAGTCCCAGTCAGGTACCGCCGTATTTGCGGGTCGTATCGGAGGATGCCTGCGTAAAACTTTCAAACACGTATTCAAGCTTATCTTCCGCAATGCCGATGCCGGTATCCTGTACGGTAAATTCAATTTCTTTTTTTCTTGCTGTTCCGGCGGGCTTTTACCAGTAAGGTCACCGCTCCTTTTCGGTGAATTTTACGGCATTACTCACCAGGTTATTCAGAACCTGACTGATGCGTACCGGGTCACCGATCAGCATGGAGTGCACCTGCGGATCAAGCGTCAGCGAAAGACCAATGTTCTTCTTCGGCCTTGAGTATGTGATTGGATGATTCCATCTAATAGGTCGCGGAGACTGAAATTGATCTTTTCAAAGGTAATTCTTCCGGCCTCTATTTTGGAGAAATCCAGGATATCATTGATCAGCACCAGCAAGTTCGCCGAAAACTTCAGCAAACGCAGGTGCTCTGTCTGATCTGGACGAGGGTTCTTCCTGCAATAACAAATGCGTCATTCCAATTACTGCATTCATCGGCGTCGGATTTCGTGGCTCATCGTGGACAAGAACTGCTCCTTGGCCTTCATGGATTGCAACGCCTGCTCACGGCTTTGATCAGTTCCTCGCCGGCCTGCTTGATCTGGGTAATATCCGTGGCAATTCCCAGCAGGTGCAACGTACCATCAGTGCACGAAAGGCGTCTTGAAGAATTGGTACCAGCGGAACTCTCCGGAAGGCAGGTGTAAAATACGCCGTTCCTGCGAAATAACCGGAGGAACATCAGACTGCATGGCGTAACTGATAATCCGGCGGTCCTCTTCCAGCATACTTTCCCACGAGTCCTGAGCTGCGTCAAGATCCTGGGTAGTTTTTCCAATCATTTTTTCCGGAGTAAGGCCATAATGTTGTGCTATGGCCCGGTTGGAAAGAACGTACTCTCCATTCCAGTTTTTAATGAAAATAAAATTTGGGCTGGTGTCAATTACCTTCCGGAAGAGTTCTCTTTGCATATTCAACTCTTCTTCAATTCTTTTGCGTTCGGAAATATTCACCCCGAAACTGATAATCATCCGCAACTGTCCGTCGGCATCAAATACCGGACTCAACTGGCGGAAATAATAATTAGACGGGCCGCTACCCTGAGGCGCTTCTTCCTCCCACTCCAATTGCCGCCGCTCCTTGGTTACTCGTACAAAGGTATTTTTACGCTGATACGCCAGGGCCAGCTCTTTGCCCAGGTAATGACAGTACTGAAAATCGTCACGGCCCAGAATCCATTGCCGGACTTTATCATCAGGGATAGCCGCCGGATTGGCAAACAAATAAGATTGCTGCGGATCGTAGACCGAAATCTCGGTAGGTATTGAATTGAGAATGGTTTCGTAGAACTCTTTCTGACGCTCTACCTGCAACTCCGCTTCTTTCCGCTCATGAATGTCGTTGAAGGTAACCATCAGCCCATCGCCCATTTTCACGGCCACCATTTGCAGCCAGTACGAATGCCCCGACTCCTGCACCAGATTAAATTCAAAAGAGTGAGGTTCGTCATTCTCAACCACATCCCTGAATAGTCCATATAAACCGTCGGTCAGAAAAACGGGAAATTCCCGGGTGAGGCTTTTACCGATCAGATCTGACACATCACGTTCAAGCAGCAAGGCCGCCGACGGATTAAGCATCTGAAACTCAAAATCTTCCACCCGCGTGTCTTCGTCTGTAACTGAACGGAATACAATGATGCCTGACAGTGAGCTGTCCAGTACACTGCTCATCAGTTGCTGCAGGCGTTGTGCCTCCTGCTGCACTGTTTTCAGCTCGGTCAGGTTGCGGCCAATGGTCCGGACCGAAGTAATCCGGTCCCCCTCAAAGTCAAAGGAAACTTTCTGGCCGATCCAAAGCTTACAACCGTTTTTAGTTATAACTGGTACTTCCCGGTAGGTAACCGGCGTCCGGGTGAGATACTGCTGGTAATAAAACTCACGCACTTCTTCCCGGTTTTCGGGGGCCAGCAGATCCCAGTAGTGCATCTGATAAAGCTCTTCTCTGGCGTAACCTGATGCTGCTGCGATCTCCGGATTGACGTAAATAAAACGGCCTTCGTAATCCGTTTCATGAATAAAATCCTGGGCACTTTCTACAAAAGAATAGTAACGGGCTTCACAGGCTCGGATGAAACGTTCCTTCTTCATTAAGTCAACTTCCAATACCTCACGCTGCTCTTCTGCCGCCTTTAATTTGCCAAGTGTATCCTCTAATTGCAGTAATACATCCTGGTGTTGCTTTTCTGTCTGATTCACCAGGGGGCGGAAGAGGAAGAATCCGGCCAGCCCTAATACGGCCACTGTTAGCAAATCCAGCACCATAAGGACTTCCCTAACTGCATTCTCACCCGCTAATTGAGTACAAATCAGCACTTGGCTGATCATAATGAACAGCGTAATTATGCCTGAAGTGAATAGAAAAGAATTGATAAATCTGTTTGCAAAAAATGTATTCCGGTTGCCCATCGAATAATTAAGAAAAATCAGAAGTTTGAGAAACAGAGGTCTGAGAAAGAAGACTGAATAAGGTGTTAACTGGTCGGGAGGCCAATCATTTTATGGGTCATGGCCCAGATCGGTTTGCAATCTTAATCCGGCAAGTCAACCCTGTGGAGTCAGCAGCTCCTGGTTTTGGATCGACCACCGTTATTAACCCATTTTGTTAAATTGTACATCAACAAAGTTAAATTTCCGGTCGCAGGAAGCCGTTACAATTTAAGGGTACCTGACAAGCGTGTAATATTTTGAGATTGAATGCGTTGATTCAATTCTCCTTCGCACGAAAGAGTTTAAAAATCAAAAAGGCAACCACCCGGATTGCAAACCGGATAATTGCCTTGTATTAGTAAAATGCGGAACGATTAGCCGAAAAGCTTAGAGGATAAATACCGGTCTCCCCGGTCACAGATAATACAAACGATTATGCCTTCCTGCAACTGGTCCATCAGTTTAACGGCGGCTGCTACCGCGCCGCCGCTGCTCATACCGGCGAATACCCCTTCTTCCTTAGCCAGCCTGCGGGTCATCCGGATGGCTTCTTCTTCCGTCACATCAATGAACCGGTCTACGCGGTGGGGTTCAAATATTTTGGGTAAATATTCTTGCGGCCACCGCCGGATACCCGGAATCTGGGAGCCTTCCATCGGTTGAACGCCTACAATCTGCACCCGCTGATTTTGCTCTTTCAGGTAACGCGAAACGCCCATAATTGTACCGGTAGTACCCATAGAAGACACAAAATGAGTTACTTTTCCATCGGTACCGCGCCAGATCTCTGGCCCCATCGTCTGGTAATGCGCCCAGTAGTTATCAGGATTGGCAAATTGATTGAGCATAAGGTAGCCGCCCTTGGCTACCTGGTTATTAGCATAATCAATAGCGCCCTCCATTGAGCTTTTCTCGGGAGTCAGCACGACCTTCGCCCCGAAAGCCTCCATAGTCAGTACTCTTTCCCGGGTTGAGTTCTCGGGCATCACCAATTCGATTTCGATATTAAACAGCCGGGCAATCATGGCCAGTGCGATGCCCGTATTGCCGCTGGTCGCTTCGATCAGTTTGATTCCCGGTTTCAGTTCTCCCCGGTCGAGAGCTCCTTTGATCATACCATAAGCCGCCCGGTCTTTCACGCTGCCGCCAGGATTATTTCCTTCGAGTTTACCCAATAGTTTTATGCCCGGCCGGTTGACAATATTTTTCAGTTCAACCAGCGGCGTATTTCCGATTAAGTCAAGTAATGTGGCCACTTTACTAAAAATTATGAATCGTGCCGTAATCTACGGGATTAAGGGGAAAATCTCCGGTTATTAATTTCCGGTCGCTGGTTTTGGGTTGTTAGTTTCGGCTTAATCAGGTAAGTATATAATTCAGGGTGCGTATCCTATACAAGCTTTGAAACGATTTCCTACTCGCGGACCGGCAACCGGAAAC
>JAUJNL010000020.1:0-48883 GCA_030448185.1 Cytophagales bacterium | reverse complement strand
AACCGGAAACCTTTAAACAACAAACTTCCTCTGCCATTCTGTCATATTTACCTCTGTATTTCCTATCTTTGCCCCGAAATTACCCTACTTCCAGGTTATACCTGCGAATGAATGGTTTTGCATCAGTACATCATGGATCGAATCAAACAGTTAGACATACTTAGTCCAGTGGCAACGGAAGCCAGTGAAGCAATGCGGATTTCCCTGGAAGATGATCGTGGCAATGGGCGGAAGCTCTATATTGAAAGCTACGGCTGCCAGATGAATTTCGCGGACAGCGAAATTGTAACGGCCATTTTACAGGAAAAAGGATTTGACACTACTTCCGACTTTGAAAAAGCTGATATCATTCTGCTTAATACCTGCGCCATCCGGGAAAACGCTGAACAGAAAGTTCGCAATCGCCTCAAACACCTGACCGGTGTGAAGCGGAACCGGCCTGGTACCCTGATCGGGGTATTAGGCTGCATGGCCGAAAGACTGAAAGCTAAATTTCTGGAAGAAGAAAAAATAGTGGACATGGTCGTAGGACCGGATGCGTACCGCGACCTGCCCAACCTGATTGCTGAAGCCGAAGATGGACAGAAATCAGTGAATGTATTTCTTTCCCGGGAGGAGACGTACGCCGATATTACGCCGGTCAGACTTAACTCCAACGGGGTTACCGCTTTTATTTCCATTATGCGGGGCTGTGACAATATGTGCTCTTTTTGCGTAGTGCCTTTTACCCGCGGACGGGAACGGAGCCGCGACGTGCATTCGATTGTGCGGGAAGCAGAAGATTTGTTTGCCCGGGGATTCCGGGAAGTAACCTTACTGGGGCAGAACGTAGATTCGTACAAATGGCAATCTCCGGATGGAGTTGAGCAGGTAAATTTTGCCCAATTACTCGAAAAAGTAGCCCTGGTACATCCTGATCTGCGGGTGCGGTTTTCGACCTCTCACCCCAAGGACATTACGGATGAGGTACTGCATACTATGGCCCGGTACGAGAATATCTGCAAATACATTCACTTACCCGCCCAAAGCGGCAACTCCCGCGTACTCGAACTCATGAACCGTACGTATGACCGGGAATGGTACCTGAACCGGGTAGCAGCCATTCGGCGGATTCTGGGCGAAGAATGCGGGATTTCAACTGATATAATTGCCGGTTTTTGCTCCGAAATGGAAGCCGAACATCAGGACTCACTCTCTCTGATGGAAGCCGTACAATACGACTTTGCATATATGTTTGCTTACTCCGAACGACCTAATACACCGGCGGCCAAAAAGCTGAAGGATGATATAGCGGAAGAAGTGAAAAAGCGGCGGCTGAATGAAATCATTGCCGTTCAGAACCGGCTTTCCTGGAACGGAACAAACTGGATCTGCACAAAACCCATAAAGTACTGGTAGAAGGGTGGTCCAAACGTTCGGATGAGCATCTTTTTGGCCGCAACTCGGCAAATAAGGTCGTAGTCTTTCCGAAGAAAAATTACCAGAAAGGACAGTACGTGAATGTGTACGTGCATGAGTGTACTGCCGCAACTTTATTGGGAGAAGCAGTTGAATAAGCAGCTATTTGTTTGCTGATCCCTATCTCTGGCATATTTCTCATCCTTACTTAACCGGTATATGGGTTTATCAGAAGATCGTCGGTAGTAGTATCGGAAAGCCAATGCGGTACACCCTAAACCTAAATACTTATTGTGGCGCTAAATTCTGTAGATATTCAGGGTATCAAACAGCGTTTTGGTATCATTGGGAACTCCCCTTTATTAAATTACGCAATCTAAAAAGCGGCCCTGGTAGCGCCTACCGAAATGACGGTGCTCATTACGGGAGAAAGCGGTAGCGGGAAGGAATCTTTTTCTAAAATAATTCACCAGCTCAGCCAGCGCAAGCACGGGCAGTTTATTGCCATTAACTGCGGCGCTATCCCCGAAGGCACTATTGACTCGGAACTTTTCGGTCACGAGAAAGGCTCTTTTACCGGCGCGGTAGATGCCCGTAAAGGCTACTTTGAAGTAACCAACGGGGGCACCATCTTCCTCGATGAAATCGGCGAAATGCCCCTCGGCACGCAGGCCCGTCTGCTCCGTGTACTGGAAAACGGCGAATTCATCCGGGTGGGTTCTTCTAAAACGCAGAAAACCAATGTACGGGTAGTAGCAGCCACCAACGTAAACCTGCTCCAGGCTGTGGAGAAAGGGACGTTCCGCGAAGACCTGTATTACCGCCTGAGTACCGTACCTATTTACGTGCCCCCTTTGCGGGAACGGGGAGGTGATGTGCTGCTGCTGTTCCGGAAATTTGCCACGGATTTCTCCGAGAAATACCGCGTGAAACCGCTGAGTCTGACCGAAGAAGCGGGCCGTTTGCTGACGCAATACCGGTTTCCGGGCAACATCCGCCAATTGAAGAATTTTGTGGAACAAATGTCCGTACTGGAAATGGAGCGCGAGATCAGTGCGGATGCACTCCGCCGGTATTTGCCCAGCGAGCCGCAGAACCAGGTTCCGGCCCTGGTGCGCGAGAAAAACGGGAAGGAAGACAATTTCAGTGAGCGGGACCTGTTGTACCGGGTACTGTTTGATGTTAAAAAGGATGTCAACGAATTAAAAAAGCTGGTTTATGACTTTCTGCGCGAAGAGCACTACGGAGATAAAGTCATTGATGATCACAAGGACCTCTTTGACGGAGTTACCGAGGAGGAACCCGAAGAAAAACCAGTGCCACCGAACCATCAGCTGTTATTAGAAGCTCCCCGCCGTTCCGGCCGGGAAGAAGATACCATAGAACTGGACCGGATTGAAGATATTCCCCACGAAATGGAGGATGAATCACTCTTACTGGAAAAAAAGGAAAAAGAAATGATTCTGAAGGCGCTTCGCAAAAACAAGAATAAACGGAAGTATGCGGCACGGGATTTGGGGATATCCGAACGCACTCTCTACCGGAAGATCAAACAGTATGAGATTGAGTAGCTTTGTCAACGCTCAATGCTAAATTTTAAATGCTCAATGAAATTTATCCTTCCCAAAAATATATTCAACATTCAATATTCAACATTTAGAATTTTAGCCACGTTGCTGCCACTGCTGCTTTTGGTGCCTACCAGTTGCGGAATCTATTCCTTCACGGGTATTAACCTGGATCCCAATATCAAAACAGTAGCCATTGCTAACTTCTATAACAATTCCGGCGGGGGCCCGGCTAACCTGAGTCAGACCTTTACGGAACGGCTCAAAGATTATTATCAGGGCAACTCGCCGCTTAAAATTGTGAATCAGGACGGTCATTTGCTGCTTGAAGGCTCGATTGTAGGATATGACCTGATGCCGGTAGCTCCTACGGCCGAGCAGCAGGCGTCCCTTAACCGCCTGACCATCCGGGTACAGGTCAAGTTTACCAACACGTTTGACGAGACTAAAAATTTCGACTCTCAGTTCAGCTTTTACCGCGACTTTGATCAGAACCAGAGCCTTTCTTCGGTGGAGCCGCAACTGATTGACGCTATATTTGAGCAGATTATCTACGACATTTTTAACAAGTCCGTCGCCGACTGGTAGAATCACATTGTTGAATTGTTTCTTTACTAAATGATTCTTTTTCTGAAAAGGTGGGTGAAAGCTTTTTCCATCCATTTAACAATCCAGCCATTCGACAATTCAGTTAGTATAGAGTATATTCGGATTATATTATCTCATTTTTAGCACGGTGAACAAGGATAATTTTATTAAGCTGATTCAGCAACCAGGTCATATTTCCATGCATGATCTTGAAGCACTGGAAGAAATGGTGCGGGTATTTCCGTATTGCAGCCTTGCGCATATGCTGAGTTCTAAATATCACTATGATCAGGCTGATATGCTTGCTTCTCAGAAGCTACGTAAAGCGGCTGCCTATTCGGTAAACCGGGACACATTAAAAAAATGATTACTGGTGAACGGAACCGCCAGGAATGGACCGGAGCTATCTCTTCCGATACAACAACCAGATTTGCTCCGCAAAAAGAAGTAAACTCTATTTCCGAAGAAACTTCTCTTGAAGAGACTTCTCCTGCTGATACTTCCATTCTTTTACCCGTAGAAACGCTGCCTGCGCCCAATGGCGAGATGCTGCCCGAATTAGCTACAGAAGCATCAACCGAAGCGTTAATCATTGAAACGCCGCCTAGCCTCGTATTTGAACAATATGTGTTACCCCTGCAGCAGGATACTCAGGAGGAGGCGGTTGAAGATGAAGAGCCCCCCCTAAAATTGGGGCATCTGAATGATGATGAACAAGCAATTGAAGAATTCAGCCGCCGGGTAAAGAAAAATATCCAGCGTGAGATTATTGAGTCTTTCATCCGTTCGGAGCCTCGGATTTCGGCCTTGAACATGACGCAGAAAGACTCCGAAACGGCCCGGGATCTGTCAGAAAAGAGTATCAGACCGGCCGGTATGGTAAGTGAAAATTTAGCTAATATTTTTATCCGCCAGGGTAAGACAGATAAAGCGGTTGAAATGTTTGAAAAATTGATATTGAAATATCCGGAAAAAAAGGCGTATTTTGCGGGTAGAATTGAAGACTTAAAACAGTTGTAGTGCATGTACACGGCTATTATTATTTTTATTATTCTGGTTTGCCTGCTGCTGGTGACAGTGGTATTATTACAAAATTCTAAAGGAGGCGGTATCACAGCTGGTTTTACCGGCGCCAATCAGGTAATGGGGGTAAAACGTACCAGTGATCTGTTAGAACAGCTTACCTGGGGCTTTGCCATCGGTTTAATGGTACTTACTTTGTCTACCTCTATTGTAATGGGCAGCCGTACGCAGGCAAGCGGCCCAAAATCCGTAAATATTGACCGGGCCTCCGGAAAGTCAACCGGCAACGTGCCGCCAGCGGTCACAACCCCCAGCGAAAAGGCGATGCAATCTCCTGACACAACGACCCGCAAATAATTAGCATCTGAGCTAGAATAATCATAAAAAAGGAAAGCCGGACAGCTTTCCTTTTTGCTTTTATTGCTTGCCAGTATCAGGCGGTGGTGCTGATATACTTAACCAATAATCTTTTGGCAATAGGAAGTAGAGTCTCATCCAAAGGGCATTGGATGGATGACTCTATCAGGTAAGTAGCTGGATTAGGCAGGATTTTATGCCGCCGGGATAGATCTACTTTCAAACTTTCGTAGGTAACACCGATACCCCGCTTAAGGGATTCCAGGAAATACGTATGCACCCCCCGGAATTTTTCGTGTGCATTCTCAAACAGGGTAATCTGATACTGGTATACCCGGGTGTCGCTGGTTTGTGGCTGCGCAATGAATAAATACCCCTCATTGCGATACAATGATGTCAGCCCTACCTGACTGATATTAACATGATCCTCGATAAATTCATACATATCCTTGCCCTCATTGAGCATATCCTTAAATCGGGGAATAGAGAACGTAAGAATTTCCTCGATTTGAGCCATTAACTCATCATCCTGCACAATTTTTTTGTAGGATATGTTCAGCTTTTCAAAATCAGCTTTGGATATTTCCTTTGGAAAGTTCTCGTAAATCAGCTTTTTGTTTTCCCGGATAAACTGCAGATTCTGGTAGTGAAATACCAGGTCAGACAGATAAGGATACAGTTTTTGTTCCCGGAAATTTTGCTTGACTTCCTGCAGATAGGCCAGTAGAATATATTTTTTATATTCAAAATCGATTAAGCCTTCCGTAAGCCAGTGTTGATTCAGCGTCTTCATACCTATATTGTTTTATTAAAATTTACTCGTTTATTCCTTCTATTTCAAGTAATATTGTCAGGCTTTGATCATGTGTCAGTTTTGTCTCATTCTCTCCGGTAAAATTGTCACTCGAACTCCAGTATACTGACAGGTTTTACACCTATAATATACTATTTAGGGGTAAAAAATTCAACTGGCACGTTAAATGCGGAGATGACACACAGATTTTAACCATAAATCTATTAAACCCTTATGGCAAACATTAGTATTAAACCCCTTGCAGACAGAGTTCTGGTCGAACATGCTGCCGCTGAAGTCAAAACAGCTTTTGGTATCATCAGCCCTGACCCTGACCAGGACAACCCTCACAACGGGCGGATGGTGGCCATCGGAAACGGCAAGAAAGATGAGCCGCTGACTGTTAAAGTAGGTGACACAGTTCTTTATGGGAAATACGCCGGCACTGAAATTACGGTTGAAGGCAAAGAATATCTCATCATGCGTGAGTCGGACATTTTTGCTATTCTTTAATGCTTAAATGTCAAATTTTATATTCAACCCTTTAAACATCTAAAATTCATAATTCAAAATAATTAAACGTTATGGCCTCAAAGAAGATATTTTTTTCAACACCGACGCAAGAGACAAGCTTAAAAAAGGGTTGACACCTGGCCGATGCCGTAAAGGTGACATTGGGTCCTAAGGGGAAGAAACGTAATTTTAGATAAGAAGTTTGGCGCCCCTGCCATTACCAAAGACGGTGTAACAGTTGCCAAAGACATTGAACTCAAAGAACCCATTGAAAATATGGGGGCTCAGTTGGTAAAAGAAGTTGCTTCTAAAACGGCTGACACTGCCGGTGACGGAACTACTACCGCTACGGTACTGGCTCAGGCGATTTTTACTTCTGGTATTAAGAACGTAGCTGCTGGTGCTAATCCAATGGACCTGAAGCGCGGTATTGATAAAGCCGTTTCAGCAGTAGTACAAAACCTGAAAGAGCAGTCCAGAACGATCAGTAGCTCTAATGAAATTGCCCAGGTGGCTACCATTTCTGCCAACAATGACCACGAAATTGGTAAAATGATTGCCAATGCTATGGATAAAGTAGGTAAAGACGGCGTAATCACCGTAGAAGAAGCCCGTGGTACGGAAACTGAAGTGAAGACCGTAGAAGGTATGCAGTTTGACCGCGGTTACCTGTCACCTTACTTTGTGACCAATACCGAAAAAATGGAAGCCGAACTGGACCGGCCTTACATCCTGATCACGGAGAAGAAAATCTCTTCCATGAAGGAACTGATGCCGGTGTTGGAAGCTACCGTACAAACTGGCCGTCCCCTGTTGCTGATCGCTGAAGATGTAGACGGAGAAGCACTGGCTACGCTGGTAGTGAACAAAATCCGTGGCGCCCTGAAAGTAGCCGCTGTAAAAGCACCTGGTTTCGGTGACCGCCGCAAAGCTATGCTCGAAGATATTGCTATCCTGACTGGTGGCACTGTTATCGCCGAAGAGCGTGGTTACAAATTGGAAAATGCTACCCTTGAATACCTGGGTACAGCCGAGAAAGTAGTAATTGACAAAGACAACACTACCATTATCAATGGTTCAGGCCAGAAAGAAAATATCACTGCCCGGATCAATGAAATCAAGGCACAGATCGAAAAAACAACTTCTGACTACGATAAGGAAAAACTGCAGGAGCGTTTAGCTAAACTCTCCGGCGGCGTTGCCATCCTGTACATTGGGGCAGCTACCGAAGTAGAGATGAAGGAAAAGAAAGACCGCGTAGACGACGCCCTGCATGCTACCCGCGCTGCCGTACAAGAAGGCGTAGTAGCTGGCGGTGGAGTAGCTTTGATCCGTGCTGCTACTGCGTTGGGCAGTGTACAAACCCATAACGAGGACGAAGCTACCGGTGTAAATATCATTCGTCAGGCCCTCGAATCTCCGTTGCGTACCATCGTATTCAACGCAGGTGGCGAAGGCTCCGTAGTGGTAAATAAAGTAAAAGAAGGTCAGAAAGACTACGGTTACAATGCCCGTGAAGACCGTTACGAAAACCTGATGGAAAACGGTATCATCGACCCGACTAAGGTAACTCGTCTGGCCCTTGAAAATGCGGCTTCTATTGCTGCGCTATTGCTGACTACCGAATGCGTAGTAGCCGAAGAACCAGAAGAAGCGCCAGCAGCCGGTGCAGGTGGCCATAGCCATGGCGGCATGGGCGGCATGATGTAATCTTAATTTATTAAGATACTACCCTATAAGATCCCTGGTCATCATTTGACCAGGGATTTTCATTTTATATCCCGGTAATTACCAGAAATAGTATCAATACCGATAGTAATACTGACAGGAGGGCCGAAATCGCCTTTAAAACAGATAAATATGATAAAGCAGGCCGGCCTGCTTTATCACACTGAGCACCTAATTGATCGAAAAGATAAAAGGCTTCACCTAATAGACATGTTACTTTTGCTGCTATCCCTTCATTCATGATAAACAGCGTCAGACTTTACCAGCTGTCCTTTACCTGACAAAATATTTTCCTGCAATATGGACCAATTCTCTGACCATGAACAAGCGCAATTTGTACCTAATGAGCATCAGGGGGCACAAACGATTGGAGGTTCGAATCAAGGTAATCTTGCAGCTAGATCTATTGAGGAAGGAATCACAGGTAGTCTACTACGAAATCTGAACGAAACGTACCGGCAGCTTGAGGGAGAATTGCAGGTTCTGGATGAAGAGATGACTGCCAGTTTTAAAGAATTAAAGGGGCTGCACCTGAAGCTATACGCAAGTGAGAATAACCTCCGGGAAATGGCGTTGCATGTTCCGGGAGTACTCTATCAATTTATACTTCAGCCTGACGGACAAATCGCCATTCCGTATGTCAGTCCTGGCAGTGTTGAACTATTAGAAGCCGCCCCGGAAACAATTATTCAAAATCCCCTGGCAATAATTACGCTGCTGGGTATCGAACCTAACTATTTCTTTGAGACGCTTAGGACATCGGCCCAAACGATGACTACCTGGAGTTGGGAAGGCAAAGTGAAACTCTTTTCGGGTACGACCAAATGGATCAAGATTCAATCGCGGCCTAAGAGACTACCCAACGAGGTATTTCTGTGGCATGGCATCGCCCAGGACATTACGGAGCGTAAAGAAGCAGAAGAGAAATTACAATTATTCCGCTTCCTGGTAGACCAGTCAAATGATGGGCTGTTTGTGATAGATCCCGCTTCGGGCATAATCAGAGATGTGAGTCAAAAAGCACTTTCTACCCTCGACTACAGCCGGCCAGAGATGCTCTCGATGCATTTTTCCCAGATTGATGCTGCATTAAGTAATAGGGACGCTTGGTTAAAACTAATTCAGGAGCTTCAGGAAAATCAGTCTCTGACTTATGAGAGTGAACATAGGCGTAAGAATGGTGAGTTTTTCCCAGTGGAAATCAGCTTCAAGTACATTCAAACGGATGACCATCAGTTTATAATCGTTAATGCCCGGAATATCAGTGACCGGAAGAATACGGAGAAAATACTGCAAGCACAGAAGCAGTATCTGAGCCAGATTCTGAATGCCTGCCCACACTTAATATTTATTAAAGCCGAGTCCGGCGAGTATACCTTGGTCAATGATGCATTTGCCAGCATTCACGGGTTAAAATCAGAGCAGATTATAGGTAAAAAAGATGCTGAATTTCATCCATACTATCAGGAGGTAGACTATTTTGAAGAACTGGACCGGCAGGTAGTCAATACCCGGCAAACTTCAGATCCATTTGAAACCTGCATTCCCAATCCACTTACCGGAAAGCCAAGCTGGTTTCAGACCATCAAAGTACCCCTGATCGTTGAAAATAGCAGCGTGCAGGTACTCAGTATAGCTACTAACATTACGGCACAGAAGCTGGCTACGGAAGAAATTCAAAAGCAGAAAGAATTCTATGAGAGTTTCCTCCACAACATGCCCATTGACCTGGCCATGTTTGACTGGGAACACCGGTACCTGTTTGTCAATGCCAAAGGCGTTAAAAACGAAGAAATCAGAAAATGGCTGATTGGCAAGGATGATTTCGAATACTGTCAGTTTAGGAACAAAGATTTATCTATTGCCCAAAACCGCCGTCAGGCCTTTTTGCAGGCACTGCTAACCAAACAAACGGTTGACCTCGAAGAAACTTTTCAGGACGCCTCCGGCAATAAAACCCACTATTTAAAGAGATTTTCACCTTGGTTTGATGAAAATATGGAAGTAAAAATGATGTTCGGTTACGGACTAGACCTTACCCGAAGAAAACAGGCAGAAGAAAAAGTAAAGCAGAGTGAACAACTGCTGCAATCTATTAACTCCAACATACAGGTTGGTATATTCCGGTGCGACTCCAAGCACCAAATTATATACTCGAACCAGGCTTTTTCGGATATATTCGGGATAAATACGGCAACTAATGAATTGAGTTTAAACTTCAGTTCCCAGTTCACTGATGAGAGACAACATCAGGAACTGATAAAAGAACTGCTGGATAAAAAGCAGATTCATAATAAGGAAGTCCTGTTTTTACGCCAAGACGGCACCTCATTCTGGGCAGCGGTCAATATCACTTTATTACAGAATGAAGCTTCGGGCTATGCATATGATGGCGTAATCCGGGATATTACCGAATTAAAGAAATCCGCCGAACTGCTGATTCAGAAGAATGCTGAACTGGAAAAGACCAACTCTGAACTCGATAAGTTTGTATACAGTGCCTCTCATGAACTTCGGGCTCCCCTTACCTCCGTTCTCGGTCTGATTACGATTGCCAAATTGGACGAGCCGGGTGAGGCACAGCTACAATACCTGACCATGATGGAGCAGAGCATTAACCGGCTCGACAAATTCATTAACGAAATTGTTCACTATTCGCGCAATTCGCGGCTGGATCTAAAGCCGGAACCGGTGGACATTAAAGCGATGCTTACTGAGATCCTGGAAGACTTGTATTATATGGAAGGTGTGAGTCAGATAAAAATTCTTCCCGAAATTACCGGCACCAGTACGCTGTTCACGGACCGCAGCCGCTTGCGGGTAGTGCTAAATAATCTAATATCTAATGCGATAAAATACCATACGCTTGCCCAAGAGCATCCGTATGTACACATCAAGATCAATATTACGGCGGAAAAGGCACTATTTATGGTGGAAGACAATGGCCGGGGAATTGATGCTATCCACGTGGAGAAAGTTTTCGATATGTTTTTTCGGGCCGCTTCTGACTCCAAAGGTTCAGGATTAGGATTATATATTGTCAAGGAAATTGTGACCAAACTAGGCGGAACGATCACAGTACGTTCAGAATTGAAGAAAGGAAGCACTTTCACCGTAGAAATTCCCAATCTGAGTGAAGGTTAGACTGAAGACGGGACATATTAGACGAAAACAAAATTTTCCTAATGACTTTTGCTCCAGTTCAGTAGTATTATAAAACCAGTAGAGGCGCTGCAGGGCGCCTCTACTGGTTTTACAACATGTCTACAATCGAATGTTCCCAGCTGGAAACTATTTGACTCCGCCCATCAGTTTTCTGCTCGGTCCGGAAAGAAGCAGAATTATCACCCCGACAACGCCGGCGAAATAGACAATGCTCATAAATAGCTCAGGCATTTGTTGCAGATTTTCCTCATTATATCCACCGGCAAATAAGCCCGCAAACAGAGTGCCTCGGGAAAGCGAAATAAAGTACATCCACATCTACTGACTTACATATTGCTTAGGAGCCAGCTTAGTAAAAGTACTCATGCCCACCGGACCAATACAAAGTTCACCCAGGGTGTGAAATAAATAGGTAAAGGTGAGAAATAAAGCCGATGCTTTGGCACCCGTAATGGCTACATTAGCACCGAGCACCATAATATAGTACCCCAATGCCAGTAGGAACAGACCAATAGCATACTTGGCTACCGGCGGTGGATTAAGGTTCTTCTTCTCCAGCAACAACCATAGGCTGCTTAACACCGGCGCAAGCAGGAGAATAAACAGCGGGTTTAGATTCTGGAACCAACTGGAAGGCATACCAAACAATAGATTCGTGTGCCGGTCAGCGAAAATCTGCAGGGATGAACCCTGTTGCTCAAAACCGGCCCAGAATAAAACCGCTCCGATAAACATCACCACCAAGATGGCTACTCGCTTTCGTTCTACCAGGGTAATACCTCCGGCAACCAGCAGATTTATAAAATAAACGACTGCAATCGTAGCAATTACAATTCCCGTAGTAAAAGCCACGCCCTGTTTAGAACTCCAGTCAAAATATCCTTGTATTTGAAGCATTCCCCAGAAAGCCAACGTGAGCCCTACCAGTATCCAGGTGATGGTATTATTTCTCCGCGCCTCACCTACCAGAGTCTGTTCTTGCTTCTTCGGATACATCCCTTTATCTCCCAGCAGTTTCTGGGCAAAAATACGGTACACCACAAGACCTAAAAACATAGCTACTGCTGCCGCTCCAAACCCATAGTGCCAGCCTACTTTCTGTCCCAGAAAACCAACTATGGTAATTCCCAGGAAAGAACCCAGGTTAATACCCATGTAGAAAATGGAGAAAGCGGCATCCCGCCGGGCCCCGCCTTCGGGATAAAGTTCGCTGACAATGGTACTGATATTAGGCTTTAACATCCCGGTGCCAAAGGCCACCAGGGCCAGTCCTAAAAAGAAGATATTCTGGGTAGCCGGAATAGCCAGTACAATATGTCCTAGCATAATCAGGATACCTCCGTACCAGATTGATTTACGCTGCCCAAAGACATTATCGGCCAGCCAGCCGCCCGGCAACGAAAGCAAGTAAACGGAAGCAGTATACATCCCGTAGATGGCGCCGCTTTCCCCTTCTCCCATACCCATTCCCCCTTCTACTTTATCCAGTAAGAATAGCAGCAGAATGGCCCGCATGCCATAGTAGCTGAATCGTTCCCACATTTCGGTGAAGAACAAAACGGCCAGCCCGGCCGGATGACCAAAGAATGAGCCCTTACCTTCAATAGATTCCTTGTTATTCAGAACCTGCGCGCTTGTAGTCATAAAGTGGTTTGATTGCTAAAAAATTATAAAAATTGTAAGGTAAAATTGAACAAAGCAAATATACTACGGGCAAGCTATTTCTCCTAACACCATCAGGAAAAACAGGGCCGACACAAAATGGCTATTAAAAATAGTTTATAATCAAAATCAACATCTACTAATATAAACTTTTGCAAAACTATAAAATAAAAAAAGGAAGTAAAACGGAATTTATTATCCGTATCACTTCCTTTTGAACATTCAGTGCAATTATTTACAACTACCCCTAATCCTTTAAATACCTTGTCCGATAGCTTTTTCTTGCTGCTCGGGACTGATGGAACTGAAGGCAAATTTTTCCTTAAAACGGATCAGTTCATCCTTCAGGACAGAAGGCGGCAAAGAGAGGTATTTACTTAATTTTCCTTCCGGGTTGATTCTTATTTCTTTCATGCTCAGATGCTGGTTAATAAACAGAAACTCAAGGGAGGGAAAGATCTCCCTCATGGCTTCCAGCACATCCAGCAGTTGAATATTCTTATCGGTGAGGTTGTAGGTACCAGACGGGATGGGAAGAAAGGCAGCCTGGGATAATGTATGTACCAGTTTATCAATATGGATAAAGGAGCGGTATTGCCGGCCATTGCCATTGATGGAGATCCGGTTGTTGAAATTGGCATCAAACATAAACCGGTTAATTACCGCATCAAACCGCATGCTAGGACTATAGCCGTACACATTACCACAGCGTAGAATCAGCGAGTTGATCTTAGTAAAGGTCCGTTCTACGTGAGATTCTCCGCGCAGCTTGGATATTCCGTAAAAAGTCTCCGGTTGGGGAATAGAATCTTCATCCAGTACCTCGTGGGTTGAGCCGTATACAGCCGCACTACTCACATAAATCAGTTTGCCAATTGACGCCTCTTCCAGGGCATATACCAGTTCGGCAGTTCCCCAATGATTTACCTGCTCAAAGTAATGAGAATCAGTATGGTCGAACGGCGTAGTTACTTTCGCCGCCAGGTGGTAGACCACATCAATCCCCTTTAATACTTTGCGGAGTTTACGGGAATCCAGAATGTCTCCCATCACAAACTGTACCTTGTCGGTCTCCATCTGATGTCCGACAAACAGATTATAGGTGCCGCGGCTCAGGTTATCGTATACAATAATATGGTCGACTTGGGGTAAGGCTGACAAATGACGAACCAGTTCGGTACCAATGTATCCGGCCCCGCCAGTAATAAGTACTTTCATATTTTTCTAAAGGAGTGGGAAAATTAGGAGTGAGGAGTCAGAAGCGAGGAGTGAGAATAAAAAGGGATTATTGCATTTATTTTTCCATTTTAGAAACCGAACCGTTTACATTTTTCTATTCTGACTTCTATCTTCTCACTCCTCGCTTCTCACTTCTAATATCTATTTGCTTATCAATTCAGTGTGCAAGCCGCACTCTACCTTATTCAGACCAAACCAGCGGGCTTCCCGTTCCGACATATTCGGGTCAAATTTACGGGTACACGGTTCGCAGCCAATACTTAAATAGCCCTGTACTTCCAGCGGGTGACGGGGCAATTGATGTTCCTTTATATACATTTCGATCATCCGGCTGTTCCAGTCAAGCATCGGGTGAAAACGCTTAACCCCATATTTAGCCGGCTGCTCTACTTTCATCGCCTTCCGGACGGCACTCTGGTCGGCCCGGACGCCATTGATCCAGATATCGTACTTAGGCAATAAGCTGTCTAGGGGCTGTACTTTATTGATATGGCAGCAAAAATCAGGATCCGAAGCAAACAAAAGCTTGCCGGAAGCATCTTTCTGCATGTTACGTGGTACTTCGGCATACAGGTCATGTACGGTTAAGCCGAACCGATTGGCTACCTCATCCCGAAAGGTAATCGTTTCCGGAAAGTGATAGCCCGTATTAATAAAATACACGGGTATGCTCCGGTCAATCCGGCTCAGAATGTGTAGTAGCACGATACTATGAGTCTGGAAAGAGGAGGTAGTAAACAACTTGAGCCCTTGATCTCTGTAGGATTGGAGTTGGCTCTGTATTTGTGGTATTTCCACTGTATATTTGTTTAATGAAAACTAGTATAAAATTTTTTATATAAGAAATCTTTATACTCTACAAAGTCTTTTAGTTTAGTAGTGATTCGGGTAAATATACATAAAGAGAATTAATTAGGAGAAGTGGGATGCATCTTAAGGAGGATGAAAAGAGAAAAAACAGTAATTGCCGGGTAAAGGCGCAGGCAGGTATAAGAACAGCTTGCGAAGGTATGCGCATGAAGGCAATCGAAATTGGACCCGCTGCGTTCTTTCTTAGACCCTCATTCATTAAAAAAATTCTATTTTTATCTGTTGCATTATTTTTAAGTATTTATAATACAAAAGCTCAACAAAAAAATAATCCGCAAAAGGATTCCGCTGCCTCCACCATTACCGGAGACAATCAAACGCTACAGGAAATACGTCATGACCGGATTGATTCTTCGCAGAAGTTTTATGAGAAGCTGAAAAAAAAGTTCCTTTCCAGGAGAATTACCCGGCAACTATACCCGCTGCTGTTTAGGGAACCCTACCGTAAACCAGTAGCAATGACTCCTGAAAAACCTAAGGATCCTTATCGTGCCTATAATAATCGGTTCATCGGCAACATTCAGGTGAAAAAGCTTGATCCTTTTGGTCCCCGTGTCAATGATACCCTTCGGCAAGCGGCCAACTGGCCTGAGCGCTTCGCTAACTCTCTTCACGTCACTACGCGGGAATTTGTAATTAAGAGAAGTCTCCTTTTCGAAAAAGGAGACCGCCTTAATTCGAGTCAAATCAGCGACAACGAAAGGATTCTGCGCCTGACGCCTTACCTGACTGATGCCCGTATTTACGTACTTCCTCGCCGTAATGACCGGGACACGGTGGATATACTGGTGGTGACTCAGGACGTATTATCCACTTCGGGTGGCATAAGCGGCGACTTCCGCTCGGGCCGGATAGATTTATACGAAAATAATTTTTTTGGCTTTGGCCACGAATTCAGGACCCGTACTTCTTATAGTTCAAAGCTTGATCCGTTGAAGAACCGGTCACAGGGATGGGGTTTCCGTGGCCTTTACCGGATCCCTTTTATTGGTAAAACGTTTATCACCGGTGAGGCGGAGTATATCAATGAATGGAATAATGACCGTAAGGCACTGTTGCTGAGGCGTGACTTTCTGACCCCGTCTACTAAATATGCCGGTGGTCTGGAAATGAGCCGCAATCGTTTACTCGCCCAGGCTTACCCGCTGATAAAGGACAGTAGCAGCGTGCTCTATTCGTATAGCTATAATCTCGCTGATCTGTGGCTTGGAAGGTCGTTCCGGTTCCGGTTCGGGAATGAACGTTTTAGGGAACGGGCCAGACTGATCGTTGCGGGACGGACCACCGGTTATAACTACTTTGAACGGCCCATTGTCCGGGAAGACACGAACCGCCTGTACCAGAACCGTTTTCTCAACCTGCTCAGTATTGGATTTTCCAGCCGGAGCTACTTCCGGGACGTGCAGATCTACGGATTTGGACGTACGGAAGATGTGCCTTACGGAGGTCTTTTTTCCCTAACCGGCGGCCTGGAAAGAACAGAATTCGGATTCCGCTATTATACGGCAGCTAAGGCTTCTCTGGGACGCTATTACAGCGGTTTTGGCTACCTGGTAGCCAGCGCAAATGTAGGCAGCTTTGTCCGTTCGGGCCACTGGGAACAAGGCGTCCTCCGGGCAGACTTTAACTACTTTAGCCGTTTGATTGAGTTGGGAGCCATCCAGATCCGTCAGTTTATCGATCTGCGCTATACCAGGGGAGTTGGCCGGTTTGATCAGGAGTTTATTGATATCGGGAGCAGAAATGGCATCCGCGGAGTGGGTAGTGCCGCACTCAGGGGAGCCAAAAGCCTGGTGCTTAATCTGGAAACGGTCGCCTTTACCCCGCTGAACATTTTAGGCTTCCAGATTGCCACTTTTGCTTATACCGACTTAGGCTTTATTACCCAAAGCAAAGTAAAATTGTTACGCGGACAATTATTTAGCGGGTTTGGCTTAGGCATCCGGGTGCGCAACGAGAATTTGGCTTTCAATACGTTCCAGTTCAGACTGGGTATTTACCCTAATATTCCGTATGTATCTAGTCCGATCCGTACCGATTTTTCGGGTATTCCCCGTACTCGACTCACAGACTTCACCATTACCGCCCCGGAAGTAATTCCGTTCCGGTAAGTATGAGTTTATGAAAGGGCAATAGTTTTAGTTGGGAAAATAAAATGCTTTGATTTTTATAGTTGTCTGGTATTAGCTTCTAACTTAAAGGGTTTATCTTTACTCATTCACGCTATGACTATCGAAGAAGCCCAGCAAGCAGTAGATCACTGGATCAAGACCACCGGGGTCCGGTATTTTAATGAACTAACCAACATGGCGATGCTTACCGAGGAGGTAGGTGAAGTAGCCCGCATCATTGCCCGGCAGTACGGCGAACAATCTTTTAAAGCATCGGATAAAGACAAAAACCTGGGAGATGAACTGGCTGACGTGCTATTCGTAATCATTTGCCTCGCTAATCAGACCGGCGTAAACCTGACGGAAGCCTTACAGAAGAACCTGGAAAAGAAAACCCAACGGGATGCTACCCGTCACCGGGATAACGAAAAACTTAGACCTTGATTTACGTGATTAAAGGATTACCCTGATTGATGCGGTAATGAGTGGATGTGCTAATGCGCTGATTGCCTGAAAATTTACAGAATGAATCAGAATTTTCAGGATTGAGCCGTTGAAATCCGGTTAGTCCTTTAATTCAGAAAATCCTAATTCAGACAAAAATCAGGGCAATCATTTAATCACGTAAATCAAGGTTCAGAACACTTACAACTTGATCAGTACTTCACCATCCAGAATCGGAACCACGTTATATACGTCTTCCCGCAGGCAAAATTCAATATCTTTTGTCAGCCCCAGCCCGTGTAGTCTTCTAACGTGAGAGGAACCGGCCATAAATTTGATCATATTATACTTGGCTGCTTCGTAGATCATCAGGGCTGATAGCGCTGAATCGTCTTCAACGGCAAAATCGCCTTTAAGACCACACACCACCGAACCGGCAAAGAGCATATCTTCCAGATTCACTTTACCCTTCCAACCGGCACATACCACCACTACATCATTCGGGCTATTGCGCAAATACTCCACAATGGCCTTTTTATTGAGAAAAGAACCGATAATTACCTTTTCGGCGGCCCTAGATTTGGTAATAGCCATCGTGCCGTTGGTAGTAGTCACGGCAATGGTTTTGCCTGCCAATTTTGAATCCATGTAACTGAAGGGTGAATTATCCAGGTCGAAGCCCTCCGCTTTTTTGGCATCACGCTCTGCAGCGGCAATGTATCCCTGGCATTGCAGATCCCGGCATTCTTCGAGCAGGGCTACGGGAATAATTTTAGCCACCCCATGCGCAAACGCAGTGGTCATACAGGAAGTGGCCCGTAATACGTCTACCACTACTGCAATCTTTCCTTCCAGTTGGTAGAGATGCAGTAATTCGGGAGTCGGGCAAACGTCAATTTTTCTCATGGTACAAATAAATTGGTAATGGTAAGTTGTAAATGCTAAACCGGTCTTGATGAGTTGTCACTAGTTGACTGGTAAGTGGGTATTAGAAGGTCATCCAGAAAACCTAATCTGATACCTTATTGCCCAATATCCACTGAACACTCATTATTCAAAATTTACCATTGGTATAAATCCGGTTTCGGCCAATTGGAATTTGGATGCTGCTGAAAATTTAATTCTTGACAAAGGGTAATTTTACCACTCTGGCTCTTAAGGGTTTGTTCCGGATATTGATGAAAATCTCCGAACCCGGCGTTGCGTGGGAAGAAAGCACATACCCCATGCCAATACCCTGATGTAAGCAGGGAGACTGCGTACCAGAGGTTACCTCCCCCACCTTCTGCCCTTCGGCATTCTGGATTTCGTAATGACTGCGGGGAATACCCCGTTCTTCCATCACAAATCCGACCAGTTTCTTTTCCAGGCCTCTCTCCTTCTGGGCTTTCAGTAAATCAGCCCCCACAAAGTCTTTGGTAAACTTGGTAATCCAGCCTAAACCGGCTTCCAGCGGCGAAGTAGTATCATCGATATCGTTGCCATAGAGGCAGTAGCCCATTTCCAGGCGCAGCGTATCCCGGGCTCCCAATCCAATCGGTTTGATGTTGAACGGGGCTCCGGCCTCAAATATGCGCTGCCATACTTCGGCGGCAAATTGATTGGGTACGTATATTTCAAAACCACCGGCACCCGTATACCCCGTAGCGGACACAATCACCTCCGGCACTCCCGCAAATTCGGTTCTGACAAAGGAATAATATTCCATACTAGCAAGATCCGCGGCGGTCAAGCTTTGCAGGGCTTCGGCTGCTTTAGGACCCTGTACGGCAAAGAGGCACAGATCGTCCGAAACATTCGTCATTTTCACGCCGCGGCTGTTGTGCGAAGCGATCCAGTCCCAATCCTTTTCGATATTAGAGGCATTCACCACCAGCATGTACGACTCTTCGGCCAACCGGTACACCAGCAAGTCATCCACAATCCCTCCTTTACCGTTGGGCAAGCAGGAATATTGTACTTTTCCATCCACCAGTTTAGCAGCATCGTTGGTAGTAACCCGTTGAATCAAATCCAGGGCTTCCGGACCACTGAGCATAAATTCGCCCATGTGCGATACGTCAAAAACGCCTACGCCATTACGAACGGTCATGTGTTCCTCGATATCAGAAGCGTACCGTACGGGCATTACAAATCCGGCAAATGGCACCATTTTTCCGCCAGCCTGTACATGCAGATCGTGCAGGGGAATTCTCTTTTGACTGGATAATTTCGGTCATCGGGCTAAGGTTTTCAGGCCGCAAAGTTACAGTATTTTTTTCCCAATTTCTGTAAAACACCCGTTACTTACCCCATGTTAAAACTCATCCGGTGGTGGCAACTAACGCCGTATTCTTTGATGGCCCGCCGGTGGAAAGGAGTTGGGTAAGCGGCATTCTGTTCCCAACCGTAGTGGGGAAACTCACCAGCCAGTTTGCGCATCAAATCATCCCGGTAGGTTTTGGCGAGTACCGAAGCTGCCGCAATGGAAAGATATTTGGTATCGCCTTTGACAATGCATACGTGCGGCACGAAGGGATAAGGTTTAAACCGGTTGCCGTCAATCAGCAACAAATCCGGCACCACGGTTAGTTTGTCCAGAGCGCGGTGCATCGCCAGAAAACTGGCATTGAGAATATTGATCTGATCAATTTCCAGGTTAGATACTTCCGCCACGGCCCAGGCAATGGCTTTTTTTCAATTTCTTCCCGTAAGCTTTCCCGCTGCGATTTGGTTAACTGCTTGGAATCATTGAGTAAGGAATGCCGGTAATCTTTGGGTAAAATCACGGCGGATGCCACTACGGGTCCGGCCAGGCACCCCCGCCCCGCTTCGTCGAGTCCGGCTTCAATCAGATCAGGTGAGTAAGCAGAGAGTAACACAAAGAATGGATGGGTGAGAAGTTGAAGACTTTTACCTTCAAAAATAGGCTTCTGCCAATAGTTTGCCAACCAATGGTGCGGTAATCCCGCACCGTTTCCAACAAAAACACACGTCTATCTTACATGCCTGCCGCTAGTTGGGAATTACAGCGCCTTTCCGGCTGTAGAAACCTATTTTTGGTTTCATCCTTTTCAGCTTCAGTTTGCTAAGCACCAGGGCGGAATAAACTACAAAACCCTTTGAATGGAACCCACTGAAAATCAACTGTTAATTAACACATCAGCACATAATCTTATTAGCACATCTACTTATGTCTATTAAATCTAATATAACCAACAGAATCTGGTTACCCATCACTGGCTTACTGGCAACCGGGCAACTAATGGCCCAGACGCCCGCCACGGAAGCCGAAAAGACATCCATCCGGCAGGTTTTGCGCAATTACGAGAAAATCATTCAGATCACGGCTGACCCCGCCAGTCCGAAGCCAAAAAAGTCGCGGCGAACCGGGAGATCAGTGCCCTACCGGAAGACCCTAAAATATTCGTCTGGAATGACCTTGACAGCACCAAAGCCGGAGAATTTACTACCTTCCAGACGTATGTGCGGGAACTGACGCCCCTCCTACCCGTGCAGACTACCATCAACGCGGAAAAAGCTTCTATCGGACTGGTGCAAACCGACAAAGTGCGCCGGTATCAGTGGGTGGAAGTAAAAGCAGCCAAAATATTGAGCTGGAAAACGGTCCAAGCGTCCGATAGTGGGCGCGTTGACACCCTGACCCTTTCCCGGACGGTTCCGCTTAGTTTTTATATACGCTTTGACCGAAGCAAGCCAACCGAAAAGTATAAACTTATTTCAATTACGAAACTCGGTGAAGCGCCTAAACTGATTCCGCTGCCCCCGCTGGTTGCCTGGTGGGGTGGTTTAGATCCGGCGTGGCGGGGGTTATTGCAGAAAACATTCAAGCTTGATGAATACCCGGCCAATGAGACGCTGCAAAATGTAACCAGTGCCGAGAAATTAGCCCTGGCTAAACAGCCATTGAAAGATGCCAAACCATTGGAGGCATTTACCGCCTTACGCTCTCTGGACTTGTCAGGCACCCAGATCAGCGACCTCTCATTCCTGGAAAAAATGCCGTGGCTGGAAGAACTCAATATTGCCACTACCAAAGTAACTGACCTGCGTCCCTTAAAGGGGTGCAAAAACCTCCGGTACCTGAATTTGAGCTACCTGAAATTAGCGAAGCTGGACCCAGCCATCGGCACGCTGACTAAGCTGGAAGAATTTCACCTGTCCAATAATGATATCGTGGACATCGCTCCGGTGGCCAAGCTGACTCAGTTAAAGAAGCTTAACTTTGGGGTGAACCTGGTAACGGATCTGACACCACTAACTAGCCTGGCTGCACTGGAAGAACTGCGTTTTTCAAAGAACAAAATCGAAAATTTTACGGCCCTCACTGCTTTACCCAATCTGATTGTACTGGATATATATAGCACCAATTGCCATTCGCTGGAAGTGATCCGGAACCACCGCAAAATTGCCGAACTGATTGTGGGTGGCAACCCGATTGAAGATTTGAGCCCAATCTCGGCTTTCCATTTTGTCATGAAACTCAATGTTGCCATTACGAAAGTACAGACCCTGGCGCCGGTTGGCCCTTTTTGTGCAATTGGAAGAACTTGATTGCTCCAATACCAACATTTCGGACCTCGGCCCGGTGAATGACCTGCCTAATATCCGGAATTGAAATGTCACCTGACTAAGATTGATGTAGGCAATAAGGACCGGTTCAAGAAGAAGCATCCCGGCTGCCAGATTACGTACTATTAAGCTTCGTTCGTCTTTTAGTGCCCACACTGCTAAAACAAAAGAGCCTCGTCCAGCCGGACAGGCTCTTTTTTTTTAGGTAATTCCGGCATGAACCGATTTATAATCCGATACGGGCTTAAAATCCATAAATGGTAAATCCACCATCTACGGCCAGGCATTGACCGGTAATATATACGCAGCCGCAGACATGCACAGGAAGGCAACGGCTCCGGCAACATCTTCCGGTTGACCAACTTTACCCATTGGCGTCCGGCTTAAAACGGCTTGCCGGTAATCCGGATTTTGCAGTACTGCTGGGCAAGCGGCGTTTCTATGTACCACGGGGCTACCGCATTCACCCGGATATGGTCATTGGCCCACTCTGCGGCCAGATTCCGGGTAAGCTGTACCAAAGCGGCTTTGGTCATGCCATAAATGGCTCCAGAACGGACGTGGGTAAGTCCCGCGACGGAAGACACATTGACAATATTGCCCTGCCCGGATTGCTTTGGCAGCGGGTAGGCCAATTAACAAAGCTCAAAAGTTGATTTAAGATTGGTATTGAACAAAAAATCTACTTCCTTCTCCGAATACTCAGTGTTTTCTTCCGGATGTTCGTTCCTGCATTATTCACGAGTATATCCAGTTTGTCCCACTGCTGACTAAGCTGTTCCATCAGTTTGTGGCAATCCGCGGATTTACTCACGTCAGCCATCGTTCCCTGCGCTGGCAAGCCCTGGTCACGCAGAGTTGTCACTAATTCACTCACTTCTTGTTCATTACGGGCTACCAGCCATACTTCGGCTCCCAGAGTCAGTAGTTCCTCCACAATGGCCTTTTGCCGATTCCTATTTCCTCCCGTAACCAAAGCTTTTTTTCCTTGCAAGTGCCACCGGTTTCCTTTGGTTTGTTTCATTTGCTGGCTTGTCTGCATATATTTTAAGGTATTTTTCATTGATCTACGCACGTCCCGTAAAGGCGCTATCTGATAGCCACCTTGGTACTAACTTTGTCTTTACCCTGTGTAAATGTAATGGAATAAATGCCGGGTTTTACAAAAGTATCCGCTTGATCTTTCACTCCCTTCCCTTTTTTGCCACTGGCTGATCGCCCTTCAGATCCCATCGCAGCTCCTGAAAGCCTGGCCCAGCATTTCCCGTTAGTTTCCGGATTACCCGGCCTGAAGGATCCGTAATTTCTGCCGGATACCGGATTGGCGCTACGTCCGCCCAGGTAATACATCAGCCGGACCCCGGAGGCACTTCAGAGGCACAAAAGAATATTCCTGTTCACCCTATTCACTGGTATTTAACTGGCGGTGGTTCAAAGCAACCAGGGCAGCATTTTCCTTCTCCACTTAAACTTTGCAGCGGTTTTACATCCATCACATACATACTGCGGCCATGCGTAGCAACCAGTTCATTCTCCCGGATGTTCATCATGTCATAGCAGCGACAAATTGGGAAGTACGTTGGCTACCAGATCCCACCTTTGTCCGCCATTCAGGCTCACATAAGTGCCATGATCCGTACCCGCGGCAACAATGCCGGGTTAACCGGTCTTCCATCACGCCACATTAGTACTTTCATCGGGCCAGATTACCTTTAAGAGATGTCCAGGTTTTGCCAAAGTCCACGCTTTTAAACACGTGGGCATGGAAGTCATCGTATCGATAGCCCGTGAGGGTGACATAGACCGTGCCTTCTTCGTGCCAGATAGCATACACTGCTAATCCACAAATCGGGTAGCAGTCCGCCGGAAATGAGCTGCCAGGAAGCGCCGGCCATTGCGGGTTGAATATTTCCGTCATCGGTACCGGCGTAAATGGTGCCAAACTTCAGCGGCGACTCCGCAATGACCGTAAGGGTTGAAAGGGCGTTGCCCGCTTTGCTCTTTGGTCAGGTCCGGCGATCGTTTGCCAGGTAAGGGCTCATCCAGACTCCAGCAGCCGTTGCGAACCCATATAAATAATATCAGGATTATGAGGACTCCCGCCAGCGGAGTTCGCCAGTTCCAGCGCAGGGCGGGTTCACCAACGTCGTGTTTTGGGCGTAATCATTTCCGGCTTTCTTTTCCCTTCCGAGCTTGAAGTAATTATAACTGAAACCGATATAAATAGTATTGCCGTTCCAGGGTCAACGGCCACAAACATACCGTCTCCTCATCAACGGGTTCCCAGTCCTTGCCTTCGTTGGGTTTAGTTTGGGAAGAACCATAATAAATGCCGTTGTCCTGCAAGCCACCGTACACATTATAGGGAGTGTCCATGTCTATCATCACCGTATAAAACTGCCCCACATTCGGATGGTTTAAATGCGTCCAGGTTTTACCGCCATCATAACTGAGGTTTACGCCTCCGTCATTGCCGTTGATGATGTGTCCTGCATCTTTCGGATCAATCCACATGGCATGATGGTCGCTGTGAACGCGGCCGGAAGTATCCGTCAGGGTAAATGTTTTGCCGCCATCATTGGATACCACCAGCGGTACGCCCCAGGTAAATACCCGCTCCGGATTATCAGGCGTGACCTTGATCTGCCCGAAGTAATACCCATACGTGTAGTATAAACCATCCAGGGCCTTGGTGTTTACCTTCCGCCAGGTAGCACCATAGTCATCAGACCGGTACACCTCCGCTCCCTTAATGGAAGTTTCAAACAAGTTGGTATTAGCATCATTGTCTTCCCCAAAATAATCGTATAGCGCTTTGGGCTGATATTTTCCCTGCCGGACCTCGTTTTTCACCACCCCGGCATTGTACTTTTTCGGAAAGTTATTTTTCAGCAGAAAGGTATCTAAGTCAGCATCTGACAGAGCCAGAAAGGTACGGGCATCCATACTTCGGAAGTCCTCCCGTTTCAAACGGGACTTTTCTTTGTCTTTTTCCTTTTCGTTCTTTTTATCTGCTTCCTTTTTTTTCTCCTTCCGGATCTCTTCCTGATTATCCACCACGGCATAGAGCACCGAAGGTTTGCTCAGGCAAATATCCAGCCCAATCCGGCCCACCGAGCCTCCCTTCGGAAAACCGCTCATGGACGGTTGCCAGGTTTCGCCCCCATCATTGGAGACGTAAATGGCCGAACCCTCGCCGTTGCCCACAAAGTTTCCGGGATTGCGGAGCCGCTGCCAGGTGGCCGCCCACAATTGATCAGGATTCTGAGGATTGATCACCAGGTCTATGACTCCCGTGCTGTCATTCACGAATAAAGTCTGTTTCCAGGTTTTACCCCCATCGGTGGTTTTGTAGAGGCCACGGTCCCGGTTGGTAGAATATAAAGCGCCCATGGCGGCCACCCACACCACCTCCGGACGCTGCGGATGAATCACGATCCGGCCAATATGCTGCGTAAAATCCAGACCCGTAAACTGCCACGTTTTACCGGCATCCGTGCTTTTATACACTCCGGCGCCGGCATAACTGCTCCGGCTCGAATTGTTTTCGCCCGTACCTACCCAAAGCACATTGGGGTCAGAGGGAGCCAGGGCGATATCCCCGATTCCCAGGGCCCGCTGGTGGTCAAAGATGGGATCAAATGTATGTCCATTATTAACCGTTTTGAATACGCCTCCTGAAGCGTAGCCCACGTAAAATATTTTAGGATTTTGCTCATTTACAGCCAGATCGGTTACCCGCCCGCTCATTACGTTAGGGCCAATACTCCTTACTGGATAATGCTTGAAAATCGATTCTTCGGCCAGCTGCATCCGTTGGGTCATGGCTCGGTTTAACTCTTCTATGGTACTGGGCTTTACAGCGGCGGGCTCAAACCCGGTACGTCGTCGGTCGTTGCCTTCGTAGCGCATTTTCAGGTGTTCGGGCTCAGCGGCTCCCTCGGGGATTCCCTCCTCCTTTTCCCGGTCTTGGGCAGTAGCTGGCTGTCCGACCAGCAGAAGCCATCCCAGGGAAGCCAGTATTTTTAGTAAGTGGTTCATTGAAAGTAAGCAGTAAGTGAGACCGGTGATAAAATTAAGGTTTGAGTGTAACTTTTTATGCTTTGACATCCAAAAAGCAGTCCGGTCGAATCATTACCCATAATTTAAGGTAATAATTCGACCGGACTGCTTCTGAAAAGGCAACATACTTTATCCCGTACGTTTCAGCCCATACGCTAATTTACGAACCTACCTCAAGATATATAGCTTCCCGTATTCTTTCCGGAAGGCTTTATCTGCACTGGTGGAACGGTGTTCCATCGTTTGACCGTTGGCTTTGGTAATTACGCGGTACAGATACACCCCGTTAGCCAGTTTGTCGCCGAATTCGTCGGTGCCATCCCAGGCGTAGGAGCTGATATTGTTCCCAATACGCACCGGCCCCAGCTCATCCTGGGTGATTTCGCGGATTACTTTGCCGCTTACAGTCATGATCTGGATCTTGATCTGATCGGGAATTACCGCGCCAGTTAATGTGAACACAAACCGGGTACTGGTCGAAAATGGATTGGGATACGGATAGAAATGGGTAATCTTCGACTCATTTACCACTTCAAAGTGAATCTGATAGGGTTCCACTCCGGATACGTTGCCACTTACGTCCCGCCCCTGAACCCGCAGAGTGTAGGTTCCATCGGCCAGTCCTTTAGGCTGAAATTCCAGCCGGAAATCGTTTTCCCCACCGGCCGGCGTCCACCTCACCTCCGGACTTCCCAGCGCAATCCGTTCAAAAGGACAGGCATCGCAGGGTTTCTTCAGGTATAATTCCATCCCGACGGTATCTTTCCGGATCTGAATTTTATTTTCGTCCTTCAGACTTACGGCAATCAACGGGCTGGGCGAAACAATGTCCCCGTCCATAATGCGGGTGCCGTCAAACGTTACATCCAACACCGGATGAATACGATCCTGGTGTACTTTGAAAGGCACTTCAATGATATTATTAGCGTAATTCTGTTCCGGCTGCGTCCGCGGATTCACATATACTTGCAACCGGTTGTCGCCGCCCTGGCCAATCGTTTTCACCGGAACGGTAAACCGGACCGTATCACCGGCGGCCAGGGACTTCACCTTAAAGCTGCTCACCTGCTGCCGGCGCGAAGTGATATTCAACTGAGTAACCTGAACCGTCAGGGAATCGGTAAAATGACGAGGCGATACGTTATGGAAAACAAAGGGCAGGGTAAACGATTCGCCTTCCGCTTTTTCGCCCACCTGGTACACCTCCGCAGCCACCATTTCAGTGTTAATGATTCCTTCGGGCACACCAGCATAGATAACCTGCCATTTATTCAGTTGCGGCGGAGTTAGGTTGACGGTATCCTTTGCCTGAAGCCGGAGTTTGAGATACGGATATTGCGTTGAATTGATAAAATCAATGTTCAGCGGGCTTTCTTTTACGTCCTGGGCCACCACTGCCTCATTCCCCTGCAGATTGATGCCTACTACATCTAATTGCCATTTATCATAAGAAAAGGACTCTGAGGGTTTAATCCTATGGTACAGTGTACCCCAGAGACTGGCGGGGCCTACCACCGTAGAAGTAATGGTACCTTTATCATAACGGCCGGATAAAGAAGTCTGTAAGGTAATGATCTGCCCGGACGGTGAGATGGAGGAAGCGTAGTCAGCCAGGATTTCGGTAGCCGAGCCGGGAGCTGCACCTTTTTTGCCTAAAATCAGGTAAGGATGACCATTTTGCAGTTTGGCTACTTTTGCCGGATCCGCCCCGATGGCGGTGAGTTTCTGCCGCATAGCATCCGTCCAGTTGGTAAAATTAATGTTCCCGGAAGTAAACAGGAGCACATAATCCCCTTCCGGCACGGCATCAATATACGCACTTAGTCCGCCGCTATTCAGGTAACTATTGGTAAGGTAATTACTTACAAACGGGTCGCGGCCGCAATTCAGCGCCGGATTTACTGAGTAGGGCTGTACGGTAGACTTATTGAAAGCTACGCCCACCAGACTGCTGCTGCCGCACCTTCCGTCAAATACCACTGGCCCCTCATTGATAAATAACTCCGCTTTTTTGTATGCTTCCACCGAGCTGCTTTCTCCGTAGGTACTTACCTTTAGCCGGGTCAGCACCTCGTTGAACTCCCATTTTACGGTACCTATATTACGGGACATCCGTTGCCCTTTCGCTTTGGAAAACTGCGGAAACTCCGATTGAGACCACCCTTCGGGGCTGTTGGTAATATAGATAAAGGAACTTTCCGCCCAGGTATTGTCCGGGCCTTCGGGGATGTCGTCATACCGGATCCGCCAGTAATACACCGTGCTGTCATGAGCCTGAGTGGTACTCAGCAGATCGGTAGTCCAGGTAGGTAGGAGACCGGCCGTTACGGTGGTACTTCGCTTAGCCGGGCTAGTAAAGGTGTATAAAGTATCCAGTTCGATCAGATAGGGTCGGCTCCTGACCGGAGAAGCCGTGGACTGGGCTACGAATTGCACGGGTTGCTTACTGACAATACTGTATTCCCGCGGAAATAACGGAATAGCCCCTACGGAGGGCATCAGGTAATCCAGCACGCCCACGTTGTTATTCTCATTCAGTTCCGGAATGCGATTGGTATTATCTAGAATCACTTCGAACCGCTGGCTGCCACCGGCCAGCATGCCTTCATTTTTAATGGTAAAATAGAGGGTATCCTGGTAAAAAACCGGGTTATAAAACGTAGTATCATATTGATGCACGCTGCCGTCCCCCAAAGTACGCCGCACTGTCACCGGAAATTTGTTCCGGTTAATACTTCCGAAGTTGGAAACAATAATGCCTACCTGGAATGAATCCGTTGCCGCCGTAATCCGGCTATTGTCAAACGATTGCAGAAACAACTGATCCCCGCTGGTATAGTAGTCCGGTTTGGATATGGGTGCCAGACTGATGGCCGGATCGCCCTGCAGGGTAATAAGTTCGGCGTGGGTCATCTCCAACTCGACATGGGTTAAGCCGCGGGTAAATCTTCGAATGGTTTCTTTGTGAATGGCCCCTACGGGCTTCCCTACGTAAAGACTGTCGCCAAAAGCCGTACGGTAAAACCAATCGGTAAAACGCTTCAGCGGAATAGTATATCCCGTGCCGCTATGAGCCATAAACAGCACAGCACCCCGGTCCGGCGTAAGAATCCAGTTTTCCCCTAAGGTTACGCCCCCCGTAAAGATGTCTCCTGCCTGGCAGCCGTTTACGAGAATCATGGGGTATTTGCCTTTGTTGCGGTATCCTTGCACGTCATCAGAGCAGTATCCGATTTCAATGTCAGTGATATTGCGCCCTGAGTGGCCAAAAAAAGTCATTAGGGACACGCCTTTGTTTACCTGCTCGGCTACGTTGATCAGCTCCACCGCATCATCCGTCTTTTTGGTGAGGGTAGCTACTTTTCCCCCCAGGTACGCCCCTTCGGCTACCTGTTTGAAATCATCCACGAACAGCTTAAATAACCGGAGTTCGGTTTGCGTCCGCCCCCCGCTCAGATGCAGCAGGTTTTTGCGCCAGAGCACATCAGCCGGAGTAGACTCGTGTTCTTTTACTTTATTGAGGTAATCGAGCACGTGTTGCGGCGTAGTAGCATTAATTCGTCCGGTCGGAATAGCCGGTAAAAAAGGTGTTCCGTCCAGCCCTGCCGTTAGGGCCACATCCGAACCCGGATAACCTGCAGTAGGTACCAGATCCTTGCTATAGCGGTCCGGGTCATTACGCATCCATTGAGGGTAGAGCGACCGGCCAATCAGGAACATAAATTCGGGCTTGCCTCTTTTTACCATAAAATTGGCGAAGCGGCGGAAAGCCAGTGGAGTCAACTCGCCGTAACTGAACTGATTATACAGCAGATCGACATCCACTACCAGCGTATCATAACTGCCTCCGGCTGCTGAGGCCCGGTAAGCCGCATACCCCCGTACCATGTCACTAAACCCACCAGCCGGTTTCATCAAGTTTTTATGGCTGATGATCAGAAAGTTATGGGCAGCCGGATCAATGTTGCGGAAACGTACTCTTTTCAAAGCCGGGGAAGGCAAAAAACCACTATTCAGCAACAGCGTTTTGCTTTTGCCCGTGCCATTGATCATGGCAGTTAACTTGCCGGCACTGGCAATGGTCGTGATCCGGCGTATGCTCTGCGGGAGGGTAATATCATAGAGTGTAGCGTTAGCCGGTGGATTGCCGATCTCGACGTATGACTTATCACCTGGGTTAGACGATAAATAGAAAGTTTTTCGGGTAGCACTTCCGGCATCTACGGTCTGGGGGAATATCAGGCGAATCAGGGAAACGGAAGCTGCATCTTGATTGGCATCCGCATATCCATTGACCCGCATCCGGACGGTAACCTCGCCAGTTGAGCTGATATCCGAAAATTCCAGGTCTCTGGCGAAGCGGGTATTGGTATAATACGAGAACTCCGCAGTTCCGAGGGAACGGAGACTATTGGCACTGGGACCGGCAAAAATTTCTACCTTATGGTTTACGTTCAGATGCCCCGCCAGCACCATTTCCAATCTTGGTTTCGGACCACCATTTGCCACATTGGTAAGACCCGTTAACTTATAATCAAGACTATTGAACTTATTAATAGTTATGCCAGTCCAGCCTTCACCGGAGTCATAGTGGCCGTATTCGGCCTCTCCCCGTAAGTCCCGCTGGTCATACCGCAGGCCGGCCGAATACTGATCGGTCAATAACAATCTTTGTTCTTCCAGATGAAAAGTCTCCGCCGAAATATTGGCCGTGTTGGCTTCGTAATAGCTTTCCATCCGCTTTCCTAAGCCATTATCCAGACGCCAGGTCAGGAAATAAGCCGTGGTATCAGAGTAGAGATTATAATAGGGATGCGGCTGGGCAGAAGCAGGTTGATAAAGTTCGGCATCCAGGGAGCCATCATTGCGCTGCCCGTAAAACTCGATATAATCATTATCGTGAAAAATGGCATCCCCTTCACCACTGATAAACACTCCTTGTTCCTGCCCGCGGTGAAACAACTGAATCCTCCGGGGATCTACAGAAGTAACGGGAAAACCAGCCTGCTGCAAATCTGTTTTAGTAATCCGGTACATACCCGACTGAGTAGTAGGTATCTTATAGTACTGCTGATTGTAATTGATCCATTCATTGCCGAAGTTCTGCGCCCTCAGGGTCAATGGCAGGAGCAGGAGCAGCAGCAGGAGCAGTATTGAATTCCTACCGGTTAACCGGGATCGGTCAATCGTTTTTTTATCCATACCGGTCAAAGTTTTCTTTTCAGAATGGCTTTGCGGATGTGTATAATAGTTGCTTGTATTCATAGCAGACTAGAAAACTTCTTAGGGAGTAAACTAAGCCTAGGCGCTTAAAAACCGGCTTTCAGTGAAAATACGTGTGAATAAGGCGATTCTGACTGGTCGCCGATATCAGTGAGGGCATAATCAATTCCAAACTTGCCCATCCGGAAGCCCACGCCGAAATTAGGCTGGAACGTAGTGTAGGTGGATGAATCGAAATCTTTGATCCGTTGCACGTCACCGGCACCCATACGGATAAAAGCCAGCTTTTTGTAGTCCAGTTCTACGCCTATATGCGGGTCTATAGACACTGCATTGGAACGAACCAGTACGTTGCGCTTTCCGTCAAAGGTAAAATCAGCATCGAAGGCAGTTAACAAACCTATATTTTTACTGTTGCCGAACCGGAACGAACGAGCCAGACCCGCAGTCCATTTTGGCAGGGTGATTTCAATGGAATTAGACGACAAACGGTTGCCGGTCTGGGCGTATATATCCCGCAGCAGTACCGTATTAATCGACCAGGCATTGAAGGTGCTGGTGACATCCCGGGCCATCAGGCCAAACTGCCAATCGTTCCGTGACCATTGCAGCCCGGCATCAAATCCAAAACCCCAGGCATTGGCAAAGCTGCCGACATTCCGGTGAATGATCTTGACGCTACCACCTAGTTTCAGGCCACTTATCTTGGGAAAACGGCGGGCATAGGAAACCAGAAAAGCGTAATCAGCCGCCGAAAAGAAGGTAATATTATTGTAGTTAATGGCACCATTGGCGTCAAAAAGGAAGCGGGTGTCCGGAATATCATCTACGCCAAACCGGATGGCGGACACGGCCAGATGGCTCACTGAATCAATGGACGTAGCAAAGGCGGCGTAATCGTACTTGGCAATGCCGGCAAAATATTCGGCGTGCATCAGCGCCCCTTCGTACTTATTTGTTATTTCCAGTAATCCCGCCGGATTCCAGTAGCCGGCCGTCACGTCATTGACCAATGCCGTTTGCGTACGGGCCATCCCGAGGGCACGGGCTCCCACTCCAATGGATAAAAATTCATTGCTGTACTTGGGGGCAGTAGCTTGTCCGAAGAGCAGGAATGGAATAAAAAAGCAAAAAAGGGCGTATAGTAGTCTCATGTAATGGGCAGGCTGATGCGCTAAGGCTAAAATTACGGACAAAACCCGTCCTCGCCCAAGCGGTAATCAGTAGACCCCGGAACTACGTAAGAAAATGCATTATTTTACGGAAAGGAAGGCAGATAAATTTCTTACCAGCCGGTAAGCTACCAGAAGTAGTGTTACCGGCTGGTTACCCTTGTCTTTTATCAAGTTACTTCAATACCTACCCATTTGGAAGTAATGCACCCAAGCGGCCTTATTTACCATTTTTGAGGTAGGAAAAAATTTGTGCTTGGGCCACTACCTGATGTTCAGTACCCGCGTTAATGATCACCAGATAAGAAGCCAGATTGCTCAACCGCAGATCACGCTGCAACCCTTCTCGGGTATAACGGAACACCTGCCGAAAGTGGACCGGAACCGCAATTCCAGCCCGCCTGCATACTTGCATAGCCCGGTCAATCGCATCCGATATATCTTCCATACTGTGAAACTGCAGCATTTCGGCTACTTCCGTAGCATAGTGGCACTCCTGGTTGCCATGATCAGCGCCAAACTGGGAATTTTTCTCCCAATCACTAAATGGATCATACGGTATGAGCATGTTTCTGAGTATTTAATTGGGCCAACTGTCTGAACAACTCCATTTCCTTTTCCGAAAGCGCAGAAGGCAAATGTAGTTCCACCTTCACGTACAAATTGCCATATTCTCCCGCTTTATCGTATACCGGCATGCCAAGCCCTTTTAACCGAAGTACCTTACCGCTATCCGTCTTTGGCGGAATATCCAGCTTGATTTCTCCTTTCAGGGTTTTTACGGTTGTTTTTCCACCAATTACGGCGGTATATATATCTACGGGTAAAGTCACGTAAAGGTCGTCCCCTTTCCGCTCGAAATACGAATTTTCTTCTACCTTAATAGTAATCAGAATATCCCCATTGGGACCGCCGCCCAGGCCTGGCCCACCTTTTTCCCGCAGCCGGATGGTTTGTTCATGCCGGATACCGGGCTTGAGTTTAATCCGCAATTGTTGCCCGTTTACATTGAGCAGTCTTTCGGTACCGTGGTAGGCTTCTTCCAGATTCATCAGCATTTCGGCCTGGTAGTCCTGTCCTTTGCGGGAAGCACGATTTCCCTGACCGGCCCTGTGTCCGAAAAGGCTCTCAAAAAAGGCGGAAAAATTGCCTTCGCTCCCATATTTATCAGCAAACTCCTCCGGTGAACCCTGCCGGTTATTACCACCACTACCCGGCTGCCCGGCTCCGACAAAACCATCGATACCGCCGTTGGCCTGCGAATATTTCCAGTTTTCGCCAAATGCGTCGTTCTGCTTCCGCTTCTCGGGATCACTCAATACTTCGTAGGCTTCGTTTACTTCCTTAAATTTTTCTTCGGCTTTTTTGTCATCCTTGTTCTTATCCGGATGGTACTTTACCGCCAGCTTGCGGAAAGCCTTCTTAATGTCTTCGGGGGTTGCGGACTTTTCCACACCCAGAATTTTATAGTAATCTTTGTATTCCATAATGCGCAAATTCGCTATAATGCAATATTAGTTTGCACTTTAACAATTAATAGCTATAATAAATTCCCAGTATTATGATGCATTCTGGCGATACTCTAGGTCTTCAGGTACTTATACGCAAACACAAGGTACTTTATATAAAGAAAACGTTTTTTTCGGTTCGAATTAATGGGGTATCATAAATAATTGAAAGAAAAATTGCGTTTTTAGTGAGTCTATGAATAAAATAGTACTGTTTTTCCTGCTTGTCGCGGTTCCCGCTCTTGCCCAGCCCAGAGCGGATGACGTAAAATCTTTTACGCTGCAAAATGGGATGAAGATTCTGGTATTGGAGGACCATTCCATTCCAAATGCCAATATGTACCTTTTCTGGAAAGTAGGTTCCCGCAACGAATACCCGGGTATTACCGGCATTTCGCATTTTTTTGAACACATGATGTTCAATGGTGCTAAAAAATATGGTCCCAAACAGTTTGACCTGGTCATGGAAGCCAATGGCGGCAGCAACAATGCCTATACGACTGAGGATGTAACCGTGTATACGAACTGGTTTCCCCGCACGGCTCTCGAACAGATTTTCGAACTGGAGGCTGACCGGATCAGAGATTTGAATTTCGACGATAAAATGATTGAGAGTGAACGGGGTGTGGTGCTTTCCGAACGCCGTACCGGGCTGGAAAATAATAATTATGATGCGCTGTATCAGCAAATGGTGTCGGTAGCTTTCTTTGCCCACCCTTACAGCTGGCCCGTAATCGGCTTTGAATCAGACATAAAGCAGTGGCGCAAAGAAGACCTGCAGCGGTATTTTGAAACCTATTACGCGCCCAATAACTGCGTAGCCGTGATTGCCGGTGACGTTACCCTGAACCAGGTGAAAGACTTAGCTCAGCGGTATCTGGAGCCCATTGCCTCCCATACACCTCCGCGGCCCGTCTTGACGGTAGAACCGGAGCAGCAGGGCGAAAAACGCTTCCTGCTGAAGAAAGACGTTTCTTCGCCCAACCTGATGATTACGTACCACGTACCGGCCGCTGATTCGGCCGATTATTATCCGCTTACGTTGCTTGAAGCCATTCTCTCCGGCGGCAAATCTTCCCGGCTGTACCGTTCCCTGATTGACCAGAAGCAACTGGCTACCGAGTTATACGTTTCGATGCCGACCACCTTTGACCCTAATCTATTTACGATCTATACCGTTGCTCAGGAGGGTGTTACGGCTGACCGCCTGGAAAGGACTATTTATGAAGAACTGGATAAAATTATAAAAGATGGTGTTACGGACCGGGAACTGCAAAAAGTAAAAAACCAGAAACGGGTCCAATTATTCCGGCAATTGGAAACCATTAATGGAAAAGCCAATGATTTGGGGACGTATGAATTGTTTTTTGGTGATTTTAGGCGGCTTTTCACTGCCCCGGAAGCATTGGGTAAAGTGACCAAAGAAGACATTCAGCGAGTAGCCCGGCAATACTTCATTAAACCAAACCGTACGGTCGGTGTGCTGCAGGCAAATGTAGAATAACCAGGCAACCGCTGATTTGCGACGATAAGTACCTGATCGGCAACCAGCCACCGTATTTATCTTTTACATATTGATCTATAAGCTAATAGCAAAATGCTAAGTGCTACTTACATGAATAAAGCTTTAGTTACTCTTTCCCGCGTAGTGTTCCGTCACCCTGGTACCAGGTACCCATTGTTCCTGTTTCTTTTTGCTCAGTACCGCTGTGCCGTTTGCGACAGCGCAGGGAACGGGTGCCTTTCAGCTTCCCGGGTACGAAAAGATCGATCTGAAGAATGGATTGACCATTTATCTGATGGAACAGCATGAAGTACCACTGGTGTATATCACGGCTACGATTCCAGCCGGGGCAACCAAAGATGGCCGCAATTCGGGACTGGCCTACCTGACTGCCCAATCGCTGCTTTTTGGCACTAAAAAATATACCAAGGAAGAGATCGAAGAAACCGTCGATTTTCTGGGAGCCACGCTGACAACAACTGCCAGCTTGGAAGCTACTTTTGTTAAATGCTCCTTTGCTAAACAGGATCAGGATGAAATTTTACCTATTTTAAAAGAAGTGATACTTAATCCGGCGTTTCCGGCGGCAGAAGTAAAAAAAAGGCAAACACGGCTGCTGGCCCAACTGAACCAGGCCAAGGAAAGTCCGCAGGAGGTAATTGACGAGTATTTTGCGCGGGCCTTATTCGGAGACCACCTACGGCAATCCGGTACAAGGCACCCGGGAATCGGTGGCTTCTCTGCGGGTTGAAGATCTCAAGAGTTTTTACGCCGCCAATTACAAGCCGGATGCATCAGCTATTGTAGTCGCCGGAGATTTTGAGCTTCGCAAGATGCGCAGCCAGATCAGAAAGCTTTTTGACGACTGGCAAACGGCAGACAATGAACTCGTAGCCGGGGCGGCCACCTCAGAACGAATGAGCACCATGACTTCGCAACCCAAAGTACTGCTGGTTAACAAACCGGACGCCACCGAAACTACCTTCCAGATCGGGAGCCTGGGTGTTTCGCGCAACAATGAAGACTTTGTGGCCATTCAAGTGATCAATACCATTCTCCGGGGCGGGTTTACTTCCTGGCTGAATGATGAGTTACGGGTAAATACGGGGCTGACCTACGGAGCCCGGAGTTTTTTCAATCCCCATAAACAGACCGGCTCCTTTGCCATCAGCAGCTACACCCGCAATGCTACTACTACCGAAGCCCTTGATTTAACGCTGAAAGTACTGGAAAAGCTGCATACCGAAGGGCCCGACGAGAAACACTGGCTTCGGCCCGAAGTTACATTAAAGGACAGTTTCCGCCCCGCTACGAAACGGCGGGGCAATTAGCCGATTTACTGGCGCAGATGTTTCTATACGGATTTGATGAGTCCTATATCAATACATTTGCGCAACGGGGGATGAATTAACGCTGCCCAAAGCTAGGGAGGTGATTAGGAAATATTTTCCCAGGGAAAATCTAACGTTTGTCCTGATCGGGAAGTCCGCCGAAATCCGCGAAAAAGTGCAAAAGTACGGGAACATAGTCGAGAAGGACATAAAGGCAGAGGGATTTTAGCGAAATGGAGGCTTAGAATCCGGAAACCTCACCCTAAAACGAAGTTCGCCTTTTGGCAAATCCTTCCCGCAGGCTGACCCGAAAACTCCCGTTTTCGTCCCCTGCCCAGAGGGACTTTTAGACTACCATAATGTAACTCTCCGCTCTGGAGGAAAGGAGCCGGGGACGAGGTTTCCAAACAGCTTATCCACTGATCATGCGGATATACCGTTCTGCTGAACGCTTCACGGATAGGGCTGCTCCGGTTAAGATGGTGCTTCTCCCCCACCAGGCGCCATACATCCGGTCAAAAGTAAAAGGTTCTACGGCGCTTACAATGGCTTCTACCGCAGCGGCCGGCAGCGGAATCAGGTTCGGGTAACTATACATAAAGCTGACAAATCCCCGGTCGGGCACTACCTGAATGATATCTCCCGTTAATAAAACGCCTTTACCTTCAGCTCCCTGCTCCCAATGCAACACGGTCCCTCCGGCAAAATGACCACCACAACGGATCAGCGTAATACCTTTTTGTAAAGACTGGGTTTCACCCTCCCAGAAGTGGAGCACCGAATCAGGCCGTTGTACGTGTTCACGATCAGCGGCATGCAGGTACACCGGTACATTGCCAAAAGCCCGGCTCCACTCCACCATGGTAGTATAATAATGGGGGTGCGAAATGGCAATGGCCGACAATCCCCCCAATCCTTTAATAATATCAATCGTAGCTTCATCCACGAGACTAATGCAATCCCAGAGAATATTACCTTCGGGGCCTTTCAGTAACAAGGCCCGCTGCCCGATTCCAAACTCAGGAACGGTGCCGATGCCGTACAACCCTTCTTCTTTTTTCCGGAAGCTATTGCGGTGCGTGCGGCGGAGTTTTTCGAGGGTAATCCACTGTTGCCCTCCGGGTCCCAGGTATTGTCTTTCATCATCACAAATTGGGCACTGCGCTGGTGGGTCTACCGATTCGGCATACTGAGTTCCGCAGGTAGTGCAGATAGAATGGTTCATGGCTGACTAAACGTTAGCTTTTTCAGTAATGCGAACCTACTATTTTTCTCTCACAGAAAAGAAGCTATTCCTTTGCCTAACTTTGGGTTCTATGTCCAATCCGACCGACCTTTCTGTGCTCGAAGTCCAATTTGAACAATACCTCCTTACAAATACTACTCCCGATGCAGCCCACGATATGGCTCACATTCACCGGGTGGTGGCCAATGCCCGGATGCTGGCAGTAGCCGAAGGAGCCGATTTAAGCATTGTATTACCGGCTGCCTGGCTCCATGATTGCGTAATTGTGCCCAAAAACTCTTCGCAACGCAACCAGGCATCGCGGCTGGCAGCTCAAGCAGCTATTCAATTCCTGCAATCCATTAATTACCCTTCCCGGCATCATGCGGCAATTGGCCATGCTATTGAAGCACACAGCTTTTCGGCTAATATCCTCCCTACTACCCTGGAAGCAAAGGTAGTACAGGATGCCGACCGCCTGGATGCCATTGGAGCTATCGGCATAGCCCGGTGCCTGACGCTGGGAGGTGCGATGGGACAACGCCTGTACGACCCTTCAGAACCGTTTCCGGAGAAACGTACTGCGGATGATAAGATCAACTCGCTGGACCATTTTTACTGCAAGCTCCTGCAGCTGGAAAACCGCATGCAAACAGCTGCCGGACGGACGGAAGCCCGTCAGCGAACCCTGTTTATGAAGCAGTTCCTGGATCAGCTCCGGCGTGAAATTATGCCGTAAATAACAATGCCACCGGTGTTACGGGTGGCATTGTTGTACTGTAGGTTGCTTTGGGTTAATTTCTCAATCGGCGCTGGCTGTTATCTTCCCGCATCCAAAAGAAGCGCTTACGGTGCTTTACCGAATCAGGACTGATCTTTCCCTGGCGGAGCAAACGGGCTTCTTCCTCAATCAGATTGCCCCTTTTCTTCAGTAAACGGCCTTCCCGTCTTAATTTCCGGGCCTCCTTACGGTTACCATCCTTTACGCAGGGATCTTCCCTTCCCGCAGTTTGTCTTTCCCTTCCTGCTGCAATTTCTTACCCCGCAGCTTGAGTATCCGCGCCTCCCAGCGATTTTTCCCGCCCCGGCGGCCGGGTGGCGGCGTCAGCAAAGCAATATCGCCCAGTAGCAGCGCAAAAAACAACAAAGAAAGTATAAACGGAATTCTTAATAATCTGGATTTCATTGACATATAGGTTTTAGATAAACAATCCGGAAAAACCTGAATTTTCCTCTTTTTCTACTATCTGTTTCAATAATTGACCTAAAATCCAGCCTTCCTGGATTTATTCTCAAAAAAAGAACAATTATTATCAGTTTATTCATCCCGGTGGATATTTTAGAGTATGTTTAAAAGTGAAGAAGCGAAAATTGCAAAATTTTCAAAGGGGAAAAAGGGAATCAGTCCTAACTTGTGGTTGTCAAATCGCAAGTTATCATGGCTAAAGAAAGCTTAAGTTTAAGCGTAAACGTTTCACCCCATTGACCGATTCCCAATGGGAAGTTATTGAAAAAATAGTGGACAGTGGCAGAAAGCGAAAGCATTCTTTACGGGGAGTAGTTAATGGAATTTTAAAGATTACCCGCACGGGTACGCAGTGGCGGAATCTGGAAGAGAAGCCGACGATTTACCCAGCCTCGGGGAAAGCCTCTATTATTGGACCTGATACGTTGTCCAGCTTCGGGTCCACTTTCGCAAATGGCAGCAAAAGGGGGTCTGGGGAGACATACTCACCGCATTAGTGCAGAAAGAAAAGGCAAAGACAGGGAAAACTTGCCATGGCCTCGGCTGCCGCAGTAGATTCTCAAAGCGTCAAGAAAGGGAGTCTGATTAGTGTGGAAACCGGTATTGGTCTTCAATAAAAATGTGAATGGACGCAAAGGCATCTTGCAGTAGATACCTTAGGTTTCACCCTTAGCACTGCACGTATCAGCGGCCAATAATGAACACGATGGAGCCGAAGGCATTGAACTTTTATGGCAGTTAGACAAGGCTTCTTCCCGCCTGGAATTAATCCGGGCTGACCAGGCGTATAAGGGCGAGTTTACTACTTGTGCTGCTACTACCAGTGGAAAGTAGAACTCACCCAAAGACCTGAATCGGCGCAGGGATTCGTTCCCCAAACCGGAAGATGGCAAGTAGAAAAGAAGCTGGACCTGCTACGAGTGAAGCATCGGCTCCATGCCTGGTTTAATTTCTTCCGCCGATTAGGCCGCGATTTTGAGAAAACCATCGAATCTTCTCTCGCTTTTATGCAACATGGCCTTTATCGATATTATTTTGGCGAGAATCCCAAATTAAATTTTTAAACATACTCTTAAGGAATTATGATTTTTGATTATTAGAAAGGGTAATGAGACCAGCCGCAAAACTTTGAGTAAGGACTCAAGCGACTTTCTTATTTTGCAGGCAAACACCTTACCCATGTTAACTCAAATTGAAGAAGCACTACGCATTGGCGGAGCGGTGTACTTATGCGGCACTTTGGCCATCTTCAGCAGATAGAACTCAAGGAAAACCAGAGCAACATTGTGACGCAGGCTGATCTCGAATCGGAAAAAGCCATAGTTGACTTTGTGCGGCATCACTTCCCGGCGCATAATATCATTGCGGAAGAGACCGGATTTACGATCAGCAATCAGACTTTACCTGGGTGATTGATCCACTGGATGGCACTTCCAACTTTGCCTCGGGGATTCCCTGGTTTGGCGTATTAATTGCCTTGCTGCACCACCAGCATCCGGTAGCCGCGGCATGTTTTTACCCTTCTATGACTTGCTTTACCTGGCCGAACAGGGACAAGGTGCTACCCGGAACGGCCAACCCATTGGGGTTTCGCCGGAAAACAGTCTCCAGAATGTACTGGTTGCCTATTCACTTGATTATACAGAGATACCCGGCAAAACAGCCTTTGAGACTAGCATTATCCAGTCACTGGTGGGCAGTATCCGCAACCTGCGTACGACTAACTCTGCCGTGGATTTTTAAGCACTGCGGATGGACGGTTGGGAGGTTGTCTCAACCAGACCACTAAGATCTGGGATATTGCGGCGACGCATTTAATTATACGGGAGGCTGGAGGAACCGTAACGGACATAGACGGCAATAGTATTTCGTTCCGGGTGAATGAAAAGGATTACACCCGAAACTTCACGATTATAGCAGCTAATCCAGTCTTGCATGAAGCCTTGCTACAGATTACCCGGCAGGCCGTCTGAATTTTGCGTAGGGCGTAGGGTTGGTTCATCGACTATTATAGTTCTTCTACTCATTACTTGTACAATAAATCACGAGTCTTTCACCACGAAGTGCTCGACGAAGTCAAAAGTAAGCCTCTAACTACGGACTGATTTATTGGTAAAGAAGTAGCTAGAATCACTATAAAACTAAAAGTGATCTGACTTTATTCGTCAGACCACTTTTAGTTTCTTTTGACCAGATTATAAAAGGTAAATCAAGTCTACACGTATGCCTACTGTTTGATGACTTTATGCGACACCATTTCCTCTCCGCATGCTACTTCCACTATGTATACACCCGAGGGCTAAGCTACTTAGGTTAAACGTTTTGGTGTAGAAATCAGTAGCCATGCTACTGGCGGAAGCTACGGGGTTACCCAATGTGTTTACAATCCGGACTTCTACCGGAGCAAGCGCGACGGGTTTTACTGCACCGTTACTTCCGTGGTAAATGCATTTGGAAATACCGATACTTCTGCTTGCTCCCGCATTACACTTGACTGTTTGGGGCTATAGTCGGCGGTAGCGGAAGAAATGGTAGTGTTCACCACCAGACAAACCCAATCCTGGGATGCATCAGCCGGTGGATTGCCAATTGACTGATTGTTACTGCCGGTTATTTTGGTAACACTACCCGTAACCAAAGCGCCTCCACTACGCGGGTTATACCATTTGACCGAATACTCCGCCGAAGTGCCGCCTACATTCAGATTAGTCGTTCCGCCATTGGGGAGGTAGATCGCGTATACCTGACCCGGACGCGCCAGGCAATCGTCACTGGTGTTGGAGGTTAATCCGTCGTTGCTGCTCATGTTGACAAACGGCAGGTGCTGCTGGAAGAAGGTTAAGGCATGACGGGTCAGGTTCCACATATTATCCCTCGAACGCCAATCTTCTCCCGTCAGGTCACTGTGCGCATAATCATACCCAAAATACCATTCTACCCCGCCGCCACCGGCCATCAGGTTGCCCCACAGGGCTTCTTTCCGCACGTGATTATGCCAAAAATCGTTGGCATCCGGTACTACACCCGCCGGAGTAGGCCCGATCTCGTCGGAGGTCACGACCCATTTTCTTCCCTGGGCAGCCGAATTTTTTATCCATTTCAAGGTTTCGGAGTGCACTGTGCTGGAGGTATAGGTCTGGAGGGAAGCGCCATCATAATCCGGATACCCAAGCAGTGGCGTATAGATGGGATCGTGCTGGTCGGGAGGGGTGTGGATGTTGACCAGGTGCTTGTAGGGGTCGTTTTGTTTAAAATAGCTGGCAAAAGCCTTCCGTTCTGCATCGGAGTTGACATTTTCCTCCCCGATGTTCCAGTTGACAGCTAAATGATGGGCAAAACGGGCAATTAATTCGCGGTAGTACAGTTTTCGCTGGGTTCCTAAGGTGCCGCCGTCCAGTACCGAAATATTCTCTATTTCCTGCGTGATTACGTGCAGCATAATTCCCATTTTATCCATGTGGGAGAAAACGATTTCCCACTGGTCGAGTTTAGAAACATCAAACCGGTAGACGTCCGTGTGGGATACCCAGGGCCAGACATCCTTTCCGTCTCCGTTTACGTTGTTGGTCAGGAAATAAACTGAGTTCATTCCTTTGGAAGACAGATAGTTAAGTGCCCCAATGATTCCTTTGCCCTTACCGCCTTTCCAGGTAGGATCACCCGTTTTCCAATCGTTCAGGTGGGGCGTATAGAGTTTGGTAAAGTCGGTGCCGCCGTGCGTATAGGTATTGTCAAATTCGCGGTAGGCCAGGAAGTTCTCCGGGCTGTCGGCTCCTCCTTTTATAAAGTATTCGCCATTCCCCGCAAACTGGAGGTAATGTTTTCCCACGTAGTTCAGGCGGCCTTTGCCCCTGAAATCACTCCCGGTTTTATCCGTGGCCCCCACGGTAAAACTGCCGTTTTGCCCGTCAAAAGCAACGGCCGTTCCGGCATTAGGGTCCGTACTGACGGCAATATCGGAGCCCGAACGGAACGACGTCTGGTAATTCCAGGTTCCTTCTTCATCGGGAGCAAAGTGCACCCGCCATTTATTTCCGGTAGTTGCCCCCGTTTCACCCGCATTGCCATCAGCGGCGTAGTAGCCGGGTACTACAAATTTCTTGGTCCCCTTGGTAAAGGTAACGTTGAGCCGGTAATCACGGAACGGATTCGGATTCGCCGCTTCGCCAGCCTCGGGGCCCGAAAAAGTAAGCGTGATTTTGTGCCACTTCTTCAGTTCACCGCTTACCACTGCGGGTCCGGGAGGAAGGGTTTGATTTTTTACCTGAAAATGGATGGTTGATGTACCTTGTGCGCTGCCACCGCCGCCACTGCCACTATATACGGTGCCGGTTAAGGTATAAGATCCTGCTATAGGGGTCCAGGGATTGTAGTTTCCATTGGCATCCCCAAACAGCGCATAAGGAAGACCACTTTCGGTTTGTACCACGCTTTGGGCACCGCTTAGGGCGAACTTTACGCTGCCTACGGTGGACGGATTGGTGTTAGCCCGGATGTTTATTTCCTTCGAGGAAAGAGTCGCCAAATCAATTACTTCATTATCCTGGAGGGTACGAATGTCTTTATCCGTGGTAGCATCTACCAGCGTAAAACTGGCTATCGTATTGGTTGGGGTAGACTGGTTAACGGTTACGGTTACCTCGTCGTAGGCACTTGTCCCACCATTATCCGTAGCCGTAAGCCGGAAAATATAGGTACCCGCTACCATATTACTGATCGAAAGAGTAGCCGTATTGGCTCCACTTAGGGTAGCATCCGGTCCGCTTTGTTTACTCCACGCGTAGGTAGCAATACTACCATCTGAATCTGTGGCAGAGCCAGTTAACGTAGTCGCGTTAGTAGGTAAGGCAAGCGTTTTATCCGGTCCGGCATTCACCGAAGGAGGATTATTGGCAGTTTGGCCAGCCACCGTAAACGTAACCGTTAAACTGCCCCCCTGAGCACCACTGCCGTTAGAACCGGCGTAAGCAGTAGCCGACAAAGTATGTTTACCCGGACTGGGTGTCCAGGCAACATAATCTCCCCCAATATCACCCCATAAGGCATAGGGCGCACTGCTTTCTGTTTTCTTGGTTCCGTCATAGGTGAAGACCACACTCCCAACTACCGACGGCTTAGTATTGGCCCGGATATTCAGATTCCGGGTAGGAAGCTTGGAAAAATCAAGTATGGCATTATTTTGCAGAAGCCCGATATCCTGATCCGTATCGGCATTTACCAGAGTAAATGATTCTACTTTCTGATTCTGGCCTAGCACCGACTGGGTGACCCAAAAAACAAAAATTAAAGCAAAGTACTTAACATTCATAAAGTTAAAATTTAGCTGGTTAATAAATAAAACTTGTATTTATTGGGCAATCATACACCTTTTATCGCAAAAAAAACCAGCACAAATAACAGTCAGTTGCAAAATCATTGAAAATTACAAATTGCTTACCATCGTTCCGTAATTTGCGTTTAACCCAATGGTACCCTGCCATAACAGGCTCACAAAGAAGAAATTAATACGACGAAAGAATGTTTTTTTATTTAACAGACTATTATGTGGTGGGTATATGCGCTGCTTTCAGCCCTGTTTGCCGGACTAACTGCGGTATTGGCAAAGATGGGAGTAAAAGGAATTGACTCTAACCTGGCAACGGCTATCCGGACGGTAGTGATTTTATTTATTGCCTGGGGCCTCGTGTGGTATAAGGGCAATCTGACGGGAATAACTGCCTTGAGTAAGCGAAACCTGATTTTTCTGGTTCTTTCCGGAGTGGCTACGGGTTTATCGTGGCTTTTTTACTTCCGAGCCCTGCAGCTTGGAAAAGTATCACAGGTAGCTCCCGTAGACAAAACAAGTCTGGCCATTGCCGTCCTCCTATCCGTCCTTTTTCTGGGTGAGGTTCTAACCTGGAAAATAGCCCTGGGTTGCCTGCTGATCATTGCCGGCACTCTGGTACTGATCCTGTGAATTTACCTAACCTTCAGGTTTATTGCCCCGATACGGCCTTCATCATCAGCGCCGTCAGGTAAGCACCGTACGTACCCACGGCGTACCCAAAAATAGCTAACAAAACCCCTACCGGCGCCAATGAGGGATGAAAGGCCGAGGCAACTACCGGAGCCGAAGCCGGTCCGCCAATCAGCGACTGACTGCCGACTGCGGTAAAGAAAAAGGGGGCTCTGATCAGGCGGGCCACCAGCAACATCAGTACGGCATGAATCAGCAGCCATATTCCTCCAACAACGAGTAGGCCCGGGTGGTCGGCAACGGCAAACAGGTTCATTCGCATACCGATAATCACAATCAGGATGTACAGGAATAAGGTGCCCATCTTAGAAGCTCCGGCCCCCTCCAGCTCTTTAGCCCTGGTGGCGGAAAGTAGTAACCCAAGGGTAGTCGTAATCATCACAATCCAAAAAAGCTTGGAAGTCAGGCTGAATGTAGCCAGGTAAGGCGCATGGGCATCAATCCAGGGGACAATGGCATCGGCCAGAAAGTGAGCAATTCCCGTAGGAATAAAGGCAACGGCCAGCAAGCGGATGTAGTCGCGGAAAGCAGGAATCCGGGTAATGCTTTCCCGGTAGGTTTCTATTTTCTTTCGTACTTCATCAATAGCGGAACTATCGGCTTTCATCCGGGCATCAAGTTGCTGGGAAATGTTAGCTCCGTAAAGCAGCACGGCCATCCAGATATAGGCCAAAATTACATCTACGGCAATCATCGCCGAAAACAGAGAATCAGAAGGGGCAAATATTTCCTTCATTGCCGCCTGATTGACCGCCCCGCCAATCCAGCTTCCGGCAATGGTAGCCAGCCCCCGCCAGACTTCATCCGGACCAGACCCGCCTACCACTTCGGGAGCCACGTGGGCCATCAGCCAGACGGCTACCGGGCCTCCCATCATAATGCTGACGACGCCGGTTATGAACATAATCAATGCCTTAGGCCCTAATCGCCGGATGGTTTTCAGGTCAATGTTCAGGGTAAGCAGCACCAGGCAGGCTGGGAGCAGATACTGCGTGGCAACGGGGTAAAGTCCTGATTTTTCCCCGGAAATGAGGCCGAAAGAGTTAAACAGCGCCGGAATAAAGTAGCAAAGCAGCAGGGAAGGAATGTAATGATAAAACCGGGCCCAGAATCCGGTGGTCCGGGCCGACGTCTCGATAACAAAAATGAGTACCGCCGCCAGCAGACCAAGCACTACGGCATCATTGGTGATGAGGGCAGTAGTTTGCTGACGAGGCGCAAAAAGCAACAGATTAGCGGCAAACGCAGGTGAGTAGAAAGTTAAACAGCTCAAGGTTAGTGAGTTAAGGAGTTGAAAGGAGATGGTAGGCAGACTGCTTGCCCTAAGCTGATGCGTTTTAGCCATCTGCCATCCCCTACGATTTTACTTATTTAAGCAGAAACCTAATCAATCACATTAATTGGGTACATTTGATTATTGACACGGGAACCACCATTCAAATTTCCTCTCATATACTCATTCACTTTTAACTCTGATTTACCCGATTCCATGCGTACCATTGCCGAAATTTCCCATTCTGCGTGTAAAATCACCGTTTTTAGCTGGAACTCCAAATACCTCATCAAACTGGAAAAGGATATGTTGGAACAAACCTATAAAGTGAGTGAATGGGAAGTATCCGGAGCAGATGATCTCCGGAAATTACTCGATGAGGCCTTCATGGGGCAGGTGCTGAAGCGTTTCGAAGAAATGGAAGTATCTTTCCATCAGGCACTTGATCGTTTATAAGGGCTGAAAATGAGCTTTTTCATAAATAATGGACTGGTTTTCAAACTTTGCGTAATAAAATGAAGTATATGAAATACAAAGACTTGGAAAATCCAACCAACTTTGTATCAATCAGTTCACTTAGATAGATTGTATTATGACCTTTGCGGAAGATGTTCTCGCAAAATTGTTTACCTCTGAGCAATCGCCGTTTGAGCCATTAGTTCAAGAGCCCTTGCGCCGCACGCGTCGTGACCGTTCAGATTTTCAGTTGTGGAAGAAAGCAGGAGTTGCCCAGGAGTTAAGCCGGCTTTTTGCCCTCGCCTCCTATCTCAAAAGAAACAGCATTCGCTGCTCGGTGAACGTGCATTTGCTTAGCTCCGATATGGCCGATGCATTTTCAGTCTCCTGCAGCGATTCTATCGATCCCAAAAGTTTCCAGCACTATTTCGATTACCTGCGGGAAAGAATCCTAATCCAGGGGTATCTGCCCCACCGTTCGGAACGTGAGATATCGGACCGGGTTTTGTACGTAGAGACAATCGAACGACATACGTTCCAGATCCCTCAGTACGAAGATGAGAAGGGTCGAACCGGACAGCTTTACGGGAATCTGTATCTGGAACTAACCCGGGTCAATGACCGTCCGAGTTATTTTAAGCTCATGGCAACCCATCATGCTGCCGAAGGACACTGCCCGCACCTGCCGTTTGGATTGCTTTTGAAAAGAATTCTGGTATGAAATGGAGTAAATCCGGTACGGTCCGTTCGTATCGTATCGTATTGTTTGATTCATTTCATTCCGTGTTTAACCCAGATTTCATTCCGTGTTTAACCCAGATGTTTACTTTACCTCTTTCCGGGTAATTGTCCTCAATACATAAAAAAGCCTGACGGATCTATTTCTGCCAGGCTTTTCTCATTTCATTGGTACTGGCCCGGTTCGGATAAGGGTTCACCCGGCCAATTTCCCTGCTTACAGACTGATCCATTTCCGGAGCAGAGCTTCCTGCGCGGGTGTAGCCCCCGAAAGTCTTTCCAGCCGGTAGCTAATGGCGGGATTCTGTCCCAGCACTACTTCCCGGTTTTGCATAATACCGGCCCGGTTAATCAGAATAGTTATTTTGTCACCCACTTTTTTGGTACTGATCACCCGGTTTGGATCATCTACCCGGTAGCCATCTACCGCCAGAATTTCATCGTTCACGTTCAGGCCGTATTCGTAGGCGGCACTGCCCCGGGTCACGCCGGTTACCATAATCTTTCCGCCAGCAGCGGAAGTAGTGGCTCCCAAAAAGGCTTCGTTCCGGGGTGTACCGTTCAATTTTAACCCCACGTAACCGAAATATTTGTTATAATCAATGCTTTTAGTGCCATAAATGTGATCCTGAAAAAACGGTTCCAGGCTGTGTCCGGCTACTTTCTCCATGGCTTGCTGCAACTCGGCGTCGGTAAAGCCGCGTTTCTGCTTTTTATAATACTCCTCCCACAGGAAACGCATCACATCGTCGAGGTTTTTCTGTCCGTTGGTACTGTTCAGAATCTCCAGGTCCAGTAAACCGCCAATCACAGCCCCTTTGGTGTAGTAGGAAATAGTCGTATTACTGGAATTTTCGCCGGGCCGGTAAAACTTGATCCAGGCATCCCAGCTGGATTCCGCCAGGGACTGAACCTTATTGCCGGGTGCATTCTCAATGCTTCCGATATTGTTGACGAAGGTATTGAGATACTGATCGGGTGAATAGAACCCGGCCCGGCGGGTAATCAGGTCGTCATAGTAGGCAGTAATCCCTTCGGAGACCCAGAGCAGATTGGTATAGTTTTCATTGTCATAGTCGAATGGTCCCAGTGCCTTGG
>JAUJNL010000175.1 GCA_030448185.1 Cytophagales bacterium | reverse complement strand
CAATACAACATCACGCTGAGTATCGCTGCCCCTTGGCGGCATCGACTCGGCGACTTTTACGGGCTCTGCCGTAAGAGGCGTATTACACTTGGTGCATCGTTTGGCATCATCGCGGTTGCCCGGAAAGCCGCATTTATTGCAACGAATCATAAGAGGTAGTACTGGTTTAAATGCTGATTAGTAATTAAAGTATGCTTCACTTTACTGCCGTATGAGTTTGAGGCGCTGTACCGTATGCAGCCTTTCTCCGTCAAAAGTTGCCTCCACCGTATAGGCCCCTGCGGGTAACTCACCCAGGGGAATTTCTACCTGATGGAACCCGTTACTGTAAGCCCCCTCTACCACCGTACCTAACTTGCGGCCCTGCAAGTCGTATAGGTTCATCCGTACCTGATAGTCAGCATTACTGTGTGGTAACGTAAAGCGAAGCGTAGTTTTCTGAGCGAAAGGATTGGGGTAAGCCTGCAATAGATTCTTTTCCGGATACAAGTGCTCTGTTATATAGTTCTCCGTGCCATAATAAACCCGGAAGCGTCCTTTTCCCTGAAAGGAGTAACTTGGGTTGGAGATCATATCCACCTTATTCTCGGAGCTTAGGTCATGTAGCCAGAGTTGTTTGCCTTCTTCATTCTTCAACGTTTCCCAGGACAAGTTTACCACTTGACTAGCTTCCCCCTCGCTCATTGAAAACTCCCATACTTGCCCTGCTTCCATTGGTGAAAGGATGCTTCGGGTAAGTGACTGGCCGGTTTGGTCAGTGGAAGCAAAACGCAGACAAGGAAAACCACCCAGGATAGGGGGCATTTCCAAATCATACGGGTCAAGTCCTGCCTTAGCGGAGGGGTGCAAACCGATACCAGAAAGGTGTGTACGGTTAGTACCATTATTGATTGTAAAATCAACCAATAATGGCATAGTCTCTTCTGACTTGAGTTCGGCAGAACGGCGTTCTCCTTTGCTTCCGGTTGGAATTTTTAATGTTAAAGGAGCGCCTGCTGTATGTTTTACATACCCTCCACTGAATGGGGGAATAGAAGTAGCCTTGTAATCTAAATTTCCACCCGCAAAAGTGACCAGTTTCCAGTTTGGATTACCATTGGCTCTGAGGATATCGTCCCATTTAACCTCCCACAGATACGGATTCCCAATTAAGGTCCAATCATTCTCTTTCAGTGTAATTTCAAAGTAATTCCTCTTGAAATCCGGATGATGGGCAACTGTCTTCCCGCTACCAGTGTTAATAGGCAGTATTATTGCTTCGGTAGTTGCCAGAAAATAACCAACTCCCGGAGTAAGCCGGTCGTTTGTTTGCAAGTCTTTGATACTTTTCTTCCCTTCATAAATCACTAATCGCCACTTATCCTTTTGTAAGGGTTCTTTTACTAAGGGTAATTCGTCACCAAACACTTTTCCGACCGTCGGATCATCTAACTCAAGTGGAAATGAGAGCAGTTGGTATTGTTTGTTCTTAAAGGAAAGGCCATCTATTTGTTTACCAGCAGGATACCGTATGGCAAGGGTTATGGCCTGGGTAGTATCTCGCTTCCCAAATCCTTCCGGCGGAATTACTTCAAAATAATACTCAAGTCCTAATTCATCAAACTTATCTGCCGGAAGCATTGCCTGAAATTCGCTACCGGTGGAGGTTAGCGGTATAGGCTCGTCGAAACTACTCCTCCGCAACCCTCTTGTCCGCAAGTTTACCTTTGTCTGCTTGTGGTACTTATTATTAAGGATAACTGCTACGGAGGGTGAATTTACTACTCCACCAACAGAAGCTGCCTCCACCCAGCTGTCTTTTGGCACCTTTTGGGTAAGTATTGTTGTTAAGGCCTCTGTCTCAAAAGCTTTTATCTCTCCTTCCGAACGTACTTTTCCTGAGTTAATCCCAACTACCCGGTAATAATAGATAGTGCTAGCCTTTAGACTCTTAAGTTCAGCTGATAAGGGAATAGTAGCGCCAAGTTTAGGCGTCGCTGGTAGGGGTACAGTGGTAACACCACTTTTTAGGGCAGGGTCTTCACTGTATTCAAAAGAAAAATCGGATTCGAACCGTTCGGCGCTTCCCGTTCCGGTAAGGGTAACAGAAGTAGCTGTTTTATTAATAAAATCTTTAGTTATAACAATGGGGGGATATAGTTCGCTTATTGGTAGAGTCCAGATTCCGTGAGCCGAACTTGCGATATAAAGATGCGTTTTGGTTGCAAACAGGTTTTCCACCTGGATATTACCCGGCAACTTGTCACTACCAATCTTTGTCCAGGTATTGCCTCCATCTTTGGAGAAATTTACCTCCTCATAGGGTCTTTTAGTGTCTCCTTTATAAAAAACGGTAGATGCACTGAAGAGGCTACCCTTCTCACCACTAATGTCATTGCTGACAATGTTATATTGGCTTACAGCACTTATTCTCTTCCAAGTCTTTCCCTTATCAAGGGATTCAAATACTCCGCCTCCAACATTCTTCATTCCAAGGATAGCAGCTAACAGTTTATTATCATAGGCCGTCAAGCCGGTAATATATTCCGCTTCTACTTCATATTTAACCCAGTTGTCTCCTAGGTCAGTCGAATGATAGAAACCTTTACGTCCTGTATTACTGAAAATACAAAGTGTAGTTCCTAAAGCCGTGAATCGTTCAATAATGCCGAATTCGTTTGGTAAGCCCTGGTTCTTAAATACCCAATTTCCTCCATTAGAGGAACGGTATACACCCTTGGTCGTTTTTACAAAACAAATGTGGTCCTATAGCAATTAAACCTTCTGCCTCTCTGTATTCGGGGAGATTAGGTAGACCGGCATTAAAAACTTCCCAGGCAGCACCGCTGGCTTTGAGGTAATAAACGCCGGTTGAGGTGGCACAGTAAATCTTATTATTAAACTTGATGAAATCGTTAACTCAGGTATGCGAGGCAAAACCCTCACTCATCTCCTTCCAGCTATTGCCATCGTCCCAAGACACGACTGCCTTCCCATTTAGACCCGCATATAAAATCCCATCCAGATCCACTACCACATTAATTTTCGTATTAACCAAGCCGGTATTAGAGGGTTGCCAGGCAGTGGAGTTTAAATCAGTTCGGTAAACCCAATATTGTTGGTAGACAGGAGGTAATCACTCGTCCGGTCTTGCAGATAAAGTATATTTCTGATCGCCCCAGCAATGGTAAGACCACCAGAAATAGAGCTCCACTGTACTCCGTTGTTGTTGGATCTATAAATCAGACCGGGTGGGTCCCTGCCAGCCAGGTATTATTGGTTATTTTTAAGCTGGTGATGTTTTTATCTATTCCAGGAATGTTATTGGGGATAAAAGTCCAGGTTAAGCCCTTATCAGAAGAGAAGTAAATGCCATCCGTCGTACCGGCGTATACCTGAGTCAGGTCATCTTTCTTTTCGAAACAATTAACCAAGACCGGTAATCGATCAATTTTATTCCAGCTACCACTCTTCAGGCGGAATGTACCTCCATCCGTTGCAACCAGCAGCACCTCGCTGTCTCCGATTATATCTTTTATAGTGGTTTTAGTGGGAAAGTCTATAACTTCCTTCCATTGAGCCGGATTCTTAACGTATTGGAATAGGCCCTTGTCCTTCGTTCCCGCATACAAGGTCCCGTTAACAAAGGCGATGCGATTTACATCAGGGCCTATACTATTAGAGCTACTGGTATTACTTGGCCAATTTGTATTGATACTTTCCCAATATTTACCATTAGCAGGCAGCAGAAACACGCCGTTTTTCGTTCCTGCATATAGTATTCCGTCCATCTCAATAATCTCGTTGATATCAGTTGCCTGAGGCAGAGAGTCACTAATGGAACTCCAGGTATTGCCTTTGTCTATCGACCGGAAAATAGTCCCGTAGCCGCCAGCATAAAAACTACCTCCTGATTGAAGCAGACAGTTAACTCCACCACCAGTAGGCCCCAGGGACTTCCAGGGTAATTTTACTACCTGAGAGCGAGCAGGTACAATCCACGCAATCAGCAGCACACCTACTACCAATGCATTTATTTGTAACTTAAATTTCATTGTATAGAGTATATAAGTGGTAATTCTGCAATGGATTTATGATTCATATTTCTTACCCTGGAATAGAATGTAGCAGGATAAAAGCAAGTGTACTGCTAACAGTTATTGTATAAGCGTCAGTGACCTATGCTCTGGAGAAAAAGCTAACTCATTGCCCCTAAAAGGCTATTCAGGAAAAGGAGGGGCTTCAATGGACGAAGAACCGGAGTTATCTTTATCAATTGCCTTATACACCAAATAAGCCGCTACACTCACTACTGGAATGGCTGCTGCTTTTACGCCCAGAGGCACGGTCCTTCTCACCGTAAAATAACCCGACTGCACCGACCGGCCCGTACTTACATTCTTTACCTTAAATTGATATTTGCCGATGCGGGTATCGTTGGGAAGGTTAAAGGTGTACTTATTGCTGTTCAGCACGGGTTCGTAGCGTTTTCGCTTCATGCGGGTCGTATCCTGGGGAATCAGTTCAAGCTGGATGATGTCATCTCCCAGGCCGCCTTCCCATTCCACCCGGTACTCTTTACCCCGTTTGAATTTCCGGTCCTTTACATCAGTTGCTATTTTCAAAGGCTTCCCAATAGACAGGATGCTGCTCCCCAGCTCATCCTGCCCTCTGATAATGCGGGCTTTGGTATAAGAGTCCGTATTGTTTTCATGCGGACTTACCCCGTAGATAGCGCCCATCTTTACCTCCCCGTTTTGAAGAAAGGCATTAACAAAGAAGTCGGTCTTTTCCTGAGCCTGATAAGGCGTACGCTCCGTCTTGAATAAATACACACCTTCGATTTTCCGGTCGGCGGTTACTTTCACAAAGTACCAGTTGTCATTGCGGCTGTAAAATACCTCACTCACCTGCGGATTTGAATAAGCTAGTTTAATGCCGTCCGGATAGAGTTCGGAGAGTTTGCTTAAGTAGGAGGCTAACGGCACGGAGGTCTCCATAGTCATAGGTTGCTGCCGCAGCCGGGGAGGAATCAAATCATTGTACACCCGGGTATTGCCCTTATCCTTGCCAAACCGGAGGTAGATGGTTTGCTTATAACTCTCCTTTTCATCCGCTTCTTTAGCCTTGGTCAGTAGTTCCAGCTGGGTAGTATATGTCTTTACAAAGTTTGCGGCCTTGGTCTTGATTAGCTGTTCCTGAGCAAGGGTAATGGTTTGCTGGGCCCACAGCGGAACAGTTGCCAGCAGAAGTACAGTCAGCGCCAGGAAAAGAGTAGTATATTTCATGTAAGTGGACTTAGCTGTTCCTAGTGGTTGCTTATTACAAAGCGTTAAAGTCTGGGCAAAAAAATAGCGCCTTCCCCGCAAGAGGAAGTATTAACTTATACAACAAGGTGTATGTAAGGCAGAAAAGGTACATCTGCGCAAACCCCACAAGCAAGCTTGGAAAGGTTTTGCTTACTTTTCACAACGACATCAATTGGAGGCAAGGGCAATCTTTTACTGAAAGTGTGGAAGATTGCTCAGTACGGTGCGTAAAATTTCTTATGTATATAGAGTAGGTTAGGGTTGCTCAGACTGCTGGTATAGTAATGAAATCTGCTTTTTCTCCTGTAAATCTTACTTGTCAAATGTACACCCTTTGCCTAAGCATTGTCAATACCTAGAAGTAGGTATTTTACCGACAAAAGTCTAAGCAATAAGATATATTGACAGGCCGGGTGCACGGCGGAAAATAGCAAACTGCGTTTCATGAAGTAAGTACTCTGCTGAATGAATTATAAAATGGGCTCAGTAAGCATTTCGGATTCAGGCACTTATTCATTATCCATTTTCAACTATTACCTTCGGTGAGAATAGTTCTCAGCGAAGCTAATTGCCCATTCTCCATTTACATAAGTATTGACGCTTTGCCTCAGCATCAGCCTGCATGAGTTCATCCACCAGCCAGCCCGCATTTTCCCCGTCCCGGTTGAATTCGGCTACCCGCACAATCCAGCCATCAATTTGCAGGAAGTGAAACGTAACCTGTACTGTTTTTTTTAATACCAGTTCCTGGTTGTATACTGCGTATAGAAACAGGGTCAGCTGGTCGGGCTGCACCTCTCTGGCAACAAATCGGGTGATGGATTTCGGATCGGCCAGATCACCCGGAATGCTGATGAAATCCGTGCCGTAACTATTGGGTGGAATAATCCGGCTGCTGTCACGGACTTTAGGAGTAATGTCCAGAAAATCAGCTTTTACCCCCCGGATTACCCATTTAGCGGTTTGCGGCTGCGTTTCTTCAATTTGGAGCAGCAGGGTCAACTGCTGCGGTTTCTTCCTGTAGATTGCTTCCAATTTCACTTCGGCGTACCATCCCTGATCGTAAAAATTCAATTTCAATTGCCTGGCTGGCGTATTCACACACGAGAGGAAATTTTCCAGCAGTTGCTTTTGCTTACCATCCGCGTCATTTAAGCCCTGATTGTCAAAAAGTCCTTTGATTGACCCGTTCCGTTCCTGCACAAATGCCTCAGTAACGGAACCACTTTCCGGAGCGTGCAGGCTATTTCCATGGTCGTCCTCTTCATGGTTAAACCGGTTCATGAAGGATTCGATGGTGTGGACACGCCGCCGGAACAGTTCATCCAAACCAACTTCCGCTGCTTTCGTCTGGGCCGTTACTTCCTCAAGAGCAAGTACCAGCAGACAGTACAAAAGGGGGCGTCGGGCCGGACGTAGAAGAACGTGGCGTTGTCCGCTCCCCATGCCGTGCC
>JAUJNL010000174.1 GCA_030448185.1 Cytophagales bacterium | reverse complement strand
AGCGAGCATCATCAAAACCGATGTTCATGAACAAGTTTTTTAGTTAATACTATTATGTTAGCATTTTTCCTCTGCCCACTTGTAATGAATTGTTTCAAATATTTATATTTATTCGTTTGTATAATGATACCAGAATAAGTTTCGGTTTTTGTTTCATTGCAGATGTAAAAAAATCCCAGTACTGCGAAAGACAACAATACTATTCCGGAGAGAAAGCGTGTTTTCATAGGAGTGAGAAAAGCAAGGTGAAGATTGACAAAGGCTATAATCAATTGATTATGAGGCAAAATAGCTCACAATGAAGCAGGATCTAAAACACATCTCCCGTCGTTTATTACATTGGCGGAACTTTATGGAGTTTTACAGCTTCGGTCAATCCTTTATGCAACTTCGGCTTAACGCGGATGCTGCACCGCCTCCCGAAACCGGGCCACTTCGGCTTCTAACTCGCTGATTCGGGTGTCCTTCCGGAGCAGGTCATTTTGCAGCCGGTGACTATTCTCCTGGATGGCGATGAGTTCTTCCAGTTGCTGGCGCATTTCCTCTTCCTGGGCTCTCACCTGCTCCGTGTCAACCTGTGATTGCAGTAAAAGCTGGTGAGTTTTGCTATTGATGCGGTCGGCAGCCAGAGAAACGGCCAGTTGTCCGGCTAATTTCTCCAGGAGTTCGACTTGATGAGGCGTAAAGGGAGTAAAAGAGGCCAACTCCAGGACCCCTTGCCCGTCTTGCCGGTTTTTAATGGGTACAATTAACAAATACCTAGGCGGGGCATCTCCCAATCCCGAAGTGATGCGAAGGTAATCCTCTGGAATCTCCGACAAGTAAATAGTTTCTCCTTCCAGAAACGTTTGACCCACTAAGCCTTGTCCTAACGCAATGGTATGCTTAAGATACTTTTTCTTCCCGTAGGCATAACTGGCCACTTGCTCCAACTGGGGTGCGGTTCCTTCGTTAAGCAGATAAACACTGCCCTGATTGGCCTGTACGTACTGAATAATTCCGGTAAGCACCTGCTGACACTTTTCAGACGGGTCCTGCGAGGCGTAATTTATTTTTTCCCCCAGTAAAGCCAATCCATCCGAAAGCCAGCGGCGGATATTTTCCTGCTGGGCTACCTGCTGAAGCTGCCGGTTCTGGGCTTCTACCGAGTCAAAATTTTCATGCAGCTTGTTGAGCATAGTCTTGAAATTCTGCGCCAGAAATCCAATCTCGTCATTCGAGCGAATTTCATCTAAGCAACCTTCCTCATCCCAATGGCCTTCGACTACGGACCGTACCGTCTTATTGAGCAGCACAATGGGTTTGGAAATCTGGTAGGACAGATAGTAGCCTAACCCAATGGCCAGGCCCAGGAATAAAACTGCTCCCATTCCGGCCGCCCAGTAAACCCATTGCAGTACTTGTCGCGTCTGGAGATTAATTCGGTCCCGCATCCGGGTCACTGCGGGTTCAATTCGCTCCATATATGCTTTCAGGGAACCCTGCAGGCCCTGATCGGGATTAAAACCGAGTTGCTCTTCCAGCTTAACAATGGCGTCAAAATGGCTCAGGTAATTCTCCAACACCTGCTGGTCGGCGGGTTGAGGCAGCAGCGGCAGCAGCGAGTCGGCCAGTGCATGCAGTTTGAGTACATACCGTGAATTCTTGCGGAGCAGAAAATCTTTTTCGTGCCGCCTCAGCGTAAGAATAGTGGTTTTATCGGCTACGCCCCCATTTTCCAGGGCATGTACCGCCTTGCGCATTTCCCCCTCCAGGCCGGAGTCAACGAACCCCTTCCGGCGGATTACTTGGGCGATGATCCCGAATAATGCCCGGTACTGCTGCACAGCCTGCCGGATGATGGTTACTTCCCGGCTAATTACGGGCTGAGTGTCGGTACCAAGCTGCTCAAACTGTTGCAGCAATTTTTCCAGCGAATCCAGCGACTGATAAAATCCTCTGTGGTTCTCTGAGTTGCCCGATTGCATAAAAGCTTGGTTACTAGCATCAAACCGGAGGAAGTTGCGTTCGTATTTGCTGGTTTTCAAAGCTTGAATAACCAGTTCGTTAACCGTTTGCTGCTGCTCGCGGAAACGGGTTAATTGGTTGAGAAAATACAGCGTAACGCCGCCGGCCAGCATCGCTAGCAAAGAAAGAGTTAAAAAGCCTAATTGTAATTTGGTTCGGATTTTAATAAAGGTCATAAAAGCAGGCGCCCAATAGCCAGCGGCAGGCAGAACAGAGAAATTAGTTAATTGAATTAAAACGAGATGGCGGGGTAAAATTAGAATGGTCTTAGTGACTGCAAAAAATGAAAGTAAGGGGATAAACTACATTTTACAATAAGATAACATTGCCTAACGCCCACTAAATCGTGGTGCTCTTTGTCTTTATAAGTAATAAGAAGCCAGGATAAGAGAAATGTTTTTTTAAACTTTTCCCAGATAGTGGCAAAAATGTATAGAAAATGCTTTTTTAGCTCTCGGCTCTTTTTTTTGGCGGGCAACCTGGCTAATAATCTTACATTGATTGGTCTTCTGACTGGGTAGCCCATTAGCGAAAACTTTAACCGGTGCGGGAAGAAGGGTGTTTTTTAAGGTACGTCGTCAAATAAAAGCAGGGGATTAATGTTAATATAACCGAATGATAACTTTCCCAAAAAAGGAGTCCGGATCAATACCCGTAGTATTGCGGGAGAAGCAACCCATTTTTTCCTATATTTTGTGCGTTATTCAGTAAATGTTTATCAAAGCGGGAGACGACTCGTTGAGCAAACGGAATTTTGGGAAGTTGAGCCGGCCAGAAGGTACTTCGAGCAGCGGAAAATCCTATTTTTTGCGGGGGAAGAATGCATTTTTCTCACGGAGAAATCTGATTTATACCAGGAGTTACTCTTGGATGTATACCTTTGGGAGGAATGCATTTGTAAACCGGAATTGAAATCAGATGACTATTTCCAGGAAGATTGATTAGCAGGCCTTTATGAGTAGGATTTTTAATTCCAACGTCAGCATCGAAAGAGTAAACCGCTGGCCCGACTACCAGTTTGAATACGGGGAAGGCCGTAGCGAAGCATGAAAAAATAACGTTCCGGTAAACGGTTGTTAACCCTCACGTTTTCAGCCGTAAGCCCAGACTCCCTATGTTTACGACCCATCCGGTTTAGCTTCTTTATCGCATGAAGACAGTCGCTTCACTCGTTTTACTCTTCCTGTTGTGCGGCGCGTTCCTACTGAAAAAAAGAGCGGTTCAGTTGAAGATCAGCCGTGCCTTTACGGTGGATTCCCTGGGGGCTTGTCAAGGCGTACATTATCAATCCGGCCGGATTTTTCTGTACGGTGACCGGGAGGTGGGTATGATCCGGGAATACCGCGTGCAAGGAGATTCCCTGACGTACGCGGGCCAGGAAATGAAACTGACCCAGGCGGGCCAAGACGTGATCAATCACCCTACAGGTATTGCTTTTAATGGAATGGGCCCGACTTTTATCGGCAACAGCATCCGGCTCAACCCGGAAGGCACTGCCTGGAAAGCCGTGATCTACTGCGTGGATTGGGAAGGGCTACGCAAAAAAGGCACGCTGGATGGTAATCTGATTCGGGCCATTGAGGACGATGCCTGTATTCAGGGAACCCGGCCCGAATACGTCAAGTACCGTAACAAGTGGTACGTAGCCACGGCTGATTACGGGAACAAAGGCAACGAAGTACGATTGTATGACCCGGAGGCATTACGAAAAGCAACCCGGACCAGCGAGAAAGGGGTATTGTTTAAAAAATTTACCTGCGGCCCCTGGGTGCAAAACCTGCACTGGATTGCGGAGAAAGACCTGCTGGTGCTTATCCAAAATCAGATTGAGGGCCGAAAATGGCGGTTCACCTTCCTGGATCTGAAAAAATCCCTTGACTCCGGAAAGGAGCAGGTAGTCAAGGTCATTGACACCGACCAGGCCGATGAACTGGAAGGCTTCGCCCTCATCAGTCCTACCACCGCAGTCGCCGTCTCCTCTTCGCGTAAGGAGAATGTCCATTGGGCAACGGTTGGTTTTTAACCGCGCTTAGATAAGTTCTATTTATAGCTAGTTCGCACCAGGATCTTCTTACCGGCTTTCCCCGGATTGTTTCTTTTTTTTAACAAGTTAATTATTTCATTATAAGATAGTTAATACATTTTTATTTTTTATCCCTTTACGGGAAGTTTAAAGAAGCCTCACAAGTTTCATACAAAATTAACCTCAATTACGCTTCAGGAAGAAAGGGCTTGGCCTAGCTTTGTCGGAAAGCGTAACCAGACGGGGCTATCTCCTTCTTTTCCTGGCAATAAAAGCTTTTCCCATTAAGCGGTGACTCTCTCCCGCCACCCAGCTACGGCTATCCAGGGCTGGTATTATAAAGTTGCCTTTAAGCATTTATTCGGCTACCGACTAATCGTCTGTCGGCCCAGTTCCCGGTCCTCCAGTAACCATTTACACCTAATTCTATGAGAGCAAAAGTGTACGATTCCATTCGTTCCGGGAAAAGCCGGGATTGGCGTTACAAACCCATTCTTACGCTGGCTTTAGCCGCCGGCCTGCTCATTGCCCGGCCAGTTGGTGCTTTTTCCGTAGTGACAAGTCTCAGACCCCAATCCCTCTATCAACTTCCGGTACGGGTAACAGGTACGGTGACGGATGCCCAGAATCAGCCCTTACCCGGGGTATCCGTGGTGATCAAAGGCACGACTACCGGCACGGCCACCGATTCGCAGGGACAGTTCTCCCTGGACGCCGAACCGGGCTCCGCGTTGACCTTTTCTTTTATTGGCTTTGTCACCCAGGAAGCGGTAGTTTCCGGCGACAATACGCCCCTCCGCATTCAACTGCGGGAAGACGTCACCACGCTGAATGAAGTCGTGGCCATCGGTTATCAGACCATGCGCAAGAGCGACGTTACGGGGGCCATTTCCAGCGTGAAGGCAGATGAACTAAACGTGACGGCTCCCACCGTAGGACAAGCCCTGGTGGGCAAAGTGGCCGGGGTGCAGATTTCACAGGTAAGTGGTGCCCCGTACGTAAGTACCAAAATCAGGGTGCGGGGTGTGGGCTCGATCTATGCCAGTGCGGACCCCTTGTACGTGATTGACGGCTATCCGGCGGCGGGAAACGATGTATTCATTAATCCCAATGACATTGAATCCGTTGACATCCTAAAAGATGCGGCTTCGGCGGCCATTTATGGTTCCCGGGCGGCGGGCGGCGTGGTGCTGATTACGACTAAACGCGGCAA
>JAUJNL010000173.1 GCA_030448185.1 Cytophagales bacterium | reverse complement strand
GAAGCGAAAAAGTCAACCGGGCTGATTTCGACATCATTAGGCGAGAAAGTGCCATCACTGTTTTCCTTCACGCCATCGGCAATTAAGTACTGCTGGCGAATGTTACCGTCCACGGTTTCCTGCATCAAGCCACTGTATTTCCCGAAGGTATTAGACAGGGAATACAATTTACCGCCCATCTGACCGCTGAACAACACGTTTAAGGCGATGCCTTTATAGGTTAACGTGCTGTTTAATCCGCCCGTCCAATCGGCCAGTACTGATCCTAATGGTTTCAGTTCGCTCCGCTCATAGAAACCACCGTCACTTACTACCTTATTGCCTTGCGGATCGTACACATAGTCGGGGCCCGTGATTATCTGTAGTGGATACCCTTCGCGGGCGTCAATGGTAACTGCAAACGGGCCGCTGGCTATTTGGTAATTGCTGATGCCTTCCGTTAGTTTAACCAGTTTGTTACGGTTACGGGCCCAGTTCACACCAATTTCCCAACGGAAGTTCTCGGTAGCTACCGGCGCACCGGAAAGAGCTACTTCGATGCCATTATTTCTTACCTCTCCGGCATTGATAATCTGTGCCGTATAACCAGATGCTCCTGAAACTGGTACTTGAAATATCTGATCTGTTGTAATAGTGCCATAATAGGCAACATCGGCACTCAAGCGATCCTGAAAGAACCTCGTTTCTAAACCAAACTCAAACGAATTGGTTTGTTCGGGCTTCAGATTTGCGTTGTTAAGCGTTAGCGGTACCCGGTAACTTGGATTTGACCCAAAATTGGCTTGCGGGTCAAATGTAAAACCAGTCCGGTAAGGATCCGTGTCGTTCCCCACTTGGGCAAAACTGGCCCGTACTTTACCGAAGGAAAGTGCCGTGAAATTTTGTAGCGGTTCTAACTGACTGAACACAAAACTGAGGCTGGCGGATGGATATAAAAAGGAGTTACTTCCCGTGGGCAACGTTGAGGACCAGTCATTACGCAGCGTAGCATCCAGGAAAATCATATCCCGAAAGCCTAAGGATGCTTGCCCAAACACACTATTGATTTTCCGACGACTGGTATTATCGGTGATAGTAGGTCTTTCAGCCGAGTTCTGCAGGTTGAAGAAATCAGGAACACTTAATCCGCCTACAGTTTGCCCAGAGTTAAGCTGATACCGGTTGTTCCGGATATTGCCGCCTACCAACGCATTCAGGGAAAACTGTTCACCCAGTTTCTTGTTGAAATTAAGAATCAAGTCAGCATTGGTTTCCTGTACTTCCCGTAGGGTCTCTTCGTAGTAAGACTGGGTAATCGAACCGTTGGCGATGCGTTCTTCGCGGCGGTCCAGGTAATAATCATTCAGAATCCGGCCCGTCAATGACAACCAAGGTGCGAACTGATAGGATAAGGTAACATTCCCGAAAATCCGTTCAGTACGGTCATTTTGGTAGTTTTTCCGGCGAATCCAGTAGGGGTTGTCGGCGTATTGCGGACGGGCATCCGTTGCACTACGGCGGTTCCAAGTCCGCTGCGCTCCCGTGGGAGTGATCCAATAGCGGTCCAGTTTATCCATATCTACCTGCCGCTGACCGAAATGGTTGAATTGTTGCACTACATCCTGATAGCCCTGCTCCGGACGACCTTTGGCTCTATTATTTACATAATTTACTCCAATGGATGTCTTCAGTTTATCAGTTAAATTTAGCCCTCCATTGAAACTAATGGTATTCCGGTATAAGTCACTGTTAGGCATAATCCCGCGGGCATTCAAATTGGTGTAGCCCAACCGGAAAGTCCCTTTATCGTTACCTCCGCTGAATGAAACTGAATTGGTATTTTGCAAACCGGTCTGGTAAAAATCCCGGACGTTATTCGGAAAAGCTTCCCAGGGAGTAGTTTGGTTATAATATTCGGGTATCTCAGGGAAATAGCTGTACCACTGACGCACCGGACGGCCATCCAGACGGGGTCCCCAGCTTTCATCCACCCGAAATGCCACCACATCTTCACCATTAGCATTCTGAGAAAATGGGCCTGCTCCTCCACCGTACTCATTCTGATAATCCGGCAGTACTAAAGGAGTCTGAAATTGCATATCGGAACTTACCGTTACACCAATGCCTTTTCTGGCTCTGCCCTTCTTGGTAGTAATTATAATCGCGCCATTAGCCGCACGGGCACCGTATAAAGCGGCCGCATTTGGGCCTTTTAGCACCGACATAGATTCAACATCTTCGGGATTGATGTATTGCGCAGCGTTCCCATAATCATAACCCCCGGCTCCCCGCTGAACATCCGTAGAGTTGAAGTTGGAATTATCCATCGGAACCCCATCAATTACAAACAGAGGCTGATTTTCACCTGCTATGGACCGGGCTCCGCGGATCAGAATCCGGGAAGAACCGCCTAATGCACCGGGGCTACCCTGCACTTGCACCCCGGCAATTCTTCCCTGCAGGGAGTTGACGACGTTCGTTTCTTTTACGCGAGCCAAACTCTCCCCTTGTATTTCTTGAACCGAGTAGCCCAGTGATTTTTGCTCCCTTTCAATCCCTAACGCCGTCACAACTACTTCACTCAACTGCCGCACATCAGAGGTCATTTGTACATCAATTGTAGTACGGTTACCCACGGGCATTTCCTGGTTTTGCAGGCCAACGAAACTAAATACCAAAGTCGCACTTTCGGGTGCTGAGATGCTATACCTTCAGGTTGCATCCGTTACGGTTCCACTCTGGGAACCTTTCACAACTACGTTTACTCCCGGCAGTGCGGTCCCATCATCGGCCGCAGTAACTTTTCCTGTAATGGTTCTATCTATGGGCGAAAGCAGTCATAATCGAACAGCTCACCAGAACCAACCAGGCAAGTAATGATTTTCTCCTCAATGATTGGGTTTGTCGGTTAAGTAACTGAATAAAAAATTGTTAGTTAATCAATAAAAAGAATTAAATGGTAAAAATAAGCTTTTGACAAATAAAATATTATCTAATTTAAATAATGCAAAATTTTGGCTGATATAACAGATGTCTTGGGTGCGCCTTGGGTACTAACCCAATCAGTAAAAAAAACAACCGCCTTGCTTCTTCCCCGTTCACCGCTGTGGCTAAATAATATAAAGCTCTGAACCGGCCATGAAAAATAGCAATGCGCTCATCCGGATATTTATAAAATTCAGAATTCAGGCACCTCAAATATACTTTTTTTTTATTTTTTTATTAATAAAAGGAGATTTTTTGTGAAAAAAGTAGTAAAACATAGTATATTATTCAGTTATGTTTCTTCCAAAACGACTGCTATCTATAGAAGGAATCCAGAATAATTTTCAGCAGCGCCTTTTCGTTTTGCCCTGGCCTGGCCTGACTGACCAGAATGAAAGAATCCGGATGATTAGCCAGAAATTCCGCTGAATGGCAACTAACTGCCTTTCTGGTGGGCGAAATTCATTACCACTACTTGATGATTCTAATGATAAATGATCACTAAAAAATCAAAAAGGGACACCGGCAAGGCATCCCTTTTTAATCGCGTCATCGAACGTGGCTATTGCCAGTTACTCCCAGCGCCATTTTTTCCTGATCACCAGTTCGTTTTTGGGTTATTCTTTTCGAGAAACTGGCGAGTCTGCTCACTATCCAGCTTCTGGGCCGGAAGTTGATCGGCATTGGCTAAAGCATATAGCAACATAGCCGGCCGTATAACGGACGCCGGTATCCATGTGTGCTTTGTTAATGAGTTTGAAATTGTCACAATCCGCGTGGTAGCAACGGTAAACGGCCGGATCGAGGTTACTTACGGGAGAAGCTACTGGAATTCCTTCCAGCATAAAACTTTGATGGTCGCTGTGCAGGCGCTGTAGTTGCTGTGGCAACCGTATTCTTAAAACTTAGAATCAACGGTGAATCATGCTGCCGGTTTCCCGGAAAAAGGGCATCATCTCTTCCCGCCCGGAAACATTAAATCCCGTTGGGTTGCCAGCCATGTCCAGATTGATCATATACCTGACTTTACGAAGCGAACCGTCTTTCTCCATCTGCCGGATCGCGCCTCTGATCTAACAAGCCTTGCTCTTCGCCCATAAATAGCACAAACTGAATGGTCCGTTTTGGTTTTAACTTCAAGACCTTAAAAATCAGAAGTACTTCTGTACCGTAAAAGAGCCAATTCCATTATCAATAGCCCCGTAGCCAGATCCCCAGAGTCCAGATGCCCTCCGATCACAATGCGTTCATTGGGCAGGGCAGATCCCTTTCAGCGTAGCCACCACGTTACGGGCCTTTGCGAGTTGACTCTTGTTTTTCATATCGAGGTGCGCCTCAACCTTTTGCTCTTCCTTCATCCATTGGCGTATCATCTCCCCTTCCTCCAGACCAATGCAGACCTGCCGGAATCGGAATCAGTTGACCGGTTACGGAGGCCGTTCCAGTAAGCAACACATTATTAGGCACCTGGTTAACCATAATTACGCCGGTAGCGCCATGTTGAATGGCCAGCGCCGTTTTTTCGGACCGGTGCAGATTCTTCTTGCCGGTATTGTCCGGCACAATGCCGATGTTCATCAGGACTATTTTTCCCTTCACCTCGTCTTTCATCCGCTCAAAATCTTCGGCCAGTCCATTACCAGCATCTACGATAAGGCCTTTTAGCTGGGCATTAACGGGAGAGTGCGCCAGGGACACCGCCCGAAGTTGGCGGAAATTGTCACTCTGACTGGGAACTACTTCCAGGGTAACCGTGTCGCGGCTCCAGGATTCTACCTCGAAGGGCATGAAACGCACTTTTTTGTATCCATACCTACGGAAGCGATTATAAGTAAAGTCTTCGGCCTTGCGTCCATTCTCGCTGCCGGTCAGGCGGTGCCCGATGGTGGAGGTAGCTTCCCGTAAGGTCTGGTAGGCCTCCGAGTGACTCAGTACTTCACTGTTAATGCGGCGGAAAACAGTTTCGGTGGGATTGTCCGATTTAAAGGAAGCGGTCAGCAGAATCGTAAAGGAGAGTAGGAACAAACCGGGCAGGTAAAATTTTTTCATAAAAGGGGCGCACTGCATTTTTTAGTTACCGCAATAAGTAAAATTCCGTTTTTTTTACCAACTGAGCGAATTAGGAATTAGATTTACAGTCTTTACGAATCGGCTTCCCGGAAAATTGGGGTGGAATTTGGCAGAATTGAGTCAGGTAGCGACCATATTTTCTGCCAGCAACGGAAAATAGCTGTCTGCGGAGCAACAATCTGTAAAACTAAAGGTCATTCTTTTGTTATTTCCGAAGCTTTCCATGTTATTCAGCCGCGCCACTGCCCCCGCCCCTACTCCCATTTTTCACCTCCGCTCGCTGCAACTCGATGATGCCAATCAGTTGTACCAGGTGATACATGCCAACCGGGTTTACATGCGGCAATGGCTGCCTTGGGTAGACAATACCCAAAGCATGTTAGACTCCAAGTCATTTATTGAAGATGTACATCACAAATACGTGAAAGGAGAGAACGTAGTGAAGGCAATCTGGTGCGACGGACAATTGGTGGGTTGCATCGGAATCAACGAAATCAACCGCAGCCACCAGAAAGCTTCGCTCGGTTACTGGCTCGCCAAATCGCACCAGGGACGCGGGATTATGACCCAGGCAGCCAAGCAAATGACCAGTACTGCGTTTAACGAACTTAAATTAAATCGCTTAGAAATCATAAGCGCTGCCAAAAATTTTCGCAGCCGGGCCGTTGCCCAACGCCTCAAATACACGCAGGAAGGTATCCTATACGACTTTTTCCGCCTGCATGGGCATTATTACGATGTCATCATTTACAGCATGCTGAAGCGCGACTGGCGGGGATAGCCAGGAAGCAGCAAGACTAAGGAGTTATGCAAACCGCACAAATACATACTACCAAGGGGGTAATGAAGATTATGTTCTTCCGGGACGATGCCCCCCGTACGGTAGCTAATTTTATCAGGCTGGCCCGGCAAGGCTTCTACAATAACCTTCCCTTCCACCGGGTAATTCCACACTTCATTATTCAAACCGGCGACCCTTCGGGCACGGGGGCCGGCGGTCCCGGGTATACGATTGAACCCGAAGTGCGGGGCAAAAATCAGTTCCACGACCGGGGGGTACTTTCGATGGCCATTGAAGGGAACCGATCCAGCGGATCGCAGTTTTTTATCTGCCGCAACCGCTTACTTACGGCGCACCTCGACCGGCAGCACACCGTGTTCGGCAAGGTGGTAGAGGGGCTGGAAGTAATCGATAAGATAGAGGCTGGTGACTGGGTACAGAAAATTACGGTCAGCGAACTGGCTCTGGACACCGAAGTTATACACAATTTAGCTTGATTTGTGGATAAGCCTGTTGGCAACTGTGGATAACCGGTGGAAAAGCTGGTGAAAACCCTGTTGAAAACTTATTCGGACCGTGGATTAAGAGGATATAACACATTTCTCTATTTTTGATATCCCACTTAACCCAAGCGTCCATGAATATGGAATCTGTAATTCCTCCGCGGAAGACCCCGGTCGACCGTCCCGGTAGCCTGAATCGTACCGGCGTACCGCGTTTTTTAGATGCTGGCTTGGGTAAGTTGCCTCCGCAGGCACCAGACTTGGAAGAAGCGGTACTGGGCGCTTTAATGATTGAAAAAGATGCCCTTACGTCTGTAGTTGATATTCTTAAACCGCATAGTTTTTACAAGGACTCCCACCGGGAAATCTATCAAGCAATCCTGGATTTGTTTGCCGATTCGGAACCGGTCGACCTGCTGACGGTGACGCAACGGCTGCGTACTTCAGGCAAGCTGGAAGTAGCCGGGGGGCCTTTTTACATTGCGACCTTAACCGAAAGGGTAAACTCGGCTGCCAACATTGAATTTCATGCCCGTATTGTAGCCGAACAGGCCATCAAGCGCGAAATTATATCAGCCGCCTCCGAAATGCTGCGGGACGGCTACGAAGAAACCACGGATGCCCTGCAACTGCTGGATAAAGCCCAGCAGCACCTGTTTAGTGTGTCAGAATCCAATATCCGGAAAAGCGTGGCCGACATGAAGACCCTCATGCAGCAGGCCATCAAGGAACTGGAAGCCAAGAAAGACCACACAGACGGCCTTACCGGCGTGCCGTCCGGTTTCAGCGCCCTGGACCGCGGCGTCGACCCCCTCTCCCGAGATCTCCTTCACCACGCCGATCCT
>JAUJNL010000019.1 GCA_030448185.1 Cytophagales bacterium | reverse complement strand
CTGAAGCGCCGCTCATGACGGCCAGTTGGGCAGTAGGCCAGGCGTAGATTAGCCGGGGGTCATAGGCTTTGCCGCACATGGCATAATTACCCGCGCCGTAGGAGTTGCCGATCAGCACCGTAAACTTGGGCACCACTGAATTTGCCATGGCATTTACCATTTTAGCGCCGTCCTTAATGATGCCGCCGTGTTCGGCGCGACTGCCCACCATAAACCCGGACACATCCTGCAGAAATACCAGCGGAATGTGCTTCTGATTGCAGTTCATAATAAAGCGGGCCGCTTTGTCGGCCGAATCGGAGTAAATCACTCCGCCCATCTGCATTTCTCCCTTGCCCGACTTAATTACCTTTCGCTGGTTGGCAACGATGCCTACCGCCCAGCCATCAATCCGGGCCAAACCGCAGAGTAAGCTTTTGCCGTAAGACATCTTATATTCATCAAATTCGGAGTTGTCTGCCAATCGCTTGATAATCACAAGCATATCATAAGGCTTCGACCGGTCGGCCGGAAGGATGCCATAAATTTCTTCGGGCTTTTCACGGGGTAGTTGTGGTGCAGTCCGGTTGAAACCAGCCTTCGGAAAATCACCCAATTTTTCTACCGTCCGGCGAATAGCCTCCAGACATTCCTGGTCATTGGCGTATTTGTTGTCCGTTACTCCGGAGATCTCCGTGTGGGTAGTAGCGCCGCCCAAGGTCTCATTATCCACGTCTTCCCCAATAGCCGCTTTAACCAGGTAAGACCCGGCCAGAAAAACAGAGCCCGTTTTATCTACGATCATGGCTTCATCCGACATGATAGGCAGATACGCACCACCCGCTACACATGGTCCCATGATAGCCGCAATCTGGATAATGCCCATGGAAGACATCACGGCATTATTACGGAAGATGCGGCCAAAATGCTCCTTGTCCGGAAACACTTCATCTTGCAAAGGGAGATAAACGCCGGCGCTGTCTACCAGATAAATAATGGGCAGGCGGTTTTCGATGGAAATTTCCTGGGCCCGCAGGTTTTTTTTCGCCGTAATCGGAAACCAGGCACCCGCCTTTACGGTCGCATCATTGGCTACCAGTACGCAGGGCCGGCCGTGTATATATCCGATTCCGGTCACTACCCCGCCCGACGGACAGCCGCCCTCTGCCTCATACATACCCTCGCCGGCAAATGCACCGATCTCCAGAAAATAACTGTCTTTATCGATTAGGGTACCAATGCGTTCTCGGGCCGTAAGCTTTCCCTTGGCGTGGTGATCGGCAATGCGCTTTTCGCCGCCGCCTGATTGTGCTTTTTTCAAATGGTGCTGTAATTGATACAGTAGTTGCTTATTGAGGTCTTCGTTGCGGGCAAAATCGAGGCTCATGCGCTTACAATTCAAAATAGGTGTAAACAAAGATAGGAAAATGTGGATGGTAAATTAATTGGGAATTTTGCTCCTGGGTTAAATCCAGCTGTAATTTTGATTCGTATATTGGCAAGACACTTCCTTTTAGACGTTCTATACGTAATGAAAACCTGCTATCTTGTTTTCATCCTGTTTTTATACATTGTACAGGGCTTTACCCAGGAAGTGTCTTACGTGCAGGCTTTGGTTACGGGTGATTTTGTTTCTATTTACTATAATCTGGAGAGTGCCCAGCCCGGACAGGTGTTTTTTGTAGAAGTATTTGGCTCTCACAACCAATATCAGGAGCCGCTGCGGCACGTGAGAGGTGCGGTAGGTGCCGATGTGCTGGCAGGCAAAATGAAAAAAATAGAGTGGGGGGTGAAAGATGAATTAGAGCAGTACTCCGGAGATATTGCCTTTGAAGTGAGGGTCCGTATTCTGTTTTCGCCGGTTACCATAAAATTCCCGCAGAGTCTTACCCATTTACAGCGTGGGCACACATACACTTTGGTGTGGGAGGGAGGTTTGCCCGACGAAAACCTCCTGCTGACCTTGCTCCGGGAAGAAAATCAGCCCGTACCGATTGCCGTAGCCGCTAACAACGGAAGCTATAAGTGGACCGTACCAAAGAGTATTCCGGAGGCAAATAATTATCAATTGGAAATAAGTGGGTGGGGAGATAAATCAAAGTACAAATCCAGAAGTGGCCTGTTTGTCATCAAACGGAGAGTACCTCGTTATTTGAAGTAAATTTTTTGCTTATCCGGTTTTAGTCCGGCTACCCCTAAAGAAGCTTCCTTTAAAAATAAAATCTCAGCTATGCTTGGTAAATCGTTTATAATCGGATTATTGCTGATGCCTTCGCTTAGCCTGGCCCAGTCGCTGTCAAAGCGGAGTGAACCTATCCACCTGGAAGTGAAACCGGGCAAAACGCCGCGTACATATCTGGGTTACGAAGACGTCAGATTTGAGGATGCCGATGGGAACCATACCATTGAACCGGCTGAACAAACCTACATCCGTTTTAAAATTACGAACCGCAGCAAAGCTGAATCGCAGCGGTTGTACGTGACAGCCTCCTTAGCCGAAAATTTGCCCGGCTTGCAAGTGCCGGAGCCCATTGGCCTGCATCCGGTGGGGCCTGAAAAATCTTTTGCTGTGGAAATACCCTTACTAGCCGGCAGCGATTTAGGCCCCGGAGTAGCCGTACTATTCATTGAAATAAGGGAAGCTAATGTTTTTGAAGCCGACGTAATTCAGCTGAATGTACTGACCAGCGGCGGAATCACTGCCGACCGGAAGCGTAATCGCTGAAGCTGTTTTCACCCGTTAGGGAGCTGCTTACAAGTCCTTGGCATTCCGATAGTCTTCCTCAGTAAAAGTAAACCGGTACACTTCCTTGCTTTCTACTCTGTAAGCCGCATCATCGAAGATGTTTCTATCCGTTGGGGCGAGTTGGTTATACACTTGTCGCTTTTTGTTATCAAAAAAGACAATGATCGAATCAGATTCGAGGACTTTATAGGGTTGAGCCGCTTTCCCGATACTATCTTCGTATTTAAATCCTCGTACTGCGCCGGTTTCTAATGAATAACTTTCACGGACCTTCCCGTCAATATAAGAATCAAACTTAAGGACATAGCCGGTTGCGTTTTCTAATACGTAGGTTCGGGTAACTCTTTCGTGCTGGTCGCAATGGGTAAACAAAAATAAAATAGGGATAAAGCTTAGTACTTTCATTGCTTCACTTGATTTTATTGCCAATTACCAAATAATTCTTCTAAAAACGCCTCCGTTGGATTGTCGTGCAGGTTGATTATGTTATCCCCGCCACTGCGCCCAGGAAGTCATTGACCGTTAAAATGATTTCTTAAATGTAATGATAAAGGTAGTTCCCATTTCAGGGGCACTTTCAATGTGAATACTTTCTTTCATGGCTTCCACCTGGGATTTGACCATATATAGTCCCAGTCCTTTGCCGGGTACGTGCGTATGAAAGTGTTTATAGGGGTAGAAAAGATTTTCCCGGCACCGTTCTACATCTATTCCTACTCCATTGTCCTTAAAAGTCACCGTTACCACCCCGGCATCTTCCGCCACAAGTTTCAGTATAATAATTTAAGCGAAACAAGCGGCCTTGCTGATCGGTTTTTGGGCATTAGAAGGTGAAATTTCGGTAAACTGTTCGTATTTGAAAAAGATAGAGACGAAGAAATATAAACTAAAAAAGAACTAACCCAATTCAGTTCAGCGCCTTCCTGTTGCGAACAGGCTTGATTAAACCATTCCTTTAGCAAGAAGTAGCCTTTTTCTTTCCTCCACTTTCCGTATTTTTACGCCCACTTTCAGCAAGAGCCTCGTATCTTGAAAGGCCCCTTGCATAAAATGCCTCGTGTTTTCTTGAATGGCGCTTGGCTTTATCCTAATTTTGACCCAAACCACCAATTGTCCTTACTAAAATGGCTGAGATCATCAGAATGCCCAAAATGAGTGACACCATGACCGAGGGTGTCATTGCAGCCTGGCATAAGAAAGTCGGAGATAGTGTAAAGTCCGGCGAATTGCTGGCCGAGATCGAGACTGACAAAGCGACCATGGATTTTGAATCTCCCGAGAGCGGTACCCTCTTGTACGTGGGGCCTAAGGAGAAGGAGGCAGTGGCCATTGATGGCATCCTGGCCATTATCGGCAAACAAGGTGAAAATATTGAAGCGTTGCTCAAAGGCGAATCTGGTGGAGCCGCTGCGCCTCAGCCCGCAGCGCAGACAAATTCACCAACTACAGGAAATGGCAACGGCTCTCAACGCACTACTGCTCCGGCAACTGCCCCGGCCGTTTCTGCCGCGCCTCCGGCTAATGTGAATGCTACCGTGGTACGGATGCCCAAAATGAGTGATACCATGACTGAAGGTACGGTAGTAGCCTGGCACAAGCAGGTTGGCGACTCCGTTAAATCAGGTGATTTACTAGCCGAGATCGAGACTGACAAAGCAACCATGGATTTTGAATCTCCCGAAAGCGGTACCCTCTTGTACGCGGGGGTAAAGCAGGGCGATTCGGTCATTATTGATGGGATCTTGGCTATTATTGGTGAAAAAGGAGCTAATTATCAGGCAGTGTTGGATCAGCCGGCCCCGGAACCCGTAACGGACCAGAATAAGGCAGTCGAAAATATAAAGCAAGAAACGGCTACCTACGGACCTAAAGCAGAAGGCTCCAATGTAGGACCCAATAATATAACGGCACCGGGCATGACTGCTCCGGGAACTAATGGCGCCGCTAACCAGGCTTCTACTCCGGCCACCGTTGAACCACCTGCTGCCAATGACAGCAATGAGCGGCTGAAGGTTTCTCCGCTGGCTAAGCGTTTGGCCGAAGAGAAAGGCTTCGACGTACGGCAGATTAAGGGTTCGGGAGAAAGCGGCCGGATCGTGAAGCGTGACATTGAATCCTTTGTGCCGCAAGCCCAGCCACAACCGGCGAAAGTAGAGGCTCAACCCGAAGCTAAGCCTGCGGAAAAAGCAACTCCGGCAGTTGCCTTCCCGGTTGCTGCCGGCGAGGAACGCTTTGAGGAAGTGCCTGTATCGCAGATGCGCAAAACCATTGCCCGTCGTCTGGCCGAAAGTAAGTTTGGGGCTCCGCATTTCTACCTGACTATGGAAATCAACATGGATAAGGCAATGACGGCCCGCGAAGGTATGAATGAGTATTCTCCCGTAAAGATTTCCTTCAATGATCTGGTGATTAAGGCATCAGCCGTAGCGCTGCAGAAACATCCGAAAATCAATTCATCCTGGCGGGGAGATAAAATCCGCTACAACCAGTACGTGCACATTGGCATGGCCGTAGCCGTGGAGGAAGGGCTTTTAGTGCCTGTCATTCGGTTTGCCGATACCAAACAACTCTCTCAGATTTCCGCTGAAGCCAAAGACCTGGGCGGTAAGGCCAAGAATAAAAAACTTCAGCCCAAAGAAATGGAGGGTAATACGTTCACCATTTCCAATCTGGGCATGTTTGGCATCGATGAATTTACTGCCATCATCAATCCTCCGGATTCCTGTATCCTGGCCGTGGGTGGTATTAAACAGACGCCAATCGTGAAGGACGGCGAAATCAAGATCGGCAACATTATGAAGGTAACGCTGAGCTGCGACCATCGCGTCGTGGATGGAGCTACTGCGGCTGCCTTCCTGCAAACCCTGAAGAGCTTGCTGGAAGACCCGATGCGGATGCTGGTGTGATAGAAAATGCTAAGTTCTGAATGCTAAATTTTAAATGTTATATGCTTAATTAGAGCACTTAGCATTTGAAATTTAGCATTTTCAATTAATAGGACTTTGCTTCTTAGGATGACTACAAGAGTCAGTAGTTGAACGTGGAGAACCTAAGTCATGGCGTCTCTGGATGCCCGGTTCCGGTAATAATGGCGGTAATACCAGACATTTTAACCGGATGCTTTAGTTTCACTGCTATTTTACCAATTGGAACAATTTCTGATCATTTAGCAGATCAGCCTCATTAACCCTTGAGGTTAAGTTCCTGCCAACTATTCATATACTATGGAAAAGATTCATTCAACAACCGTGCTGGCCATTCTGCACAATGGACAAGTTGCCATTGGCGCCGACGGCCAGGCCACGATGGGCAATACAGTCGCTAAAAGTAATGTCCGCAAAATCCGGAAGCTATCCAACGGAAAAGTAATTATCGGCTTTGCCGGCTCTACTGCCGATGCGTTTTCGTTAATGGAGCGCTTCGAGGAAAAACTGGGGGCGTTTGGCGGAAATATGAAAAGAGCCGCCATTGAGCTCGCTAAAGACTGGCGTACGGACCGCTACCTGCGCCGCCTCGAAGCCATGCTGATTGCGGCAGCCAAAGATGAGCTTTTAGTGTTGTCCGGTACCGGTGACGTGCTGGAGCCAGATACTGGTATTGCTTCTATTGGTTCAGGCAGCATGTTTGCCCAATCAGCCGCCACGGCCCTCAAGAAACACGCTCCGCACCTGACAGCCGAGGAAATGGTTGCCGAAAGCCTGCACATTGCCGCTGACATCTGCATTTATACCAACCATAATCTGATTATTGAGACAATGTAGAATGATTTAGGTCTGTAAAACAAAATGCGGAAGGTTTTTAGGCCTTCCGCATTTTGTTTTAGTTCATATTAGCGCATTTACTTCTCTGCTTTCAGCGTCAGCAGGTATTCGGCTACGTTTGCCAGATCCTGTTCGTTCAGGCCTAAAGCAGTAGGCTCCGGCATAATGCTGGTCGCAAATTGCTTACGCGAAGCTATTTCGTTGGCTTTTAGGTGGTAAAGCTGACCGCCTGGGTCTTTTAATACCACCGTTTCTCCGTCGGCCTGCAAGAACCCGGAAGCTGTCGTACCGTCCTTTTTTGTAATCAGCCAGGATTCGTAGCCGAAAGCCATGCCGGCACTGGGATTTACAATGGCATCCAGCAAACCCGATTTATCAAACTTCTTCCGAATAAGAGTGAGTTCAGGGCCTACATCATTGCCTTCTTTGGCGATGCGGTGGCAGGAGGTGCAGCGAGTCTGAAAAACGACTTTTCCTTGTAGCGGCTCACCGGATAGTTTGGCAATTTTAGGGATTGACAAAGATGCCTCTCCACCGGGACGTTTAAAATAGTCGCTGGCCAGCACCCGCACCGACTGATCGGGGTTGGTGAAAATCACCTTGCTTACTTCTTCGATTACTTCTTTGGGCAACTTTTTTTCATTAGCCATACCAATCAGCATTTCTCCGCCGGTCCGGTCTTTGGCCATTTCCGTGGCCGCGGCAATTTTCTCTTTCATGGGTACGTCGCTGCCGGCTACTTTCGCCTTAAGTTCCAGCATTTTCTTTTGGGTCTCCGGATTGGCGGCCAGTGCTGAGGCGGGTAGATCAATGTTGAAGTTACTCCAGTCATTGGACTTCCTGAACCTCAACCACCAAAGAGCCTGCTCCTGCACATCGGGTAAAGTGCTTTTCGACAGTTCAGTCATAGCATCGTCGGCTTGCTGGTCTTTGATAAAAGCCAGGGCGACCATGGCTTTTTTCCGTTGTTCTTCGGTAAGCTGAGGCGAAGCGGCCCGTAGTTTGAATGCTTCAATGGCAGATTTGGGGTGTAGTCGCCAGGCCAGTCCCTCGAATTGAGGTGTCCAGCTGACCGGTTCGCCACCAAGCTTGGCCTGAAGTTCGGGATACACTTGTTCTTCTTTATTGAGTAGGGCTAATCCTACGGCTTCTACGTACCAGCGGTCCTGACCGTCATACTGAGAGGCAAGTGCTACGGCCACATCCTTTACTTTTTCGAGGGGCAGATCCCGTAAGGCAACAGCCACTTCCCGGCGCACGGCCGGAGAAGGATCTTTGCTCAATTGGCTGGCATAGGGTAAAATATCGGGTTTCACCTGCCGCAGTGCCCGGAAAGCCGTAATTCGGATATCAGGATTGGAATCTTTCAGTAAGGCTTCCACTTGGGTCACGCCTTCGGGGCCCAGTTTAGAGAGTAGCCACACCGCTCTTGCCCGGTGAAACGGATTGGGGGAAGCCAGCAGTTTGCTTACGTCCTTTACCACTTTGGCTCCTTTTTCCTGCAATAATACAAAGGCTACGTGACGCACATTAATGGCCGGATTTAGCAACGCTTCGAGCTGTCCCTTGGTCGTTTTCAGATTAATCTTGGGGGTTTTAAGCTTACGGCCTTTGGGTGCAATGCGGTAGATACGACCCCGCCCGGTACTGTCGTTCATGCGGTGACCACCCACTACAGCATCGTACCAGTCGGTTACGTAAATAGCTCCGTCGGCGCCGATGGCAACGTCGCTGGGCCGGAACCACTTGGTTTTATCCGTGCCGGTAGCTTTAGTGGTAGCCGTATTGGCATCGAAATTCTGGAGGGAAGTGATAAAATTGGTTCTTTTCAGATTGAAACCAGCTCCGTTTGCCTCGGGCAAATACCCATATATGACATTCCGGCCCGATTCGCAGCTTAGCAGCAAGCCCCGGTATTTTTCACCCAGCAGGTCACTTTCGTTCCGGACAATACCCGTGGGCGCACCGGCTCCGGTATTATCGCCGAAGGGCATTACTCCCGGATCTTCCTGATGCCAGTGAGACGTCACAGTCTGTTGTCCCGGCCGGCGGTCGGCTTGCCACTTACGCGAACCATCGGTACTGAAATAACCCTGGTTGGCTCCTTCCATTACCCAGGTTACGCGGCAACCCATGTTTCCGTCGTCATCGTTGTCATTTTGCCAGACGTTGCCGTACGAGTCTACGGTTAGTTCATAGGAGTTCCGGAAGTTATGCCCGAGTACGGTAAGCCCTTTTCCGTCCGGGTTCACCCGCAAGGCTAAGCCGCCCACCCATACTTTACCATCATCACTGACGTAGCCGGGCTTGTTGGATTTATTGTAAGGAGAACCGCCGTTGTACAAACTGCCCGATTTTAAATTCCAGCCTCCTTTGTCGGTCACCAGGTGCGGACCGGCATTACCGGCGTTAAAGTACCATTTGCCATCTGGTCCGGCTAATACGGCGTGCAGACTGTGGTCGTGGTCCAGGCCGCCGAACCCGGTCAGGAATACTTCTTTCTTATCGGGCTTATCGTCGCCGTTTTCGTCGGTGTATACAATGATGGAAGGAGCACTCGATACGATTACTTTGTTGCCGATCACGGCAATGCCCAGCGGCGCTACTAAGTCCTTATCCTGCACGAAGACTTTTGAACTCTCCGCTGTGCCGTCGCCATTTTTATCTTCCAGAATCACGACCCGGTCACCTTCCGGATGCGTCAGCCGGTTTTCGGGCTTATTGTTATACAAGCGGTAATTAACAGCTTCCGTTACCCAGATTCTTCCTTTGGCATCTACGTCCATATTGGTCGGATTGTAGAAGTTGGGTGATTCGGCCCAGACGGTTGCTTCCAAGTCTTCCGGAAGATACAATTGGGTTTCCTCCGAATAATACTTATTGGCGGTGCTTGACACCAGGTCATTTTTAAGTGTGTAAGCTGAGATGCCCAGTGCCAGGGCGCCCAAGCCTATCCATACTACTCTCATGGGTTGCATTGATTGGTTTAGATTCTGTTTCCGTCTGACAGTGACGGGGAGACTAATTAATATACTCTTTAATAATTATATCTTTTATATCTTTTTAAGCTCGGAAAAATTTTTGCCCTTTTTGAGGCAGGGATCAGCTGACGCTAATGGATTTTTCAGGGCAAGTTTAGTGAAAATTAGCGTAAGGTTTGCGCAAAGGTATAAGGACAATGTCTGGACTGGTTGTCCAAAAGCTGTACATTCTCGCTGTCATTCATCCAATTATCCTGAATACAAGTAGGGGATAAGATGCAATCTTAATAGGGCTGTGTTATTTGGTATTCGGGCAGTGCCATTTCAGCAAGTACCGGGATGATCAACAGGTTTAGGTTTATATTTGCAACGAAAAGGCGCTATTCGTATAGTGACTTTCAGTGCAATTGCTAAAATTTGCCGATTCACCAAAAACACCCATTCCAATAGATATGGATTTCGACGTTGTAGTCATTGGCTCTGGTCCCGGCGGGTACGTTGCGGCCATTCGTTGCGGACAATTAGGGCTTAAAACCGCCATTATTGAGAAATACAGCACTTTAGGAGGAACCTGCCTGAATGTAGGCTGCATCCCTTCCAAAGCCCTGCTGGATTCTTCCGAACACTATTATAATGCTGCCCATACTTTTTCAGCTCATGGCATCTCCTTGAAGGGCTGAAAGTAGACCTTCCGCAGATGATCAAGCGGAAAGACGAAGTAGTAAAGATAACTACGGACGGTATTAAATTTTTGATGCGCAAGAACAAGGTGACCGAATACAACGGCGTAGGTTCTTTCGTTGACAAAAACACCCTTAAGATCACCAACGATAAAGGTGAAAATCAGCAGATCACCACTAAAAACGTAATTATTGCTACTGGTTCCAAGCCCGCTTCCCTTCCCGGAATCACGATTGACAAGCAACGCGTGATTACCTCTACGGAGACCCTGACCCTCAAAGAAGTACCCAAACACCTGATTGTAATTGGCGCTGGTGTAATCGGAGCCGAATTAGGTTCGGTGTATGGTCGCCTGGGAGCTAAAGTAAGCTTTTTAGTGGAATATACCGGTTCTATGATTCCGACTATGGACGGCGGTATGGGCAAAGAGTTACAGCGGGTACTGAAGAAGATGGGAGCCGACTTCTATTTCAATCATAAAGTAACAGCAGTAGAAAATAAGGGCAACGAAGTAGTAGTAACTGCCGAAAACAATAAAGGCGGCACCATGACCCTCACCGGCGACTACTGTCTGGTAGCCATTGGCCGTAAACCTTATACCGAAGGACTGAATCTGGAAGCCGCTGGTATTGGGAAAGACGACCGGGGGCGCATTCCGGTAAATGAGCACCTGGAGACATCCGTTAAGGGCATCTATGCCATTGGAGATGTTGTCCGGGGAGCTATGCTGGCCCACAAAGCCGAGGAAGAAGGCGTTTTTGCGGCTGAAACCATTGTAGGGCAGAAGCCACACATCAATTATTTACTGATCCCGAACGTAGTCTATACCTGGCCGGAAGTAGCCGGCGTGGGCCATACTGAAGAAGAGCTAAAGAGCAAAGGGGTTGCTTACAAGGCGGGTTCGTTCCCCTTCAAAGCATCCGGACGGGCCCCGCCAGCATGGATACGGATGGACTAGTTAAGGTACTGGCCGATCAGCAGACCGACGAAATTTTAGGCGTACATATGATCGGGCCCCGCCGCCGATATGATTGCCGAAGCCGTAGTGGCAATGGAGTTCCGGGCTTCAGCCGAGGATATCGGCCGCATTTCGCATGCACACCCCACTTATACGGAGTCTTTCAAAGAAGCTGCACTGGCCGCTACTGAGAACCGGGCACTACACATTTAAAAGTGTTTTGACCGTTGTAAGAAAACAAACGGTTTTACCTAAATAATTTAGCTTTGGGTAGCAGTTGAGCGGCGGAAAAAAATAGTATTTGCGCTACATAAAAAAGCAAACAGCGAGGCAAACGCCTGCTTTTTTATTGCTTTTATCGTCTGAAAGCATCACTCAAAGACAAGACGAAAACCGGCTGGTGAATAAGGTAAGCAGTGGGTACTGACCAGAATTGATATCCCTCCAAAAATTTTCAAATACCTTCCCGTAATTACTGCCTGAGTTTCCTGATTACGGAACAGAACTTACGTGTCCTCTCTCAAGTACGAAAATAGTTATTCAACAGGTTGATTGAATAATGCAGATATTGCCAGGAGATTTACCGTGAATTTTACTTTAATCCCTGAGTGAATCGTAACTGAGAGAGATTTTTGATACTCAAGTCGCATCTATGAAGAAGTTTCACTTCCCGTATTGGTCAGAAGATTAGTGGAGGCTTTTCCACGCTTGTCGTATTCGGCACTTACCATCGTGTTTATTTTCATTTCCTGCAAAAGAGTGCATCCATCATCCGGGAAAACGGAGAAATTGTGTGTCCTTCCCCGCGACATTCTCAATGAGTTTAAGCTACTAGCCACTAATTCGAGAAATGTACACGACCAACTGGATCTACCTGCAAACGAATGCTGAGGATAAGGAAGCCCTCAAGAAACTGCACGAAGTGGAATACCCGGCCCCGAAGGAAAAACTCAATACCTTAAAGAAAACGTGGGGCATGCGTCAGCAACTGGTGCTGGATTCTACACTGAACAATTTCGATAGTCTGCTTACTATTGAAAAAGTAATCATGACCGAACTAGCAGCTTTGAAGATTACGAGGAAAACAGCGGTCTGACTAAGATGGAAAATACTACTCGTCTGGAAGGCGAAGTATTGCCGCTTTCCAACAAAATAATGGACCAGGTAAATGAATTGCTGGTGCAGAAAACGGCAGAAGCTAAGACTGCCGACAGTGAAGTACTAAAATCAAGCAACAGCGTACAGAACGTAACCATCATTATCGGAGTCGTACTGGTATTGATCGGAATTACTGCCGCCTTGCTGCTGACCCGTTCGATTACCAAGCCCATCAATCATATTCGCGACGTAATTCAACAACTGAGTACGGGTGAACTACCCGAAAATCGCAAACTGGCCGAAAGCAAAAGATGAAATTGGTGAAATGGCCCAGGCGGTGGATAAATTGGTTGCCGGATTACGCTCTACTTCTACCTTTGCCGCTAATATTGGTAATGGCAATTACGAAGCGGATCATCAGCCTTTGAGTGATAAAGATGTATTGGGAAATGCTTTACTAGAAATGCGGGATAATCTCAAACGCGTAGCTGACGAAGATAAGCGCCGTAACTGGGCTACGGAAGGGCAAGCCCGGTTTGGAGAGATTCTGCGTCGTAACAGCAGCGACTTTAATCAGCTGTGTGATGATATCATCTCTAACCTGGTCAAATATACCCGATCCAATCAGGGAGGCATATTTATTATTAACAGTGAAGCGGGAGAGCCATTTCTGGAACTGAAGGCTTGTTATGCCTGGGATAAGAAGAAATACCTGAGCAGAAAATATACGTGGGAGAAGGGTTAACCGGCCAAGCCTGGCAGGAAGGGGAGCGGATTTATCTGACGGAGGTTCCCGATAATTATATTACCATTACCTCTGGTCTTGGCGAGTCTAATCCACGCAGTGTACTTATTGTACCGCTAAAGGTTAATGACCAGACGTACGGAGTAGTAGAAGTTGCTTCGTTTAATGAATTTGAGTCACACGAGGTCGAATTTGTGGAGAAAATTGCCGAAAGTATTGCTTCTACCGTTTCATCGGCCAAGGTAAACGAACGCACCGGGCGGCTACTGGAAGAATCTACCATGCTAACCGAGCAGATGCGGGGCCCAGGAAGAGGAAATGCGTCAGAATATGGAAGAACTGCAGGCTACGCAGGAGGAGATGCAGCGTGCTCAGCGTGATACGGAGGCCCGTGAACAGCTTTTTAATGCTACGCAGTTGATCTTGGAATTTGACCGTAACCATAGAATTATTTACGCCAATCAGATGGCAGCTACCCAATTAGGCTATGATACATCGGAGATGTTGGGTAAGTCGCTTGAGTCGCTGGTGGATGCCAAAGGAAAAATGGACCAGATGAAAAACCTGCTCAATCAGGACAGGTCTGGATCGCAGCGGCATCAATCAAACCCCGTAGTGGAAAGCCCGTCGCGGTAAAAAAGCTTCGGCAAGTGCCTTACTGGATCACTATGGACAGGTAGTAAAATACCTGATGATTCTGGATAATGTAGGTGAGTGGCAACCCCAGTTGCAGCAGATTGATGTTTAACTAGAAGCATGATTTTGTAAAAACCCCGGCAGAAGTAACTTGCCGGGGCTTTTGTTTTTTCGAGAAAATGATGCTTCAACCTATTCTTTTTATTGGCTTTGACTGCGTTAGGTATACTAACCGGTTGCGGAGAAAGAACAAAAACAGTTTCCAGCCCGGAACTGGCTAAAGAAATCCGGAACCGGGAGGTGTGACACATTACGCCCTCACAAATCGCAGAGAAAGCTTTTCAGAATGGCGAAACGATTTCAACTGCGTTACAGAATGCGATCTCCCGTAAGTTGTCCGCTGCTATTGATCAGGAAGGATTGGTCAACGCAGCCCGGTTTTGCCAGCTGAACCAGTTATCAGCTACCGATTCGCTGGAAAAGGAATACGCCGTAGAGATAAAACGGATACGATTCATTGGACAGCCAGTATCAGTAAAGCTTAATAATAAGGAAAAAGAGTTGCTCGATGCGTACCAGTACAGCGTCCAGAATAACCAGCCGGTTGATCCTAATGTGCAGCAGAACGATACCTATATGCTCTACACGGCTCCAATCAGTCTCTCTAACCAGATGTGTCTGAAATGCCACGGCAGCGTCGGGAAGGAACTTAGCCAGAAGGACTGGGAAGCGCTATCAGCAAAATATAGCCTGGATAGCCTGGTAAATCTTAAACCAAACCAGACCATAGCCATCTGGAGTCTGCTGTTTGACAAAAAAGAACTGGTAAAGAGAATAGGAGAAGAGTAGTCCGAACCGTTGATGGAAATGATGAAAGGATGAAGATGATTCATTCCTGAATCAGAATTTACAGAAAAACAGGAATATATAAATTCAAGCACTTTTCCGGCAAATCTTGCGAATCATGATTCAGCTTATTTTATCACGACAATCCCTTCATCATTTCCATCAGCGGTTTAGACGTTTGTTATTCATTTTTTATCTCCACTTCCTGGCGCAGGAGTGCTTCCACCGGAGGACCGGTTAGTACCTCACCAGTAGCTTTAAATCTACCGCCGTGACAGGGACAATCCCATGATTTCTCCGCATTATTCCATTGCACAATACAATGCATATGCGTGCAGATTGGGGAAAGAAAATGCAGCTGGTCATTTTCGTCCCGGTAAACGGCTGATTGTTTCAAGCCCATCCGGATAATGCGTCCTTCCCCTTTAGGTACTTCACTTACACTTTTAGCATCAGTCACCAAGCGATCTTTGATGAAACGGTACGCAAAGTCAAGGTTTTGCTCAACCAGATCAGTGGCGGAAGCAGCCAGATTGAACCGGGCCGGATCGTATACTTTAGCCAATGGATTATCCACCCCGGTAAGCAGATCAGTAAGCAGCAGGGCCGAAGCGACACTAAATACCAGCCCATCGCCGGTAAAACCCGTAGCAATGAATTTATTTTTTCCAAAGGGACTCCGGCCAATGAAAGGCAATCCATCAGCCGAATAGAAAATTCAGCCGACCAGCGGTGCGTAATGGGTAGATTTCCGAAATGGGTGCGGATATAGTCCTCCAGCCGTTCGAAATGCTCATTAATATCCCTTTCCCGGTCCCCGGTTTTGTGGTCTTCTCCACCGACAACCAGGTATTTTTTTCCATCCGCTTCGTAGGTGCGGATGTAGTGGTAAAATTCAAGTGTATCCCAGTATAAACCTTTGGCTATTTCTTGTCCATTCAGTTGGGCTACTACTACGTAAGACTGATAGGGTAGCAATTCGGTTTGCACCATATTAAACTGAACCGGCGTATGCGTAGCCAGTATGACTTGCCGGGCTCTTACTTTTGGTCCGTTGTGCGTACTGACCACGCAAGGTTCACTGTCGTCCACGTCCGTTACCCGGGTATTTTCAAAAATAAGTCCACCCATATACCGGATGCATTGGGATAGTCCTTGAACAAACTTCAAAGGATGAAAGTCGGCCTGATTGTCCAATCTAAAAGCTTTCACTACTGAAAAGGGTAAAGGAACGGCGTCTATTGCTTCACAGGACAAACCAGCTTCCTGCGCAGCTTTTATTTCATCCTCCAGTTCTTTTACTTGCTTTGGGTCTTCCGTAAATTGATAAGCAGGTATCCGGGCAAAATCAGCATCCAGGTTTTCGTCCAGGCAGATCCGTTCCACACAATTAATGGCTTCCATCATAGATTGAGCTACCTGCCGGGCTGTTTCGGGACCAAACCGCGATTGGAGGAAGCTGTAGTCAGCATCAATGCCGGCGGTAAGATGGCCGGTGCTGAAGCCGGTAGTACCATGCCCGATTTTCTCGGCTTCCAGCACAATTACCGGTATTCCTTTCTTTAAAAGAAGATAAGCGGTTGTAAGGCCTGTAATGCCACCCCCTACGATAACTACTTCTGCATTAAGGTCGGCATCCAACGTAGGAAATGATGGATATTGTCCGGTTTGTACCCAAAGGGAAGTTTTATTCGACTGCATAGTGGTTGAAGGTTAGTTAATAAAAGGACTCACGCCGTGCATAGTTTGTGTTATCATCCAACGCATGAAAGAGGGTAGATGTTTAAAGCCTCCCAAACGGGGAAAAGATAAAGATGCTGGCGTTTTAAGGTATTGTATGATAGCTGGCTAAAAAGGAAGATTCAGCCAGATGCATTCATCTATTTTTACTGACATCCTCAAATTATAAAGGAATACGTGAAGCAGGCCAAATTTAAATAAGACAACGGGGTGGATAAGCAGCAAATAAGGAAAAATTGAGAGTACAATATCCTGAGGGAGGCCTGGTTTGGTGTAGGGGCCAATCCAAATAAAGGAGCTTATTACATCACACTATCAAAACTGAATAACCTAGATAGTCACCAAATAAAAAAATACTTGAATATACGCTCAAGGTGAAAAATGAATGGGCGTTTTTATCAGCTTATCAGGCAGGCCTGTAAAGCAAGTTTACTGCCTTAAACAGATAAAAATTATTCGATGATTGAATCGACCTAATCAAAAATCACTTTGTTGTTTTTATCATTTCTACCTGAAGATATACCTGCATGTATCATTTTTACTCCGTTAAACTGAGTTATTCTCAGACCCTTTTTGCTATTCTTTGCTTAATGGTATTATCCGGGACGTATGAAGAGGCGAAAGGGCAAAATTCGGTTGGAATAGGAACGAACCAGCCCAATAGTTACGCTGTGTTAGACCTGGTTTCTCCTGCTGGCAATCAAGGATTGCTGGTTCCCCGTCTAACTACGGCTCAGCGTACGGCACCTGCATTTACTACTTCCCTCTCCCCTAAAGAAAATGGTTTACTAGTTTTTGACGCTTCTGAAAAGAAGTTCTATTACTGGAAAGATACCCAGTGGATTGAGTTGGGAGGAAACGGTACTACCGCCACTGGAACCACTTGGCGAACCGGAGTCAGCCTTCCAGACAACTCAATTGGAAAGGAAGGTGATTTTTATCTGAATACAACAAATGGAGAAGTATATGAACGGGTCGGTGAATTGTATCAATTAAGGATGAGTTTGAAGGGTCCACAAGGGCCTGCTGGCCCTGTTGGTCCGCAAGGGGAAGTAGGACCTGAGGGAATCCAAGGCCCACAGGGTCCTGCTGGTCTGCAGGGAGTAAAAGGAGATAAGGGGGATCCTGGAATAGCAGGACCTGCTGGTCCTCAGGGACCCGAGGGGCCACAAGGCGAAGTTGGTACGACTGGTGCAAAAGGGGACAAGGGTGATAAAGGAGATGTTGGCCCTCAAGGAGAAGTAGGCCCGCAGGGGTTAACTGGCCCTCAGGGTTTGAAAGGGGATAAAGGCGAAGTTGGTCCAGTTGGTCCGACTGGTGCAACCGGACCGCAAGGGCTGCAGGGGCTTGCGGGTATTCAAGGAGTAAAAGGAGATAAAGGTGATACAGGTGCTCAAGGACCAGTTGGACCACAAGGAGAAATAGGGCCACAAGGACCCGCAGGAGCCATCGGACCTGCCGGGCCTCAGGGAGTGGCTGGCGCTGCTGGTAGTAATGGGGCAGATGGAAAGACTATTTTAAGTGGCATTGCGAACCCAACCGATGAGGGAACTACCGGCGACTTCTATTTGAATAGAAGTACCGCTACTCTTTTCGGACCTAAATCCGCAAGTGGTTGGGGAACAGGAATTGAATTGATGGGGCCGCAGGGAGCCAAAGGCGATCAGGGATTACAAGGAATAGCTGGCCCCCAAGGGCCTGCCGGAGCTCAGGGAGCAAAAGGAGATACGGGTTCTCAGGGAGAAGTCGGACCGCAAGGGCCAAAAGGAGATAAGGGAGATATTGGGCCTCAGGGTATCCAAGGCCCACAAGGGTTAACCGGGCCACAAGGAGTAAAAGGGGACAAGGGAGATACCGGACCACAAGGAGAAATAGGGCCGCAAGGGCTTGCGGGTATAAGCGGACGGACAATTCTAAATGGGACAACTGATCCTGGTACCACCGGTAATGATGGGGATTTTTATATTAATACAAATACCAGTGTGCTGTTTGGACCCAAGATATCAGGTGGTTGGGGAAGTGGTATTTCTTTAATTGGTCCTCAAGGACCAACAGGTTCACAAGGAATGCAAGGTCCGGTTGGCCTCCAGGGACCGCAAGGAATTCCTGGAAGCCCGGGTGCGACTGGTTCAGCAGGAGCTGATGGACGCACTATCTTAAACGGAACTGGTAACCCTACTGGAAGTGCAGGAGCTGATGGGGATTTTTACATAAATGTTAGTAATAATGTTTTGTTCGGACCCAAAACAGCTGGCAATTGGGGAAGCGGTGTATCGATGGTAGGCCCTCAAGGAGCAAAAGGGGACAAGGGTGATAGAGGAGATGTTGGTCCTCAAGGACCAGTTGGACCTCAAGGGTTAACTGGCCCTCAGGGTTTGAAAGGGGATAAAGGCGATATGGGTCCACAAGGGCCTGCTGGCCCTGTTGGCGCAACTGGTCCCCAAGGTGAAGTTGGTCCGCAAGGACCACAAGGTGAAATAGGGCCTATCGGTCCGCAGGGAGTAGCAGGTATCCAAGGATCAAAAGGAGATAAAGGTGATACTGGTTTAGCAGGACCGGTTGGACCTCAAGGAGACAAGGGAGACACCGGACCTCAAGGCCCCGCTGGCCCGCAGGGACCACAAGGGGAAGTGGGTCCACAAGGGCCTGCTGGCCCTGTTGGTCCGCAAGGGGAAGTAGGACCTGAGGGAATCCAAGGCCCACAGGGTCCTGCTGGTCTGCAGGGAGTAAAAGGAGATAAGGGGGATCCTGGAATAGCAGGACCTGCTGGTCCTCAGGGACCCGAGGGACCACAAGGTGAAGTTGGTCCCGTTGGTCCTCAAGGAGCAAAAGGGGACAAGGGAGATACCGGACCACAAGGAGAAATAGGGCCGCAAGGGCTTGCGGGTATTCAAGGAGTAAAAGGAGATAAAGGTGATACAGGTGCTCAAGGACCAGTTGGACCACAAGGAGAAATAGGGCCACAAGGACCTGTAGGAGCCATCGGACCTGCCGGTGCAAGTGGACCGCAAGGGCCTGCTGGCGCAACTGGTCCGCAGGGACCTGCCGGACCTCAAGGAGTGGCGGGTGCTGCTGGCAGTAATGGGGTGGATGGAAAGACTATTCTAAGTGGTACAACAGTGCCTGCTGCCTCTATAGGATCAGACGGAGATTTCTACCTGAATACTTCTTCCAGCGTTTTGTATGGCCCTAAGTCTGGAGGTAACTGGGGAAGTGGGATCTCATTAATTGGACCAGCTACTGGTCCTGCAGGAGGTGACTTGACCGGGAGTTATCCTAATCCCGTAATTGCGGCTGGAGCAGTCAGCGGGGAAAAAATAGGGCAAATGGGTGCTACCGACGGACAGGTACTTACTTGGAATAGTGCAGCTAATCAGTGGAGACCAGCCGTTCTGCCAGCTGATGCCGATAATAGCCCAACTAATGAAATCCAGTCTCTGACCTAGACAGGAGCAGCTTTAGGGTTGACGGGTTCGTCACACACAGTTACACACCCTGATGAAAGTACGAGTAACGAGTTAATTAGTTCTGCTGCTTTGATTGGGAATACCCTAAGAATTACGGAGAACGGAGTAAACAAAGATGTAGACCTGAGTCCGGTTGCAAACGCCGGGGTAACTAGTGTTGGCGGGGCAACCGGAGCCATAGCATTAGGAGCAACTTCCGGACTTAGTGTATCTGGTTCAACGCTTGATGCTACCGCAGGCGGGGATGTTACCGGGAGCTTGAATACTACTGCTATTGCTAAAATTCAGGGTAATCCGGTAGCTACCCCCATATTGGGAGTGGCAGACAATAACAAAGTGCTGAAATGGAACGGCACTTCTTGGGTTGCTGATACGGACAATAATACAATGTATTCTGCAGGTACAGGCATCAGTATCAGTGGTAGTGCTATTACGAATACGGGAGATACCAATGCCAGTGATGATATTACTAACCTCTCTACAGCTGACGGCGACATAACGGGTACATTTTCAGCCTTGCAGATCAAAGCAGGCGCCATTGGCAACAACGAGCTGGCCTCTGGGGCGATTACCGTTGGTAAAATGAGTTCAGCCGGGAGCACCGATGCCAATAAGGTGTTGACAACCAATACCTCTGGCACACCCCAATGGGAAAATAAAAGCAATTTTGCTTCATCCACCCTGACCACTGGACGAATATTAGTAGGAAATGCCTCTAATCAAGCCCAGGAGCAGGTATTGAGTGGTGATGCCACTATGAATAGTGCTGGAGTATTAACGATTCTGAATAACTCTATTACTACAAATAAAATTAACCCTGGTGCTGTCACTAGTACTCAAATTCAGGATGCTACCGTTGCTACCGTTGATCTAGCCCCAATGCGGTTACAAATGGTAAGATTGGGAACGGAGCCATTACTGGTGAAAAGATCAGTCAGATGAGTGCCACTACTGGTCAAGCCTTAAAATGGGATGGAACTACCTGGGCTCCGGCTGCTGATAATAATACTACTTATACAACTGGCACGGGGCTCTCATTAACTGGCACTACTTTTAATGCTCAGAACACTACAGCTATCTGGAACGCTAATCAGTTACAAAGTAAGGCTCTGGATGCGGCTCTTAGCAGTATTACAACTGCCGACAACGGAAAAAGTCCTTACCTGGGATGGTAGTAAGTGGAGTGCTCCCAACGTTCCATCGGCACCTTCCTCCCACATCACCAGATTTTATTCGATAGATCCTACTGATTTCGTAGGTACCGGGAAGAGATACGATGTAATCAAATACTATGATTACGAGGCTGGGTTTTTATTCATATCCGATGAAGACATCGATACAAAGGTAGCAGCTCCGGTTCATCTCCCGCACGGGGCTACTATTCAAAATATCAAAATAAATTTTTATGATGATGAGGTAGACGGTAACATCGATGTACGGCTCTACCGCAAACCCATTGGAGGAGCTATAAATCAGCCGATTGCCAGCTGGAGTTCTTCAGGTACTCCTGGTGATGGTTCTCAAACAGTTCCCCCTAATGTTAATCAGGTGGTTGATAATCAAAATTATACCTACAGGCTGATGGTAGATATGCAAAGGTATGCATACGAAAATCTGTCAGATGTTTTTAAAATCAGGCATCGTATATATTCAATCGTGGTTACCTATACTGAGGAAGTAGCTGCTCCTGCCGCTCTGAATGGAAGCCGCCAGGGCGGACAGATGAATGTGAGTACTACTGCTCCAACTTCACCCCTTACAGGCATGTTGTGGTTAGACACATCCACTGGCAGAATCAAACAATGGAATGGCTCAGCGTGGATTGTACTAGTGAATTAATGGTATAAGAAGACAGTCAATCAAATATGATTGTACTGTAAAAAGTAAAATCAGTTATTTTAGATTTAAAACAGACTTCCCTGAATTGGCTGAACCGTAATTCGTGGTTCAGCCAATTTCAATTTATACCGCTTATTCAATTCCCGGATCAGGTAAAGAGCCAGCTCCGGTGAAGTTACGTTGTCTGGTTCGTGTACGAAGAAGTATAAAGTCTGTAGTCCTTGCTCAAACCATTCTCCGAAGCGTTGCACCCAGTCGTCTACCCGCCGGTAATCGCTGGGATGCAGACCATTGCCCACAAAACGGATTAAAGCAGTCGGAGTAGTCAACCGCATATGCAGGGCGTCGCGGCGGCCCGCTACATCGGTTAAAATAGTGCTGATTTTTAAATCTTCAAGTAAGGCAAAAACATCTTCTGCTTCCCGGGAAGGAATAAACCAGCCCTCGTGCCGGAATTCGACGGCTAAAGGGATGTCCGCGGGAAGTTTCTCCAGAAAAGCCGCCAGCACCGGGGCCTGACGGGGCGAAAATTGGGGCGGTAATTGCAAAAACGAAATACCCAGATGTTCACCTAATCCCCGGATGGATTCACGAAACTCCCGGCTGATTCCCTCTGCATTCACCAGCCCCAGCTCATGACTGATAATCTGGGGCCACTTGGGACAGAAGGTAAAGCCTTGAGCAGAAGCAGCTTTCCAGCGGATAATCGTTTCCGGATCGGGAATGCGGTAATGCGTAGTGTTCAGCTCAATGGTGTTAAACTGCCTGGTATAGTGGTACAAAAAGTCCTTCTCTTTAGCCGTAGCCGGATAAATTTTTCCTACCCATTCCTTGGGGGTCCAGATCGGGCAGCCCACGTATACTTTCAGTGAATCCGTTTTAGAGAATTGACGTAATAGTTGCCCGGTACCCGCTGCATCGGGAGGCAGCGAGAAGTCAACCTTCGATATATCTTTTAACTTACCAAAATCCATAATCCAATTGAGTAATACGTAAATTTTCAGAATTTGCCGAAGTTTTACCCCCTTTTCGGAGTACTTTGCACTAAAACCAGTTTTTTATGTTTCTGGTTTTGTTCAACTTTGACCAGCCTATTCAACTAAAACCTACTTACAGCCATGTGGAAAGAAGAAGATAATAAGCTGAAAAGATCCTTTCAGTTTAAGAATTTCGTGGAGGCTTTTGCCTTTATGACCAAGGTGGCTTTGGAAGCCGAAAAAATGAACCACCACCCCAACTGGTACAATGTGTACAACCGAGTAGACATTGAACTCAACACGCACGATGCCGGTAATACGGTGACTGACCGCGATCGTAAACTGGCTGAGAAAATAGATAAGCTTTACCAAGGATGAATGACTTTGTTGAATTGTTATATGGCTATATGGTTGAATTGCTAAATGGTTAAATGGCTGAAAAAAGCTCAGATAAGCCTTAGCAAAGAATCATTTAGGATAAAAACAATTCAACAATAATCCGCCCATAAGTACATTCTCTAATCATCGCATTAACCTATGCCCCAGGAGACATCACTTTACCTTGTCCCGACGCCTATTGGTAATCTGGAAGACATTACGCTGCGGGCCCTCCGGATACTAAAGGAAGTGGATGTAATTCTGGCCGAAGACACCCGGAATACAGGTATGCTGCTCAAACACCTGCAAATCCAGAAGCCGTTGCAAAGTCACCACGCATTCAATGAACACCAAACTGTCAATCATCTGATCGAACGGATGCGGAAAGGGGAGAAAATGGCCTTGGTATCCGATGCGGGTACACCGGCCATTTCTGATCCGGGTTTCCTGCTGGTAAGGGCGTGTTTGCAGAATGAGGTAACGGTAGAATGCCTGCCTGGACCTACGGCTTTTGTACCTGCCTTGGTAAAATCCGGCTTACCCAGTGACCGTTTTGTATTTGAGGGATTTTTGCCCCAGAAAAAAGGCCGTCAGACCCGCCTGCAATTCCTGACGGAAGAAGAACGTACCATGATTTTCTACGAATCGCCGTACCGGCTGGTTAAAACGCTTACCCAGTTTGCCGAAGTCTTCGGCCCGGAACGGCTGGCTTCGTATCCCGGGAACTGACGAAGCTGTACGAAGAGACCGTCAACGGCTCTTTGCAGGAAATAATAGCCCATTTTGGTGCACACACGGTCAAAGGTGAAATTGTGATTGTAGTGGACGGAAAAAAATGAAAAGAAATCTTAAGCTTCTATTGCTGCTAATAGTCTATCCCGGCTGGCTGTTCGCTCAGACGGTTGCACCCACCTTGTCCCCAGCCGCTCAGGTAAGTCTGCTTACCTTATCCCCCGGCGAGGAACTCTATTCGACATTTGGCCACAGTGCTATCCGCGTTATGGATCCTATGAATGGGCTGACAAGGTATACAATTACGGCACTTTTGACTTCGGGGAGCCGGGTTTTACGTAAAGTTTGTGCGGGGCAAATTAGACTACCTGCTGTCTACGGCTCCATTCACCCATATGTACTGGGAGGCACAGCAGCAGAACCGCAGCCTGACCGAGCAGGTTCTGCCTTGCCGGTAGTCCAAAAACAGCGGCTGTTTGCCTTTCTGGAATGGAATGCCCTACCCGAAAACCGCAACTACCGGTACGATTTTTTTTACGATAACTGCTCCACCCGCATCCGCGATGCGCTTAAACGAACTTGCGGAGATTCCTTGCAGTTTCATCTGAAGCTGGATAAAACGTATACCTTCCGGCAACTACTCGATATATACCTATTGACAAGTATTGGGGCCGATTTTGGCATGGATATCGGGCAGGGCATGCCGTCCGACCGGATAGCTACGCCGTATCAGGCTATGTTTCTGCCCGACTTTCTGATGGGAGGATTCGAGTCAGCCACGCTGCTGCAAACAGGCAAACCAGTGCAGCTGGTAAGCCAAACAATGACTTTATTTGAGGCTAGTCCTGTTCCAGTCCAGTCAACCGTTCTCAGACCAGTTCTCATTACTCCTGCTATTAGTGGTGTTGGTCATTACTTTTTTCGACCTGAAAAGGAGAAAAAAGACTCCCGGTCTGGATGCTTTCCTATTCGGCTTTACCGCAGTGTTAGGTCTTTTGCTGTTGTTTTTGTGGGATTGGTACCGACCACTCAGTCACTAAAAAAAACAACTGGAACCTGGTATGGGCATTTCCGGGACATTGCTTACTTTTAGGTATGGCCCGTAGCAAAGGAATCATCGCTGGATACTGGCTGGCTTTCTGGTATGCTTCTGGCCGGGCTCTTGGAAAAGCTTCCCGTGGTTACCGCAGGAAATAGATGGGGAACTCATCCCTTTGATCTTTGCCTTAGGCGCTAGAGCCCTGTTTTTATATTATCATATGAAGACAAGCGCCAGACAACCTGAAAAAAGAATACAGGTATAGCGATTGTTTATTTTAAACCCCATTGTTGTTGTTAGTAGCCATCAGAAATAGTCGCTGGTATTACCCGTTGCTGGCCATCATGACCGGTGTACTGTTATCGTTGGGCTGGCTGATCAAACCGCTTTCATTACCCTGCTGTTTGCTTTTGTCCCTCTGCTCCGCCTGGAGGCCAGTATTTTATTCCGGATTTTGCCTGCCCCGGACGCAAATTCTTCAAATACGCCTATCTGAGCCTATTTGTCTGGAATACGCTGACCACCTGGTGGACACTTAATACTATTGAAGCGGGAGCAGCCACGGCAGCCGGGGGTATTTTCGCCATTATTGCCAATTCTTTTCTGCAGTGTATTCCACTGATGCTGTTTCACTACACCAAACGCGTAACCACGCCCCGGATTGGGTACTTGTCATTGCTGCTGTACTGGATCGCCTTTGAATACATTCATCTGAACTGGGATTTATCCTGGCCGTGGCTGACTTTAGGCAATGGGTTCATGTTTACGCCTTCATTGGGTGCAGTGGTACGAGTACACGGGTGTTCTGGGGGAACCCTATGGGTGTTACTGGCAAATCTGTTTGCGTTTTTTGCCCTCATCCGTCACCGGGGTATCTATTCTCCAGCAGCCCGCCGGAGCTGATTTCTACGTGATTGTGGTAACCATTACGCCCATTCTACTATCTTATTACTTGTATTATGCCCACGGTGTGCTGAAGAAAGCAGAAGCTGTTGAGTTTGTCGTGGTGCAGCCTAATATTGACCCATATACCGAAAAGTTTGCCGGAACTGCTCATTTTATTCCCTTTGAGGATCAGGGTAAGCCGGTTCATCAGCTTGTCAGAAGCGCAGATTACACCCAATACCCGGTTTGTAATCTGGCCGGAAACCGCCATTGATGGTACGTTCTGGGAGGAAGAAATTGAAAACGAAGGGGTCATTAACCAGATAAAGGAATTTGTCCGCCGACACCCCCAGGTATCGTTGGTCACGGGGGTAACCAGCCTGGCATTTCAACAGTAAAGAAGAGGTCTGTTACGGCCCGTTTTCGCAGTGATCTCGGCTACTTTGACGTATATAATACAGCCTTATTTGTCCGTCCGGATCAGCCTCTGGTATTCTACCATAAATCCAAGCTGGTGCCCGGCGTGGAGATCCTGCCTTTACCCGGAAGTTTTTGGGTTTCTCACCCAACTGATTTTTGATTTGGGAGGAACTTCAGGAGGCTATGGCAGGCAAAAAAGAACGAACTGTTTTCAAACACGAACAGGATATTGGTCTGGCACCGGCTATTTGCTACGAATCCATTTATGGCGAGTTTATGACTGAATACTGTGTGGGCCGGAGCTCAATTTATTACGATTATTACCAATGATGGCTGGTGGGGCAATACACCGGGACACCGGCAACACCTGGCTTTGATCGTTACGGGCCATTGAAACCAGACGGTGCATAGCCCGGTCGGCCAATACGGGTATTTCGGCTTTTGTGGACCAGCGGGCGATATTCAGCAACTAAATATTGGGAACAGGCCGCCATCCGGGCGAGTTTGCCGCTAATGATGAGGTTACCTTCTACGTCCGGTATGGAGATGTAATTGGCCGTTTTGGTTTTCCGGGGCCGGCCTGGCAATGTTGCTGTTTACCTTAGTAAAAGCCGTGATGAGGCGGCGTAGCAGGAGAGTGGCGCTTGCTTCTAAAAAATGATAAATTTTAAAGGCTTAATGCCTAATGGGTAGAGCCAACAAGTTATCTCTCAATAAATTATGGCTACTTAATTTAATAGTTAGCATTCAAAATTTGCCATTGTCTGACACTCTTTTATAAAGTAGATAATTCTCAAATTCGCATTTCTAAATTTCGTCATTAAAACAAACCTGCCCGTGAACCTTCAAGCCATTTGTCTGCAAGTAACTGAACTGACCAAAAAAGCGGTCAATTATCAAAACCGGAAGCGGCTGCCTTTGATCTGAGCCACGTAGAATACAAAGGTGCCGCCAATAACCTAGTGTCATATGCTGACAAAGAAGCCGAAAAATTACTGGTGCAAGGTTTGCGGCAAATCTTACCGGAAGCAGGGTTTATCACCGAAGAACAAACTACTACGGACCGTTCCGATACCTTGAACTGGACTACGACCCTCTTTGATGGAACGACTAATTTTATTCACGGATTACCCATTTTATGTATAAGCGTTGGTTTTGCTCATAAGGAATATGTATTAGCTGGCGTAATTCAGGAGTTAAATCTGAATGAGTGCTTTTACGCCTGGAAGGACGGCGGGGCCTATTGCAATGGGCAGCCGATCAAAGTATCCAAAACTATCCGGCTGGAGGAGAGCCTGATTGCAACCGGATTTCCGTATGCTGACTCCGGAAAAATGGACATTTATCTAGCCATTCTGCGTGAGCTGCTGCTGCGTTCTCACGGTCTGCGTCGGCTCGGTTCGGCAGCCATAGATCTGGCTTACGTAGCTTGTGGCCGTTTTGAGGCCTTTTACGAATACAATCTTAACTCCTGGGATATGTCAGCCGGTGTGTTGCTGGTGCAAGAGGCTGGCGGCATGGTCACCGATTTTAAGGGCGGAAATACCTATTTATTCGGCGGACAAATTATTGCATCGGCAGCAGAGCCTATTCAACAGGGAATCCTGGAAGTGATTAATCGGCACTGGCAGCCGATGAAGTAAACAACTGCCAGGGATGTTTTTTCGATACTATTATTATCGGACTTGCCGAATGAAATGGATGCTTTTTCCGTTAAAGCAAATAGAACGTATTTATACTATGAATAACCGCAAACAATCAGCAAATTCCTGGCTTTCTGCTACGGGCAGATTTATCGGCGGAGCCTTATATCTGGAAGTGCTTATATACCTGATTCTGGGGGTAGTTGCCTTGATTATCAGTTTGTTTAATTAAAATACCCTATGCTTGAACACCTGATCATTGGCTTGATTTTCCTGGTTGCCCTGATTTACCTATTGGTTCAGGTGCGTAACGCCTTTCAGCCCAAAAACACGGGTTGTGCCAAAGGTTGCGGAGCTTGCAGCAGCATTGACTTTAACAAAATAGAGGCCGAGATAGCCCGTAAAAAAATAGCTACAACCCCAAAGTAAAAGCCGGAAGCAGCTTTTGACTGTTCCGGCTCTGGCGCAAGTGGTTGGTTTGCTACTTATTCCCTGCATCGGCAATGCCATCTGAATTGCACCCAAAGTTCTTGTAGGATACGCACTTGTTTTCCTTATTGATATAGAATATTTTAGTGTCTTTACCTACTTTCACCAGTCCATCGGCAAAATAGTGGATTTCATCATACTCTACCGGAATCACCACTTTGCCGGTATGATCCACGAATCCGAACTTGTTGCCTTGTTTCACGCCGGCTAATCCTTCAGAAAAGTCGTATGCGTCATCGAAGCTGATAGGTACCACTACCTGGTTCTGACGGTTGATAAAGCCGGTTTTACCACCTTTTCGCACAATTGCCAAGCCATTTACGAAAGGATATACTTTGTCGTACATTGCCGGAATAGCTATCTTACCCGTTTGATCAATAAAGCCTTGTTTGGCTCCTTTTGTCACAATAGCCCAACCATCAGCGAAGTGACCTACCTCATCATACACTATTGGAATTACTATCGTCCCCTTTTTATCGATAAAGCCCCACTTTTCGCCTTTACGGGCTTTGGCAAACTCATCAGCAAAGTTAGAAACCTCTTCATAAGGAAGGGCAACTGTGATATTGCCCAGCGTATCAATGATCGAATAAGCATCATCTTTCTTTACCAGTGCCAAACCCTTTTCAAAAGAGTTGATCTGATCATACTCGAAAGGAATGACTACCTGGCCACTATGGTCTATGTATCCGAAACGGTGTTCGTCATTTTCGGCCATTGCCATTCCTTCGGAGAAAGAGGAGATATTCTCGTAATACAGAGTGGAGTTTTGAAGGCCGTTTTTATTAATAATCGCCCAGTGATACCCCTTTTTTACCAGTGCCTGGCCATCCAGGAAAGGGGTTACTTCTTCGTAATTAAACGGAATGGCTACCGTACCATTCTTACTGATATATCCCCATTTGTTGCCTCGACGGGCGCCAGCCAGGTCTTCAGAGAAGTAGGTAATATCATCGTACGCCAACGGAATAACGACCATCCCTTTCTTGTCAATAAAGCCTTTTTTACCTTTCCGCTCTACCATAGCTAAGCCTTCGGAGAAAGAAGACGCTAAATCATAGGTGGCCGGGATCACTACCTTGCCCTTAATATTAATAAAACCCCATTTGTTGTTTAACTCAAAACGGGCTGCCCCATCGGAGAAGGAGGATACATATTCGTAAGCCACTGGTATTACTTCTGTTCCGGTAGTATCCACAAAACCGGCTCTGCCATCTTTGACTACCTTAGCCAGTCCTTCCCGGAAGTCATACACCATATCATATTTAGGGATTGCAACCGTAGTACCAGTCGTATTGTCTTTTATACCATATAACCCTTTTTCCGAAAAAGGAACTTTTTGAGCGTGAAGAGAGAAAGCAATACTACCACAGAGCACTAGGTGCATCAGGCGGGTAAAAGGCTTATGGTTGGTGGTTGGGCGGGTAGAAGTACAAATTTTTTTCATATCGTTTCGGGTGTTTGAGCTACCTATTGCTAAATACCCCAGCGACCCAACCAGGCGAACGGAACGTACAAGTAAGAAAACGTAAGGTAGCACCCGGAAAGGGGGAGATTCACCCGGTAAAACCAGTCTTGTCAACTGAAAACGTACCTTGGTCCTTCGATGAAAACTTGTTTTCATTCGATAGAACCTAATTTTTAAGAGACGAGCAGTTAAGCCCAGACCTTAGTGCCCTCGGTGCAGTTGCGGCACATCTCTATTTCACTGCGGGAGCGGAGGATGGTTTGACGAAAGTTGCGGTAGGGCTCACTTGCCCATTGGCTTGCAAAGGAAGCCGTTTTCAAGTCGCCCAACCGGTAATGGGCATCTTTATCGAAGCAGCAGGGCACGATCAGGCCATCCCAGGTAATTACGCAGGAATGCCACATCCGCCAGCAATGGCTGAGCAGCTGATTCTTGATGGAATACCGGCCATCAGCTTCCTGCCGGTACCTCGAATATTGGTTAAGACTGGGAATCAGCGGAGAGCCATTTTGGTAGTCGTAAATCTGCGCCGTTTTTAATCCGACGGCATCCACGCCTAATTGCCTGGCTAATTGATAAACCTCCCCAATCTGGTGTTCGTTGGGCTTCACGACCAAAAACTGAAACACCACGTGCGGGGTCTGCGACTTTAATTCCTTTTTCCAACGGATGACATTTTTAACCCCTTCCAGCACTTTTTCGAGTTTTCCCCCAATGCGATATTGCTGGTACGTCTCCTGAGTAGTGCCATCAATGGAAATAATAAGCCGGTCCAGTCCGGATTCTACTGTCTTGCGGGCATTGGCGTCCGTCAGATAATGCGCATTGGTAGAGGTGGAGGTGTAAATTTTTTTTGCCGCAGCATACTGCACCATCTCCAGAAACGCAGGATGCAGATAAGGTTCCCCCTGAAAGTAAAAGGTAAGGTAAAGCAATGACTGGTGGAGTTCGTCAATGGTTTGCTTAAACAAATCAGCTGACAACATACCCGTAGGGCGGGTAAAAGAACGCAGTCCACTGGGACATTCAGGGCAGCGGAGGTTGCAGGACGTAGTTGGTTCAAAGGAGATACTGGTTGGCAGTCCCCAGTGTGTGGCCCGGCCCGTCAAACGGGAAAAATAATAGCTGGAAACTACCTGAAGCCCGTTCCTTACCCGCTTGGGTGTCAGTTTAGAAATCAGATTCAGTGTATCGGCGTAGGAAAAAGGCAACGGGGTAGCGTTTAAACTTTCACGAATTAATCATGGCTCCCAAAGATACTGATGCTTTTTTTAGCATTGGCCATTAAAAATTAAACATTTGCCGGGCTGATGCCCTCAGAGGTCCCATAGTGCCCGGACCTGATCTACGTAGCTTGTACCGGAAATCAGCTTCACCGGCTCTTTTCCGTGTAAAATAAAAGCGTACCGGCCGCCCATATACCGCTGTATCTCCCGGATGCACTTTCGGTTAACAATAATGGAACGGCTGATTCGGATAAAATAGTCTGGCAGCTTTTCTTGGTTCAGCACCAAACCTGATACGGTTGGCGAAATCAGGAAACAGCTACTACGGGTTGCATCAGCTTCTGGAAGGCTCTAGGTACGGGTCTTTTCCCAAGGAAGATCCCAGCGCCAGTTACTAATACGAGTGAAATTAATAGCGGTAGCGGTAAGGACGTGTTACAAATGCGTTTTAGCCATTCCTATATATCTAGCTCGTCGTAGTCCAAAAGCCCGTACTCCTTGGGAAATAGTGCCTGAGCGGATCCAAGCTGAAGCTTTTGGTCCGCATGCCGGCTCGCCTGGCATACTGAAGTCTTGTATGGTTCTACAGTTTTCTCTTCCCCGAGCAGCCAAAGCTTGATGAGGTTCTTCTTTACGAGAACGTAACGGTTCGTCGGGCCGCCGTGGTACATTTAGACCAGCTTCTACGGACCCCAGACTGGATCTCCGATAGCTCAGGATGGGCTAGGCCCGGCCTGGTCGAGGGTCCAGCGATACAATCTTTCTCAAGCGAATTTAATTTTGACCATCTCTTTGCCATTAGGGTGAGTGTAGGCCGACCAACTGGTACTGATTCTTCCCTCCGGGCAAGTGACTTGCTGTTTTTGCCAATCTACCTCATACACACTGCCCAACTCGTCTTTAAGCTGGATGTAAATATTGCCCTGAGGAAAAGCAGCACGGGCTACGCGAACTGTCTCTGCGGGTATAGCGGGAATTGGTACTGGACTCAAGGGACATAATTGACTTATTTACGCTGAGCCTCAACTGCTGGAAGCTTAAGTAGTCAACACCTCCCAGTCCGCTACTGTATGGAAATTCACCTTGAAGGATGCCTCTAACTACGGCGATTTCGGCCTTTCCTGATTTCACCAACCGTATCAAAGCTGCGGGAGAACCACTCTAACGGGGTAAGCCCAGCCCATCGGCCAGCTTCAAATCTTTTCAAACACCAGGCGGAAGTGATCCCAGATTCTTTCTCGAAAGCTACCCGAATGGGAGCAATCTGCAGGTTTTTCAAGCGGTTTCTCATCCGGACATCGGTTACAAACTGGGGAGTCAGCGAAGGTAAGCCAGGTATTTTTGCCAGCCGAAGCGTTTGAGTCGCCGGCGCCATACTTTAATGGTTTCAATATAGTCTGCCTTACCACTGTGGTGGGTTACCAGGTTAAAGTAGGGCCGGGCATTATTGATGATCTGCTCCTTGCCGTAGGGCAGCCACGAACCAGGAAACTCATTAGCCGCCAGGGCCATTAAATATTCAGCAGAGTCTTTGGATGCATTAATATCAAACTTATCCAGGTCAATCATGCCTTGGTCAAATACCATCGTCTGGATAAAACACCTGCCTCCCCAGGGAAGCAAATCACTGACAGTTTTAAAAAACTGCCTATACACCTGGTCTTGTCTGCCGGCTTTGTAGTCTTCTACTGAACAAAAATGTTCGAAAGCCCCTACCGAAGCTACCGCATCAAACGTACCATAATCCTCAGGAGTCACCCTACGGCAGTCCTGGATATAGACTTCGAAACCCTGGCGTTGGCAGGCAGCATACTGCCCCTGAGACAAAGTAAGGCCAATCCCTTTTGCGCCAACCTCACGCAGATAATTGAGAAAAGGTCCCCAGCCGCAACCCATATCCAAGACTTTGCTGCCAAAGCCAATATTGAGGTTTGTGGCAATAAACTCGTGTTTTTTTCGCTGCGCCTCCTCTAAGGAAAGCGAAAATCCCCATCGTATTTAGCACCGGTAAAATCGGCCATTTCTCCTACGCTTAACCGCCAGATCTGGTCCATGGTAGAGTAAGAGTAATCAATCTCTGCTTTTAGTAGCCATTGTAAGGGTGGTTAGGAGAATACATCTATCGGTTTGTAAACTATTGTTTTTGCCGGTTACTGGCAAGATTCTTCTAAAGAACTACTTGTTTTAATTTTATTTTGTTAGGTGCCTTTCCCCAATCAGGCAGGGAGCTTAAGCGGTAAACAGGAATCTACTCCAGCAAGATTTTATTCCAGCGAGAAGTTTATACTTAATCACCCTTTTGTGAGACGCTTTTAGCTGGACTTTCGCATTTTGGGAGGGGAAAAAGTACAAAAAAAGAACTCAATGGAAAAGGATGCAGTAGAAAACTTATCGCCAAACAAGTTTTCCCATGCAATCTTATCCCGATGAGTTCTTCGCAGTAATACTCCCGTTTCAGGAGTTATTTTCCAAGTCGGTATTTGTCCATGTAAAGGTACTGCTAAGCGGGGCAATTTTAGCTCCTGGCAAACGAACGGTAAGCGCGGTGTTGCGGATTATGGGACTAAGTGAGGAGAAAAGATTTCATAAGTATCACCGGGTACTGAGTTTGGTGGAGTGGCGGGTTTTAGCTGCTGCCCGTATTTTACTGTTGCTCTTGTTGGCTTGCTTTCTACCAGTAGGAGAAATCATTATTGGAATCGATGAAACCCTAAAGCCGAAGTTCTACAACGTATGAGATTCGAAAGAAGATGGGGCAAGATGATTAAGCAAAGGGGTATTTACCGAGATAGTGTGAGAAGTAGTGGGGCTCATTTTGTCAAAAGCAGTGGCTTAAGGTGGATGAGTGCAGAGCCGATCTTTGTCGTAGAGGTCTATGCTGTTAGTGCCAGTGAGTTGGGCCAATAGAATCTGGGCCTTACCTTTTCTTTCGGTACTGGCTCCCAGTGAACGGTATAACAAGCAACAGGGAAAAGCCATAAGAAAATAACTGATTGGGCCAGACTCTAGCCATACTTACAGAATGTATAGGATCTATGCTTCTGCAAATAAAACGATGGTTGCCGGATAGAAGAATCATTGCCGTAGGCGATAGTAGTTACTCGGTGATTGACTTACTTTCGGCACTGGAAGGCAAAGTAACCTTTATTACTCGTCTCCGGCTAGAGGCGGCTTGGTATGAACCGGTACCGGAAAGAAAAAAAGGACAAAATGGTCGTCCTAGAATGAAAGGCAAATGACTACCTACTTTACAACAAGTAGCCCAAGACACGACTACTGTCTGGCAAACTTTGGTCTTTTCGCACTGGTATGGCTATGAGGAGAAAACCATGCAAGTAGCCACGGGGACCGCCCTGTGGTATCATTCCGGTAAAGTACCAGTAGCAATTCGGTGGGTACTGCTCAAAGACCCGGAAGGCAAACTGGAAACAAGTGCTTTACTTTCAACGGATATGGCACTGACTGCTGAGCAAATGGAGCTAGACATTTAGACTATTTGGGTCCGTTACTTATTTTGCTCGTCGTTGGGCGATGGAAGTTACTTTTCAAGAAGTAAGAGCCCATTTAGGCGTAGAAACCCAAAGACAATGGTCTGTATCCGAAGATGAACAACGTATCAGGTCCAAAGCCATTGCCCGTACTACTCCGATATTACTGGGGCTGTTTTCACTGATAACACTTATGGCGCAGGCGCTGCACTTGAAAGGAAAGCTGGTTACCAAAACTTCAGCCTGGTACCAAAAGCAATGGCCAACCTTTTCGGATGCCATTGCTTCAGTTAAACAAGCTTTATGGAACACAAAGACTTTTCAACATCCTATTTTGAAGGTGATATAATAAAAATACCTAGACAACAATTACAGCTTTTCCAGCAAGCATTGGTTTGGGCTGCTTAATGCAAAAGTCCAGCTTAGAAACGGTTTTAAAGGGTAATTAAAGGCGATTAAGCATAATAGAAATCATAGCCAGGTAGACCATGGACTGGCTGTTTTTTCTGTTTTTTTCGTAATCTTTGTTTAATCTTCGGGCATTGAGCAACCAAGCATGGAGCCGATGCTGCACGCGTAGCAGGTTCAGTTCTCTCTACGACCCACCTTCGGGGCAGGAGTTTAAAACCTTTCTTATCATCGGTTCTTAAGACCACCTCTAAGGTCCATTGCCAGAGTTTTTCGACGTACTCCAGTAAGTCTGCTCCCCGGTAGCCACCATCTACCCAAACAAGTTTGATTCCTTGACACAATCCTTGTAAACAAGCTACTCGTTTGATATAACGCAATAACTGTTTAGCGCCTTGTTTTTCGGATACACTTGCCGCACATTGGAGCATCTACGCTCCATTCCAAACGGCTAAGAGTAATCCTTGACTATCGGTAAGAATAAAACGTTTGCGGCCTTTAATCAGCTTGCCTGCATCAAATCCCCGGTGCTTTCCCCCGCAAGCAGTCGTCTTCACACTTTGTGAATCCAAACTCCCCGCACTTGGGGTAGACTTCCTTTGCATCTTTTTGCGCACTTTCCGGACTAAAAATGCGTGAATTTCTTGCCGGTAGCCCATGTTCCACAGGTATCAGGTACAGCCCACTTTTTTACTCCATCGGTTGAAATAGCCATAAACCGTAGACCAGTTGGGTAAATCATGCGGCAGACTTCTCCAGGAACAACCGGTCTTGACTACGTACAGTATTCCGTTAAGTACTTCTTTTAACAATACGGGGTGCGGCCTCCTTTTTGTGCATCCGACTTTTCCCCCGGTAAATACGGCTTTAACTTTTTCCACCCGTTCTCACTCATATCACGTAGCCGATCTTTGTCGTAGAGGTTTGGATACTTGCGACGTTTTCCATTCTTTTGTTGGGTACTCATTGGGGTTTTATCTGTTAGTTGGCACTACAAACTTAACCTCTTTGAGTACTTTACTCCCTAGCCTATTTTTCTCTGCCATTACCCTTTTAAAACAGTTTCTTAAATGTCATTCCCGGAGGGAATGACATTTAAGAGGATAGTCTAAAGTAATTGTAAAGAACTACTTAAATAATTTTCCGAACCAAACTGGTAATTATCTTGGGTTAGAATATCAGATCATCGATCATGCGAACCATGCCGATGCAAAATTAGGCGTCAATGGCAACCGGACTCTTGCTTCTTTGTACGACCTGATCCCCGCCAACAATAAACAAGCAAAACCCGTAGGAGAATAGGAGAATGGAATGCAGTAAAAATTAGGGTAAGAGGCACCCACGTAGAACATTGGTTGAATGGCAGCAAAGTGCTTGAGTACGAAAGGGGTAGCAATGAGCTCCGGAAGCTGGTGGCCGCCAGTAAATACAAGGATTTGAAAGGTTTGGCGAAATGCCCCAAGGCCATATTCTGTTACAGGGCCACGGCGATACGGTTCACTACCGGAATATAAAAATCAGAACCCTGCCGAATTCTTAATGTATGCTGCCCCTTACTTTTATTAAAAATACCGTTTAATTAAGGAATGAAACAAAAATCCACTCTATCCTATGCAAACAGAAAAAGATAATTCCCGCCGGGATTTTATAAAAAAAGCCGGTTTGGGATCAGCCGGATTGGCTTTTGGCATGTCCGCAAAAAGTTATGCCAGGATCATTGGGGCCAACGACAGAGTCCGGATAGCCGCCATTGGGGTAAATGGACGCGGAAATGGGATGGCGAAAAATTTTGCCAAACAACCCAATTGTGAGGTTACTTACGTATGCGACGTAGACGCCAATGCCATGGCTAAAACAATGGCAGGCATCACGGAAGTCGCCAAGACTAAACCGAAAGGAGCCAAAGATTTCCGCAAGGCGCTGGAGGATAAATCATTGGATGGCGTATACATGGCCACCCCGGACCATTGGCACGCACCGGGTGCCATTATGGCCTGTCAGGCGGGTAAACACGTGTACGTAGAAAAACCTTGCAGCCACAATCCGTATGAGGGTGAATTGCTGGTGGAAGCAGCCCGCAAATACAACCGGGTGGTACAAATGGGAAACCAGCGACGCTCCTGGCCCAAGATTATGGAATGCGTACAGGAATTGCAGAGCGGCATTATTGGCCGGGCCTATTTTGCCAAAGGCTGGTATACCAATAACCGCAAGCCGATTGGCGTGGGTAAACTGGTTGCCGTACCGGCACACCTGGATTATGAACTGTGGCAAGGACCTGCGCCACGCCGGCCTTACAAGGATAATCTGATTCATTACAACTGGCATTGGTTCTGGAACTGGGGAACCGGCGAAGCTTTGAATAACGGAACCCATGAAATTGACGTAATGCGCTGGGGCCTTGGAGTAGAGTATCCGACGCGGGTTTCTTCTTCCGGAGGACGATATGCCTATCAGGACGATTGGGAAACACCCGATACCCAGGTAATCATCATGGACTTCCCCAACCGGATCTCTATTCAATGGGAAGGTCGCAGTTGTAATAACTATCCCATTGAAGGCAGCGGCCGGGGCGCCATTTTCTACGGTGACAAAGGTACCATCGTTACTACCGGTGATAATGGCTACACGGTATATGACCCTGGCAACAAAGTAATCAAAGAGGTGAAAGATGAAGTGAAAACCAATACCCTGGATCCTGCCGGCCCGGGAGACCGGTTAGATGCGTTTCATATCAGCAACTTTCTGGATTGTGTCCGAAACGGCAAACGCCCGAATGGCGACATTGAAATCGGTCATAAGAGCGTACTATTGTGCCAGTTAGGTAATATTGCCCAACGCACCGGCAGGGTACTAAACTGTGATCAGAAGAACGGACATATTCTCAACGATAAGGAAGCCATGGACTTGTGGCGCCGCGAATACGAAAAAGGTTGGGACATCACGGTATAAAACGATGTACTGTCGTTTTTGATTGTTTGTGACTTGCCCTGAAAGAAGTATCCCATAATCTCAGTTTTCAGGGCAAGTTAATACCCGTCTGGTAGGTTTTCTTTAAACTAAAAATTCAATGTATGATTACTAAAAGAGATATGGGTATTGCCTGCATTACCGTGTGCATTACGCTAACGGTAGTTGGCTTTGCCCAGGCACCGGACCCAATTATGCAATCGTCCATCTTTGATTGGCTTCGCTGTTGGTAAAGCGTTCCCTTACCGGGTCCCATTGCAAGCATTCCTTGGTAGCCAGGGCAATATTAGCCAGGTGCGCAAAACTGGTAGACCGGTGTCCTTCCTCCAGTGAACAAAGTGGGGTTTGGTGCGACTTTACGCAATCCAGGAAGTTGCGCACCAGCCTGGCCGTGCTGTCGTCGCTGCTGCCATCGCTGAGCAGTTGGTTTTTCGGGTTAAACTCCTCTTTTTCCATCTTCGGGCCTCCCGTCTGAAACTGTCCGTTAGTAGTTGGAATGATTTGATACTTGCTTTCACTGGCGTACAAGGTTCCTTTGGTTCCGCGCAGTTCTACTTCTCCTTCCGGGAATAAAGCACCGCTGCTGGCTTCGTAGATGCAGAAGGAAGCAATACAGCCCGAGGCGAATTCGTACGTAACTTGCGCCGTATCGGGAATATCGCCATCGTGATCCAGGGCGAATCTGCCGCCGTGGGCGCTGATGGCTACGGGTGCCTGCTCACCCAGCATCCAGCGGATTACATCCATAAAATGCACGCCCCAATTTCCCATTTGCGACGAGTAGTCACTCCACCAGCGGAACAGCTTATTTTTATTCATCTTCATCAATTCTTATAAATAAAAGTTGGAATTGTCCTTTCAGCTTCTGTTTTGAGCCGGAATGAGCATTTGGAGTATGAATAAAGAGCAGTAAACCCATTTGCGGTAAAAACCGTATTGAAAACAATCATAACCCAAGCCGTTGAGACATTACAAAGCCCGGAAAGAACTTATTTAATTTTAATACCCAAATACCCACTGGGTATTTATTTCCCTAGTGATGGATCAAACCACTCAATTGTATGTCGCCTAAAGAAGAAAAAAAGGAAATTGACGCCGAAGAGATTACTGTAACCGGCAGTGCCTCTCATGGTTTTGGCAAAGAAGACTTTGAGGAAGAGCTGTCTTGGGATGAGGATGAAGAAGGGTTAGCCCAAGAAGGGGAGACGCTTGAAGAAAAGTAATCAGATTAAGTTTCATTACCTGTTGCAATGAAATGAGAAAGATTCCGTTGCCCGCATGTTTTTGCGGAACCCGGTAACCATTCCTCAGTTAATAAACCTTGCATGGTGAGAGAAAGACTTGCTTAGGGTAAGATAGGAGAAAGTTGTTCTATGGATGGCAGAAAATCCTTCCGCATAGCCTTATTCAAAAGGCAAGGGGAGCTGGGTACCCAGTAGGGGAGTGGTAGCTTCCAGGCCGGAAACCGTTAGTCCCAGTAAGCGTATGGCTTTACTCGTGTCCACTTCCTTGAGCAGGAGTTCGGTTAAGGGCAGTAGTTGTGAGGCCGTATTAAGTGGGAAAGTGACGGTGCGGCTGCGGGTAATCTGGGTAAAGTCGGCGTATTTTACTTTCAGGGTAAGGGTTCTTCCCTGCAGGCCGTACTTGGCTAAACTCCCCGATACCTCCCCGGCAATGGTAAACAAGGCCTGCTGCAACTGCGATATGTCGCACAAATCCTCGGGAAAAGTAGTTTCGGCCCCCAGCGACTTACGCAACCGGTTAGGCTCCACGAGCCGGGAGTCAATGCCCCGGGCAATGCCGTAAAAAAAACGTCCGGCTTTTCCGAATTGCCCCACCAAGTCGTCTTCCGACCATTGCCTTAAATCCTGGCCCTGTTTAATTCCCAAGGCTTGCATCTTCTGGGCCGTTACCGGGCCTACCCCGTAAAACTTCTCAATGGGCAAGCCGGCAACAAAGGCTTCCGCTTGCCCGGGCGTAACCACAGTAAGTCCGTTGGGTTTCTGGTAGGCGGAAGCCAGTTTGGCCAGAAATTTATTTATTGAGACGCCAGCCGAAGCCGTAAGGCGGGTTCTGGCTAGAATTTCTTCCTTGATTTGCTGGGCTATTTGCCGGGCTGACCGAATTCCTGCTTTATTATGGGTTACATCCAGGTACGCCTCGTCCAATGACAAGGGTTCCACCAGGTCGGTATACTGGAAAAACACCTCCCGTATTTGTCTGGATACTTCGCGATACACCTCAAAACGGGGTTTTTGGAAGAGTAACCCGGGACATTTCTGATAGGCTATCTTAGAGGACATGGCCGAACGCACCCCGAAGGCCCGGGCTTCGTAACTCGCCGCTGCCACCACCCCTCGCTGCCCGCTACCCCCTACCGCTACAGGTTTGCCTCGCAAGGAAGGAAAGTCACGCTGCTCAACGGAAGCGTAGAAAGCGTCCATATCAATGTGAATGATTTTACGGGGCGTATGTACTTGTTCCTTGTCCATGCATCGATGCAACCCGGTTAACTGGCCTTCTCTGGTGCCGAGGGCAATGCTAACCTATAGCGAAACTAAGCATTATTTTGCCGCTGTATTTCATACTTCATTCTAAAATGAAGTATCATAAAAGAGGAGCGTATACTTTTGTACCAGACTAAATAAAAGCCGCAGATGCACTATACCGCACGGGTATTCTGGAAGAAGAAACCCGAAGAGCCTTTCACCGACAACAAGTATAGCAGAGCTCATACCTGGAGCTTTGATGGGGGAGTAGAACTACCGGCCTCCGCCTCGCCCCAAGTGGTTCCAGTGCCGCTGTCCGATGCATCAGCCGTTGACCCGGAGGAGGCTTTTGTCGCATCGCTTGCCAGTTGCCACATGCTGTTTTTCTTATCCCTTGCGGCTGGTAAGCACTACCAGGTAGAAAGGTATGAGGACCAGGCGGAAGGCCTGATGAGCAAAGATGAGAACGGGAGAATGGCAATTACAGTCGTGACGCTGAGACCCAACGTAACGTTTTCGGGTGCCAACCTTCCTACCAGAGAGCAAATTGCTGCGCTGCACCAATCTGCGCACGAAAAGTGCTTTCTGGCCAACTCCGTGAAAGCAGTAATCCATATCATTGGATCATAACCCCTTGCTTTTATGAAAGATTTAGCCCTACGATTGGAAAACCGTCCGGGCGCACTAGCCGAGATGGGAGAAGCCTTGGCAAGCGCAGGCGTAAGTATCGAAGGCGGTGGAGCTTGGGTGGCAGATGCAGAAGGAATTGCCCATTTTCTCTTTGAAGATACCGTTGCTGCCCGACATGCCCTGGAAAGCAAAGGAATTGAGGTGATTGGCGAAAGTCCGGTTCTGGTTCAGCGACTCAAGCAAGATCAACCCGGGCAGCTGGGGAAAATAGCCCGTTTAATGGAGCAGGCCGGAGTGAATATTAAGGTAATCTACAGTGATCACTCCAACCAGCTCATACTGGTAGTAGATAATTTTGAAAAGGGGCAAGTGGTTTCCGAAAACTGGAGCAAAGGCCTATATCAATAACCAAAGCAGATGGAATTTGAAAATCAATTCAGCCAGATGGCCGCTCTTTTAGGAGATAAAGTCCGCTCCGTGATGCTATGGAATTTGCTGGACGGCAGGGCCTATACCGCCACTGAGTTATCGTTATGCGCGGATGTTTCTTGCCAATCGGCCAGTAACCATTTGGCTAAATTAGTGGAGGCTCATCTGCTAACCGTAGAAAAACAGGGTAAACACCGGTATTTCAGATTGGCTAATGCGGAAGTAGCCCAGGTTGTCGAATCCATGGCCAGCCTGGTACAAATACCTTCCGAACAAAGAAAAGAACGACCCACTCCAAACGGAGTTACCTACGCCAGAACGTGTTACGACCACCTTGCCGGCCGTGCCGGGGTAGAAATTACGGCTGCATTGATCCGACAAGGCATACTCCGTGCGGTCGAAAAAAAGTATGAAGTAAGTGCCTGCGGCTATGGCTGGTTCAGATCCCTTGGTATCCGAGTGGAAGAAATTAAATGCCAGAAACGATCCTTTGCCCATCCCTGTCTGGACTGGAGTGAAAGAAGACATCATGTAGCCGGGGCACTGGGCGCATCGCTTCTGCGGATGATGTTACAAGAAGACTGGATCAGAAGGGTAAAAAACTCCCGGCAAATATGGATCACGCCGAAGGGGCAAACGGAGCTAAAGGAGAGGTTACACCTTGAAGTGTAAATTCAACAGCTGGCAAAAGCAAAACTCCTCCCACTTTTTTCAAGCCCCATTCTATAAGAAGGCTACTTTTCGAAACTATATGGTGATCAACCTTAACAGTTTTATAATTTTTTGGTAACGGACTGGCAAAACTAATTGCTCAATTTTCGGGGTGATTTTACGGCACTTGCATTCCTCGGGTAGCTTCCCGGAAAGGGAATGCATTTGCATGTTTTATTGCTAGCCACCTTTTAACCTAACATTCATGTTCAAAGTTTTACTCACTTGCCCAACTTTGGGTTGGCGGCAAGGACTCGTTGGTCTATGCCTGCTGTTCTGGATGTCATTGTCCGTGCCTGGTTATGCCCAGCATTACGATGAGTCGCTTAAACCTTTTTACCACGGCGTTGCTTCCGGCGACCCCATGGCCGACCGGGTCATTATCTGGACGCGGGTTACGCCTGAATCACAAGGTTCCGTAGCCGTAACCTGGAAAGTAGCTACTGACCCCAGCCTGACCCAGGTGGTTCGTACGGGCATCGTCACGACCAACGCCGACCGTGATTATACCGTGAAAGTGGACGTAACCGGGCTTAATGCCAATACCGCGTACTACTACGGATTTACAGCCCTGGGTAAAAACTCACTGGTCGGACGGACCAAAACGACTCCTACTGGCGACGTTTCCCATCTGCGGTTTGCCGTGGTCTCTTGTAATAACTACGAAGGGGGCTATTTCAGTGCGTTTGGCCGCATTGCCGACCGCAGTGACCTGGACGCCGTGGTGCACCTGGGAGATTACATCTATGAGCAAGCCGAAGGACAATACGGGGCTAAGAGCTTACTTACTACGGGTGAAAGGTCCGTGCAACCCAAGAACGAGATTGTAACTTTGCAGGATTACCGGCAGCGCTACGCCCACTACCGCCTGGACCCTGATCTGCGCCGGGCGCACCAGCAGCATCCGTTCATTACCGTATGGGACGACCACGAATCGGCGAATGATGCCAACAAAGACGGCGCCCAAAACCACCAGCCCGAAACCGAAGGTTCCTGGGACGTCCGCAAAAACGTTTCCCGGCAGGTGTACGAAGAATGGATGCCCATCCGCAGCGCCATGCCCATTTACCGGGTAATGCCTTACGGCGACTTGGTAGACTTGATTATGATTGACACCCGGATCGAGGGACGAGATCCGCAGATCAACGACGTAACCAATCCGGCCCTGTATGCCCCCGATCGGACGCTGCTCGGCCAGACGCAGCGGGAGTGGCTGTTTGAAAAGTTGAAAAGTTCAAAAGCCAAGTGGAAAATTATCGGCAATCAGATTATTTTCAGCGAATTCAACGTGGGTTGGGCCTCGTCTCCGCAACTGGGCACGCCGCAGCAACTGGAGAGTATTTTCCTGGACATCTGGGACGGGTATCCCGCCGAACGCCAGAGAGTGATTGATTTTATCACCCAAAATAAAATTGATAACACGGTAATTCTGACGGGTGACTTCCATTCCTCCTTCGCTTTTGACGTAGCTGCCCGTCCATCTGCTTTCAGTCAGGGTGGTCCCAATTACAACCCAGCCACGGGTGCCGGCTCAGTAGCCGTAGAGTTTGCCACGCCCAGTATTTCTTCGGCTAATTTCGACGAAAACCTGGATGCCCAGGGTGCCGCGGGTTTTGAATTCCAAATCAATAAACCCCTGCCGGAACAGGCAGGCCCTTTTGCCGGGGTAAATCCGAATCCACACATGAAGTACGTGGACCTGGACCGCCACGGGTATTTTATTCTCGACTTAACCCCCGAAAAGGCCCAGGCCGATTGGTATTTCGTAGAAACCATTCTGAAGCCCAACAGTCCGGAAAAATTTGACGCCGGCTACTATACCCTCGATGGGCAGAACCGGTTGCAGAAGGCGGGCGCCGAAAGCCCCGGTAAAACCCAAACGCCGGCGCCGGCTCCCGGTCGGCCAACCACGGCCGGCACGGCCCAAGGACTGGATATCCAATTACTGGGAACGTATGCCACTGGCGTATTTGATGGCGGCACCGCCGAAATACCGGCCTACGATCCCAAAACCAAGCGGCTTTTCGTGGTCAATGCCAACGGTTCCGTGGATGTGCTCGACATTCAAAACCCGGCCAAACCCACCAAATTGTTTGCCATTGATATAAAAGCATTGACTGGAGGTACGCCCAACAGCGTAGCCGTGAAAAACGGACTAGTCGCCGTAGCGGTTGAAAAGAAAGATGCCGCTGGCAATCAGGCACCGGGAGTAGTAACCTTTTTCCCTTCCGATCTGGCTAATGGAACCGTGGCCCCGCTGCATACCGTGCCCGTTGGCGCCCTGCCTGATATGCTCACCTTCACTCCCGATGGCCGGCACGTGCTGGTGGCCAACGAAGGCGAACTCGGCCCGTCACTGTAACTGGAAGTCTCGGTTTCTATGATTGATTTAACCTTCGGCTTTGGATTGGTAGAAGTGTCGACCATAACCTTTAACGCTTACGTTGGCAAAGAAGAAGAGTTGCGGGCCAAAGGCGTACGGGTATTCCCCGGCAAGCGGGTAACTGAAGACTTTGAACCGGAGTACATTGCCGTGTCTCCCGATAGTAAAACTGCGTTTGTGACTTTGCAGGAGGCCAATGCCTTTGCCGTGCTGGAGATTCCCAAGGCCAGTTTCGTGGATATTATTCCGCTGGGCTACAAAGATTACAGTCGCGGGCCAGCCCAACTGAAGCAGTATAATTTCAATGAACCGGCCATCGGTCAGAAGCAGAACGGTGATCCCATTCTGTTCGGCGGTTTGTCGGGGTTGTTCTTCGAGAAAGAGGAAAATGGCCAGTACATTTTTGTGACCGTACCCGACCGTGGTCCCAACGGCGAAGAATCACCCAATGGCCGCCCGTTCCTGAAGCCGGATTACGTAGCCGAAGTGATTCGTTTTGCTCTCGACAAAAACACCGGCGCCATTTCCATTCTGGAGAAAACGCCGCTGAAGCGGAAAGACGGTGACCAATTAAAGGCCATTACTGGTTTCCCGAATATTCCCGGCGTGGACGAAAAACCGATTGACGAAGCGGGTAATCTTTTGCCCTACGACCCTTTTGGCGCTGATCTGGAAGGAGTTGCCGTAGCTAAGGATGGTTCGTACTGGATGGTGGACGAGTACCGCCCAGCCATTTACCACTTCGGGAAAGACGGTGTGCTGCTGAACCGGTTTGTGCCCAAAGGAACCGCTGCGTTAGCCAGTCCGGCCCAGCCTGCCGGAACGTACGGCGAGGAAACGCTGCCCGCCGAATACGCCAAACGGCGTTCCAACCGGGGATTCGAAGCGATGGCGCTGGATGCCGAGCAAAACATTTTGTACGCCTTTATCCAGACGCCGCTGGCCAATCCGAACCGGGCCGCCTCGGATAATTCCAATATCATCCGGATCGTAGGCATTAACCCGGAAAATGGCACGCCGGTAGCCGAATACCTCTACGTGCTGGAAAAGCCTAATCTGCGCCTGACCAACGTAGACAAAATGGGAGATGCCACTTACGATGCCAAAACCAAAACCTTCTACGCCGTCGAACGGGACGATGAAGCCAAGCCCGAGAACAAAAAATACATTTTCCAGTTTGACCTGAAAGGAGCCACGAATCTTTTAGCGGCAGGAGCCCCCGCCTTACCGGCCGGAAAAACCCTGGAGCAATCTACGGTGGACGAACTGGCAGCCCTGGGCATCAAGCCGGTGAAGAAAACCAAAGTGCTGAATCTGCCTTCCATTGGGTACCTGCCCGGCGACAAGGTAGAAGGACTTACCCTACTGCCGGATGGTTCCCTGGCGGTAATTAACGACAACGATTTCGGCGTAAACGGACCGGACTTAGCCACGGTAGGGTTAGGCATTATTACCTTCTCAAAGGGCAATACCCTCGATGCCAGTGACCGCGACAATGGCATTAATTTGCAGAACTGGCCCGTAAAAGGCGCTTATATGCCTGATGCCGTAGCTACTTTCCAGGCCAACGGCAAGACCTATTACGTAACGGCCAACGAAGGCGACGTCCGTAATGAGGATGCCAGAGTAGGTAGCCTGAACCTGGACCCCACCGCCTTCCCGGATGCATCCCTCAAGAATCCGGAGCAGTTGGGTCGCCTGACAGTTTCGAAAATAGATGCGGACACCGATGGAGATGGGGATTATGACCAATTGGTCGCTTATGGTGCACGGTCATTTACCATCTGGGATGCCTACGGCAACCGGGTATACGATAGCGGCGACGAATTTGAGAAAATTACCGCCATTGATTTTCCGAAGTTTTTCAATTCCAATAACGACGCCAATAATTTCGATGTCCGCAGCGATGACAAAGGTCCCGAGCCGGAGGGCGTGGTCACGGGAACCCTCAACGGCCGTACCTACGCCTTTGTGGGACTGGAACGCATTGGCGGAATCATGGTCTATGACGTAACCCATCCGGATCAATCCCAGTTTGTGCAGTACTTCAATAACCGCAATTTTGCGGGAGATCCGAAAGCCGGAACGGCCGGTGATTTAGGCCCGGAAGGTTTGGTATTTATCAATGCCAAGGAAAGTCCCAATGGGCAGCCGCTGCTGGTAGTTGCCAATGAAGTAAGCGGAACGACATCTATTTTCGGGGTGAGCAAGCCACAAAGCATAATTAGCTATACGCTGGTGAATGCCGACACGGATGAGGATATTACTACGCTGAAGGATGGCGCCCTTATTGATTTTGCCCAACTGGCTACCACCCGCCTAAACATCCGGGCCAATGTGAGCCCGGATACCGTGGGCAGCGTGGTATTCCAATTGAACAGCGAAGTTTTCAGTACCGAAAATTTCGCGTACTACGCATTAGCCGGTAATAACGATAGTGATTACCAGGCCTGGACGCCGGAAGCAGGCGAGTTTACGCTTACGGCTACTCCTTACAGCGAAGCTTCAGACAAAGGAACAGCTGGTATTCCACTCACCATTTCTTTTACAGTCGTAAACTCCGCCAAAATCAATCGCTTGGTATTGGTTGATGCCCGAACGGCTGCCGATCTGCGGGAAATTAAGGAAGATGACGTGATTAACCTCCGGAATTTACCCGGCAAACAGGTGAATATACGGGCTGAAACGGCTCCTCAGCAGGTAGGCAGCGTGAAGTTTAACTTTACGGGTCCGGAGACGGAAGCGAACCGGACGGAAAATTTCCTGCCCTATGCTTTGTTTGGGGATACTAACCAAGGCTCTGAATACCTGCCTTTCGACCTGAAAGTTGGAAAATACCGGTTACAAGCTACCCCTTATACGGAAGCAGAAGGAAAGGGTGCCGCGGGTGCCATGAAGGAAATAACCTTTGAAGTAGTAGACGAACCAGCCGTGGCTAAATTGTTCCTGGTAGACGTGACCAAGAACAAAGTATTGACCGAAATCCGGGAGGGTGACGTAATTAATCTGTCGGCCCTTGGCGTGACGGCTGCAACGAACCTGAATATCCAAGCCGAAACAAGTCCCCGCCGAATGGTGAAAGTAGAATTCAGCTTGAATGAGAAGGAAATTTACGCTGCTGATACCCAGCAGCCTTACGAGCTTTTCGGGGATGAAGGTGCTGTCGGGAAAGGTTGGAAGCCAGTGGACGGGAAGTATTTGGTAAAGGCTACTCCTTATTTCAAAAAAGGAGGAAAAATGGAAGCAGGCACTGCGTATGCGGTGAACTTCAGCCTGGTTACGACACAACCTGGTGCTTCCACGGCCCGGGTAGCAGCGGCCGGCAGCCAGAAAGGAGTCAATCCGGAAGGACAACCCTGGCAGGTATCAGTTTCGCCAAACCCCGTTCGGGACCAATTAACGCTTCAGTTTAGCAAATCCCTGACCGGGCCGGTTACGGTTAAAGTGTACGATGTAATGGGCCGCAAAACCTATTTCGAAACGGAAACGATGCTGAACGGGGAGCAGTCAATCCAATTGAATCTGGGGGGCTTGCCCAGCCGGTTCTACCTGCTCAAAGTATATACGCATCGTGCCCAGCAGGTAGTGAAGATTGTGAAAGAGTAAGTCCTCTATTCAGTTAGGATCAAAAGCCCGGTACGAATTCGTATCGGGCTTTTTTGGTTTAAGGGGTTCTATGGTTAATTGGAAAACACCCGCGGATCGGTCCTCACCGGCAACTTTCTATTCTAGGGCCCGTTGACTATTTCGGGAAACGTAGAAAAACTATCAATCGAGTATTTTTTAATTATTAACAGGAAAGATATGCAGGAGCGACAAACCCTTGAACATGTGCTGGATACCCAGGAGAAGAAGTTGGCTTTTTATCAGAATCTGATTCTGCTGGCCGCTGCTGACGGTAAACTCGATGGTAAGGAAAGCAATTTCTTGCTTACTATTGGCAATAAGTTAGGAATTAGTGCCGAAGAAGGCATTCGCATTGCTGAGAATCTGAATCAGTTAACTTTTGTGATTCCCCAGGAAGGACTGCAGAAGACCCTGGAGCTGCAAACGCTGGTGCTGATGATGGCAGAAGACGGGCAGATTCATGACCGGGAGTATGCACTTTGTCAGCGCTATGCCCGCCGTATCGGCTACAGCCAGGAATTGCTCGATGAGTTAATTAAGCAGTTTACCACCAATGCTTCCAGCAGTTAGTAGCCTGCTTTTACGGGAAGGGTTGTCCAATATAAAACCACCCGACAGTCTCCGTGGACGAAGACTCTGTGACTGTTCTTATTGATCATCGTGATTGTTCCGGTTCCTTTCTTCTGTTGATCCTGTTAAAATTCAAAGAACTATCACAGGTACGAAAACCACCAGTAGTCGTGCTCCTTTCTAAACCGGCTGTACCAGCGGCAAGGTAGGTATAAGGTAAGTATGATTAACAGCCAGACCAGGTAAGCTCGTAACAGATTGGGCTCGTACTCCCTTGGCCAGTCCGTGACGGGGCTAAACGAAAAATTTGTAACCTTTCCGAAGGTAAAGTACGTCCACAGTAAGGCAGTTCCGCTGATGAGCGGAATGTGCAGCAGATAGAAGAAGAAAGGCACCCGTCCGAAGGTGCGCAGCCACTCAAGCACCCGATTGGCAGCTTCCTCAAAAGCAGCCAGCAGGAGCAGGGCTACTCCCAGGGTCAGGCACAGGAACAACAATGAGGGCGGGTATTTGGATACGTTAAGAAACGAGAGAACCGTATAGCTAACGCCTCGGGGTTGCGTACTCCACTGAGCAGGATCACCATACCCGTTCAGGGCCCGCAACACCACGAAAATCAACAGCAGTCCCCCGCCAGCAAGTTGTAGTAAACGCTTCCGTTCCGGTACAGGATAGGTAAACCAAGGACCCATTAGGTAGCCGGCAGCCATTACCCCCACCCAGGGCACCAACGTGTAAGCCACCAAAATGGGCGGTAGGGGCGCAGCTTGCAGAAAAAAGGGAGTATTGTGCAGGATGGCGAGTCCTACGTTAGCCTCCGTAACCGGTTGAATCGGGGGCAGCAGGTTATGACCGGCAATCATTCCCAGGACCAGAAGGGCTAATACCCAGCGGGGCAACCAGATAAGTCCAGCCAGCAGGATCATGGACCAGCCAATTACCCAGATCACTTGAATTAAGATGAGTTGGTAACCAAACTGCCAGAAAAAGTTAATCACCAGAATTTCTAACAGAATGAGCCAAAGACCCCGGGTAAGCAGAAAAGTGCTCAGCTTCCGGCGGGAACCTCTATTTTGCCCGTATAAAAATACGCTGATGCCGGATAGAAACACAAAAGTAGGGGCACAGAAGTGAGTTACCCAGCGGGTGAAAAACAGGAAGACTGAGGTTTGGCTAAGGTCTTCGGGCCGGTAGGGCGTAGCACTCCAAAACTCACGTACGTGGTCGAGGGCCATTACTACCATGACTAACCCCCGCAGAATATCAATAGAATTGACCCTGAGGGAAGCCGTATGCGGTACTGCCTGGGATAACTGATGGGCTGGGCCGTAGGGCATGGGAAAAGCATTTTTAAGCTGCCCTGTACTGCTCTACGAGCCAGGGGCTATTGTGGGTAAAATCATAATTTCCGGGACCGCCTGCGTCGAGACGGACAAAGTTGAGGCCAATGCGGTCCTGGTAAAAGGCCGAATCAGCCGTTTGCTTTTCGGGAGCTGTACAGGTATACAGGAGGAACAAGCGAAGCATAAAGGGACACCCCTTCCCATAACTAGTGCATTAAGTATGAGTTATCTGACAGTTTTATTTTTCACCAATTCATTGAATATCAAAAACTTAAAAGTTGCGAGATCTATCATTTAACTCGTTCTTGCTGCATTAGTACCCCGCCAATTTAATTTTTTGAGTTGTTCCGCATTTTCAATGCGGAACTTCGGAAAGGCGTATTTAAAATGCGCTTCTCTGTGCATCCGCATTCCAAATGCGGATGCACGATTTTATAAAAACTAAATTGGCGGTGTACTAGTACTAGCAGTTGGAAGGGGCAAGGTGAAGAATCAGTTTTTTTCTTCTATAGCTTATAGGCTTGCCGGGCCAGTAGTTTCCACTGACCCTGTTGTTGTTGCCAGACCAGCAAAATGCCCAGGTTGACCGTGCCCGGTTTGCCGCCATCCAGGGTAGTAGCCGACAATTTATGGCGAACCAGCGCCGTAGTACCGGCAATTTTGATGGTTTGTTCGGTTAGGTCAATAGTTTGAAAATCGGACTTGCCACTGACCAATGCTTCCACAAAGGCAGCTTTGTCTTCGATCTTACCGCTGGAGTGACCATAACTGAGCTCATTGGCAGCGAGACGCTCTAGTTGCGCCTTTTGGGGATCAATCATGGCCTTACGCATTGTTTCTACGGCAGCAGCTACTGCCTTTTCTTCTTTGGTCTGCGCCTGTACCGACAGGCTGAGTGCCAGCAATCCGGCCAGCAGATAAAGGGTGTTTTTCATCAGCATCATTGAATATACTTATTTTAGTTTATTTGCCGCTTTGTTGATTTCACCCACATGAAACCTGTTTCCCGTTTATTCCTTCATTTTCCGTAAATTTATGGTAACCGTTTGTCCGGCAAAAGGCCCGGATGGAAGCTGCACGGTGCATTGGGTCGTATTTTTGGCTACCGGCTTACAGTCCTCGCAATCCAGCTTTTGATTTACCTCCACGTGTACCGTCAAAGGTTCATTCCGGGGATTAGCGATACTGATCTGCCAGCCTTTAGGGGTATTTTTAGCCATCACCAGCAGGGATGGGAGTTTAGTGGTTCACAAGGATTTTTCAGCCAAAGTTTCCCTTAGGGGAAGCTACGTGCTGATGGCAGAAGGGGTAGGGAACGATTTTATACAGTTTTATCCTGTTAAAAACAGCTTCTTACTTTACCGGCGACTTGCTTTTGCCGTTGGGTAGGGACCTGGCGGACTTTGACCAGGTTCGGATATTTTTGACTAAAAGCTGGTCTAGTTCTTCGCGTACGGACTGATAAGCGGGTTCGGCAGCAACGTTCCGCATTTCACCGGGATCTTTCACGTGGTCGAATAAATCGTAGGCAGCAACTGAATCGGGATTGCTTCTCAGTTGCCAGCGTACCAGCCGGTAACGGTCCGTTTTCACTGTGTAGCCCATTACCATTTTGCGGGGATACTGGCTATATACGGCAGCTTTACCTTTAGCCGTGGGGTTATCGAGCAAAGGCGCGAAGCTTATACCCTGCAAGTGAGATGGTTTCTTCAGACCAGCCAATTCGCAGAGGGTCGGGTAAATGTCTACAAACTCAACTAGATTTTTGGTTGGTTTGCCTTTGGCTTTCATTTGTGGAGCTTTGACTAGTAAAGCGGCCTTAGCATCTACTTCAAAATTGGTGTGTTTACACCATTCTCCGTATTCACCCAGTTTCCAGCCGTGGTCCCCCCACAAAATCACAATCGTATTCTTATCCAGTCCCTGCTTTTTTAATTCATCCAGCACCCGTCCTACCTGAGCATCCATGTAACTTACGCAGGCGTAGTACCCGTGGATCAACTGCCGGGATTGTGCCTCCGTGAGTAGTCCTTTTTTAGGAATCCCCGTATATGCCCTCAGTTCGCCAAAACGGGCTAAAGCATACGGCGAGATTGCCTGCGGTTCCTGTACCGGCGGTACTTTTATCGTAGCCGGGTCATAGAGATCCCAGTATTTCTTTGGGGCCACAAAGGGTAAATGCGGCTTTAAAAAACCTACGGCCAGGAAAAAGGGCTTGTCTTTAATTCTGCGCAGCGTTTGGATGGCCCGGTCGGCAGTCATCCCGTCCTGGTAGATGCTATCGGGTTCATCAGCCGATTCAAAGGCATAACCCCGGGAATTTTTAGCCGTATCGAGGGTAACATTTTCGGCGGAAACATAGCCCCGGGGCGCTTTACGTTTTGATTGGGGCCGCCACCAGGGTTCACTCCACGACAGGGTATCATTGAGATTGCCGTGGTAGATCTTGCCCATTGCTGCCGTGTAGTATCCGTTCTCCTTAAAATGTTGCGGTAGGGTAACTACATTGGGAATTGTCTTCCGGAAATGGGTTTCTAAATCGTATACCCGGGTGGAATCGGGACGCAGACCGGTGAGCAAGCTGGTGCGGGAAGGCGAACAAACGGCTTGCTGGCAATAAGCCCTTTGGAACACCATCCCTTCGGCCGCTAAGCGGTCAATGTTGGGAGATTTGATGTGACGGGCTCCGTAGCAGCCCAATTCAGGCCGCAGGTCGTCTACCGCGATGAACAGTACGTTGTAGGAACCTGGCTTGGACTGGACTACTTCCTGAGAAGCCAATTGGTTTTTTCCGGACAACAGCCGGAAGCCCGCCAAGGCAAGTAAAACAATACAGGCGAACAGGATACGGGTCATTCGTTTACAAATTCAGGTTAGACAAGAGGAGGAACATAAAAAGATTCCCCCTACAGGTTTCCTTTTTTCATTTCCTTGACGGCAAAGTCGGCGGCCCGGGCCGTCAGGGCCATGTAGGTCAGGGACGGGTTCTGCGTACCGGTGGAAGTCATACAGGCCCCGTCAGTGACAAACACATTCTTGCAGGCGTGCAACTGATTCCACTTGTTGAGCAGGGACGTTTGGGGGGCTTTGCCCATGCGTACCCCGCCCATTTCGTGAATATCCAGCCCGGGAGCCTGCTTCGTATCCCGGGTTTGGATATTGGTAAAACCGGCTTTGGTAAACATATCGGAAAGCTGCGTAAAATAGTCCGCAATCATCTTTTCATCATTATCGTCATAGGCAATGCTGGTTTTGAGCAGGGGCATGCCCCAATTGTCTTTGGTGGAAGCATCGAGACTGACATAATTGGTCGCTTTCGGGATGGTTTCGCCCATCATGTGGCTGCTTACCCGCCAGGGCCCCAAAGTGGGGTTGAGCAACTGCTGCTTCAAACCGGCCCCCACGCCCTGTTGGTTGGTAACCGAACTTCGGAAGGCGCTTAATCCGGCGGCGTAGCCCCGCAGAAAATCCGTTTCCTGCTTGAATACGTTCCGGAACCGGGGGATGTACCCGCTGGTAGGCCGGCGGCCATCAGTGGTGTATTCCAGGAAGCCCTCGTAGTCGGCCGAGATTTTGGCCCGGTAATTATGAAAAGCCACGTACTGGCCCAGCAATCCATTGTCATTGCCCAGCCCTTTGGGGAAGCGGCGGGAAGTGGAATTGAGCAAGATCAGGTTGGTATTCAAAGCGGCCGCATTCACAAAGATAATGCGGGCATAGAACTCGGTCACTTCTTTGGTATGGGCATCCACCACCCGTACGCCGGTGACTTTGTTTTTCTGCTCGTCAAAAATCAGCGAATGCACTACCGAGTCGGGCCGCAAGGTCATTTTGCCGGTTTTAGCCGCCCAAGGCAAAGTGGAGGCATTGCTGCTGAAGTAGCCGCCAAACGGACAGCCCCGCTGACAGAGTACCCGGTTCTGACACTGGGCCCGGCCTTGTTCCAGGTGCACAGGCTGGGGGTCGGAGAGATGGGCGCAGCGGGCAATGATTACGTGGCGGTCCTGGTACTGCCGGGCTACCTGCTCCTTGAAATACTGCTCGACCTTGGTGAGGGGAAAAGGCTTTAAAAACTCCCCGTCGGGCAGTTCGGCCAAACCATCCTTGTTGCCGGAAATCCCGGCGAATTTCTCTACGTAGCTGTACCAGGGAGCAATGTCCTGGTAGCGGATAGGCCAGTCCACGGCAAAACCGTCGCGGACCGGGCCTTCAAAATCAAAGTCACTCCACCGCTGGGTATGCCGGGCCCACAGCAGCGATTTGCCGCCTACCTGATAACCTCTGATCCAGTCGAAGGGTTGCTCCTGCACGTAAGGATGTTCATTGTCCTTCACGAAAAAGTGCTGGGAGTCTTCTCTGAATGCGTAGCAGCGGCTTACCACCGGATTGGCCTTAGTGATCTCTAGTGGTACTTCCCCGCGGTGGGTAAATTCCCACGGGTTCATCATCGTGGTAGGGTAGTCGGTGACGTGTTGCACACTGCGGCCCCGTTCCAGCACCAGGGTGTGCAAGCCTTTTTCGGTGAGTTCTTTAGCGGCCCAGCCGCCGCTGATGCCCGAGCCGATGACAATGGCATCGTACGTGCGTGCCGCGGTGCTTTTTAGGTTTAAATAAGTCATTATTTCTGAGTAGATTCTTTTAAGGATTTCACCGGAAATGCCCCATCAAACCGGGAGGGAATGAGCTCGTATTTCAACAGGTTCGTCATAACGTATTCCGAGTGGAGGTACCCCTGAACGGTGAGTCTTTTGAGGAAAAGGATAAAAATCATTTTTCCCGCCGGGAACACTTCGTATGCGCCGCGTCCAGGTTTTGCAGCACAGCCGTTCGCTGGGCCAGATTGCAATCCAGAAATGCTTTGCCGGTCTGCTGCCGGGTTTGCTCGTTGAACTGCTCCAGCCCCTGCCGGAAGGTTTCCCGGGCAGATCTATCGTAACAATCAGCTATCATAACCCGGATAAACTGAGCTACACCCAGTTCTTTAGCGCCGGGAGTATCAGTAGCCGGAATGATGGCTTCTACCACTTCCGCCAGCAGCATTTGCTGTCCCGCGGTCAGGGGCAATTCCCGGGCAGGCAAGCCACCCGGAGTCCAGCCGGTAGCCCAGGCCGGCAAGGTAAGGGTGCCCCCGAGGGTCAAGGCCAGAGATTTGAGAGCATTTCTTCTTTTCATATAGTACAAATATCTTTTCTAATCGCTTACTGGGGCGGAAGTGACCGGATTTTCTTTCCGCCCCATTCCAGCAGATAGCCAAACGAGGCATTCCGAATGCCCCATTAATTTACGCAATACGGATCAATCCCCGGCGCTGCACTTACTGTTTCTTGGTGCCGGAGGGCCGCTCCGGAAGCGCCCTTCGCTGGTTTAGCTTCGCCATTTGGCTCCTTTTCGCCCAGCATATAGCCGGGAAATTCGGCCGCTTTACTGCGGTCGGGGTGCCGCTTATTCTGCTGGCCGCCCGGTCGGGGTTCAGGGGAATGTACATTCCGTCCGTTTGCCCCAGCACTTCAAAAAGCTGCTTATTCATGTCTTTGACTACCTGCTGGTGCTCCGGGCTGCGGACCGGGTTCTTGCTTTCGCCGGGGTCGGCCTCTAAGTCGTAGAGTTCATCCGTGTCCCAGATGCCCTGGTAGTGAATGTACTTGTAGCGGTCTCCGCGAAGGGCGTGAATGGTAGGCGTCTGGGGAAGTTGCGCTCCCAGTAGTATTCATAAGCAAGCCGTCCCGCCAGGCGATCTGCTTGCCCTGGGTTAAGGGCAGAAAACTCTTCCCGTCCATGTGTTTAGGCGTTTGGAGGCCGGCCGCTTCCAGGATGGTAGGGGCAATGTCAATATTAGCTACGACTTCATTTACGGTGGTGCCGGGTTTAATCAGTTGCGGACAGTGGGCAAGCATGGGTACCCGCATGGAAGCTTCGTAAGCGGTACGTTTGTCAATGAGGCCCTGCTCACCGAAGTGAAACCCATTGTCGCCCATGTAAATAATCAGGGTTGATTCCAGCAAGCCTTTCCCGCTCAGATAGTCCATCACCCGGCCCACGGATTCGTCCACCCCCAACAGGGTTTCGGCGTAACGTTTGTAATAGGCCTCAATGTCTAAATCAGAGTGGTACGGATACTCCACGCCGTGCCAGGAGTTACGCTGGTTCTGTACCCACATGGGCGCTTCCTGAATATTAGCGGGATTCATCGTAGCCGGCGGCACGAATTTCTCATTTTTGGGTGCGGCCTGGTGTCTTTGGGCGGGTACAAAGTCGGCGTGGACGCCTTTATGGGAAAGATAGAGCATAAAGGGTTTGTCGTCTTTGCGGCTTTTGAGCCAATCAGGGGCATAGTCGGTAAGTTCATCGGTAATGTAACCTTTTTGCGGTACCTGCTTGCCGTTTACGTCCAGCCCGTTTTTCTCCGGCAGATAGCTGCCCTGCCCCTTGAAACTGACCCAGTAGTCAAAGCCCCGCTGCGGGTCGTCGCCTTCCCCGCCCATGTGCCACTTGCCGAAGAAACCGGTAGCATACCCGGCTTGTTGTAAATATTGCGGATAGAAGACCAGCTCCTCCGAGACGGGATTGTTGTTATCTACCACCCGGTGCTTATGGGCATAAAGACCCGTTAAGATCGAAGCCCGCGAAGGCGAACAAAGGGCCGTCGTCACGAAGGCATTAGGCAGGTAAGCTCCACCCTTCGCCAACTTGTCCAGGTTAGGCGTTTTGATAAAAGACTGTTTATTAAGAAAGCCCAAGGCATCGTAGCGGTGGTCATCGGTGAGGATAAACACCACGTTACGGGGCTTGGCTCCAGGCAGTTTCTGAATCGCGGAGGGCGGAAGCGGCGCTTTCGTTTGCGCCGATACCATCGAACACAAACCAGCTGATCACCAGGCTATAGAGAAAGTAATTCCTTCTTTTAAAATAACTCATTGAATAATAGAATTTTGGTAAAATAAATTGGGAGAATGGTGAAACACAGCGCAAAAAGGGAAGATAAACAAACTAATTATTCCTTACAAAATGACGAGTACAAGTATGAGACGAATAATTGGTATTTATATCCGTCGTTTTGTTGCAAAGCAGGATTGGCATCTATTTCCCGCTGTGGAATGGGCAGTAATTCATGAAATTTCTGGGCACTGGTTTTTCCATGTGCCTGCATTACCAGTACCATTTGTCCCGAACGAACCAGATCAAACCAGCGCTGACCCTCAAAGGCAAACTCCAACCGGCGTTCCTTAAAAACGGCTTCCCGGAACTGGGTCTGGCTTAAGTCCTTTAGATCAGTCAACACATTGACGTTATTCATCCGGGCCCGCTGACGCACCTGGTTAATGGCCATATAAGCTTCCGTAGTAGGACCGTTTAGTTCGTTCAAAGCCTCGGCATACATGAGCAGCACATCCGCGTAGCGCAGAATGGGATAATTCACGCCCGAGTCGTTACTGCGCGTAAAGTAGCGGATCATAGTATTTAAAAAAGCAATTGGTAAACGTATAAATCGTTCCCCTTACTTCCAGAGAGTTTTGGATCGTTACTTCCTTCCGCCGGTCGCCCGTTTCGTAGGCTTTTACCAGATCGTTGGTAGGAATATCCGCTTCGTTTCCGGTAAGGCCGGGAACTTTATTTGCGCGGCATGGATAAGATCATCATGCTATTGCCATTCTGGACGTTACTCATAAACTGCACTGAAAATATAGCTTCGCGTTCGTTTTCAGTCGCTGTATTAAAAATTTTAGCGTAGTCATCCCACAGATCATAGACCTTGCTGTCCATTACTTTCAGGCATTGCTGCGCGGCCAAATTCCACTCTTTGCGGGTCAGGTAAACTTTAGCCAGCAGGGCGGCGGCGGCCTTTGGTGGCCCGGCCCCAGATTCTGGGAACCGTGAGTCAGCGGTAACACCTTTTCCGCGTCTTGCGGGTCTTTCATAATCTGTTCATACACTGATTCAACCGGTGCCTGCGTAACTCCCAGTCCCTCAGCAGTAACTGTTGGCTCCAGCACCAAAGGTACCGCACCAAACAACCGGACCAGATTAAAGTAAAACAAGGCCCGGATAAATTTTGCCTCGGCCACCAGCCGGTCACGCAGTTCCGGATTCATGCTAATGGCGGGTACGTATTTAATGGCGGCGTTAGCCCGGTTGATCCCGTCATAATGTTCTTGCCAGCCATTTTCCAGGCGGTCATTTACGGGAGCATGGGTAAAGTTATCCAGGGCCCGGATGAATGGATTGTTAACACCCACGCGGCGGTACAGTCGTCGGTCAGGAGGTCGGTGTACAGGTAAAAATTACGGTTATACATGCCTTTGTTGAGGCGGGCATACACGGCGCTGACTGCCGAAAGCGCATCACTCTCCGTTTTGTAAAAGCGGGTAGTGACCAGTGTATCTTCCGGAGCTTCTTCCAGGTAGTCGCTGCATGAGGTAAGCGCAGCAAGCAAAGCGAAATAGTCATAATTTTTTTCATATAATTTTCTTTTTGAAAGCGTCTTTGCCAATGAATCAGATTAAGGAGTAAGCTAGATTTAAAATCCCAGGTTCAGGCCTAGCAGCAAGGTGCGGGACAGGGGATACCACCGTAGTCCTGGCCAATGTTGAGGTTGGTTTGTCCGTACCGGCTTACTTCGGGGTCATAACCGCTGTAGTTGGTAATGGTAAACAGGTTCTGGCCGCTTACGTACACCCTTGCTGACCGCAAACGCATTTTTGGACCAATGCCTGGGGCAACTGATACGAAAGGCTCACATTGCGGGCCCGCAGAAAAGAACCATCCTCAATGTACTGGTCCGAGAATTCGATGGTCCGGTTGGTAGTGGCACGGGGGTACTTCCCATCCGGGTTGTCAGGTGACCAGCGGTTTACCAGGTCCTTTTTTACATTCTGAATTCCGGCGGGCAGTTCCAGTTCGATCTTGTTGTAATTGAAAATTTTGTTGCCGTAGGAGTACTGGAAAAACACACTTAGCTCAAATCCTTTGAAGGTGAAGGTATTGGTGATGCCGCCGATGAACTTGGGCTGGGCACTGCCAATATAGGTACGGTCGTCGGCCGTGATTCGACCATCTTCGTTGAGGTCTTTATAGCGGCGGTCACCGGGTTTGGCGGTTTTCTGAGCCGATGTGTTTACTTCTTCCTGGTCCCGGAAGATACCGTCTGACACGTATCCGTAAAACTGCCCGGTAGGTTGTCCCACCCGGATCAGCGTGGGATTGACTACTTTAAGGTGGCCAGAATTGCCGCCCGCAAAGAACTCATTGATCTGCCCCAGGTCGAGTATCTTATTCCGGTTAAAAGCAATATTGAAATCGGTAGTCCATTTCAACGGTCCTTCCAGGTTCACCGAATTTACCCCGATTTCCAAACCTTTGTTTTCGGACCGGCCGATGTTTTGCAGGGAAGTAGCAAAACCCGACGTATACGGTACGGTCACGGCCAGCAGCAAGTCGTTGGTCTGCTTATAATACGCATCAACCGTCAGATTAAACCTTCCTTTCAGGAAACCGGCGTCTACACCGGCGTCAGCCTGCGCCGTTTTTTCCCAGCGCAGATTGGGGTTGGCAAACCGCCCGGGGGTATACCCGATTACTACCTGGTTTCCGATGATGTACGTAACCGGATCAAGCGTAGCCAGCGACTGAAACTGCCCGATTTCCTGGTTGCCGGTAATACCCACGCTGGCCCGGATCTTCAGGTCGTGAAACAGCTTCTGGCTTTGCATAAAAGACTCATTAATCAGCCGCCAGGCTACGGCCCCTGAGGGGAAAAAGGCGTATTTGTTACCGGAGCCGAAGCGAGACGAGCCGTCAGCCCGACCCGTAAACGTGATCAGGTACTTATCCGCCAGGTTATAATTTACCCGCCCCAGGTACGAAACCAAACCCCAGGTGCGGGCCCCGGTAGCCGGAAAAGTGGGCGTTGCGCCGGAAGCCAAATCATCAGCGCCCAGAATGTTGTTGGGAAAGTTCTGCGAGTTGGCCCGCACCGATTCCGAACGGGAGTTTTGGACGGTAAATCCGGCCACGGCATTAATAGAATGCCGCTCATTAAAGGAATGCTTATAACTCAGCGTGTTTTCATTCAACCATACGGTATTGAGCGCCGAAGCTACGCTGCCCCGACCGTTGGTAGCCACGCCGGCAAAAATGTTGGAGGGAATGTATAGATTTTCCTTATTGAATAGCACGTCTGCGCCGAAACTCACGCGGGCCGTGAGGTCTTTGATAAGATCATACTCAGCAAATACATTTCCCAGACCGCGGTAAGTAGTACTTTCATTGGTCAGTTCGTTGGCGTACGCAATGGGGTTGCCAAATTCACCCAGGTCACTTCTCAGCAGGTACGTCCCATCGGCGTTGTACACCGGCAAGGTGGGTTGCATCAGCAAAGCGCCCAGTACTACGCCGGTGTTGCCTCCCCCGTCCGTATCCGTCACTACCTGGTTGGCTTTAGTACGGCTGAGGGTGAGGCTGTTGCCAATCCGGAAACGGTCCGACAGGTTACGGTCGAGGTTGATTCGGGTGGAGAGACGTTTGAAGTCAGAGTTTATAATAATGCCCTGCTGATCAAAATAACTCGTAGAAATGGCGTAACGGGTCTTGGCATCGCCGCCGGAAAAGGTAAGCTGGTAGTTCTGAATCGGCGCATTACGAAACAGCTCCTTCTGCCAGTTGGTGCCCTCCCCGAAAGCGGCTACCTGTTCGTCGGTATAATAGGGCGCCAGTCCATCATTTGCCCGTCCTTCGTTGACCATCTGGGCGTACTCCCGGGCATTCATCATGGGGATGAGCCCCTGCGGCTGCTGTACTCCATAATAGGATTCAAAATCAATGTTATTCTGCCCGGCTTTGCCCCGTTTGGTGGTAATAATAACTACGCCGTTGGCGCCCCGCGTACCGTAAATAGCCGTAGCCGAAGCATCTTTGAGTACCTCAATGGATTCGATATCATTGGGGTTCAGGCTGGCCAGGGCGTTAAGATTAGGGCCACGGTTTGCCCCAGCACTGGTTTCATTATTATTGTTATACACCGGAAAGCCATCAATTACGTAAAGCGGTTCATTGCCGCCATTAATGGAGTTGCCCCCGCGGATGCGGATGGAAACGGCTCCCCCGGGTTGTCCGGAGGTTTGGGTTACCTGTACGCCAGCGGCCCGGCCGGCCAGGGCCTGATCCAGGGAAGTGTTTACCGTTTTCTTGATCTGCTCGGCGGAGATGGAGGACACCGAACCCGTCAAATCACTCTTTCTAACGGTTCCGTAGCCCACTACGACTACTTCACTCAGCGATTTAATATCCGGCACTAAGGTTATATCCACTACGGTACGATTACCCACCACCACTTCTTCGGGCGTATAACCAATGAAACTGAACACGATGACCGATTTTTCGTCCGCCACGGTGAGTTTGTATCCGCCTTGGGCATCAGTAGCCGTTCCGTTGGTGGTACCTTTCTCGGAAACGCTTACTCCGACCATTGCCTGCCCGGTTTCGGAGGTAATCCGGCCCGTTACGGTAAGCGCCTGAGCTTCGGGCAGTGAGGTTTGGATGGTAGTTCCAGCAGGGGCATAATTACCTGATTTATCGCGCTTTATCCGTCCGGAACCATTCTTTCTAGCGGTCAGAACCACCTTATTACTAATCTGTTCGTACCCGATGCCCAGCGGCGCCAGCAGCTCTTCCAGCACCCTTTCCAGAGTCTGATTTCTGACAATCAGAGAGGCTTTCTGGCTGGTGTTCACCTCGTCATTAGTGTACACAAACACTACGCCTGCTTTTTTCTCCAACTCTTCCAGAATAACCTGTAGTGGCTGGTTCCGAATAATTACATTGAGCTGATTACCCTGCTGATTTCTATTGTGAAGGGTCAGCACCGGCCCATAAGATTGCCCGTACATGGGCCACGTAGCTACCATCAGCCAAAACAGCAGGATTGTGCTGACAACCCACTGCTGACTCCGGAATATAGCGGGAGTTTCCCCAAAGCAGTACTTGTTCTTTTTCATAATTTATAAGGATTAAAACATTGTAAATGCTTTCTATTCACCTTAATGAGAAACTTATGTAAGGCTGCGCTCCCTATTTGCCCGGGGCGGCATTACAGGCGGCGCCAGAGATAAGCAACTGGTCACCGTGAATGGTATAGGTATAATCTTTGGTCTTGGACAGGAAAAACATAACTTCCTGCAGAGAATTATTTTGGAAGGTTCCCGTCAGGCGGCAGTTTTTAAGGTTTTCGTCCGCAAAAACAACGCTTTTCCCGTACGTTCTTTCCAGTATTTTTCCTATTTCGCCGAAGGGCATATTCCTGAATACCAGTTTGCCTTCCGTCCAGGCCTTGTCGAGCCGACTGTCGGTTTTTTCCTTGCGTAAGTCTCCGTTGGCCGTCTGGAAAACCGCTTTATAGTTTGGCGTCAGCAACAGGGTGTCAGCAGGTGCGCTGAAAAAGGTTTTTGCTTCCGGGATAAAAGCTACTTTTCCGGTCACGACCGAAGTTTCGATCAATTTTTCCCCGGCAAAGGCTTTACATTGAACGAGGTGCCCAGTACTTTAACCGTCCCGTTGTCGAGGTGAATCAGGAAGGGCCTACTGGGGTTTTTTACTACTTCAAAAAAAGCTTCTCCCGACAGGTACACTTCTCGTTTCCGGTCAAACGAAGCCGGGTATCTGATTGTGCTGCCGGCATTCAGGTGGACAATACTGCCATCGGCCAATACCATCCGGGAACGCTTGCCCTGCGGGGTATGATTTTCGACCCAGCCCGATAAAAAGCCTTTTCTGATTGCATCATTGGCCAGCAATCCTATATAGCCCAAGCCCACTCCGATCAGCAGCATAGCTGCTACCCGGAGCAAAATTCCGGATGGGCTCGAAAAGAGGAGCTTTTCTGGCGACTGCTGGCATCGGTATTTCCGCTAACGCCGCCTGACTCCGGATTTTTGAAAGGGTGCTGAGATAGGCCTGGTCAACATCAGGTTCTTCAGCCCTGTAGGAATGATGCCAGTAGTCCTGCAAGGCCTCATACCGCACTTTATCATCGGGGTGCTTTTCCAGCAGATGCTTCAGTTCTTCTGCTTCTGCCGGGGTAGCTTCACCGGCCAACGATCGGGCCGTCAGTACCCATAAACGTTCCATAGCTATCAGAAGGGTATCATGTTCCTTACAGGGATATAGACAGCAGCTATTATTGGGAGATTACGGACAAGGGTTATCAAAAAAAGTAGAAAAATTATTTAAAAATGGCTAATAACGGCCCGATTGGCACCAGTACGCAATAAATTTTCCGGTCACTAGGCAGGCTATCGGTACGGTGCGGGGACAGGGCAACACTTATTTTTCGTAGGGCTCTGACGAGTTGGGTTTCGACGGTGCGGGGAGATATATTCAGAATTTCTGCCGTTTCCTTGTACGAAAGCCCTTCCTCCTTAATAAGCTTAAAAACCATCCGGCACTGAACAGGCAGCTTGTCAATGGCGGTTTCAAGACCAGCCTGTAACTCTTTCCATTCGAGTTCGCAGCCCGGATCAAAAGTATAAACCAGATGATCGGAAGAAGAATCGGGTAAGGCAGAGCCAGCGTGACTGGATGCCTGATGAAAGTAATTAAGCGACTGGTTTTTTACCGCGGTAAAGAGATAAGTTTCCAGCTTTTCAATGCGGAGCATCTCCTTCCGGTTATTCCATAGCTTTACAAACACATCAGATACCACCTCTTCGGCCAGTTCCCTGGAATGCACGTACTGTTGGGCGAACCGGAAAAGCCGGCTATAGAACAACCGGAAAAGCGTTTCGAATGCTTTCTCGTCGTCCAGTGTACACACACTGTGTAGCAGTGGCAGTATTTGGATTTGGGCCTTTTCCGTATTCACCAGCGTGGGCAGAAGCTTGTTTATCAAATTTATAATAAATAATTATACTTAAAAGATATGTAGCGCCGTACTTTCCATACTGACTGAATCAATCATTGGTGTGCAGGCTACTTGGTAACTACCATACGCCTTTGGGACAATAAACCAGATTCAGGAGATACACTTCCCTGCTCCTTTCAGTCGATGTTCGGCTTGGAGTATAATGAATTGGGGCGAATTGGGGCGGAGAGAAAATAAAAAAGACCGCTTTAATGTTAAATTAAAGCGGTTGATGTTGGTTTTGTAGTTAATTGTAGCTCGCAACACAGATGTTAGTCAGCAGTAAATACGCAATAATATAGCCTGCGACTAATTTCTCTTAAGGACTTTTAGACAGTTACGTTGAGGTTAGGGAAGTCTGCCTTCCAGGGTAAGTTTATAACTGCCGGTAGCTCCTGCATAAGCGGGTTCAAAGCTGTTGGTAAGGGAAGACTGATAGGAGCCTTTGTTTCGCATGCGTAGCACGAGGGCTTGGCCGGTGGGCAGGTAGCGGGCGGTAATGCGGTAACGGCCCAGAGGGACATCCAGGGTTTGTCCGATGATGCCTCCGACTAATTTGCGTACCAGGGTCTTTCCGGTGCTGCCATCTACCAAAGGGCCGGTTGGTTCGAGGGTAAGCTCTACTGCTTCGGTATCAAAAAAGCCGCCTACCATGTCGCCATACACTTCTACGAGTCCCCCATAATAGCCACTACCCCCAAATTCAGTCGGTTTGGCTCCCGTCAGCTTCCATTGCAGATTCCGTACCGCGCCTTCCGTACCAGCAAAAGCCCCTTCCGTCTCCGGATGCAGGTCAATGGTATAAGTCTGGTTGTCGTAAGATACTTTTACCGTACCCCGTACGTACCAGGAGCCAGGGGTGAGCTGGAGTTTATAATTGCCATTGGCATCCGTGCGGCCGAGAATATTGTGGTTATAAAACTGCGTGTTATTGACCACGATTTCTGCATTAGCCAGCGGCTTGCCTTCCGTATCTAAGACCCTGCCGGTAACGATTCCTTTTTGCGGGGTAGTTGTCGTAGGATCAGGTAGGCGCAGGATCAGTCGTGCAGGCAGCAAGCAGCCAGGCTGCCAATAGAGACTGGAACAGGAAACAAGAGTTTTCATGGTTTGATAGTTATATTTTTTATGGGCATGACCAAGTGTGGCTTGGTCTATTTTTCTAAAATGTCCGCTTCTGCTTCTCGTAAAAATTGTACAGACCCGACTTCTTGAATCGGAAAAGCACCTAGAGATTACCGGAAGCGCATCGGCTAATTTATTCTCTTTAAAAGAGAATAACACTCCGGTAAATTCCTTAAAATCCCGTATCATACTGCGCCTAGTCAGAAACGCTCAATTACCCTTTATTTGACTACCTACTTATCAGGAAAAATGAGTACTTTCCAGGGATAGTTAGGTATCTTTAAGTAGAGAAATCAACCAGCATAAGGACAGCCAGCGGACTCTAATTAAGGTTTACTAGCAGGAGCAGCAAGCCAAAAACGCTTCCGGCAAGCAGGGCGACCTATTGCTTATCTATAAAAAGTATATAAAAACAAAAGTTTAGTGGTTTATCAACAGAACAGTGAATCAATCAGAACCATTGGAAAAAAAGTAATTATGACAAGGTCCAGGACCTGCTGGAGAAATACCGGTCCAGGATGCGGAAGTGCTGCCCGAAAAAGTAGTTGCCGAAATAGAGTCTCTTAAAGTTGCTTTACAGGAAGAAAAGAAAATGCTGCCCAAGCAGTTGAAGCCATCTACCAGACCTTAGACAAATTGTCGAGTGAGGGAAAGGTAAAAGGTAACTTTGTAGCAGGCAGCGAGAAGGAATTTGATTATTACCACCTGCCCGCCAATGAAGACACCCCGATTACCCTGGTATTGATTCCGACTGCCAATGGCTACGAATGGAGGGTCGAGGAGGGAGTGCAATTCGGAGTGGACACCTTACCTCCTTTTGACGTATTGTACAAAGACTTGTTTGTCCTGAAAAAGGCCAATCTGTTACCGCGCCTGTTTAATGCTACCCAAGCCAATACCCGCAACCCCCGCGCCATCGAAAAGCTGGAGGCATTACTGCTTGCCAATACTGAAAGACAAAACAAGGCACTGGTAGCCGAATGGCGGGAAACGCTGGAATACGTACTTTCCGACCTGAAGGATGAAAAAAGCGGAAAGTCCATATTGGTAGACCAACTATTCACGTACAGTAAAAATGGCAAGACCAAGTCGTACAAAATAATCAAAGCCGACCGTACCGGAATAGTAGCCATGATTGATGAGGAATTGGAATTAGACCGCAAGTTCCACATTGATGCCTATGCTTACGAGTTGATAGCAGCCTTCCTGCCCATCTTAAAGAAAAACAAAGGGAAGGCGCCTGCGGCAAAACCAGCGGGACGAAAAACTAGATCCAAAAAGGAGAATGAAGCAGTGGAAGCGCCCCAGGCTGAGCAAGCTGTCCTGGTTGAATTTTCGCCTGGCCCCGGCCAGAACCAAGCTGATAACTCCTGACCAAAGGAAGACGATCCCTCACCCGCTATCTTTTTAACGTATCGTCTTTCTTTGTTTTCAATGACAGCATAATAGAGACTGCTGCTGATCCGTCTACCGGCTGCTAACCGGTACTATCAAATCAGGTAAGGCTTCCATTCTCAAACAATAAATTTATCCAACCATCTAACCTAACCTTTACTGAACAATGAAAGATTTACAACCTAACCGGCGTACGTTTATCCGGAGTGCGGTTACCACTGCGGCTGGGTTGGCGGTTACAGCCGCATTGCCGGCAAGAACGCTACGTGTTCCGGCCCCTGCCCGGATTAAATTCTCCGTAATTGGAGTCAATCACGGGCACATCTACGGACAAACCGAAGCGGTGATCAGAGGCGGCGGCGAACTGGTTTCTTTCTATGCCAAAGAAGCGGATCTGGCAGCTGCTTTTGCCAAACGTTACCCGCAGACTAAATTGGCCCGTAGCGAAAAAGAAGTGCTTGAAGACAAGTCCATCCACCTTATACTTAGTGCCGCAATTCCTGACGAACGTGCCCCGTTAGGAATCAGGGTAATGCAGCACGGCAAAGACTTCATGGTGGATAAACCCGGCATTACCTCCCTGGATCAATTAGCCCAGGTACGGAAGGTGCAAAAAGAAACCCGGCGCATCTATTCCATTATGTACAGCGAACGGCTGGAGAACCGGGCTACCGTAAAGGCTGGCGAATTAGTGAAAGCCGGAGCTATCGGGAAAGTTGTCCAGACCATTGGCCTGGGGCCGCACCGGATGAATGCTTCCAGCCGACCGGAATGGTTCTTTGACCGTAAACGTTTCGGGGGCATCCTCTGCGATATTGGTTCTCATCAGTTCGACCAGTTTCTTTTTCTAACCGGTTCCACTCAGGCCGAGGTGGTGGCTTCACAAGTAGGCAACGTGCATCACCCGCAGTATCCTGCCTTCGAAGATTTTGGAGACGTAACCCTGCGCGGAAACGGAGGGACCGGGTACATCCGGGTGGATTGGTTTACGCCTGATGGACTCAATTCCTGGGGCGACGGACGCCTTACCATCCTGGGTACGGACGGGTACATAGAACTGCGCAAGAATATTGACATCGCCGGCCGTAACGGGGGCAACCACCTTTTCCTGGTAGACCAAAAATCTACCCGCTACATTGACTGCAGTCAGGAGTCCTTACCTTATGGGCAGCAACTTGTAGATGACGTACTCAACCGGACCGAGACGGCTACGTCGCAGGAGCACTGTTTTCTGGCTACCGAACTAGCCCTCAAAGCCCAGCAGCAGGCCCAGCGGCTGACACTTAACAAACAATAAAATATAGGTATGGTCCCGGTGGATTTCCTGCCCCTAACACCCAGTGCAGGAAGTCCACCAGAAAAGCAACCGTTGGCATGGCTCATGCGTACTGGTACAGGAATAAGGCGTAGGTTTTACTTCACTTGGAGTAGTCATTATTGAAAAAGTTGATCCATTATGAGTCAAGGAAAAAAGATCAAGCCTAGGGAAGATGTCAACCCTCAGGAAGGAATTCATAAATACGGAGACGTGGAATTTGCGGACCCGGTGAACCATAAGTATCCATTGGACACACCGCAGCATGTGCAGGCAGCGCACCGCTATATCAACCAGCAGGATAACGCGGCTAAGTATAGCGCCTCCGAAGTAAAGCTCATCAAGGAACGAATCGCTCAGGCTGCCAGCAAGCACGGTATCCAGATCCACGAGGATTAATTACCCGAGTCTGTTTTGTGCCGCTCCTAATAAAGCCAAATAAACCGTCATCCGGAATGCGATAGCTATTTACCAATTCATTTATCTTTAGTTAATTCAAGTTGCGTACTAGTCAGGGTTCTAAACAGGTACCCTCCAGACATGATTACCTCCAGACAGCAATGGAAAAGGCCAGGATAAACAGGAATACCGACGAAATTCTTACTGACTGAAAACGGCTTCAACTGGTTTACGAAGGTGTTCTTGAGAAACTTCTCGTAGGGTTGGTCGGGACGCAGTGAGTTCTTTTTGCGATGCTGGTCACCACTCCGCATACAAGTCTTCCTGCTCGTAATCTGTATAGGCACTATCGGCATGGGAGACCAACTGCATAGCCTGAGCAGTACTAGAAACTACCGGCAGTGATAAAGTAGTCTACTGGCTGGTTATCCCCGGTGACCATGAGTTGTACCCCGTAGAAATATTCAAATCCGCGCCCTTGCCTTTGACCTGGATTCCGGCAAACGGCTACCGGAAAGGAATTTACATAACGGGCAACGTTTATAACTACTAAAGGCTTCTAACGGTGCAATCGACGATTAAATCCGGATTTGTCAATCAATCCCATAGTGTGCTTGCATATACTGAAAGCAGTAGTTAGTGATGGTGCCGCGACCAAAGCACCTGATCGGAAAGTTTACAATGCGCCGCTGTTTTTTCGTCCCATTCTTTAAACAAATCGGTATATTGCTATCGTCTTGTCATTCATGGCTTGAGTAGGTTGAGAGCCAGTTTGACAAGACTGCTTTCTCGACAAGGTATGCCAACCGATAAGCTACCAGTTAGAGACCAGCCATATTCAAACATGATTACCGGGCCAGGACCCGACGAAATTCTTACTCGACTGGATCAGAAGCTTTATGCTGAACCTGCGGTTTATACCCTGGGGAGACCGTCCTTGCAGGCCGATTCCTCTAAAGACAATAAAGCCAAGTTGAAAAAGAGGAAAATTAACGCCAACCGGTTCAGGGCCAGAACCAACAAACCCGGTCTCTGATAAGAGTCAAATGGGTATAGAACGCTCCTGCTCCCACGTTCTCTCTACTTAAACTTTTCCCGCTGGGCCAGGTATAATCCACCCAAAACCAGCCCCGTTCCCAGAAAAGTAAATACGGTAATGGGCTCTCCCAGCAGAGCAGATGAGTAGATAAACCCAAAAATAGGGCACAGAAATAGCCACAGGGAAGCCCGTACCGCATCTTGTCGCACCAGGTAAAACCATAGCTGCAAAGCCACTACCGAGACGGGAATAATTAACCAGAAAACGGAGGCCCAGAACTGCCTATTCCAGGTAGTAGCGTGCCAGTCTGCCGTGAGCAGGGTAGCTGGTAGCAGAAGCAGGCCGCCCAGCAACACTTGCCAGCCATTAATCACCAGCGCCGACAATTTCCAGGGAATACGGGCATAGTACACCGTAGCCGCGGATACGGACACCATTCCTCCCGGCAGAATCACCAATCCCCCGACTGTAGCATAACTATTTTGTAAGAGCGGGGGTGCATTTCAAAATTACGCGGTCCGAAATTTATCCCAAATTATCTTCGGCATAATAGGGTAAAACGGACGAATACTGCATTAATCTGATCCGATTTTATGGCTGATTTTGCCTGAATTGGGTTCAGCCCTTAGCAGTTGCAGAATAATATTCTTGCACTTTTACAAGGCGAGTAATTTTGAAACGCACCCAAGAGCGGATACGTGGCTAATGCTACCCCTGCCAAAGCTAGTCCAATGCCCAAGCCTTCGGGCCAGCGTAAGGGACGCCGAAGCCAGACTGCCGACAGCAAGGTGATAAATAGCGGACTGGTAGCCGTAGATAAGCTCCCAATACCCGCCGATACCTGCTTTAAAGCAAGGACAAAAGCGCCCAGGTACAGGGTGGTGTTAAGCAGGGCGAATACGAGTAAGTGACGCCATTCGACGCCTTGGGGGATGGAAACCTTAGCGGGCCGCAGTGCATAGGCGTATACCAGCATGCCACTGCCCGCAATCAAAAAACGTACATTAGCCAGTATAAGCGGGTCAGCAAACTGAACGCCAACCTTAGTGGCTACGGAAGCAGAAGCCCACAACAGGGCAAAGAGTAATCCCGGCAGAATCTGGCGCATGAATGAGAGGTTGCCCTGCAAGTATAAGCAATACCTTTTCAGGTATCTGTCCGGCCCGCATCAACTCTGAAAATCGCACGGCTTTCCTGTTTCTAAGGACGGCATTCCTCCTTTCGGCAACAAAGAAAAACGCCTTTGAGACCTTATAAAAACCCGTTTATATAGTTTTTAGAAAATATTTCCTCATTTACTTGCATAACTGTCAGCTTTGGCAATATTGCCAAAATATCTAGCTCCCAAAGGGATTTTTGTCCCTCCTATTTAATTACGCTCATTAATAATCTATAAATTTCCCGGATGTGGCTTGCCACGATTGAATTTAATTTTCTTTGTTAGTTTCCGGAGTGAATGTTCGTCTAGTCAATTCATTTTAATCCGCTTACCTATGATGAAACAGGTATTGCCAGTGGGCAGAAGCAGCACTCGAGGATGGCTGCTATGGATATGTATGTTAACTAGTTGGGCGACTTTTGCCCAAACTCAAAAATTTACCCTCAGGGGTAAAGTTTCCGACCAGAGTGGTCAGGGGCTTCCGGGGATAACCGTATTACTTCAGGGTACCACTCTTGGTACAGTTACCTCGGTAGAGGGCACGTATGCCTTAGAGGCTGCCGTGAATCCTGGCTCCTACACACTCGTATTCAGTGCACGAGGATACGGCAGCCAGACCCGTCCGCTAACGCTTGGCACACAAAGCACGGTGACAACGGATGTAACCTTGTCTGAATCCACCCAGGCACTCGACGAAGTAGTCGTAGTTGGTTCGACGGTCACTACCACACGGCGGGAGTTGGGCAATGCCATCAGTACTGTTAAGGCGCAGGATATTGTCCAGAGCGGTTCGGGCGGATTGCTTAATTCACTCCAGGGGAAAGTACCAGGCGCACAGATTGTCCAGAACTCCGGCGATCCGGCGGGATCTATCTCCGTACGGTTAAGAGGCGTAAAGTCACTGGCTGGTCCCTCCGATCCGCTGTACGTAATTGATGGGGTGATTGTCAGTAATCAAAGTACCAATGTCTCCCAATTAGCGGTGGCGAATGACGTTGGAGTAGCCAATCCTGGACAAAACCGCCTCGCTGACCTCAATCCCAACGACATTCAGTCTATCAATGTAATTAATGGTGCGGCGGCCGCAGCCCAATATGGTTCCAGAGCTGCCAACGGAGTGGTACTTATTACCACGAAGCGAGGCCAGAGCGGTGCTCCCCGGGTAACCTTAACCACTAGTTTTAACATTAACGAACTACGAAAAATGGTGCCGGTGAATACGTACGGCCAGCAGTTCGGGTTTGAGAATTTACGCCTTTATCCAATTGGCGCATTAACTGAAGAACAGCTAAAAAACTACAAGCCTCAACCGGGTGAAACATTCATTAAAATTACCCGGGCCGGCACCGAGAATTACATCAGGTCAAACTTAGTTGACATAACACGACGCTACAACTACTTTGAGCAGATCTTCCGGACGGGCTACGGCACGGACAATGCCTTATCAGTTTCCGGCGGCTCGGACCGGACGCAGTATTATCTATCTCTAGGTTACTTAAAGAATCAGGGCATTATCAAAGGCACTGATTTTACTCGTTACAACATCCGGGCTCGGGTCGACCAACGGCTCACGAACTGGATGAAAGTGTCCGGGGGATTAAGTTATATTAACAGCTTCTCGAACGAGAAAGCCAACGGGAATGTGTTTTATAGCCCCATTAATTCAGTCAACATCACCAATAATATCTACGACATTACCCGGCGGGATGCGGCCGGCAACCTGCTGGCCGTGGAACCTACGCGGGTGAATCCGCTTTCCACTATCGAGGATATGAAGTTCACGCAAGGAATTAACCGAACCATCAGTGATATTCAGGTGAACCTTTCGCCACTGAAGGGACTAAGTATAGACTATATCATTGGGGCAGACGTCTACTCTCAAGCCGGGCAGAGTTACATCCGTCCTTATCCTTACCAGGCGCAAGCGGGGTTACCGGCTGCCCGATATCCCGGAGGGTATGCCGCCAATGCCAATAACAATGTATTGCAACTGAATACTGACTTGAATGTTATCTACGAACGGAATTTTTCCGAAAACTTTAAACTGAATCTGACTGCGGGATACAACTACCAGTACAGTCAGCAGGAATACACTACTTCTCAGGGCCAGAACCTAGCTCCTTTCATTGAAACCATCTCAGGTGCTACTAATACCGTTATTATAAACTATGCTCCGGATCGGTTTAACCTGAGTGGCTATTATGGCCAGGTTACCCTAGGTTTCCGTAACCTGGCCTTTCTGACGGGCGCCGTGCGGCGTGACCGTTCCACCAAATTCTCCCCCTCGGAAGTAAATCAGATTTACCCCAAGGTGAGTGGCTCTTTCATTGTATCAGACTTGGATTTCTGGAAGAACTCCTCCTTCAACAACGTTTTCAATAGCCTGAAGCTTCGGGCTAGTTACGGGGAAGCTGGCAACTTAGCGGGAATAGGCACGTACGACCGTTTTCGCCTGTTCAGACCAGTTTCCTTTCTGGGAAAAGGCACTATTGTCCCTGATACCAAGCTGGCAAACCCAAGTGTACGCCCCGAAAGGATGGAAGAAATAGAAGGAGGGGTTGATTTAGCCTTTCTTAATAACCGGATAAACCTTGGTGCAACCATTTACTACCAGAAAATAAACGAATTGGTTGTAACCCGAAACCTTGCCCCCACCTCGGGTGGCTCAGCCATTACCAATAACGTCGGCACCATGGAAAACCGGGGTGTTGAACTGGTATTGGATGCAGCCCCCGTGAAAACCAAGGACTTTAACTGGGAGTTTACCCTGATTTTTAACCGGGTCAGAAACAAAGTACTGTCATTAATAAATAACCAGGCTATTTCGATACCTAACGTAACTGGCGCTCCCGTCTATCTCATAGAAGGACAGCCGGCCGGCGTTTTTTATGGCACTACTTTCGCCACTAACCCGGACGGTTCGCTGCTGCTGACCCCGCAGGGTTTTCCCCAGGATGAACGCGGTACCCAAACCGGCCCCGCGCAATATACTGTTAACCGGAACGCCGACGGACAACCCAGCGGTTCGCCCGTTGCAGCCGTTATCGGCGATCCCAATCCGGATTGGACTGGCTCCTTCAGTACCAATTTCTCCTATAAGAAAATCGCCTTGCATGTTCTGCTGGATGCAGTCCGGGGAGTGGATGTATTCAATGCCGATAAACGGACCCGCCAGGGTGTCGGGCTGGGAGATTACGCCGAACGGGAACTTCGGGGCGAATTGCCCAGGGGCTACATTTTCGCGGTGTATAATACCGAGGCCTTCCGGATAGACGATGGCTCCTTCGTAAAGCTCCGCGAAGTAGCCCTGAGCTATACCTTGCCTACATTAGTAAAAGCTATCAGTAGTCTTAGCGTATCATTGGTAGGGCGTAACCTTATCTCCTGGGACAATTACAATGGCTTTGATCCCGAAACCAACGCCGGCGGATCCAGCGACCTGCTCAGAGCCATTGATTTTGGCAACGTACCCATTCCACGGACGTATCAACTTAAACTTTCAGCGACATTCTAAGCCATGAAGAAATATTGGATTTACCTCAGTTTTTTGGGATTGCTACTGACCGGAAGCGCCTGCCGGGAGGAATATCTTAATCCCAGTACTGCTGCGGAACAGCAGGTAGTTAACTCATCCGATGGATTGATAACACTATGCAATGGCTTACAGCAACGATATAGCACTAGCGGCCTATTAAGCGTGCTCTATAATAGAGTTGCTGCCGGTGGCTTAACGACCAGAGAGCTCACTGTACTGAACGTGGGAAACATTGAAGAATTCAATGTGAGCGTGGGGGCAGGCAACGTTACCAATGCCAATGCGGTGGTGCGCAATCTCTGGACCCAAAGCCAGCTGATCAAGGCTAATGCCGACTTAGTACTGAAAAACGCAGGTAATGCCCCAGAGCCTGGTACCCAAAGTGGCATTGTCGCGTATGCCTCCATTTTCAGGGCTCTTGCGATTGGTACTTTGGTAGAATTTTTCCAGCAGTCTCCGTTGTCAGTAGCAGAAAACGCCCCGTTTGTGGACCGGGTCGCGTTACTAAGGGATGCGGTAAGTCAACTGGAAGTAGCCGCGGTGCAGCTAGCGGCCACTCCGGTGTCGGCAGATTTTAACGCAAAAATTGTCCCTGGCATTGATCTAGCTAACACCTTGCAGGCATTGATTGCAAGGTATAGTTTATTTGCCGGGGATTATGACAAAGCCCTGGCAGCGGCCGGCCGGGTAGACCTGACCAAGCGTTCGGTGTTCACTTTCGATGAGACCAGCAGAAATCCACTCTTCGATATAGCTTTCGGTAACCGGAATCTGTTCGAGCCAGCTAATGCAGCTCTTGGCCTGACGGGTGAACTAGCTCCTGCGGCCGATGACAAACGATTGACATTCTACCTCCGCTCCGCTCCTGATCCCAAATTGAATCTGGGAACAGGTTTTTATACGGCAAACAGTGCTCCCATTCCCGTATATCTGCCGGGTGAAATGCTACTGATCCGGGCCGAAGCCTTTGCCCGGAAGGGAGACATAACCAGTGCCATTAGTGAATTGAATAAAGTGTTGACAAAAAAGACGGATGCTTTCGGGATAGGAGCCGATTTACCTCCCTACTCAGGTCCTGAGACCGCAGCCGCGGTGCTAACCGAAATTTACCGTAACCGGGTCATTGAACTGGCGTTTCAGGGATTCCGCCTGGAAGATAACCGCCGGTTTGGGCGTCCTGGACCAGGCCAACCGGGTGCTGAACGCAACCGGAATTTCCTTCCGTACCCAAGGGTTGAACGGGAAAATAATCCAGCTACGCCAGCTGACCCGGAAATTTAGGGGGTAAATTAATGAGTACTCCCTAAGCAGTATAATTTTCGGCAACGTGTTCTTATTCCATTTTAGCAGATGAGGCCAGCTTATCTTGCGGAGGGTCGGCTGGGCAGGAACCGGTGGAACATGAACAACGCACTGAACAGGGCGTAAAATACGACTCCTTTCTGTCGGCATAAAATAGATTCTGTAAGACAGCAGATGGCGAAGAAGAGCACAAATGCCAAAAAAAGATAATCTCTTCGCCTCAGGGCAGTCCAAGCTGGAATTCCTAAATAGAGTATGAAATACAGTAGGCCAACTATACCCAGGCAAAGCAGAAACTGAATGTATTGATTATGCCCATTATAGCCCAGGTATCCATTGTCGTTGAGGGCCTTATTGCCGGTATACAGGTGATACTGCCGGTACTTATCATCCAGAAATGCCTGTGAATCGCCGGTGCCCACGCCAGCTAACCATACGTTGTTTTCCCGTACAATTTCAACACTTAATTTCCAGATTACCACCCGTAGAGAGAGTCCGGTATAGTAAATATCATAATTACCCTCCCGCATAAACTGGAAATCCGTTTCAAAAGCATGGCGGAATCTCTCCCGGGTATAAGGTACCACCAGCAGAGCAAAGATTACTATAGCATTGGCGGCTATAATCAGTAAAGCACTGACCCAATGCTTCCGGTTAGAGAGAAAATAAAATATACAAAAGCCACTCAGAAAAAGCAGTAACGAAAGCAGTATCGTTTTAGAGGAAAGCAGTATGACTACCCCAAACAGAACCCCCATTAACATCATGATGGTCCACTTAAGCCATCTTTCTGAACGATACCAGTTATTTACCAGATAATCGGTCAGGGTGAACAGACAAAAGCTCAGATACATAGAAAAGTAAATGGCGTGCATGCCAATTAGCCCACTCAGGTCGTGGTAAAAAAAGTATTTATTAGTCTGGTGGAAAAAGTAATGATAGATTGCGCCACCCACGCAAAATAAAGCTGCTGCCGTATTTACTGCCACAAATACTTTACATAGATGGCTCACGCGAATATTACCAATTGGCGGAACTGAGCCTAACACCAGCGGCATTACCAGGATCGCAAGCTTGGTTTCCAGATCCGCAGCGCCGGGCTTTACATCGGTGGTATACAGCATCCCCGCAACGTTGAGTACATACAAACCAATAAAAATCAAAGCGGGGTAATTATGCGTAAGCTGCCGGAATTTAGTACCCCAATTGCCTTCTATCAGCCAGTGGGCTCCCAACAGCATAATACAAATACTATTGATTGGAACGGAGAAGGGTAGTGTGATTATAATTAACAACAAACAGTAATACCGGATGGTATTATGCAGGACAGCATGATCCTTATCTGGAATATTTGACTCGTTTTTAAGCTACCCATACAACCACTTATATGCGTTTGCCTTTAGCAATGCACTCCCGCATCATTTTCTCATAATCGCTATTCACTTTTTCCCAGGTATAAAAGTTGGCTATCTTTTGATGTTAGCCTCTATCTTCGCTGATTCTTCGGCTTTTTGTTTATCAACGGATTCCAACACGTGTTTAGCCTCCTGGCTATCCGAAAAATAATAAGCGTCTTTTCCCAGAATAGAGCTGTTAAATTCATTCTGATGGGCACAGATTAGGGCACTGAGGCCATAGCCTTCAAGCAGCGAAGGGTTGGTACCCCTACGCTGTGCCCGTGAAAGTAAATATTAGAGAAGTATCGAATCTGGTTCAGTTTATTGATATCAAACAATCCACCAATAAAACGGATTCTTTCACTTTTAAATTTATCGTACAAGTAGAAGCCAAACTTCTTCTTATAATTCCCAATTACCAGAAAAGTACGGTCAACCGCCGATTGCTGCACGCCCTGTAAAATAACATCAATATTATTCTCCGGTTCCATCCGGGCCATCAACATGTCATACTGGTAGGGCACTAGTGTAAACTCATCCAAAACGGCCGGATCGGGGGAAGTAAAAAGGTAAGCTCCGTAAGGGATAAAATTTGATTCGACCTTGTATTTGTTTTTGAGGTAATTTTGGATACCTATTGAGTCAGCAACCAGATAGTCGCTGGTCTGTACGGCCCATTTTTCGGCAAACTTCAGGAACTCCTGCACCGGACGGCTGTATTTGGAACGCTTCCATTCCAACCCATCCATATTGGAAATGATAATGGCCTTTTTAGGCAGCAGCCGTCCCCAAACTGAGCTACTCGTATACCCTAGCAGCAGAATTACATCAAAATTCCGCTTATGACTGTCTTTTACACAATTGTAATCGTAGATAAACTGCCCGAAGGTACCTAGTTTATACTCAGGATCGTGCTGATGGATAATGTGCACCCCATTCCACAGCTTTTCCTGATACACGTGATTATGGGAGTTATATACGTATACCTCATGCCCCATTTCTACCAATGTTTTTGAGAGATATTCGGCTAGCTGCTCAAATCCGCTGTAGTTATTAGGGATGCCACGAGTACCGGCAATTGCAATTTTCATTCAGTTTCTGGTATTTCTGATTATCAGGTCTGACCAATTATGATTGCAATGTTACTAAAATGCTTTGCATAAGTTTCCGGGCGGATTTATCCCAGGTAAATAACCGGGACCGTTTCAGGCCCAGTTCCTGCTTCTGCGCGTAAAGTAATTGATCTTCCAGGAGAATATTAATGGTGCTGGCAATGGAATAAGGATCATCTGGATTCACATAATTACCAGCTTCTCCGCAGACTTCGGGCAGCGAAGTGCGGTCAGAGACTACAACGGGTACCCCGGAAGCCATGGACTCTAAAGGTGGCGGCCCAAAACCTTCCGCGAAGGAAGGGAAACAAAAAAGGGTGGCTAGTGCAAAAAAACGGGCAAATCCTCATCGGGAATATGACCGGTGAAGATGAGCCGGTTGGTCAGGTTATGTTCGGTAATAATAGCATCGAAGGAAGGCATCTTCCAGTCTTTTGCCCCGACAATTACCAGAGGAATGTTTTGATCGCGCAGCAACGGAAGCGCCTTCAGTAAATTCAGAATGTTTTTCCGGATATTGAGACGGCCTACATACAGCAGGTACCGTTCCGGAAGCTTGTATTTTTGGCGAAAATTCTTTAGTCTCGCCTGGTCATAGCAATCCGCAGGCTGGAATCGGGGGTCAACTCCCAGGGGAATTGCGTCAATGTCACTAGCATCTCTCTTAATTGATACTTTAATAAACGCTTTTTTTCTTCTTCAGAAATCGTGCAGAGCCGGTCTGACTGCCTGGCGAGTGCCCTCAGTGGCGAAAATAGAGTCTTTCCTTCAAGGAAAAGAATTCAGGATTAGAAAGAAAGATCACATCATAGATATACGTTAGTTTTTTGAACCGGCTGCCCAAAGAAGCGAAGTTCTGGAAAACAACGATATCGAGTCCTAATTTTCTGGCCTCCGGCGGGAGTACAAACAAATTTGACAACAAATTATTCCCGGCCCACACGTATATCAAATGGACGTGAGGGGTTTGGAGGGGAAATGGTTTTGATTGAGATTTTTATCCAAGAACAAGAATAGTTCATGGTCAACATTTTGCCCAATCAGGTGGATGATCAGATTCTGAACAACAATTCTGTTACTCACCGGGCCTTCAAAAAACCATTTGGCATCAAGCCCTATTTTCAGTTTACGGGGAATCAATTGGAAGCAGTTTTAGATCTGTTGGGTATTGGCGGTAAGTCCGCTTTTAATCAGATAATTGGAAGGCCTAAGCGTGGTGAGCAGGGGGGCAGTTAAGTTCTTCTTATCAAACTCCGGAAACACATTCACAAAGGCAAACACCCAAATTATGTACTCGGCAATATTAGTGATAAAGCTGCCGGTAAACTGGTAGATAAACATATAAGTGAATAAGAAGAACCGAAAATAATTGCTGTACACTCGGGTCCGGAAGAAGAGAAAAATCTCCATAAACAAGCGAAGTCCGGCTCCCAAAAATCCAAAGATGGCTAATGTCTCAGCAAAGGCACACGGAATGGTTACCGACCCTCAAAAGCGGCCGGCAGACTATAAAAACGGCGGATTATAAAGTCTCCCGCTACTTTTACTTGTCCGGGCCCTACTCCAAACCAAACACTTTTTGCTTCAGCTATCTGGTAGCCTAATTGAAACGCTTTCAAAGGTGCGCCCTTTTCCGGAACTGTCTACCCCGGACAGTACATTGACTACGCGTACCGTTAACGGGTTTTCGGGATAAATAACGAACAAAAATAGAAGAGCTGCCACTCCTAACAAGGCCAGGGTACAAAAACTGTAGAAGATGGCCTTGCGCTTAAGCAATAGGCTGGCATTGAATAAAATCAGCAGGATAAAGGCAAAGACCAGACAGGCAAGCACACCCAGCGAAAAGGAAAGAACCAGTGAAAAACTAACCATCAGGGTAAATAGGATGGTTCTTTGGTCAAACTTTCCGGAGAGCAGGCGCAGGAAGAATAAGGCAAAAAGGGTACCAACAAGGTGGAATAGTACGAGGCTTCGTAGGTAAGCATGGCCAGCCGGGGAAAGTTTTCGAGTCCTCCCGATACGGTACTTACATACCAGACTAGCTTTTGATAAGGGGTAAAAAAGAGCAGCAGGGATAATAAGGTAAAAGCAAAGTTGTAGTTTACTATTTTCTCAAAAAATACCCGGCCATCCCCGATACCAAGCGGCGAAAACAGCGCAGGTATACACGAAAATATAGACTGCCAAATAATAAGCTACTGATTTAAAGTAGAAAAAGGTGTCTACTTCATTAAAAGGTGGACAATGGCAAACGGCAGCAGGGATGCAATGAACTTCGCAATCACCCACTGCTCCTTTTTATCCAATAGCCAGTAATAAAACAAGGGTGTCAGTAAAATAGTATACAGCAAATTAGCGGGCAGCCCGGCACTATTCAGGAAGAAGTAAATGAATACAAGCAGAAAATAATATTTATTAACCCTCATATAGCCGGTATTAACAACGAAACAAAGCCTGATTGGCCCGCAAATATAGGTACAATCCTAAATCCGGAAGTGAATCATAACGGGCATGCCGCCCTATTGAGTAATACCTCATAAACAATTTCCCTTGCTGATTGCCCATCATACATTTTAAACTTCTATTGCTTTTTTATGATTGATGGTGTCTTGGCCAGTACAAAGTGGGTGCTGGCCTTAATAATGGCATCTACCCGGTTCATTCGCCCTTGCATCAGCCGTTTACCGATCCTGAAAATGTTGAAAAAAAGTACGGTTGGGATATATTTAGGGTTATATTTATTCAAAAACCGGAGGGCATTAAGGCTGTAATAGTATTCAGCTAAAAATCCGCGTCCTACCGAAGTGCCCCCTTTATCGTAGCAAACCGCCGACTCGCATACTGTAAAGCCTACTCCGGCCTTTTTTGCCCGGTAGCACCAGTCGGTCTCTTCCCAGTACAGAAAATATTCTTCCGGAAGTAAGCCATAAAGCTTAAAATTACGAAGATGGGTAAAAAAGGAGCCACCCGATATATAATCAATCCGGGTAACTTCTTCCCTGGATAATACCGAAGAAGCGGTACCAGTCATTAGATTGAGTTTGCATCCACCAAACTCCAGTACCTGAGCTGGATTAGCGTAACTCTTGACTACTGATCCGATTACCGTTGCGGCAGGGGAAGCTTGGGCTGCTGCCACTAGTGCCGACATGGCCTGGTGGTCGGCCACCATGTCGGGGTTCAGCAGCCAGACGTAGGCGTCCTCCTCAAGAATGTGTTTGATAAACAGATTATTTCCGGCAGCAAAACCGCCATTATGCTCCGACTGCACAAGGATAAGTGGACTGTGGGTTTGCCTTATAATTGACGGAGTTAGCTCCTGCCCGTAGAAAAACTGGTAAGGAATAGGTTTGGCAATGGGGGCGTCTACCAAATACTGGAATTCGGGGGAAGCATTTTCCGACAGGGCTACTGTTCCTTTTCCTTCAGCCCACTGCCGAATTCGGGCCACTGAATCATTGGGTGAATGATTATCAATGACAACAACCTGAAAATTAGAATAGTCGGCCCTGAAAATACTTTCGAGGCACTCTATTGTATCTTCCCACCCCCGGTAGTTCAATATGACAACGTATACTTTGGGAGACTGGCTAGCACCTTTTATAGTCATAATTTACCAAATCTTCGTTGTTTATAGTGCCAGTAGCCTTTCCAAATACTTTTCAGCTTTTGAAGCTTGCTGTCCTCAAAAAAAATTATTTTAACAAACTCCTTGAAAATACCAGAAACCTCTAGTTTCAGAAACTCCGGAAAATCTTTACCATACTTTTCCATCACGTACAACCGGTTCCGGGTGATATAATATCGTCGGGTAGCATTATGATTAGAGAAAAAAACCGGATGCGAAAATACTTTTTTGCTGCCGATATTTCCCTGCTGATGATAGAGCGTAGCGGTATTAACCTGCACAATACGAAACCCATGCTTTCTCAGCCGTAAACAGTATTCGTGGTCTACGTAGTCAATAAAAAATTTATCCTCAAAGGGCCCAACCTGCCTATAGGCCTTTAATGAAAGCAAATTACCAGAAGTAATAACGGTAGAAATCTCTTGCCAGGCTTCGTGAACTGGCGTAGTAGCGGGCGTATTCTTATCAGTATACGTAGGCGCAACAATACCAATTGTACCATCCGGGTAACTTTTAGCGTATTGAACCAAGTCCTTCATCATGGCAGGACTGGCTTTACTATCCTGGTCCATCGTAAGCAACCATTCAAATTCTCTGGCCAGTGCCGCCTCAGCCCCGATATTTAGTGCCCGGGCAATGCCCAGATTGGCCTGATTAACGATAAGACTGGCTTTAGGGAATTGCTGTATAATAGATTGATGCAGCGCCTGGTTCGCTACTTCAGAATTGTCAACCACAAATAGACGGTCAAGAGAACCGATGTAAGAGGCAATATGATCAAGCACACTCTCGTCAGGGTTGTATAGCACCACCACTCCCGCTACAGCATTGGCTACCTCCTGTACTTGTGATTTCATTATTCACCCATTAAATTACTTTACCGCTTTGCCGACACCACAATATATTGCAAGGCCAGAAATTCTTCGAAAACTTTGAAGGTAAGTTTATTGAATATATGCTTTTTAGTAACGTAGGGGGTATATTCAAGATTCGTAGAAACTTTAGCCACGCTGAAAGGACCCAGTTCCATTAGTTGCAATATGTTCTTTTTGCAGAAGAACTTGAGATGCGTTTTATCCAGAATTCCGGACTCTTCATAAGTGAAATCGCCCTTGATAACTACTTTAATTAAATTCTTAAATTCACTGAAATTAGGAATACTCACAATCAGCAGGCAACCAGTCTAAAGTTGCCTGGCTATTTTTACTACTACAGCCCAAGTATCGAGTAAATGATCCAATACATCTCCGAAAAAAATAGAGTCATAATAATAGTCATATCGTAAG
>JAUJNL010000018.1 GCA_030448185.1 Cytophagales bacterium | reverse complement strand
ATAATATAAGCACAATATGGTAAAGCGTCAGACGGAAGGGCTTACTGGCTTAGGACAGTTGATTAATGAAGCTGGCCTGGCCCTCCCATTTATAATTGAGAAGAGTGGAATTAACCGCAACCGCTTGGTATATCTTCGCACAAACCCTAATGCAGTACTTTCCCTGGGGGAAGCTCAAGTACTGGCTCCGTTGTTCAGAATGACACTAGATGAGTTTGCAGTGAAACTGGCCGAATTGCAACCCCAGGGCAAGTCAGGGGAGAAATAACATTTTGCAACCTTTAATTTTTATCATATATGGACTTAAATCAGTTTTTAGGATCTCTGGAAGGGGACTTCAGGGAAGAAGAGCGTTTTCAGGAATTCGTAAAGCAAATGGAAGGACACAGCCGCGAAGATTTGCTGTTTGGTCTGTATGTGATGCACAAGGACATGGACCAAATGGAGAAAAGGATTAAGTATTTAGAGGATGAAGTAGAAAGAGTTAGAAACAGTACTCCCCTAAACCAGAGTGACAACTAAAAAACAATAGCCGGCTGACCACCGGCATTTTTATACCATGAATTCTAAGCTTTATCTGGCCTTTGACAAGCTCAAAAACGGCCTCTGTCCCCTCTACCTGTACTGTAATTTCAACGGGAAACAACTCAAAATCTCCACGGGTCAGAAGGTAAGCCCAGACGCATGGGACCCTTACGCCCAACGATGCAAAGGACGAGGCGAGGCGGTGGCGGGCATCAATAATGCGCTGCTCAACCTGATGAGCACCGTAAACACGCTTTACGATAACTACCCGGACAAAAAAGCCCTCACCCCAACGATTCTCAAGCAGCTCTACCAGGCGCATAAGGGAATCACCAAACCCGTTGGACCGGTAGACGATTTTTACCTTTTACTGGATCAGTACCTAACCGGCAGCCAGGGGCTCAAATCGGCGGGATACCTTCGTTCTTTTGGCCAGGCAAGACTTGCCTTGAAGCAATTCGCTCCGATCCTGAAGGTGACAGCGATCAATAAGGAGTTTTATAATAACTACCTCCTTTACTTGATTAATGAATTAGGGATCAGCAACAACACGGTTAAAACTCACACCCGGACTATCCGGGCTGTAATGGAATATGCTGACACGTTAGGGGTACCGGTAAAGAAAGATTACCTCAGGTTCCGGGATCTGAAAACGGATACGGAACGCCTATGCCTCACCTGGGAAGAACTCATGAAGCTGTGGACCTTGCGGGTAGCTACTGAAGGCAAGCAGAAAGCCCTGGATGTATTCCTGTTCGCCTGTTTTACCGGGCTCCGCTACAGCGACATCCGCAGCCTTACCCCGGCTAATATTAAAAATGGTATTGTCCGGTTTACCCAGCAGAAGACAAGGAGTAAAACCACCATTGCCCTCAACGACTATGCCCTTGAAATTATTGAACGCAACCAGGGCGGGGCTCGCTGTTTACCGGTGATTTCTAATTTCAATACCAATGTGCACATTAAAGAGCTTTGCCGGATGGCAGGGATTGACCAGTCCGTGCAGCGGGTTGTATATAAAGGAGTCAACCGGGTTGAAAAGACAGTACCTAAATGGGAGATGATGTCTTTCCATGCTGCCCGTCATACATATGCAACCCTGAGCCTGGAAAAAGGCATGGATCTGATCACGGTCAGCAAGAACCTGGGCCACCGGTCTATTGAAACCACAATGGTTTATGTACGGATGGCTGACCAACAGCGGCATGATGAATCCCGGAGAGTATGGAAGAAGAATGATTAGAGCCCTGCCGGGATCGATCATCGGAAGTTCTGACGTTCAGGTCGTTCTAGGTGAGGGAAGCTATTGGCACTATTGGCATAAGTTTGGCACGAAAAAAGCCCCTAATTTCTAAAATTAAGGGCATAATGCCAGTTGTGCCACCTCATTAGAGCAAATGATTTTATAAACGCGGTCATCATTACACTTCACCCGGCCGGGTTTTTGCTCAGCATCCTGCTTACTAATCAAGGTGATCGCGTGGGTACATTTTATCAACCCCGTGCAGTTTTCGGAATAATGGTACACGCCGGCAGTTCCACTGTCGCAGATATAGACTTTAGAGAATATGTTGAATTAAATTGGTAAACTCCCGCGTGCGAGCAAACTTTGGGGATGAAATACAGAACAATGGTTAACGAATCCGACTCGTTGTAAGGCCATGACTGGTTACAGTGTGGAAGCCTTCAAGAGTTAGTGCCCTATTTCGAGCAAGCCTAATAAAACGATATTTGAGCCGGTATCATCTCAACGGGAAGCGTCGAAGCGGCTTACGCCAGTTTGTGCTCTATGCCAATAGCCCTTTACCTTCAGTAGCCGAACGGTTAGCTTTCATTCTATCCTACTGCAAACTCAATCCCTTGCAAGAACAACATGCAGACCTGTTTGGTATCGAGCAGCAGCAGTGTAATGTATTTGTGCACGGATTGCAAGTGATTCTGATAAAAGTCTGGCCTTAGCCCAAGCAGTACCCGCTCAGACCGATGCCCAATTACAAACCGTTTTAGCTGCTAGTAAGGCTCACTCAACTGATGATCCGGTCGAGTAAACATCTGTTGCACGAGGGAGAACGAGAAATTCCCCGTCCCCAAGACCCCGATGCGCAACAAACCCATTACAGTGGCAAAAAGAAGAATCATACCATTAAGCATGCGTTAGTGGTTAATTCTTTGTGCCTGGTCTTGTTTGTAAGTGCCACCGTTACGGGTAAAACCCACGATAAGAAGCTGGCCGATACGCACTATTCGATTCCTGAAAGGCTTTACCCTCTGGCAAGATACCGGCTATCAAGGCTACCGTCCCGAAGGCGTAACCATTCAGCAACCGATGAAAAAGCCGCGTGTAAAGAACTGACAGCTCAGCAGAAACAAACCAACCGGATTGTTTCCGCTTTCGTCCGCATTGAACACGCCATCGGCAGTATCAAACGCTACCGCATTCTCAAAGACGAGTGTCGTTTGCGTAAAAACCAGTTTACCCATAAAATCTTCCTGACCTGTGCCGCCTTGCATAATTTTAGGCTTCGATTCCACCCCTTTCACTATGAAGTTACTTACTCGGCTCTATAAAACTAAATCAACATATTCTCTTTTCTATCCAGCGTATCTGGGGAACTATGTTACACCAATACTTTTGCCTCTGCTTTTCAAACTCTTCTTCGGAAATGATTCCCTTCGTTTCAGGTCCGCCAGCTTCAGTAACTCATCAGCTGCAGTAGAAGGAGTCGTATTGTTATTGACAATTACCCTGCTTTGAATCCTTGGATACGGCCCAGACTAAGGCCACTACATAGCCAATTAAAGTCCAGCCCTAACAAATAGATTCAATAGAAAAATAGATCCCAGTTCCGTTTCTGATATCCCAGTACAGTGGGTAAAAAATACAATAGCATAATAATGGTGCCGACGACCATCATTTCAGCGCCTCCGAGATTTCCCATAAAAAATAGGTAACTGTTTTTTTATTCGAAATTAATACGGGAGACCTCAGTGGAAAGTGTAAACCGGGCAGTTATGCTACAAAGGTAAGGAGCGGATGAAATAGGAAGTAAAAGGAAGCTTTACTCGACCCATACCTCGACCCAATAGCAAAAAACCCCTCTGTTTGTATCAGAGAGGGTTCTGAGTGATTTCGCTGGGATTCGAACCCAGGACCCATACATTAAAAGTGTATTGCTCTACCAACTGAGCTACGAAATCATCTTGATTTTATTGTTTTGCAACCCGCCTTTGCGTTAATTGCGGTGCAAATGTATGGAGTACCCATTTATAATGCAAACGTTCACTGCAAAAAAACTTTTCTTACTCGTCTTTATATTCCTTATTAAGAATGTAGCTTGGGAGCAACCAGCGAACAACGGCTGCACAGAGCCGATTCTTTGTTCGTAAATGCTTCCTATATTGATGCCCTGCCCCTGTACGAAAGTCTGTTACAACGGCTTCAGAGTGCGTCTCCGGCTATGTTGCTGCGAATGGCTTTTATTGAAGAAGGCGCAGGAAATTATACTAAAGCTTTATATTATCTCAATCTGTACCACCTGCAAATACCCAACGCAGCAGTCGCGCTGAAGATGCAGGAACTAGCCGCACGGTACAACTTGCTAGGCTACGAATTCAGCGATTTAGACTATTTTATGATCTGGTATGACCGATACTACCTGTACCTGGCCATTGGTATTTTGCTTCTGAATGTTTGCATCTTCCTGATTATTGTACTCCGGAAAGAAAGGGAAAGTTTGTGCCAATCCGTCACGGGGGTAGTTTCATCCTTCTTCTGCCGCTACGCTGGTATTGCTCAATTTCAGATTCAATGTCACGCAGGCAATTGTTCCCCAGCTTAATGTTTATCTGATTTGTCCCCCTTCATCCGCCTCCCGTTTACTCACAGTTATCCAAAAGGGCAACCGGCTTGATAATTACGAAAAGCAGGATATCTGGCTTGAAACGGAATGGAATAACCAACCTGCCTACGTGAGAGCCCACAATGTGTTGCTGGTACCGTAACCCCTTTGCAGGGAATGCTAAATGTTAAATGGTTTTTTGCCTTTTCATTTACCCTTTAGCATTCAACATTTAGCATTTATTCTTACACCAGCACCATACTGAGCACGCCGCCTATCATAATAATTTTGCATAAGGTGCTTAGCTTGCCAAACTCCCGGCGGGTATCTGCTTTAATCAACCGCCAGGTCAGCCAACCAACCGGCACTACCGTAAACGCGGAAAAATACAAGATGAGTTGATCATGCAGGTAGACGGAAAGGGTAAAAAGCGTAACCAGAAACAATACAATCAATACATAGAGCAGCACTTTCGTACGGCGGATACCCCAGACAATCGGCAACGTACGGCAACCAAACGTAGCATCACCACGCAGGTCTTCCATATCCTTGATGATTTCCCGGATCAAAGAAATAAAAAAGGCAAACAGCGCAAAAGTAAATACCCAAACCTGATTGCGAGGTTCATACAACACCACAATTACTAATGAAAGTGCCGTGAGAGCCGCCACCGTAACATTACCCACAAAAGGCAAACGCTTTAATTGATTGGAGTACAGCCAAAGCAGAAAGGCCGCCGAAAAATTGACCAGGGCTATCTCCCAACTCACCAGCCAGCCTAAGAGTATACCGGCTGCATTAAAAACCGAGTGTATAATCATGGCCATCCGCCGACGCATGAGCCTTCCGATAATCACCCTCCGCGGTTTATTAATCGTATCAATCTTAATATCATAGTAGTCATTGATGATGTACCCGGCAGCAGCCATCATAAGGGTAGAAAGGCAAAGCAGAAAAAACCAAGGGTCCGTCACTACCTGCAGCCATTCCTCCCGGGGCCCGATCAGAAAAATCCGGACCAGGTACTGCGTCAGGGCGATGATCAACAGATTGGAGAGGCGGATTAACCTGGTAAATCCCCTGACCCGTACCCGCCAGATTCGCCATAGTCCGTTCATGCTCATTCCTACCGTTTTTTACACGAATGTAGCCCCCTTTGTATAATGCATCAAACGCATCCCTATTAAAATATTACCCGCCGATAGCCGGTTCCGGTTGCTGATTACGATAGTAAAAGCCGGGAAGTGCTATTTTCAAAAACACTTTTTAGTGGGGCCCGGCGAGAAAAGCCCATTTCTTAACCCCATACCGGAAAATTTGTTTACCGGAAATACCATTTTTGGGATATAACGGGTCTGCTAACTGCCGAGGGAAGGCTTATTCGGAAAGTAAAAAGCTATTTTTGCAGAGCCGGTTTATAACCGACTCGATTCCATGTTTCTATTGCTCTATACCATTGCGCTCCGGCTTTATGCGTTGATCATTAAAGTAGTTGCCCTGCGCAATCCTAAAGCCCGTCAGTGGGCGGAAGGCCGGAAGGCTATTTTCCAGAGGATCAGAGAAAAAATAGAGGAGAACACTTCCCCTATTGTATGGTTTCATAGTGCCTCACTGGGGGAGTTTGAGCAAGCCAGACCCGTCATTGAACAGTTCAGAGGGCAATACCCCGCCTATAAAATTCTGCTGACCTTCTTCTCCCCTTCCGGCTACGAAGTCCGTAAAAACTACGCCGGAGCTGATTATGTGTTTTACCTACCGCTTGACAGCAGAAAAAATGCCAGGCAGTTTATATCCATGATCAAACCGAAAGCTGCCTTTTTCGCTAAGTATGAGTTCTGGTACTATTATTTGACCGAGCTTCGGCAACAGGCGATTCCCGTACTATCTTTCTCTGCCATTTTCCGGCCGCAGCAAGCATTCTTTAAGCCTTATGGCGGCTTTTTCCGGGGTATTCTCCGGAACTTTACGCATGTCTTCGTGCAGAATGAGGAATCCAAACAGTTACTGAACTCCATTGGCCTCCGGAACGTAACCGTAGCTGGAGACACCCGTTTTGACCGGGTCAGTACCGTAGCCAGCCAGCGAAAAGAGATTCCGGTAGTGGCGGCTTTTAAAGGTGATCATAAACTGCTGGTAATCGGCAGCAGTTGGATGCAGGATATGGACGTAGTTATACCCATGCTGAACCGGTTCCCGCATCCACTCAAAGTCGTTATTGCCCCGCACGAATTGCATCAAGACGAGATGCAGCGGTTGGAAAAGGAGCTGAAGGGCAAAATAGTCCGGTTTTCGCAGGTGCAAGTCGAAAGTGTACACAATGCTGACGTGCTGATCATTGATAATATCGGGATGCTTTCCTCAATCTACAGCTATGCCGACTTTGCTTACATCGGCGGCGGGTTTGGCAAAGGAATTCATAACATTCTGGAAGCTGCTACTTTCGGGATGCCCGTTTTTTCGGACCCCGGCATCAGAAATTCCGGGAGGCGGTAGAACTGATTGAACTAGGTGGTGCTTTTGGCATTGGCCAGACGGATGAACTGGAAAAGCATTTCTTGAAATTATACCTGGATGAAACAGCCCGGCAACGGGCCGCCCAGGCGTCAAAGCAGTACGTGCAGCAGCACACCGGAGCCACAGCAACTGTTATGGCGTACACTCAGGAATGGCTCTCCTGATTAACCTATGCGATGCTGCTCAATGGTGAATGCTAAAGGGTAAACGAAAAATTCTCTAAAAACCATTGTCCATTATCCATTTTCAACTGTCCATTTGCTTAGCTCCATTTAGCATTTAGCATTTAGCATTCTCCCCTACCAACTATTCTATTGCTCCCGCCACTGCCGGTACACCTCCCGACGAACATCTACCAATAGTTGATTTACCTGGATGTAATCGGGTTGATCGGGGAGTCCTGACCGGGCAAAAACCTCCTCAATCCGTTCGATTTTTTCCCCGGTCATTTGCAGCAGTTGTTCGTAGGAAAATTCACCCCGCCGCACTTGCAGCAAAAATTCGCGGTTGGGTCGGCGTACAATTACCTTTCTCAGGGTAGCTATTTCCTCAGCCATTTCCAGCAGACGAATGGTATGCATCATGTTTTTAGCATCGTAGTTCTTGCTGTGTTGCAGTGTGTTCTGATAGCGTTCTTCATTTCGATTCTCCACCCACTCCCAGTAGGCCCGGTAGTCCTTGCAATAGGAAGAATACCCTTCCCGGTTGAAAAACAGGTAGCCTTGCGGCTCCATTCCTTTCGGGACGCTACTCAGGGATACGTCATTGGATTCTTCCTTGCGGTAAAGCCCCGGAAGCCCAGCCGCCCCTCCTGCCGTAGCCTGCGCCTGCCGGTCGTAAAACAGGGCGTACATATTCTTCATATGAGGCAGGTTTACCAAGCCGCAGTATTCCTGTTGCCAGCCTTTTGCCGCCAGCCATTCGCTGACCGGCACCGCACCCCTGACCAGCCGTAATCAGACAAAAATCGATAACCTCTTTGCGCTGCGGTTCTACCGGGTTCAGTATTTTCTTATTCAGTCCCGATGCCTTCCGCACCTGCGTCATTGCGTAGCCCGCAAAGGAGTCTTTACATAATTTTGACAGAAACAATTCCGGCTTGATCCGATCCATCACCGGGTGCCTGATCAATACGCAGTCCGGCGGCGAAATGGAGCAGTTCCATCAGGTTAGGATTGTTCCGGTACAGCAGTTCAATGAATCGCTTTAACTCATAATACACCACGTCGTTGGATTCGTCACTCACCTGTTCGGTACAATTCATCCCGAAATATGCTTCTTCCGGCAGCACAAACACGCCTTTGATATCCGTATCCGAAGTGGGTAGATGGGTACCATACGCCTTGCTGCCCGAGATGCATTCCAGAATAATCAGGTTCCGGTTTCTGAGTTCTTCAATGGTCATGCAAGTGGATTTACGGTTTGCCGGAATAACTCGCTGAGCTTTACGGAATCAGGACGGTTGATGGGAGCACTTTCGGCGTAAGACTCGCAGCGGGCCATTTCCATCAGTACGTATTCTTCGAAAAACGCCCATTTTTTTACCCTCGTTTTCTCATCCGATTGCTGCTTTAATTCCAGCCATTGGGCTACCTGTCCGACAATTGACTTTTTCCCAATCAATTCCCGGAGTGGCTCAAAGGTCATGGGCGGCACGGTCCCTTTTTCCTTACCCACACGGCCGAGAGCAGCGAACGGAGGATATAAAAGATCTTTTTCAACCGGATTTCTTTCTCGTTCTCCGTTTCGGCCAGTATTTTCCGGACTAATCCCAGATGATGAAAATACCAAGGCCCGGGGCGCGAAATAGTCAGGCATTAACCGTCTTAACGCCGCCGAAAAGGCAGGATTTTCCCGGTAAATACTGCGATTGCAGCCATTCGAAAACGGCGGCGTTGCTTTACGGAACTGCTGCAATGCCTTCCGGATATCCCAGCCACCGATGTCAAGTACTTCATTGACGGGAAGTTCAATCGTGTCTTTCCGCTCATCAATCGAAAAATACCAGTCCGTTGGGTGGGCATAGATGAACCGCACGTCGTAATCACTGTCCGGTGAGGAGAATCCCAGGCCCGGCTCCTGATTCGCAGGCGTAAAGAATCCGGACGTTACGGTCTTTTTCCAGCCCTGCAGGGTAGCAATAATGGTTTCTTGCATAATTGACATAAAAAAGCCCTCGATCAAGCCGGCAGCTGTGAGTGGGCTATTATAATACACAGTTTCTCCTCGCTATGCTGGCAGGCCGCCTACCTGATTCTGCTCATCGGTAGCGTCAGTTTCCCGGTCGTCTGCTTCTGGCCTATGGTAACGGTAATGCGGTGCATATGCTGGAGAATTTCTTCGGTCAGCCCCAGTTGCCCCTGCAACAGTTGGGTATACCGGGCCATGGCTTCCAGGAAGTCGGCTTCATTTTCGTTAGGATGCATGATACTGGTGTTTTTTAAGTGGTTCCGCGTAAAGTACGGCAAAAGACTAGTATCACCAAGCAATACCGGCTGGTTTTAACGCCATAAGGGGATAAAGAGCCTTATCTTCTTTGCGTAAAACGTTGCGCCTTTGCGTGAAAATGGTAAAAGGTCTTGCGTAACATCAGTAAATTACCGGCGTAGAAATAAAAGCGGTCCCTGATTTTATGCAAGCAGTAAATAATCCACTTTGGGTAATGAGTTCAGCCTTCCCGGGGCTTTCCCTGGAAGGGGTCATTGACCAGACCAAGCGCATTGGCGCCCAGGGTATCGACCTGTGCGTATTCCGCCGTGACGGTACCCGCAACGACCACATTGCCACGCACCTCGATTACGAACAATTCACTCCCGACGATGCCCGTAAACTGATTGATCTATTTAATCAGAACGGCCTGAAGTTTTCTATCGGCGCCTTTGAGAACCTGATCGGCGGCGACCCGGGGCAGCGACGCCACAATCAGGATCATTTGCTGCGGCTGATCCGGATGGCTCACCTGCTCGGCGGCAATGAGAACGGCGTACAGGTGGGTACTTTGTGGGGTACAATCACGAATTAGGCGGGCAGGAAGGCGGATTTGGGCGGAATCTGGACGAATACGTAAAGGTATTTACGCCCATAATCAAATATGCCGAAGATCTTGGCGTCACAATACTGTACGAAAACTGCCCGATGGAAGGCTGGCGTTCCGCCAAGTATACAACTACATTTAATAACCTCACGGGTGTACTGGCAGCCCGTAAACTCATGTATGCCCTTATCCCCAGCCGGGCCCATGGCGAAATTTATGACCCTTCGCACGACGTATGGCAGCATACCAATCCCGTAGATGTGATCCGCGAAACGGACATGAGCCGCTTGTACCGCATTCACGTAAAAGCTACCCGCAATCTGCACAACCAGACCCGTACCTACTGGGGCAGTATGTATCCGGTACAGGCAGTAGACCCGGCGCTGGCTCATCTGGCCCATGTGCCCCAACCCACTAGTGACTGGGACCGTCATAATTATGAAGCCATGATGCCTGGTTTTGGGGGTTCAGACAGTATGGATTGGCGGGCTTTTGTAGAAATAGTCATAGCCAAAGGATTCAAAAGGCCCTTTGAAATGGAAAATGAGGCCAGTAATTCTAAAGGAACCGGCAACCTGGAGGCAACGGTGCAGGGATTTAAAGCCACCCGTTATTTCCTGGCTCCTATGCTTTGGCCCCTTGGCCCTAATGGCTATCAATATGATTCTACGGCTTATCAGGCATTGAAGGAAACAAGGTCTCAAAATATTCCGTTGGTTACCATGAACCAATTGAAATAAAGACAGTGTTTGTCACTTGTTAAGTTGGCTCATTATCAATTATAACTGATAAACCATCAATGTTTGCCTCTTAATATACGCCGGTAATACGGAAAAATTTAGCAATTTAGTACCCTGTAACCTGTATCATTTAAACTTTATTGCATTATGGGAAAGAGCATGGATGCCAAAAAAGAAAAGAAAAAAAGAGCCTGCGAAATCGACAAAGGAAAAAAAGCTGAAAAACAACTAAAAAAGCCACTAAAAGGGATTAGGTGGTGATTACCGGACTCCAGGCAATGGTACATCCGGAATAGCAGCCGAACGTGGTCCGGCTCTCATCATTCGTAAAGAGATTCCTGGTTCCTGCCCAACGTGGGTAATCAGCATCCCCGGCAGGTAGTGAAAGTTGTAAAGAAATCAGTTCGATTTTTGTTAAAATCGCCAAAGCCCGGCTTAAATCTAAGTCGGCTTTGGCGATTTTATATAACTTTTATATTTAATCAACTAATCGTGTTCTTCACCTTTTACCTGCTCCAGCGCCTCTTTGCCCGTATTTCTAGTCAATCCGTATCCGTTTTGTGTGACGCTTCCTGGCTGCACTAGGCAAACAGGCAAGGTCACCCTGCCCTCTCGCAATACCAACGTTATTGTTGACGGTTTTTCATCAGGGCGAGTTCAAGCAGATCCAGCTTGAAAGCTGACTACTTTAAGTAGTTTACGGAGCTACTCATTTGCTTTGTGCATGTCAGTACTTCCTCAGCAATACCTATCGATTTTAGAAGAGTTAAAGTCCAAATCCGCCAATCACGACTCAGTGCTACCTTGGCGGCTAACGCGGTGATGCTTTACTTATACTGGCGCATCGGGAAAACAATTCTTGAGCAGCAGGACAAAGCCGGTTGGGGTGCCAAAGTAATTGACCGATTGGCCGATGATTTACGGAAAGAATTTCCTGATATGCAGGGTTTATCACCCCGCAATCTCAAATACATGCGGCAGTTTGCGGCTGCTTATCCGGCAGTCGAATTTGTGCAAGGACCGCTTGCACAAATTAGCTGGTATCACCACATTACCTTACTTACTAAGGTCAAAGAGGAAGCAGAACGGTTGTTCTACGTTGCCGAGACGGCTAGGAACGGCTGGTCACGGGACGTGATGGTGCTGCAAATTGACTCCAAGTACCACCAGCGGAAGGGAGCGGCTCAGACCAACTTTCCCACTACCTTACCCGCTCCCCAATCGGATTTGGCCCAGCAAATGCTGAAAGATCCTTATATCTTTGATTTTCTCTCTTTACGGGACGATTACCAGGAAAAGGATTTAGAAAACGCGCTGACTGAACACATTACTAAATTTCTGCTGGAACTGGGTGCCGGTTTTGCCTACGTAGGTAAACAATATCACCTGGAAGTAGGCGAGGAAGACTTTTTCTGGACTTATTGTTTTACCATCTCAAACTGCGCTGCTACGTAGTGGTTGAACTAAAAAGAGGTAAATTCAAGCCCGAGTACGCCGCAAGCTCAACTTCTACCTCTCGGTGGTGGATGATAAATTACGCACCGAGCAGGATCAGCCCAGCATTGGTCTGCTCATCTGTCAGAGTAAGGATAAGATTGTGGCTGAGTACGCTTTGAAAGATGTCAATAAACCCATTGGCGTTACCCAGTACCAACTCACTGAATCTATACCGGAAAATCTGAAAGGCAGCCTGCCTTCTATTGAGGAGCTAGAGCGGGGACTGCAAGACAATGAACAGGATAGTAATTAGTAGTTAGGAATATAAGCTTTACTGGACCCTTCGAATCCTTAACTAACTTCCAATGGGTGGATGTACCCATGGTTTCGGTAGTTAGTAGTTACTGGACCTAACGGTTCCGGCAAATCACAGCTGCTACAGTTGATCTATGACACTGTGAGCAACAACTATCAGCAAACGCAAGCACGGGTAACGATTACGGGGGAAAATTTTAACCGGGGTGAAGCTACTTACTTACGCAGTGAATGGCTACTACAAAACCCTTACCCAGTGAATTTGATGCGTTTGCAACAAGAGCTCGAAGGATGTTCAATCAATTCCAACAGATGCATCAAACGCAGCACGCGCCAAAACTGGACTTTGTCCATCTTATTGAGGAATTCCATTACTTGCATGTACCACAGAATCGCATCCACCATAAAGCATAAATTAGACTTACGCCTTCGTTGCACGGACAGATATTCCTTGATAATTTCCCTGTGCTGCTGCGCAGATACGCTCAATAGCAGTCAGTCGTTGGTACCCTTTTGTATAAACTTTCAAGTTTTGGTCGACTTTGAGTTTAGGCGCTGACCCGCTTTTTTGTGCCTTTTTTAAAAATGTAAACATCGCTCTAAAACTAAGATCAATGGATCAGGATCAAAGAAGAAAATTTTTCAAAAAACTTGGAGTTGGATTGGTTTCTTTGTCGCTGCCTTTTCCAGGGCGTGATTTTATTCTGGCAACCAACAAAAGTGCACTTACACCAGCCGGCTTTTGGAGCATACGTTTCAGGACGATTTTGCTGCTAGTAATGACCGGATCTGGATAGGCGAAAAATACTGGGGGCCGTACCGATGGAAGACTGGCAAGTGAAAGCCGGAAGAATTGAATGCACTGGCTCGGCACCCAACTCACGCGTACATGTGCTTACCAGCGTCATTAATGAAAGCAATGGCGAAATCAATGTCTCTGCCCAGGTAGGACTGATTCGTCCGGCAGAAAATACAAAGAACGGGTCGGCCGGGTTTTCCATTGGCGTGAAAGATGAGATTGATCCGGATGTAAAAGCGGCTTGCTACTATGGAAAGGGCGTGAAGGCAGGCGTCTCTTACCAAAGGTCATTTATTTATTGGCGATCAGGTAAAACCCTGCCTGCGCCATTCGATTACTCGGATTTCCATTTGGTTGTAAAAGGAAGCCGGAAGAACGGGGCAACCGAATTGATTGTAACCTGCCAAAGCAAAGACGGGGCAACTACCCAATTAACCTACCAGACCCAAGAAGATATTGCCGGACTGGTAGCGCTGGTAAGTAATTTTGAAGAGAAAGGTGGTGACGCTTTCTGGTTTAATAAGGTTAACCTGTCCGGTTCAAAACTAGTAGCCAAGCCCGAAAATAGCTTTGGTCCTATTTTATGGGCCATGCACACGCTGTCAAAAGGCACGTTAACCATAGCTGCCCAGATGCCTCCTCTGGGGGCTAAGGATACTAAAGAAGTAGAACTTCAGCTTAAAAAAGGAAATAGTTGGGCTAAAGCCGCCACGCAAAAAATCGACGAAGTTGCTTACACGGCTCATTTCCGCCTTCCCAATTGGGATTCCGGAAAAGAAGTTTTCTACCGGTTGATTTATAAAAACGGCGGTAAGGAGTATACCTATACGGGCACCATCCGTCAAGAACCGCTCAACCGGCCTTTACGTTTTGGTGGTCTCACGTGTCAGGAGTGGGGTGTATCCATATAGTCCGCTGGTGGGCAACCTGAAAAAGCACAATCCGGATATGTTGTATTTTTCGGGTGATCAATTATACGAAGGCAACGGCGGCTATCCGATAAAAAGGCAGCCCGAACCTCTGCTATTTTAAGTTACTTAGGCAAATGGTATATGTTCGGCTGGGCCTTTGGCGATCTTATGCGTGACCGTCCGACGGTTTGTACCGATGATCACGATGTCTTTCAGGGCAACTTATGGGGCGAAGGCGGAAAGAAAATTTCGTTTGGGGAATGGGAAAACGTACGGGATGCGCACAGTGGCTTTGTGCAAACGCCGAATATGGTGAATGTAGTAAACAAAACGCAATGCGGACACATGTCGGCTCCTTTTCATCCGCAACCCTTGCCTTCCGGCATCACCACCTGGTACACCGATTTGGTGTATGGCCACGTGAGCTTTGCCATTATCAGCGACCGTATGTTTAAATCCGGGCCCGAATCCGTGCGTAAAGAGGCAACCGGCCGCATTGACCACATCAAAGAGCCGATCAGTAAAGACGAGCTGGAAAGTCCGGCCCTGAAATTACTCGGTGATGGGCAAATGCAGTTTCTGGAACATTGGGTGAACGATTGGCAAGGGGCTCGCATGAAAGTATTGCTCGCAAACCCTGTTTTGTAACGTGGGCACGCACCACGGGCCGGATAAAATGTTTTTACACGGTGATATGGATTCGGTGGATGGCCCAAACAGAGGCGCGACGAAGCCTTACGGCTGGTCCGCAAAGCCTTTGCCTTCCACATTAACGGCGACCAGCACTTGCCCTTTATGGTGCAATACAGCCTGATGCGGCCCGCGATGGCGGCTGGACTTTCTGCACACCAGCTATCTCAACCGGCTACATCCGGTGGGGCCAGCCCGACAGCGTTGGGGCGCCGCACACCCACCGGCCTGAGCACGGCTTACCCAACACCGGTCTTTACCAGGATGGCTTTGGCAATATCAATTATATCTATGCAGTAGGCAATCCCGAAGATAACTATAGGGATAAAACCGCTACGTGAATGCGCAACGTAAAGCGTCAGGTGTGGGAGTCATTACTTTTGATACCTTTACAAGAACCATTACCATGGAAGCTTTCCGCTTTTTAGCGGACAAAGATAAGCCCACTGCCAACGATCAATTTCCTGGTTGGCCCTTCACCATTTCGCAAGCGGATAATGACGGACGAAAGCCCGTCGCGTATCTGCCCCGGTTAGAAATAAATAAACCCAATCAGGTCATAAAAATTATTCACGAAGGGCGTAAAGAATTAATGAACGCAATCCGTATTCAGGGCGCTGTTTTCCAGCCAGGCGTTTATGCGGAAGGTTCTTATACCATCCAGGTAGGCGAGGGAAAAGAAATCAAAGAACTAAAAGGTATAAAAGCCACCCCGAATAAAACAGATGAGGTACTATCTATTACGGTTTGAGCCGACAACGAATGGCTTTCTTTGGTTCGTTATACACCCGGAAAAAGCATCACCGCAATGGCAATGCTTTTTCCGGGTGTATGACTCAATTCTGCCTATTCAGCACGCAGTGATTTAACCGGCTACGCACTACCGCTTTTCCCTGCGGCACATCGTCCTGCAGGCAAAGAACCGGCTTTTTATTACTGCCCTAAATACCGTTATTTTGCGCCCTAACCTTTTCTGCTTTTACCAGTCTTTTTACCCCTTGACTTTCTATGGTTTATCTCAGAGGATTGCTTGGCCTGGCGGTGTTGGTCAGTATTGCTTTTATTTTTTCCAAAGATCGTAAAGCCATTGACTGGAAACTCGTCGGAACCGGCATTCTGCTACAGATTATTTTCGCCCTGCTGGTGCTGAAAATTGATATTGTCGCCCAGGCTTTCGAAGCCATTGGCAATGGGTTTGTCACCTTCCTCAACTTTTCGCAGGCCGGAGCCGAATTCTTATTCAGCGGCTTGGCCGTCAATTATCCGTCTGACGACCCAGCGGCCCGGCACCATCTGGGCGTTATTTTCGCTTTCCAGATTCTGCCCGTAGTGATTTTCTTTTCCACCATTACAGCCGGATTATATTATCTGGGCATTTTACAGAAAATTGTTTTCGGGATTGCCTGGGTCATGTCGCGCACAATGCGGTTATCGGGGGCGGAAAGTTTTGCCGCCGCGGGAAATATCTTTCTGGGACAAACTGAAGCGCCGTTGCTAGTACGGCCTTTTATCCCGAACATGACTAAGTCCGAACTATTTTGCCTGATGGTCGGCGGCATGGCTAATATTGCCGGGAGTGTACTGGGCGCTTTCGTGTCGTTTCTGGGGGGCAACAACCCCGCTTCGCAGGCGCAGTTTGCGTCTCACCTGCTGACGGCCTCCATCATGAGTGCACCGGCGGGAATTGTAATGGCCAAAATGCTGCTGCCCGAAAAGGAATTTGATAAGATTGACACCAAACTAAAAGTAAATAAAGAGGAACTGGGCGTAAACCTGATTGACGCGATGGCAATTGGTGCGGCCGACGGGCTTAAATTAGCCCTTAATATCGCCGGGATGCTGCTGGCTTTTATCGCCGTTATTGCCATGCTCAATTTCTTCCTGACCAATATGGTTGGGGAGTGGACTGGTCTGAATACCTGGGTACAACAGACTACTCAAAACAACTTCAGTGGCTTTTCTCTCGAATACATCCTGGGACAGGTATTCAGGGTGCTGGCCTGGCTGATCGGAGTAGAATGGCAGGATACATTGGAAGTAGGCAGTCTGCTGGGGCAGAAAACAGTGATCAATGAGTTTGTAGCGTACCTGGGCCTTTCCAAAATGCAGGCAGCCGGGGCTATTTCGCACCGATCCGTGATTATTGCTACCTATGCGCTTTGTGGTTTTGCCAATTTTAGTTCAATTGCCATTCAGATTGGGGGGATTGCCATCATGGCGCCTAATCAGCAGCAAAATCTTTCACGGTTGGGGATGCTGGCCCTGCTGGGCGGTACCCTGACTACGCTGATGACGGCTTCGATTGCGGGGGCCCTAATTGGGGGTAGGTATTAGGAAATTGTCATTGGTGAATTGGTCATTAGTTGACTAGTCATTGGGAAAAAGATCATCTAGGGTAAAACTAATGACTAGTACCCAATACCTAGTACCTTTTTCCCAATGACTAATGACGCTTATAATTATAAACTGGATACCTCAAACCAACACGCTAAACTATTCATATCATAATCAACCTATGCAAACATTCACCGGAATTGATATTGGCGGAAGTAACGTAAAATTTGGTCTGGTAGACCGTGCCGGCCAGTTGCTGGAAAAGAAAAAGGTGTCTACCAAACCCCTGCGGGAAAGTGGCAACACGGGGCAAGGACTGGTAAAAATTGTGGGTGACTGGCTGCGAGCCCACCCGGAAGTAAAGCACGTAGGTATTGGGGCACCCGGTATGATCTCCAATGACCGCCGCACGCTGGTAGAAATTGTAAATATTCCGGAGCTCAACGGCTTACCACTGGTCGAACAATTAGAAAAACAGTATCCGGGCGTAGCCTTCCATCTGGAGAATGATGCCAATGCGGCAGCCCTGGGTGAATTATATTTTTCGGGCCAGCCCATGCCCGACAATTTTCTGCTGGTGACACTGGGTACCGGCATTGGCAGCGGCGCGGTCATTGATCGTAAAATTTTTAAGGGAGGCGACGGCAATGCCCTCGAACTGGGGCACATCGTCAGCGGCAATGGACGTTCCGTAGAACAAACCATTGGCAAGGCCGGGTTAATACAAATGGCCAAGGAACTCGCCAAAGCGCATCCGGGAAATTCGCGGATAAAGGAAGCCACCAAGCTGGACGACGATGCAATCACGGATGCCGCGCTGGCTGGTGATGAAGTAGCCCTAAAAGTTTTTAATGAATACGGCAAAGTATTGGGTGGGGCACTGGCTTCAGCTATTTACATTCTGGACATTAAAAACATTTATATCGGCGGCGGAGTGGCCAAAGCCTATAAATTTATGGAAAAAAGCATGTTTGAGTCCTTAAACCGGTACCTTTCCCCGTATTACCTGAAAAAGCTGGAAGTAAAGCTGGCTAAATTGGGCAATAATGCCGGTATCCTCGGCGCGGCGGCACTGTGTTTTATAGAGGGAGAGCAGTAAACGGATGCGCTGATAAGGGGATGTGTCAATGTGCAGATGAGCTTTTCATAGCGAACAGCAAACATTTTAGTCAGGACTATGCCGTTTTTATTCCCTGAAGGGGGCTCAAAATCAGGTTTATAAAATCCCTTTCAGGGGATTTAGGGGTGTTTGGCAAAAGCCCTGTCAGTATTATTGAATTTACCTTCTCTCCCGTCATTCTCGAAGAGAATCGTCTCAAATTAGGTCAATTATTGCCTTATCCTGAGAAGATTTTCTTCGAGAATAACAATAAAGAAAGACTGTGATACGGTACCAAGTCTGGTTGATTAAGCGATATGCTCGGCAACAATACCGGCAATATTCATCGCTATTAAACTTTCTAAGGGCAATCCTGGGTAGCGTTCAATAGTGGCTTTAATAATTGCGTTACTACTTGCTTCATCAGGCATAACCCCAGACGCAGATTGGTACTGGCGAACAAGCGCTTGGAAAAATGTAATGTAATCAATCTGTTCAGCAAACATAGTCATAGCGCCTGGAGCACCATGACCAACATAAACGGTTTGAATAGTAGAGTACCGCTGCTGAACAGCAGCCAACTGTTGTAACCAGGCTTGAGAGTGCGATTCTACTAACCAAGGGTGAACACTGTGATAGGCCAAATCACCAGCAAATAGCACATTCTTTGCAGGCACATATATTAGTGTCATATTAGATGTTTCACCTTCTCCTATATCTTCAACGCAGAAAGTTACTCCGCCAATTGTCACTGATTTGCCTGAACTCAGGATGTTGTTAGGTAAGACGGTAGATACTGGATAATTGGCCCCGTGAATGGGAGTCCAAAAAGCGCGTTTCTGTGCTTCTACAGCAATAATACCGTTCAATGTAGGCTGTGTTGCATAAATGGGAACATTCGGAGCATCTTCTACTAATACTCCTACACCATTGAAGTGATCGGGATGGGGATGAGTAATAAAGATCGCAGCTAATGGTTTACCTGTCGAGTTAATTTTATCTTTTAATTCTCGTGCCTCCGAAATCAGAAACTGACTGTCGATTACGACGATACCGGCGTTGGTATCAACTAAATACGAATTAACAAGGAACGCTTCAGGTCGTGAAGTATAAATTCCAATAGGTAATGCGGAAACTGAAGGATTGACGGGTTGTATAAGTGACACTGTACAAAGGGTTAAATGAGAGTCCAAAAGTACTGAGGACGCAAGTCACCCTTCTTAGACAAAAAGGACGTTCAGTAGGACTTTTGAGTCCACATTGCTCGGAATGTATCAGGGCTTGAGCCGGTTTTCCGCTTAAAAAGCCTGGAAAAATAAGCTGGGTCTTCAAGGCCGATGGTATAAGCTACTTCTTTAACACTAAGGGTTGAATAAGCTAATAGCCGCTTTGCTTCGACAATTAACCGGGTATGAATTAACTGTTGCGTCGTACTGCCTCCGCTACTAATAAAAAGGTTTCGTGCTAATTGCTTTGGACTAAGGTGTAAAGCCGAAGCATAAAAATTGACAGTATGTTGAGTACGAAAGTTTCTTTCAAGCAGTACACTGAAACGAGAATATACATCAAGATTAATGACGCTGGGCGTTTCCGTTTTACCTGCTGAATGCTGCGCAATTTGTTCTATTTTGTAAAGAAGCACGTATAGCAAACTTTGCTGGGAAAGGCTTTGACCAAAACTAATTGGTTCACTTGTATCTTCTAGCAACAAACTAAACAAATTATTTAATACTTTTTCATCTGTTGAAGCCGGGGTTAAGAGAAGTGGTCCACCCAGTGGATTAAACAACATAAAATCATGAAAAGCCACAGCCTGATCGGTACTAAAAAAATCCTCTTTGAATAATAAAAGTATTCCTTCGGCTAACTGGCCTTCTTGACAATAGTGAATGACGTTTTTCGGCAGAAACAACACTTGATTGGCTATTATAACGTATTCCTTGAAATCGGCCATCTGAACCCAGCTACCCGACTTGAGCCACAAGAGTTCATAAAATAAGTGCCTGTGGTATCCCTGAGGCATGATACGTGCTTTTTCCCATCCGGGGAAAATACGGATCAGTTCATACAATTTTTGACTACTATCAGGTCGATGAAAATTAGCGTTACTGATAACATCTTTAACTTTATGGTGGACCATAGATGATTTTCTGGCGGGAGTTAAAACAATGCAAAAGGACGAATATTTACGAATATTCCTCAAAATTAATAATCACCCCACCAAAACTTTACGCCATTTCTACCCGGCGATTCAGAGAAAGCCGGTTGATCAGATACAGGTATTCCGCCAGGAAGAAGGCGCCGATGGCGCAGCATACGTGCCACAACCAATGCGTTCCCATCGGCAGCAGGCTGTAGGGCGCATCGTACTTGCGGAAGACCAGCGACACGATAAAGAATAAAGTAGCCAGTACAATCGTGGTCCAGCCCTGAAAACGGGTACGCCACAAGAGTAGCAGGGCCGGCAGAAAAATAGTAGCGCCGCTCACAAAATAAGAGAGATTAATTGCCGCCTGCCCCTGAAAGGTCTGGTAAGCAACATAACGTAAGGCAAGCGAGGCTACCGCAATCAATGCCACGTAGCTCCAGTGCGGCAGTAGTCTCCACCAGAAATACAACCCGATCATCAGGGTCAGGACCATAATCGGTAATACATCCAGCATCAGAAAGTAAGGGGAACTACGGAAGGCATGATAAACAGTGCTGCCAATTCCACCCAGGGCCAGCAACGGCATGCATAAGAGCAGAAATATATTTTTACCGTATTGGCCACGTAAGCGGAAAGCCCAGTAGAAAACCGGCAATAAAAAAGTCAGGGACGAAAAAGCATTCCAAGGCTCTACAATCGTGTGTCCGAAACGGGTTTCGGCGTACAGGACGCCACCATCAGGCGTAGCATGCAGAATCTGGAGGATGAGCGAAAGAATCATTGAAAAAGAGACTTTAATTAAACTTTTTGGAACCGGCAGTTGGTTTTACTGTAAAAGAGTAACGTCAAAATTAATTATTATAGCTCAGCCAAACGGAGATATTTTACACTCATTAAATCCTAAAACTTACATCCGTTCCGTCTAATTTTGTTTTCATTTAAGGATAAATACCTTACCCAACCATGCCCAAAATCATAGAAATGGCGCTGCCGCCGGAAGTAGCCTTTGACGAAAGCCGTTTCAGAAATCACGTTGTCCATACACTGCACCTGCGGGATTCCCAATCGTTGCTGATCCGGCCCCTGCGCCGCTCCATTGATGCCCGTTCGCGGCAGGTAAAGGTAAATGTCACCGCCGCCGTGTACGAAGGTGAACACCCCGAACCGTTGCTGCTGTTTCGGAAAGAGTACCCAGACGTGAGCCGGTCTCCGCAGGCTATTGTTGTAGGGGCCGGTCCGGCCGGTATGTTTGCGGCCCTGCGTCTGATTGAATTAGGGATTAAACCCATTGTGCTGGAACGCGGCAAGGATGTGCGTTCCCGGCGCCGTGACTTAGCCGCTATTACCAAACAGCATATCGTTAACCCGGATTCTAACTATTGTTTTGGGGAAGGCGGCGCTGGCACCTACTCGGACGGAAAGCTGTATACGCGGTCCAATAAGCGGGGCGATGTCCGCCGGATACTCGAAATACTGGTAGCTCACGGGGCAACGAATGAAATTCTGGTCGATGCCCATCCGCATATTGGCACCAACAAACTTCCCGCTATTGTTACCGCCCTGCGGGAAAGCATACTGGCTGCCGGAGGCGAATTTTTATTTAGTAAAAAAGTAACTGACTTTATTCTGAAGGAGGGGGAAATAAAGGGAGTAATTACCGAAGAGGGCTCCGAATATTCGGGTTTAGGAGTGGTTTTAGCTACCGGACATTCGGCCCGTGATATTTTTGAGCTACTTCACCACCGGCAGGTATATATTGAGGCCAAACCTTTCGCAATGGGCGTACGCATCGAACACCAGCAGTCAGTCATTGACCGTATTCAGTACCGCTGCGAAAGCCGGAGTGCCTGGTTGCCGGCTTCCTCTTACTCGCTGGTGACCCAGGCAAAATATAAGGGCGAAGAACGGGGGGTGTTTTCGTTCTGCATGTGTCCGGGCGGATACATTGTACCAGCGGCTACGGCGCCGGGTGAGATCGTGGTCAATGGCATGTCGCCTTCGCGGCGCGATTCAAAATTTGCCAACTCGGGCATGGTCGTGGCTATCAATGAGCCCGACTGGCACATGCATAGAGAACACGGTCCGCTGGCCGCCTTGCGGATGCAGCAAATGCTGGAACAGAAAGCGTTTGGACTTGCCGGTGGTACGCAGGCCGCCCCGGCCCAACGGATGGTAGATTTCGTCAATGGCAAACTTTCCACTGGGCTACTGGATACGTCTTACCAGCCGGGCCTGGTTTCCGTAAATATGCACGAGTTATTACCTCCAACGATATCTGTACGCCTACGGGAAGGCTTTAAGGTGTTCGGGCAGAAAATGAAAGGCTACCTGACCAACGAGGCCCAGCTCATTGGCGTGGAGAGCCGGACTTCTTCCCCCGTCCGGATTCCCCGGGACCGGGAGTCATTGGAACACGTGCAGGTAAAACGTTTGTTTCCTTCGGCCGAAGGGGCCGGTTACGCCGGCGGCATCGTATCCGCAGCTATGGATGGGGAACGGTGCGCCGAACGACTGGCCGCTATGTATGTCAGGAAGCAGGTATCAGCTGGATAATATCCAAATGTTGAATGCTCTATGATAAATACTTTATGAGGGGTGGTGCTAAATAAAAAGGTCTACAATACAATAAGCTAATTAATGTAAGACCTTTTAGCGGATTGCAAATCCGCCATTTCCCCGGTTCGGCATTGCCAATGCCGAACAACCATCGGGTTGGTAATCCGATTTATCACCTCCCCTCAATTATTTAAATCTGGTTATCTATCCAACTGCCAGTCTTTCGGAGAGGCTTCCATCAGAAAAGCAGGGTGCACTCAGTCGCTTTTCCTCCTTTTCATGGCGAAGTCCTGGATAAATTCATCTACCAGATTTTCCTGGTCCCGTTCAGCGGCGGGAAGGCCGTTCTTCCAGGTTGTTAATTTACTTTTGAGTCGGTGCTGTATGCGGGCATATTCCCTTAATCCGGCTAAATTTTTCAATTCGTAAGGATCTTTTTTCAAGTTATACAGTTCATCCTTTTCCCCGGGATTATGAATGTATTTCCAGTCATGGGTGCGGATCATCCGGAACCTACCAGCCAACGATACGGGGTTAGCTTCCCACGGAATACCGGCCGCGAAAGTGAGTGGTTTCTCCTTGTAATCCGGAAACACCTTCTCTAACCGGGCTCGGTCAAAGGGCTCCCCGGAAATACCGTACTCGGCATATACTTCTTGTCTTATCAGCTTTTGGGTGGTTCCCTTACGCAAATAGGTAGACAGATCAATGCCCTGAACCTGCTTGGGAACCGGCAAGCCGGCAAAAGCCAGCAAAGTCGGCATAATATCTACCTGTGAAATCAATTGGTTGCTGCGGACATTTGCCGCTATGGTGCCGGGCCAGGAAAAGATCAGGGGCACCCGTACCAAACAATCGTAAAGGGCCGGGCTTTTGGTATACATTCCGTGATCACCCTGGTAATCCCCGTGGTCGCTGGTAAAAATAATAATCGTATTACTGGTCAGGTTATGGGCCTGCAAAAAATCCACTATTCTTTTTACCTCATCGTCTACCAAGGTGACCATACTGTAATAGGTCTTCCGCATGGCATCCACCTGATTCTCGTTAAAAGGCAACAAACGGTCATTATTCTCCTGGTGAAAAACCTGCCGGAAGGGTTTGTTGGCGGCTGTTAGTCCCTCTTTCTCAAGGTGTACCGGCGGAAGTTTAGTGTCTTTATACCGCGAGAAGTAAGGCTCCGGTACTTCGTAGGGAGTGTGGGGATACAAATAAGATAGCCAGATGAAAAAGGGTTGCTCAAGCTTAGTCTGATCCGTAATAAAATCCAGCGTGTAATTGGTTAATTGGTGCATAGGGTCATTTTCCACCGACCACGGTGCCGCCTCCGTTGCCATCCGCTTGCCATCCTTTATGGGCACATCCCGCATCAGCATAAATTCCCGTTCTCCCAGGAAACTATGATTCTTCCCGATCAGCGCATTGGCGTATCCGGCATTTTTCAGTTCCAGCGGCAGATTGGTTGGCGGTTGTACGCCGGTATGGTGGTTGGAATAGGTCTGATGACTGGTAGTAAACATACCGCTATGCAAACTCCAGCGGGAGGGCGTACATACCGGAGAAGTGACGAAAGCCTGCGGAAAATATACGCCGGAAGCGGCGAGTTGATCAAGAGTAGGCGTTCGTATACTTTTATTCCCGAATGCACCTAAGGCATCATACCGGTGCTGATCGGTATAAATCAGGATGATATTGGGCTTCTGGCTTTTCTGGGCAAAAGAAGAGCTTATGGACAGCAGTATAAAAAATAGAATGATAGCATTCTTAATCATAATAATACGGAGCGTAACGGCGACTGAAAATAATTGAACGAAGCAGGTAGTCTAGCTGCCTTGATTTGGTGATTGATAGAAAGGTATCATTTAGGCAGCTCCCTATTCAAGAAGGCAACTGGGCAAGATATTGTCCTTTTTAGTGTTTTACCGGGTTTATATTCTTTTTACTTTTTCAGAATAGTTTTACTTCTTGAGAATCGTATCCTGATGTTGCTTAATCAAAGTTTTACATTCATCGACTCTCGTTTGGTAAGACTGGTCACTGGCTAGATTGATCATTTCAGCCGGGTCCTTCAGCTGGTCATACAGTTCCTGGAACACCACCTTGCGCAGCGATTCATCTTCATACGTCTCAATATAGCGGTATTGCTTGCTGATAACGGTAAGGTTCGGCTTGGCTCCCCCGTAGTTTCCCAGCCCCTCATACACAAAGGCCTCTCGGATTTTGTCCGCTTGGCGGGTAAGTAAAGGGACCAGGCTTTTTCCGTGCATACTGGCTGGTATGCTTATTCCTGCCAGGTTTAACAGCGTGGGTGCTATATCAATATTTAATGCGATCCCGTCTTCGGTTCGGGGACTTAGCCCGGGACCCAGTATAAACAAAGGCACGTGCGTCGAAGGCCGGTACGGAAGAACTTTACTGGTAAAGCCATGTTCTCCTAACATCCAGCCATTATCACTCATAAAGATGATATAGGTGTTCTTGCGTAATTCGAGTCTGTCAATGGTCTGAAAAAGCCTGCCCAAGGCATCATCCATCTCCGATAGTACCGCATAATATTCTTTCGTATGCTGCTGGATGGCCCCGGCCGCCGGATAACCGTATTCGGCCGCCTGGGTGCGGTTCCTGACCTGTTTGAGGTAATCCGGTTTGGTAGATAAGTCATCCATCCGGCTTTTGGCAACCGGCATATCGGCAGCATTATACCTGGCCAGGGTTTCTGCTTTGGCATCCCATTGCAACTTGTCGTCCATATGCGGAAGCTGGGTGCAATGAAATAAAAGGAAAGGCTTATCTTCTTTTACGGCCCCTTCTAAAAAATCAATCGAACGGTCCACGCAATACGCATCGCAGTGCTTTTCAGGCTTCACCTCTTTTCCCTATCATAAACGAGACGCTTATAATAAGCCCTGTTCCCTCTAAAGAACGCATGAAAATCAAAGCCTACCTCTTCGGGAGCCTGATCAATGTGCCATTTACCCGAGATTGCCGTTTGATAACCAGCCGCTTTGAGGTAATTCGCAATGGTTTTTTCGCCCTTACGTAAGGCACTCTCCAGGTGCAGAACTCCATTTGCACTTCCATACCTGCCGGTTAGCAGCGCGGCGCGGCTCGGACTGCACAAAGAAAAATACCACGTTGGCATTGGTAAATCGAACCGCTTCTCTGGCTATCCGGTCAAGGGAGGGCGTTTTGATTACCGGGTTGTCATTAATTCCCAATCCATCCTGCCGTTGGTCATCGGTATAGATAATGATGAAATTAGGCCGGCGATCCGCTTTATCTGCCCCTTTACGGATAGAGCCATGATCACTACCAACCAAAAACCAACGATCATCTTCATCAAATTCATTTATATAAAGGCAGTTAGTGGCAGTAAGTAAATGGACAATGCATAATTGAAAATGGTCATGAGGTAAGCATCTGAACACAATATACTTACTTATAGCCATTTTATAATTCATTTAGGAGTAGAATTCAGATGGAAACTGGTTTTACTCATACGTAAGCCAGGCCGTAGCTACCGTAGGTTTATCCGCCACCAGGCGGATCCACCGGGCTTGAAAATGAGTAGGAAAAGCGTACTCTGCCGTGTTGCCCGGAGCCACAGTAATTTCCTTGTAAGCCATCCAGGGACCATGCCCTATCGGTTCGGCTTCAATGCGGAATGTAACCGGCTGCTGGCTATCGTGCGAAAGAGTTAGTTTCCGCTGGTCATAAAACCCAATCAGGTACGGGTCGGAAGGTTCACCGGCCTTAACCGGCGAATTTTTCCAGGGACCGCCTTTGCCGGTAGGTTTGCCCATTTTCCACAGATCATCAATTACCCCGGCCCATACGGCTGCCTTCCCGTCTTCCGAAACAATTACCTGCGGATTGCCTTTTGCGGCCGCCGGGTCAATGCCCGTCATCACCAGCAGGCCCCGGTAGCTGGCATAGTCGTGAATGCGGAAGTGGTGGGAGGCCACCGGACGAATCTTAGCGAAGCCGTCGGCGTTTTCAGCGGGTAATTCATAAAAGGTACCCATGCAGTTTAACAAATCCCGTTCGGTAGCTACTTCCCGGGCAATCCGGGTGGAAGCGGACTTGACCAACCCGTTAAAAGCTGCATCGCCCAGGGGTAGCCGCCACCTGCGTCCGCGATCATCCACCACCAGTACCGATGATTCCTCAACCGTAATTACGTCTTTAGGAATGGCAAATTTCTGATTGATGAACTGAAGGGTTTTGGGATCATCTTTTGGCTTTAACTTCAGTTGGGCATCCAGTTCATAGTAGCCCACCGGGGAAGTTTCGCTCCCGCTAAAACTCAGCGCTGACACCCCCAAAGCCCGCCGGTTGTCGCCCAGGCTGTAGAGTAGTCCGCCTACAGCTTTCGCCTGGGTTGCTTTTGCCAGTCCGTTAAACATTGCACCGGGCGAGGTAGTACGTTTATCTTCATCGGCATAGTAGAAATGAACCGTTGCCGTAGTGGGCTGATTCGCCATCACCCGTACCCATTCACCCGCCTGTTCCGGCGAAAATTCAATCTGAGCGGCCTTGCCTGGTCCCACTGGCAGGGAATGCAAGGCCTGCCACTGACCATCTCCTTTCGCATCGGTCTGAAAAGTGAAATTCACTTCCCGGCTGCCGTCATTGCGCACCCAGGCGGAGCGGCGGGGCCAGCCAGCGAACAGGAAGGCTTCAGAGGGCGTATTAGCTTTCACTGGTTCTTTCAGCCATACGGCACCTTCGGCCGTTTTAGGCCCTAATTGATCGGGAAGTTCAAATGAGGTAAACCACAGATTGGAGTTGGACTGTCCCGGTCCTTCAATCCCTCCCTTCACTTTCCGTTTATTTAAAAACTCCTTCTGGGCCGAATCATCGCAGCCAAACACCAACTGTCCGTTCCAGCGGGTAAAATCCCCGATTACCTTCAGGTACGCCGACCGCGGACGGATTCCGGCGGAATTAACCGAGGAAAAGGTTTGGGGAAATCGCCAGAACAGGCCGTGCATGGTCATCAGGTAGTCGGGTTTACCTTCAGTGCCTACATCCCGTATACGCGGCCACTCCGTGTTCCAGCCGTGGGCTCCGTCGTAGCTGTGGCTGGCTTTGGGCAAGCGGAAGAACGACCAGCTACCCTTATCCCGAACGGCTAACAGCACCGATTTGTGGTCCCAGCCGGTGGCCCAGATCGGGTCATTGGCGGGGTCCGCATTGCCGTAAATGCCTCCCGGACCAGTAACCTCCACAAACTGGTTGCGTCGCACTACCTTCCAGTCTTTACCGTTCCACTCGGCCAGCACGCCTGATTGAATATCGAATTGTTTAAGCGCTTCCGGGGAGGCTTCTCCGTTGTTGGAGTACACCAGTACGCCTTGCCCGGAATACAGGCCCTTGCCGTGGGCTCCGGGTAGCAGAGGATTAGGCTGGTTATGCTGGGTGTCCTCCGCTTGTCGGTTTATCACATTGCCATCCTGGTAGAGCATTTTCGTTTGCAGGGTTTTTACATCCACTTCGTAAAAACCCTCTTCCATGGTAGCCACGTAAACCTTACCGGCCGGATCAGTTAAATGACGGGCGGCGCCGGTATAACGGCCCGGTGCCTGGGTGTAAGGAATGGTGCGTACCTTGCCTTGTGCATCAATGGCATAGGGACCAATGAACAGCTGATTACTTTCTTTGTGAATGAGCCGGTCAGCCGGTGTGCCTCCGGTACTTTCGGGCCGGACTATTTGCCGTAGGTCAGCGGTGACCTCATATAATTTATCCGAGGAGCCATGCGGCAGATGCGGACCATAGCTAATCACCCATAAGCGGTCGGCCCACGGCACTACGGCTCCCGTGCCGCATTCGCCTTCATTGTTGTAATAGGCAAGGTGCGGGTACACCCCACTGATGGCAACTGGTTTATGTGCCGAAACGGATTTATGCAGCGATTCCTGCGGCTTTTTCGTTTCGCAGGAGAAAGCAAGCCAAAAGACAACTGTACACAGGGCCGCACGAAAGGCATTTTTAAATGGTTTAATTAACATGTTCAACGAAAGGAAGGGTCATTTTTAAATTTGCGTTCATTAACCTAAAGACCAAAATCTAATACCCGGCATTTTGTGTCAGGCCTGGATTCAGCAGTCGGTCGGCGGCCGGAATCGGCCAGAGGTACATTCTGGACTCGTCAAAATCATAATCCTGCAACAGCCGGGCATACTTATTAGCAATGAAAGCATCGGCATTGAAAATTACTACGCCATCAGGGTCAATATCGGGTAGCAACACGTTGGTAAACGGCCACTGGTTTCGGTTCTGGTCAGTGGGGTTGGGCAACCCTAGTACTTTTCGGTCGGTGGCCTTCTTAGCAATTTTCCAACGGATCAGGTCCTGGTAGCGCAGTCCTTCCAGCATCAGTTCCACGCGGCGTTCTCTTCTGAGCCGGGTACGGAGACCTGCCTGGCTGGTTTCGGTAATAGCCGGATAATTGGCAGTATTGGCTACGGTGGTTCCGTAGGCCCGGGCCCTTACCTGATTAATGGCACTGCGGGCTGCGGTTAAATTCTCATTTAGTTCAATCAGCGCTTCAGCGTACATCAGCAATACATCGGCATATCTTAAAATGATGATGTTAGGATCGGCCAGCCGGGTATCGGCCCAGGACTGTTCGATACCCTTTTTCCACAAAAAGCCGGTAAAGGAGGCAAAAGTGGCTACCGACCGGGTGTCGTTGTTATTTACTCTTACTTTGGTAGTCGTATTTAGCGTACGGGTTGAATCAGGATGCGGCTGGTAGATATACCCCAACCATTCGGTACCCAACTCCACCATCGTCTCTTTCATCCGGGGGTCCCGGTTAGCAAACGGCTTATGCGGATTGTACAAGGGAGATTCATCTACCGGTAATCCATCGGTTGCTTCAAAAATATGGACGGCTTCCCAGGTAGGAAACTGGGCGCCGAATCCACCAGCATTCCGGGGCAATAAGTTACGGGTAGCATTGTTATCCAGGGTTACGTTTAGCACAAACGACTGCGGTACAAAGTAGATCATTTCCTTGCTGCTAGAGCCGGCCTTTAAGAACAGGTTCCGGAAGTTGGGGTCGAGGGAGTACGTGCCCAGGTCAATTACGGCTTTAGCGGCATTCCGGGCAATGGCAAAATCGCCGTTATACAAGGCAGTACGGGCTTTAATGCCCAAGGCAAATCCTTTCGTGGCCCGGTTGGCATTACTATTGGGTAGTAAACCGGCCGCTGCGTCGAGTTCCTCGTAGACAAATTGCAAAACTTCCGCTTTAGGTGTTCTGGTAAGACTTAAGGCTTCTTTTGCGTTTAGCTGGGTAGTGATTAGCGGAACATCACCAAATTTGGTGAGTAAAATACTGTAGAAATAAGCCCGGATGGCCCTAGCCTCGCCTTCAATCCGGTTGTAGGTACCTTCGTCCACGTTGGCTTTGGCTTTAGGCATTTCTTCCAGTAGTGTATTGGCTCTTTTAATGCCATCATACAAGTCTCTCCAGTAATCTCCCGAGAGGCCAGATTCGGAATTGATCGTGGCCCGGGAAATTTCATTGTCTACTCCCCCACCTCCCCGGTTATGGCTATCGTCCGCCCAGTAATCTAGATCTACTTTCCACAGGGAACGGTCATACAGCCCATTTAAACCAATTTCCAGTTCCTTGGCGTTGGTGAAAAAATTACCCGAAGCAATAGCCGTTTTGGGGGTAACGTCCAGGTCGGCGCAACCCCAGAGCAATAGTATGGGGAACGCGATGAGGTATTTAAGATTTTTCATAGTCGTTTTCTTTAGTCTGAAGTCTAAAATCACCTGGCTAGAATCTGATATTCACTCCGAAAAGCACGGATTTCATAATGGGATAGCCGGTATAATCTCCTTGCACTGAATCATCCACTTCCGGGTCCCAGCCGTCCAGGAAATTCTTCTCGATGGTGAAGAAATCCCGCAGGGAAGCGTAGAGTCGAACTTGGGAGAGCTTTGCTTTTTCCGTCAGCGTCATCGGCAGGGAATAGCCCAGGGTAATATTTTTCATCCGGAAGTAGCTGCCATTGAACAGCCAGTAATCGGAAACTGCGTAGTTGTTCCGTTCAGAACGGCCGGAGAAGTGGGGATACCGGGCCGCCTGATTCTGCTCGGGGGTATTGTCGGGGCTCCAGTAGTTACCCAATACGTTGGCCGGAATGTTGCCAAAGGTTTCATCGAAAGGCCGTACCTGAAAACCGGCGTACCGGCGAATGTGCTTGCCTACTCCGTTGAATACCAATGATAAGTCAAATCCTTTGTAACCGGCTGACAGGTTGCCTCCATACGTAAACTTAGGCAGGGAGGCGCCCAGTGGTACCCGGTCCCTTTCATTGATAATTTTGTCACCCGCATCAGGAACCCCATCTCCGTCCGTGTCTACCGTTGCCTGGTCTACAATCCAGATGTCACCGGGCAAACCGCCAACCCCGTAGGCATCCGCCTCTTCTTTGGTCTGATACAGTCCTCTGGTTTGGTAGCCAAACCACTCGTTGAACTCACTGCCCACGATATTTATTTTGGTAAAATTATCCGTGGTAAAGTCTCTCCGGCCTCCCACATTGGTTACCTCACTGCCCACGGCCGAAGCATTCACACTGACTGAGTAGTTAAAATCACGGATGCTGTTCCGGTATCCGGCTTCAAAATCGAGACCTTTCACTTTCATCGATCCCACGTTGGTTTTGGTATCGTCCTCGTAGCCCAGGTAGTTGGGAAGATCCAGCGTCAGGATAATGTCCTGGGTATTTTTCCGGTAATAGTCGGCTGAAAAAGAAAACCGGTTGTTGAACAAGCTGATATCCAGCCCGGCATCTACGGTTTTGGTCGTTTCCCAAACGATTTGCTGGTCGGCCAGAAAATCCTGGCGGATGCCCGTATTTGAGATAAAGGTTCCGTTGTAGAACACCACATTGGTCCGTTCAAATAGATTCTGGTAGGGATAGAAATTGAAAAACTCATCACCGTCAATTCTCCTTTCCCCGATTCTTTCATTGCCTACTTCCCCGTAAGAAGCCCTGGCTTTCAGGAACGATAGTACCGATGGAAGGTTAAACTTTTCATTGGTCACTACCCAACCCAGGGAAACGGAGGGGAAAACGCCCCATCGTTTATCGGGTGCAAACCGGGAAGAAGCATCCGCCCGGAGATTGGACTGAATCAGGTATTTGCCTTTATAATCATACGAAACCCTGCCAAAATAAGATCGTAAGGCATTCTGCGAAGCAAACTGATTATTGTTGGCTAAGGTAGGGTCGCCAAACGTCAATGACCGCAGGTTTACGCTTAAATTCCGGCTAGTCGTCCGGATCTCTTCGTAATCGGCACTGATTTCCTCGTAGCCCACCAATGCGCCCAGGGTATGCTCACCCAATTGCTTATTGTAATTGACCGTGGCCTGCCGGGTCAGGTTAATAAAGGTGGTTTGCCTTTTTTCCAGAATGGTTGGGTTCTGCGGCCAGAATTGGCTGGTGCTTCCCTGGCGGGGAATCAGGGCTGGGGTAGTAAATTCATCAAACAGGTTATAGTTGTAGGTAGGGGACAAATTGGCCCGGATGCTCAGGCCCTCCAATGGGGTAAAGGTGAGCCCAATAATACCACTAAACTGATTATACAGTTGGTCCTCAGTACCCCCGGCTACGGTTTGGGCCAAGGGATTCTCCCCATCCTTGCCTTCGCCCCACTGCCCATCGGTGCGAACGGCAGCGTATATCCCGGGAAATCGTCTGGCCAGGGCAATCACATTGTTTTGACTCGGGTCCAGGGTATGGGTCCTTTTATAGTAGACATCCACATTGGCCTCCAGCATTTTGTGCAGGTTGAAGTTATTGTTCACCCGGAAGGTGTATCGTTCATAATTCCGGTTAGCGTATAATCCATCTTCGGAAACGTAGCTAAACGAAGCCCGGGTTTTTACTTTTTCACTCCCTACGGCCAGGGAAAGGTCATGGCGGTGCCGTTGCGTATTCTGCTTGGATAAAATAGCCTTCTGCCAATCCGTATCCGGGTATTTGTCGGGATCATCCGCGTGGAGCTGGGCGTAGTTCTCGTTTTCGGTCAGGTTAAATATGTTTCCTCCCCCATCGTTCCGGGACCGTTCGTTGGCCAGGTTGCGATACGTTTGGGCGTTGGCAAAAGCAGGCAACCGGGTGGGCGTGTTCAGGCCGAATTCGTAATCATAATTCACCTGCAGCTTTCCTGCCTTGGCCCGTTTGGTGGTGACCAGGATCACACCGGCCGCAGCCCGAGCTCCGTAAATGGCCTGGGAAGCCGCATCCTTTAACACCGTAATGCTTTCTACATCATTGGGATTGATATCATTAAGTCCTAATCCCGGTACGCCATCCACAATCACCAGCGGGTCATTGACATTCAGGGAAGTAACTCCTCTGATACGTACCGTGGACCCAGCGCCGGGTTGGCCGCCGGAACGGGTCACTGTTACCCCCGCCATGGTTCCCTGCAGGGCATCCGAAAGTTGGATTGATTGCCGGTCGGCAATGGTTTTGCTGTCCAAGGAAGACACCGCTCCGGTCAGGTCTTTTTTCTGCTGGGTTCCGTACCCGACCACGATTACTTCATTCAGGGATTTGATGTCGGGAACCAGAGAAACATCGATAGTAGTGCGGTTACTAATAGGCACTTCCTCCGTCAGGTACCCGATGTAGGAGAAAATTAATGTGCCATTGGCATCCGGAATTTCTAAACTATAGTTGCCGTCTCCATTCGTAGTGGTTCCGGTGGTGGTGCCTTTCAGCAACACATTGACCCCGGGTATAGGCTCCTGGTTTTCCGAGGTTACCCGGCCCGTAACAGTTACTGCTTTAGCTGATCCGGGATGAATGGACAGGTTTTTTACCCCGTTCAGCAGCATAATTCCTTGCAGACTGTTGTTGCCCGCCGACGAATCGGACGGACTGCCCGCGGGTACTTTTGCTTCATTGTCTCCTTCACTACCCACAATTACATACACCGCACCTTCTTTGCGGAAATCCAGCTTATGTGGTTTCAGCAGCCGCTTCAGGGTTTCATCAACCGATTTAAAGGATTTGAAACTTTGGACTGTTTTGTTGCGGATCAGGTCGCTTTTGTAGGCAATCGTCACGTGGTACCGGGATTCCAGCTCGGTAAACACTTTTTCAAGGGTTCGTAATTGCCCTTCCTGCCAGGCGGGAGTAGGGCTGATTACATAGGATGGATTCGCATTAGACGCTTCCAGTTGCTGGGCCCGAATCCCAATGGGCAAACCCAGCAGCAGAAACAACAGGCAGTAGCGGGTATAAGTATTCATAGAATTGGGTGGAAGTTTGTCATGAATGGTAAAGTCAAAGCTGTCGCCGGGATGGGCCTTTGCAGGCTCAACCGGAAGATTGGGATACAAAAAAGGGATTATGTTAAGGAGAAGATGGTTTTTCGGCTAAAATGACTCGGTTGCCTTCCCGTTTAACATGATATCCAAAAGCTTGGGAAAGCAAAAAGAGGATACTGTTTACATTGTCACTGGGGATAGTCCCACTGATGGTTTGATCCAGGATACCCGAACTGCCTACTTGCACCTGCATCCCGTAGGTTTCTTCCAGCAAGCCTACAATTTCCCGGATCGGGGTGTCTTTTAAGAGAATTTTTCGCTGGGTGAAGGAGGAAAACTGTTCCGGATTCACCTTTTTCTGGGTATACCCGGCGACTGTATTCACCAATTCGACCAGTTCCCCGGGACGCATCACCAGTTGCTTGTTCTGCTGTTTGTGATCCAGGTGAAGCTTCACCTTGCCACGGTTCAGTACGACCCGGGAGCCGCTCTTCCGGTTTTTTACCACAAACTCGGTACCGAGTACCTCTACCATCAGCTCCGGCGATGTACGGACCAGGAACTTCTGGTGATTTTGGGTATGCACCACCTTAAAAAAGGCTTCTCCTTCCAGTTGCACTTCCCGGGTCTCGTCAGCTTCCCACTCCGAAGGGTAGCGCAGGGTGGAGTTACCGTTGAGGATAGCTACCGACTGGTCGGGCAAAGTAATCGTTTTTATTTCCCCGTACCCCGTGGTATACTGCTCCATCGGGGCACGACGCATCCAATACATCAATATAGCCCCGCAAATCAGCAAACCGATAAATACGGCCGCTACCCGCTTCCAGCCAGTGCTGCGCCACAAGGGAAGTATGCTTGCTCCCCGGCTTTGGCGCACAATTGAACTACTTGCCTGCCGAGTGGCTTCAATGCGACTCCACACCTGCGCTACTTGCTTACTCGTATGTGCCGGGTCCTCATCGAACCGGAACGAACGCAGCATATCCTTTGCCTGAGTCACAATAGCCCGTCGATGAGGATGATCCCTCAGAAATGCCTCCCAAAATCGTTCATCTTCCGGAGCCGGTTGCAGAGCCCATTGCTGGAAGTACTCGTCGGCGAGGAAGTCTTCCAGAGAGAAGTTGGAATAGTGTAAAGGAAGCATGAGTAAATACTAATTCGTCCGTAATTACTGGTATAGTACCGGCATTATTGCTTGGTACTCACCGAAATGAAATTTTTTTTTATCCATTATTTTCTCTACTTTAGTATTATTGCAAGAATTAATTGACTTGCATGGACTGATTTCAAAGGCCTCGAATAAGCTCCTGTCCTAAAACAATTTTTCTTTCCCGGCTATCTTTTTATTGCCTACCATGGTATCTGATCCGCTAGACAAACTGATTGTTGCCCAAGACCCCAACCGGGAGGAAACCAGCCGTCAGGAGGTGAAACAGCCAGATGCCTTTTTGTGGGATGAATTTCGGGGAGGCAGCGAAAAGGCCTTTTCCCTGATGTACGAGGAACATGCTAAAATTCTGCTCGCCTACGGAAAAAAACTGGCCAGAAATCCCCGATTGGTGGAAGATTGCCTCCATGACCTTTTCATTGAACTCTGGGACCGGAAACAGCATTTAAGCGCCACTGATTCTATCCGCCTGTATTTGTTGAAAGCATTCAAGCATAAACTACTCCGGGCAATGGCTAAACAAGGTAAGTTATCCCTTACCAGCAATGCCGAGGATGAGCAACTTGGTTTTGTTTTTTCCTGTGAATGGGAGCTGATTCACCATCAGTCTCTGGCCGAGCAGGAGGCTCGTTTAAAAACTTCGGTTGCCCGGCTAAGCGAAAATCAACGAGAGATTATTTTTCTCCGTTTCTACAGCGGCCTGAGCTATGAGCAGATTGGCGAGGTAATGGGCATTCACTATCAGTCTGTTAAAAACCTGATGTTCCGGGCTATGCAGACACTCCGGAAGCAACTAATTTTTCTATTTCTCTCTATCAGTTTTTCAGCCCTGATCTAATTCTCACTTCGTCAACGGGTTCTTGACTGGGGAGAAAACTACCCCTCCCCTCCTCTGCCAGTCAGGACTAAGCTGGCTACATTATTTTTCGCTTCTTAGTAATCCAGCGGGCCGCCGGTTATGACCAGGCTGGTTTTGCCGGTCGTCTCCCAAATCTTGCCTGGCTCTCCCAGCTAGTTTTTCCAGGGTAGCCACTACGTCGGGATGATACGCCTTTACATCGTAACGTTCACCGGGGTCATGGCTCAAAGAGGCTAATTGACAAGATGGTACCCGTCCAAGACGCATCATGGAAGGTGAGTCTCAAACGGGTACGCAGCTTAACACAGCTAAGAGCCAATTTGTAATCACGGGAATTACTCCTTGACGAGAAGAGGAAGGATTGTTAAAACGACTCTCTACACCAATCCCATGTCTTTTACAATCGACTGCACTTTGTCCTCCAGCTTTTGCATCACGGCGTCGAAGTCCTCCTTTCGGTTCAGGGGCGCATTGACACTTACGTAGAACTTGATCTTGGGCTCCGTGCCGGAAGGCCGGGCGGAAATCTTACTGCCATCTTCAGTGATGAACTGCAACACATCGGACTTGTCCAGTTCCAGGGGAGTTTGTTTACCCGTTTTGAGGTCGGTCTCCACGCGGTTTTCGTAGTCTTTCAGCTGCGTCAGTGGCGAACCGGCAACCGTTTTCGGCGGGTTGTTCCGGAGATTGGTCATCATTTGCTTGATCTCTTCGGCGCCAGACTTGCCTTTTTTGGTCAGGGAAATGAGGGTTTCGTAGTAGCAGCCAAACTGTCCGTACACTTCCATCATCATATCAAACAGGCTGATGCCTTTGTCTTTGGCATAAGCCACCAGTTCGGCAATCATGGCGCAGGACGAAACGGCGTCTTTGTCCCGCACAAAATCACCCACCAGGTAGCCATAGCTTTCTTCCCCGCCGGCAATGAAAGTTTGCTTGCCTTCCCGTTCCCGGATTACGGCGGCAATGTACTTGAAGCCTGTTAAGGTATTGGGGCAATCCACGCCGAAAGAAGCGGCCATTTTATCAATCAGGTCCGTCGTAACAATGGTCTTGGATACAAACTCTTTTCCGGTAATCTTACCGGCTTCCTTCCAGGCCCGCAGCATATAATATACCAGCAAGCTGCCCGTCTGGTTGCCGTTGAGCAGTTGCCATTCCCCGTGGTGGTTTTTGACAGCAATGCCCACCCGGTCGGCATCCGGGTCAGTAGCCATCACCAGGTCCGCATCCAGTTCTTTAGCCTTAGATACGGCTATGTTCATGGCATCCTGCTCCTCGGGATTAGGATATTTTACCGTAGGAAAATTGCCGTCGGGCGTGGCTTGTTCCTGCACTACAGTAACGTTTTGGAAGCCCATAGCCTCCAGAATGCGGGGCACCAGGGTAATACCGGTGCCATGCAGGGAAGAATAGACTATTTTCAGGTCTTTCTGCCGGACCAGGGCATCTTTAGAGATGGATAAGGAAAGCACTTTCTGGATATAGGCTTCTTCCACTTCCGGCCCGATGACCTCAATGTTTTCCGGATTGCGTTCGAACTTCACCTCATCCACCGACTTAATGTTACTCACTTCCGCAATGATATTCTTATCGTGGGGCTTAATGATTTGCCCGCCGTCTCCCCAGTATACTTTGTAGCCGTTATATTCCTTAGGATTATGCGAAGCTGTAACTACTACTCCACTATGACAGCCCAGTTGCCGCACGGTGAACGAAAGCAGCGGCGTCGGACGTAATTCTTTGAACACGAATACTTTAATGCCGTTGGCCGAAAAAACATCGGCCGCAATATGGGTAAAATAGTCGCTGTTATTACGGCTGTCGTGCGCAATGGCTACTTTGATCTGCTCATTGGGAAAGTTCTTTTTCAGGTAATTGGCTAAGCCCTGACTAGCCATGCCTACGGTGTATTTATTCATCCGGTTAGAGCCCACACCCATCGTTCCCCGCAAGCCTCCCGTTCCGAATTCCAAGTCTTTGTAAAAGGAATCCGTTAATTCGGTTTCGTTGCCTGCGTCAACGAACCGTTGAATTTCTGACTTTGTTTCCAGATCGTAATTACCCTGCAACCAGGTATTGACTCTGGTCTGTACCGTAGGATCGAGTGTCATTGGCATAGTGCTAAAAGAAGGTAATGGTTAAATGATGAATATCGAATGGTTGATTCGTTTTTATGCAGGGCAAAAATATTAATTCCCGACCGTGTACTCAGGGTTTTCCCGCATGCCCTCCGAAAAAATTTTTAGCGTCTCTCCCGTTTTCCACTCCTGCTCACGATTTAAAGTAGTAGAAACAGTTTGTGGCCGCTCCCGTAAACTAAACCGACCATTGGCGCCAGTACAAACTATTTTTCGGAAAAGATGGAACCAATCAAAATCCGGAATAGTATAGTACTAAGCAGCGTTTTTTAACTATGCTTTTATACCTGCCTTTCGCACAGGTTTTTTCCCCTTTGCTTGCAAGTTAAAGCAAATCCAATGTATTTTGTAAAAAGAATAATTATCAAGCCATGAATACGCAGGCATTAAACAGTGATTTGATAGCGCTGGTCGAAAAAAAAATAGAACTGAGTCAGTTAAGCTACGCCGACGCTCAGTATGATGAAGTAGAAGAAGAGATGCACACGCTGGAAGACCGCTTTGTTGATAACTATGGCGATTACCTGGAGCAGGCACTGGAAAAAGTACACAGCGAATATGCAATTGAATCGGAAGTGCTGCTGCCCATTGCTTATTTAGCCAATCATTATGAAAGGACGGGAAAAAGTGGTGACAGCGCTCCGGAATACGAGGTAAGCCACGAACAAGGAGTCTGGGTAGAAACCGACAAGTTTCCGGGCAAACAGGTAAGGCTGGCCCTGGTACCCAATCCCACCCGCATCATACTTTCGGCCGGTCCTAAGTACCAGGAAGCAGTCTGGAAAGCCGGTTGATCGATCTTGGGTAGCGGAAATCCGATTAACTTCGTCCAGCCCTCGGGGGCTTCGGATGTTGGGATGACGAGAAAGCCTGTTTACTAAGTAGTCCTTAATGTAGAGAAATGTGATAAACCCGAAAGTTGTCAAAACCTTTCGGGTTTTGTTTTACCGCCAAAGTCCCAACTGGCTGCCTGAAAAAATTCCGGATTGTTATCCGGTTGAGGAAAGAAATAATAAATTGAGTTTTCCGTAAAATATGGCGACTGGCAGCTAGCTTTACGCCTATAGTTGGATTTAGCTGGGATGGATTCAGGGAAAATTTTGTTGCCCTACTAAACCTCTTCCCCATGGAAGATTTACTTTCAGCCCGTCTTCAGATGGCCGTTTCTCTCGGCTTTCACATTATTTTCGCTTGTATTGGCATGGTGATGCCCTTCCTGATGGCCTTCTCCCACTGGAAATGGCTTCGCACGGGTCGGCCCGTTTATCTGGATTTAACTAAAGCATGGTCTAAAGGAGTAGCCATTTTCTTTGCGACCGGAGCCGTTTCCGGAACGGTGCTTTCATTTGAATTAGGTTTGCTCTGGCCCGAGTTTATGCGTCACGCCGGACCAGTGATTGGGATGCCCTTTTCCTGGGAAGGAACGGCATTTTTTCTGGAAGCCATTGCCATTGGTCTTTATCTATACGGCTGGAACCGGATTAACCGCGGGGTACACTGGGTAACCGGGGTATTCGTGGGAATTTCAGGCGTGGCTTCGGGGATATTTGTAGTGGCTGCCAATGCCTGGATGAATAGCCCGGCGGGATTTGATTGGGTAGATGGCAAAGCGATTAATATTGATCCGGTGGCTGCGATGTTCAACGATGCCTGGTTTTCGCAGGCGCTGCACATGACTTTGGCCGCTTTTATCAGCACTTGTTTTGCCGTGGCGGCATTCATGCGCTGCTCTTGCTCCGCTTCCGTAATCATCCTCTGCATGCCAGCGCCCTGAAAATTGCCCTCAGTTTCGGCGCCATTGCCGCTTTACTGCAGCCCATTAGCGGCGATATTTCGGCCAAAGATATTGCCCAACGGCAACCGGCCAAGCTGGCAGCCATGGAGGCTCTGTTCCAAACGTCTCAACCAGCCAGCCTGGTGATCGGAGGCATTCTAATGAGCAGGAAAAACGGGTAGACTATGCCATTCACCTGCCGAATATGCTGAGTTTTTTGGCTCACGGCGATTTTAATGCCGAAGTTACGGGTCTTGACAAATTTCCGGTGGAAGAATGGCCGCCAGTAGTGGTGACCCATATTGCGTTTCAGATTATGGTTGGGTGCGGATTTCTGCTAATGACCATTGGGCTAGCTTTCCTGGTATTCTTATGGAAGTACCAGCACCTGTTGCTGCATAAAAGTTTCCTTACCGTAGTCGCCCTAGCTACTCCCTTAGGTTTCATAGCCGTGGAAGCAGGCTGGACGGTTACGGAAGTGGGTCGCCAGCCCTGGATCATGTATGGGATTATGAAAACCAAAGATGCCCTGACTCCCATGCCCGGGTTAATCTATCCCTTACTATTATTTACGGCTTTGTATATGTTGCTGGCCGGACTCGTCACCTGGCTGATGGTCAGGCAGATCAAAGTGCTACATGAGACTCACGCACCACAGCTGGCAGCTTCGTAAACTGAATTACAGAAGAGCAAGGGGTTCGCTATTGATAAGTAATCGAGGCTACCCGCTGGCCCCTTAGCAGAACTGTTGTTGTGGACAAAGACACATGGAGCCGGGGTGCTCCGTTTTCATCCCTATCGAAGCTAACCTTTAGACTTGCCTTTAGGTTAGTCGAATCAAACACACCCGACGCCATGCCCTCAAGCTGAGACTATGCGGTAAGGCAGGGCCAGTTAACGGCGAATGGGGTGTTAGTGGCTGGCGTGTTTATTCTTATACTACACTAAAGCGTGCGGCGCGGGAATCTGCGTAACCAATGTTGATTACGTAGAGGAGTACATTGAGTGTTCGGGAGGCGGAGGTGGTGGCGGAGGACCTGTTCCGCAAGGACCGGTGGGTGGCGGAGGTAGTGGCCCCAAGCCCCTTAATCCTAACAATCCTAAACCTTTCACTTTTGCTACCATCAGACCCAAGGGTATTTCCATGCCGGGGTTTGAGACCAAGCCGTGATCTCTTCCTCATCCTTCAGGTAGAATCCTCGGGCAAGGCCGCTTTCAATGTAATACACGCTGCGGCAGATGTCGCCTTCCTGCAGCAGGAGACTTTTTGGCGGCAGGCAATCTCTTTGAATGCATTGGGTTAACGCTTCCCGCAACGCAGCGGAGACGGGAGAAACCTGGGAGAGACGGATAAAGAAGTTGTTAAGGGCTGATTGGTTAACAGTACTCATAGCGGTAAAAGGATGAATTATGCTTGACTTTAGTTGAGATTCAATTTGGCCTCTTTTGCCCTCTTTTTATTTGATCTATATCAAGATTTTCCCTTTTTACCCAGTTTCTGCCCAGGCAATTGAGGGGCTCAGGGACCAACTCATTAGCCTCAAGCAGCAGGGCTATCAGCTCAGTGAGATCAGTAAGCAACTGAGCATGCCTTCACAGTGAGTAAGTTATCGGCTGGCTATAAACGAGAGGGGCATCTGGCAGTAGCTTACAAGCGGTGTGGGCCAAAGGGAGTGCGTAGTGAGCGGTTTTTGTTTCGGGCCAGCCTGTGGCTTAAGCGCCTTCATCCGGGTTGGGGGGCAGGCTTGATCCGTCTTGCTTTGGTCAATCGCTATGGAGAAGCCAAAATGCCCTCCCTGCGCAGCATGCAGCGGTGGTTCCGTTGGGCTCACTTGACTAAACCCCGCCAGCAGCAAAACCAACCGGTAATTGGGCAGTCAAAAGCGGTTCGTAACAGCTGGCAGGTAGATGCCAAGGAGAACCTAAGGCTCAAGGATGGCCGTCAGGCATGTTATCTGACTATTACCGATGAGCATAGCGGGGCCGGACTGGCGGCCCTGGTTTTCCCCCCACAAGCGCATTAGTCAAGTGCCCCTTGAGCAGTTACGCACCCGCTTGATCGACACCTGCTGCCGCTGGGGCCAGCCTGGAGCCATCAGAGTGGATAACGGCGACTTAGGCGCCCCTACTGGGCAAGCCACTCCGGTACTAGCCCTGTGGTACTAGCCCTGTGGTTGATTGCAATGGATGTAGATCAGACCTTGAGCCGGGTAAAGTTACCCAAAGCCGTAACTGAAAAAATAAAATCTCCCGCTAAATAAGAACTGTGGGCAGGTACGGGTCTGTGGATAAAGCTTTAGCTTTTCTCACCCGTTGCTTAACAAGTAGTCATGGCTCCGCTAGCCTCTTTGTTAAGCAACCTACCTACGCTATAGAAGCAAGCCGGTTTTTAGTAGTTTTCTTCTTATCAGAAGACCATCCAGCCACTATGCTACTGCTAAGCAGCAAACTGTCACGAAAAAGGGTGGATTGGGTAGACCAAGTTAATGCAAAAGTCAATTGAACGATTAAGTACTGCAATCGCTGTAGTTGAACTTGCCGTTTGCGACCAGCTCCTGCCTTTCGTTGTCTAGGCTTACTGATTGAATCAAAACCTTGGTCTAATACCGGCTGATAGCCTTGGGCAAAATGCTCACTCAGTAAACAGAATTCACTTAAATCCGATCCGGTTAGGGAACGCATTTGCCGGTCATCTTTGATTAAATTTACATCCATTCTCAATAGTACCCTGTATAATTGATTGTATTCCCTTAGTTGGGAACAAGTCTATTGACTAAAAATTCTATACGATTTACCTGAAAAAGTGTAAAGTAAAAAGCTTGCCGCCTCTCTACCTTTGAATCATGACAGACGGGACTCCGGTAAGAGATTCCTCCGGGATTACAGGTAGTCTCTGCTGTAATCACTAATCTTAGTTCTTACCAAAAAAACAAAAACCATGGAAACCATTCAGTTTAAGACCAATATCAAATGTGGTGGCTGCCTGGCTAAAGTTACCCCTCACCTGGATGCAGTAGAAGGTATTGAAAAATGGAACGTGGATATCCTGAATCCAAACAAAGTGCTCACGGTGGAAGTTTGCGATATTGACAGTGCTCAGGTAGCAGAAGCCGTTCAAAAGGCAGGTTTCAAAGCGGAAAAAATCTAAGCCGTTCTGCTGGCAAGATTTTGTCCAACTAATAGGTTAACACACAAAACCATTTTCTTACCCAGAAAGAACCGGCAGAGCCCCCTCTGCCGGTTCTTTTTTATGTCTCCAGACGGGCAACCAAAAATTATATAAACCTTTAGCAAAATTTTGTAAAACAGTTTTGACTAGTATTCGTAACCTTTGCAGCGTTGGAATCTCTTTGGCCACCCCGGGTTGGCCCCGAAGGATTTCATCAGCCCAACCGTAAGCCCGCTTGAAAAGACATTTTTACATATCATTGCTTTTCTTCTACCTGCTTTCCCATGCAGGGTTGGACTATGCTTTACATTTCTGCAGCAGCCAGCTGGCCGCCATCACGCTTGCCATTCCGGGAGAGGCAACCCAAAGCTGTCCCTGTCCCAAGGCAAAGGAGGCTAAGGAAAAACCGGCCTGCTGCCAGGACGTAGTCTCTGATTCCTCCCACCAGGAAAACAAAGTTCCGGAGTCTTTCAAGGTGAACTTGGCACAAGTTTTCCTTGCTCAGCTGGACTTTACCTGGCTGGAAATTAAAAGACACTGGGGTGAGGTTTTAGCCGTTGCTCACCAGACTAACGCACCACCGCCCTCTCTCAAGGTTCCGCTGTATATTTTTCTGCAAGTCTTCCGTATCTGATCTTTCTTATGCTTATAGGTAAGCAAGAGCCTTCCCGGCTTGTTGCGCTTGCCTATGCCGGTTTTCCCCTTTGCCGGTAATTACTCCTTTTTAACATCACGGGTGTTTTCTCCTGCGCTAGCCTGCCTCTCCGCTCCACTAGTGGATTATGGTTTGTCTACGAGTGTTCACCCCTACAGGCATAAGACTTCTATGATTGAACACATCATATCCTTTTCCCTGCGGAACCGGGTACTCGTCCTACTCGTTGCCGCCGGACTTTTCGGCTGGGGCCTCTATTCGGTACAAACCAATAAGATTGATGCCATTCCGGATTTATCGGAAAACCAGGTGATTGTCTTTACCGAGTGGATGGGTCGCAGCCCCCAGATTATCGAAGACCAGGTTACTTATCCGCTGGTGACCAATCTGCAGGGAATTCCGCAGGTTAAAACCGTACGGGCTTCTTCCATGTTCGGAATGAGTTTCGTGTACGTCATCTTTGAAGACCAGATCGACATTTACTGGGCCCGGGAACGGGTGCTGGAACGACTCAACTACGCTACCCGGCTATTACCCAGCGGGGTTACTCCTACGCTGGGTCCGGATGGGACGGGGGTAGGTCACATCCTCTGGTACACATTGGACGCTCCGCAAATGGATTTGGGCGAACAAAGAGCCATTCAGGACTGGTACGTCAAGTTTGGTCTGCAAACGGTAAAGGGAGTAAGCGAAGTCGCCTCCTTCGGCGGGTTCCAGAAGCAATATCAGGTCACGGTGGACCCCACTAAAATGACCTACTACGGCATTGCCCTGCCGAAAATCTTGGCTGCTATCCGCAGCAACAACAATGAGGCCGGAGGCAGCAAATTTGAAATGTCAGACATTGGCTACATTATTAAAACCTCTGGCTACATTAAGGACATTCAGAGCCTGGAAAATATTTCTCTGCAAACGGTAAACTCTGTACCGGTGCGCATCCGGGATGTGGCAACGGTGCAAATGTCAGGCGAAACCCGGCTGGGAATCTTCGATGTGAACGGGGAAGGTGAGGCCGTAGGAGGCATTGTGGTGATGCGCTACGGGGAGAATGCCGACGAGGTGATCCGCAACGTGAAACGCAAAATGGAAGAGGTAGCCAAAGGCCTTCCCAAAGGAGTAAAGTTTCGCCTCGTCTATGACCGCAGCGGCCTGATTGAGGAAGCCGTGGATTCAGTCAAGAAAACCCTCATTGAGGAAATGATTGTTGCCTCCCTGGTGGTAATCTTGTTTCTGTTTCACTGGCAATCATCGCTCATTATCATTATTCAACTCCCGATCTCGGTCTCCATTGGGTTTATCCTTCTCAATGCCTTTGGTATCTCCTCCAATATTATGTCCCTCACCGGCATTGCTCTGGCTATCGGGGTAGTGGTAGATGATGCGATAGTCATGGTGGAAAATGCCTACCGGCACTTATCGGAAGCCCAATCCACGGAAGGCCAACCAACCGGGACCCAATCGGTCCCAACCCAACCCAAATCTGAACCCGTACACCATGGACAATAAAGAAAGAATCAGAATTATCGAGAAGTCCTCATGGCAAGTGGGGCCGGGGGTGTTTTTCAGTACGGTCATTGTCATCGCCTCCTTTTTACCTGTCTTTTTGCTCACCGGGCAGGAAGGAAAATTATTCAGCCCACTAGCCTGGACCAAGACGTTTATTCTCCTGGTGGATGCCTTCCTGGCTATTTCCCTCACGCCGGTACTTATCTCCCTACTCATCCGGGGCAAGCTCCGTCCGGAAAATGCCAATCCCTTGAACCGGGTGCTGGAAAGGATGTATTCACCCATTCTGGTCTGGTGCCTGCGCTGGCGAAAAACGGTGTTAGGGATCAATATACTGGCCTTGCTGGTGGGAGGCTGGATGCTGACCCGCCTGGGAAGTGAGTTTATGCCTCCACTGGACGAAGGCTCCATTCTATTCATGCCCGTTACCTTACCCGATGTTTCCAACAGTGAGGTAAAACGCATTTTGCAGGTACAGGATAAGATTATTAAAAGTGTACCCGAAGTGGAAAGCGTGCTGGGTAAGGCTGGCCGGGCCGCTACGGCAACGGATAATTCGCCCGTCAGTATGATTGAAACCATTATCCTGCTCAAGCCGACCGATAAGTGGCGGGAAGGCATGACCAAGGCTAAGATCATTAGTGAACTGGACGCCAAACTTCAGATTCCGGGCGTGGTCAATGGCTGGACGCAACCGATTATCAACCGGATCAATATGCTTTCGACCGGTATCCGGACCGACGTGGGCATTAAGGTATATGGTCAGCAACTGGATACGATTTATCAACTGTCCAACCAGATCCGGCAGGCACTGGAGGGAGTTGAGGGGGTAAAGGATCTGTACGTGGAACCCATTACCGGGGGTAAGTACCTGGAAATTGACATAAACCGGGAGCAGATCGGCCGGTATGGATTAAGCGTGGAGGATGTAAACGTAATAGTAGAATCAGCCATTGGCGGAACGCCCGTTTCGAATACCATTGAAGGACGTCGCCGGTTTAGTATCAACGTCCGCCTGGCCCAGGATTACCGCAACAGCCTGGAGGCCATTCGCCGGATTCCTATCCAGACGGCTCAATCCGGCCCGGTGCCCCTTTCGGCCATTGCCGAAGTTCGTTTCGCCGAGGGTCCGCCGATGATTAGTTCGGAAAATGCGATGCTCCGCGGAGCTGTGCTGTTCAACGTTCGGGAAAGGGATTTAGGCTCTACCGTGCAGGAAGCGATGAGGCGACTGGAGACGTCAAGCGGCCAAATGCCCAATGGCTACTACTTCGAATGGAGTGGACAGTACGAAAACCAGATCCGGGCCAATCAAACCCTCAAACTGGTCATTCCGCTGGTGCTGCTTATCATTCTGGGGGTACTCTACTTTACGTACCGCTCAGTAAAAGAAGCCTTTGTCACCATGATCACTGTTCCCTTTGCCCTGATCGGCGGGGTGTTTATGGTGTACTTCTACGGGGTAAATCTTTCAGTAGCGGTGGCCGTGGGTTTTATTGCCTTGTTTGGGGTAGCCGTCGAAACGGCCATGCTCATGACCATTTACCTCAATGAGGCCATGCAAAAGCTGGTGGCTCAAAAGGGTAATTCTGCTCAAACCCTCACTAACGCTGACATTAGGGAATACGTAATTGAAGGGGCGGCAAAACGCCTCCGCCCCAAGCTCATGACCGTTTCGGTATCCCTCTTCGGGTTAATTCCGGTGCTTTGGGCTTCCGGGGTAGGCGCGGATGTGATGCTCCCGATTACTATTCCCCTGATTGGCGGGGTGATCACCTCCTCCATTTACGTGCTGCTGGTCACGCCCGTTGTTTTTGAAATGATAAAAGAATTTGAACTCCGAAAATATGGAAAGATTGATGTATTGGATGTTAAAGAATAATTGGCTGGTAACGGCGAGGCTGCTGATGCTGCTTTTGATCGCAGGTACCCGTAGTCAAGCTCAGGTGCTGCCCCAGCATTCGGTGCTGCCCTTAGATTCGGTACTCAGACGCATCGAGGGGCAAAATCCTATGCTCCGGGAGTTTGATTATAGAATCAAGGCGAAAGAAACCTACGCCCAAGGGGCTGGTAGTTGGGAAGCCTCCCGGGTAGGAGTGGGTTTCTTTATGACTCCTTACGATAAGAAAATGGCCGACCAGATGACCGGCGGAGAAGATCTGGGTTCGGTAATGGTTTCTGTTGAGCAAATGTTTCCTAACCCGGCGCAGCAGCGGGCCAAGCGGGCTTATTTACAGGCCCAATCTTCCGTAGAAAAGGCGAGTCAGGACTACCGGTTTAATCAACTCCGGGCCGAAGCCAAAAAAGCCTATTATGACTGGATAGTACTGGAAAAACGGCAGGCTTTGCTCAATGAGAATGAGGAAATCATCCGCTTCATGATTCGCCTGGCCGAAGTGCGCTATCCCTATAACCAGAGCAAATTGAACAGCATCTACAATGCCCAGGCTAAGCTGTACGGGTTAGAAAATGAGCGGCTCATGCTACAAAGCCAGATCCGGCAAAAGCAGATTGCCCTTAACACCCTAATGAATCGCCCGAAGGATACCTCATTCGGGGTGGATACGACCCTTACGCTACCTACCGGTGCCTTTTCTTTAGCCGATACCACCGGGCTTGCCGCGCAACGCAGTGATATAAAAGGCCTGGAACAATCCATTCGCGTGATGCAACTGGGTCAGCGCTGGGAGTCAAGTATGCGCAAACCCATGTTTGGCCTTCGCTACGAGCACATGAGTAGCATTGGCAGTATGCCCAATCAGTTTACGCTCATGGGGATGGTCACCATTCCCCTGGTGCCCTGGGCATCCAAAGGATACCGATCCAATGTAGCGGCCATGAACTACGAAATTAGAGGCATGCGCAAAGAGCAGGAAGGAATTTTGAATGAAGCAAGGGGGATGCTCGCTGCCATGAGAACCGAAATTGAAACCAAAAGAAAGCAGGTAGCCAATTACCAGGAGCGGATTATTCCCGCTTTACAGAAGAACTACCGGGTGACTTTGCAGGCCTATGAGCAGAATACCGCCGAATTAGCCGCGGTGATCGATGCCTGGGAAACCCTGAACATGACCCAAATGCAATACCTGGATACGGTAAATGAACTGCTAACCATGCAAGTAACCTATGAAAGAGAATTGGAAAAATAATCGAACCTGGCCTGTTGCCTTCCTGCGTATTACCTTCCTGCTCATGCTTGGGCTTGCTGCCTGTTCTCCGGAAAAGTCCCATGAACATGCAGAAGGGGAAGTGTATACCTGCCCGATGCATCCCCAAGTTGTAAAAAACGAGCCGGGGAGCTGTCCCATTTGCGGAATGGATTTAGTGAAGAAAGGAGGCGCTGCGTCCGGTGATACCGTGCAAACCCAGTTAGGTGACTTACTCAAACCGGTGAATCAGGTAGTAGTATCCTCCCTGCGTACGGTTCATCCCCAAGCGGGAGCTAAAGAACTCACCCTCCAGCTTCCCGGGCGGGTAGAATACGATACCCGCCGGGTGAGCGTGATTGCTTCGCGTTTTGCCGGCCGGATTGAAAAGCTGTATGTACGCTATAACTACCAACCCGTTTCCAAAGGACAAAAACTCTTTGATATCTATAGCCCAGAAATGGTTACTGCCCAGCAGGAGCTCATTTTTCTGCTAACCAGTGATCCGGATAACACTCGTTTGATTGGGGCTGCCCGGCAAAAGTTATCCTTGTTAGGACTTTCTACCGCTCAAATTAATAGAGTGGCAGCCACCCGTAAGCCTCAGTATGAGCTCTCAGTCTATAGTCCGGCCAGTGGTTTTATCATTGAGAGCTCAGCACCGGTTACGCCGGCCATGCAAGGCGCAGCCGGGGCTACTGCTGCCTCAGGTGACGGGATGAATGGAATGGCCGGAGGAAACACGCCAAGTTCAGGTCCGCAAGTAGCCGTGTCTTCGCCTGCTGCCAGTGCCAATACACCCGTGTCCCTTACGGAAGGAGCCTATATAAGTGCCGGCCAGTCCGTTTTCCGGGTGGTAAATACGGATAAGGTATGGGCCGTCTTCCAATCATATCCCGAAAGTCTCGCCCGGCTACGTAAAGGTCAACTCATACAAATTACGGTAGAAAACAATCCTTCCCAGGTGATAAAAGGGCAGGTAAACCTCATTGAGCCCTTTTACCGCAACGGGCAGAACACCGCCACTATTCGGGTATTTCTGAACAATCTGGGAGGGCGACTCCGGACTGGTAATTTGTTAACGGGCGGGATCGAAATTAAATCAGACTCCACGCTTTGGCTACCCCGGGCCGCAGTCCTTGATCTGGGTAATCGCCGCGTGGTCTTTATCAAAGAAGCCGCCAGCCTACGGCCCCAGACGGTGCAAACTGGCTTACAAAGTGGGGAGTGGATTGAGGTCCGGAAGGGGATTTCTCCGGATGATGCCGTGGCCGACAACGCCCAGTACTTACTCGATAGCGAGGCATTTGTAAAGGAAGAAAGCCGGGATGAAAACTAAATAAACGGGATTATTTATGAGAAGCATACAATTCATGAGAAGCATACTAGTAAAATATTGTCTGATAGTATCCTTATTAGGGATAATGCTGGGGGCAGTGGCTTGTGGACAGAAGCAGGAAGAAGAAAAAGTAGCGGGTCATACCCATGATACCTACACCTGCCCCATGCATCCTCAGATCCGGGAAAAAGAGCCGGGACGCTGCCCCATTTGTGGAATGGACCTGGTAAAAGTGGCTACGAACCCATCAGGTACGGCCCAGCAAAAGCAGGAAGGGCTCATGCTCAGTGAAGCGCAGCTTCGCCTGGCTAATGTACAAGTAGATACAGTAGGAACCGGCAATCAGGCCAGGCAAACCGTTTTAACGGGAACCCTGGCCGTGAATGCCAATGAAACGGAGTCAATCAGCAGCCGGGTTACCGGCCGTATTGAGAGGCTTTATATCCGTCAGACCGGTGAGCGGGTCCGGAAGGGAGCCCCACTCATGGACGTGTATAGCGAGCAGTTGCAAACCCTCCAGCAGGAGTACCTGCTTGCCGTAGCACAGCGGCGGGAATTAGGCGATCCGGAAGGCCGGTATTCCCGTCTCGTGGAGGCCGCGGCGCAAAAGCTGAAATTACTCGGTATGACTGCGGCCCAGGTGCAGAAACTGGCTACGGCGGGCAAGGCTTCTCCAACAGTAACCTTCTTCAGCCCTGCTTCAGGGGTAGTGCAGGAGATAGCCGTCACGGAAGGACAGTATGTGGGTGAAGGAAGCCGGCTGGCAAGCCTTGCGGATCTTTCCACGATTTGGGTAGAGGCGCAACTCTACCCTTGGGAAGCGAGCCGGGTCGAGACTGGCTCCAGGGTGCAGGTACAAGTGGAAGGCTTTTCCCAACCCTTTACCGGAAAAGTAGCTTTTATTAACCCCGAGCTACAGCCCGGAAGCAAAGTGCTGCTGATGCGGGTCGAAATAGCGAACAAAAAAAATGAATTATTGCCCGGTATGCCCGCCAATGTACAGCTGAGTGAACAAAAGCAGAAAACAATAACACTGCCTTTAGAAGCGGTACTAAGGGATTCAAAAGGCAGCTATGTCTGGAAACAAACCGGTGAAAATACTTTCCAGCCGGTGATGGTGATTACGGGCAGTGAAAATGCCAATACCATTGAAATCAATACCGGACTTGAGCAAGGAGACCGGGTGGTTGTCTCCGGGGCTTACCTGTTGCACAGCGAATATACGCTGCGCAATGGCTCTGATCCGATGGCAGGGCATGGGCACGGCACCACAGAAATGTAAACGGCACCATGGAAGTGTAATCAGTACGATGGACAAGTAACAGGAATCTTTTCAAAAACGATTTATCTATTTCTAGAAGTTACGCAGTGAAGTATTACGTAAGGTTTCAAAAATAGCAAAAAGGGATTAGTTTAGCATTTATGCGAGAGTTGAAAAAAAATCAACCGCCTTGTGCGATTTATCCTTATACAGCCACTATCTGTTAGTGATTCCACAGAACCGGGGCTGTAGTAAATTATCCCAAGCGATGGAATCTATGTCACACGATAGTGTATTAAACTTTTTAGTCAGAGAAGACTATACGCCTTATGACTTGTTTTGCCGCTGCAAACCCTTGATTATTTTACAAGGGGGCACCTTAAGTGTGGATGACAGTGTGTGGGATAAGCCTTACAGTAATGCAAAGCTGAACGCACTCATTGGCCGCCATTACTCAGGCAAGCACCACAAAGTGGTACAAGGGATGTGTTTAGTGACCTTGTTGTATACAGATGTCAAAGGGGTACGTGTGCCTGTCAACTATCGCATCTATCTGCCAGCAGAAGATAAGACCAAAAATGAGTTATTCAGGGAAATGCTCAATGAGGTATTAGATTGGGGCCTGTCTGCTAATTTAGTAACCGGTGATAGTTGGTATGCGAGTGTAGACAACTTGAAATGGGTCCGCAGACAGAAAATGGATGCCATGTTTTCAGTAGAGAAAGACCGGCAGGTGTCTACCCAAAAAGGCGTGTACCAACAGGTACAACAAGCGCCGGTAGAGACCGATGGGTTATGGACCCATTTAAAAGGTTTTGATTTTGTGACACTGTTCAGCCAAGAAGAACAGGGCAAAACAAGATATTATATCTACTACAAGTATGCAGAAAAAGGCCTGCAAGAAGAAAAAGAGGATGAAAGCAACTCTAGCAGAGTTTGAAAAAGCACATGGAGAGCATTGGCACATTGAGATGTTTCACCGGGCTGTCAAACAGCTTTGCAACGCCGAGCATTTTTTAGTACGCCGCAGTTGTGCTGTGAAAACACACATTTTTTCTGTCTATTGGGCTTTTATAGCTTTAGAAGAGAAAGTTGTCAATAAGCTTATTGATAACTGGTATCAGTTCAGAGATAGAATTCAGACACAATTGATTAAAGTAAATCTTACGTAAGTTTTCACTGCGTAACTCCTATATTTCATCCAATTTTTAACTCAATTCTTATGAAAACTACCTTTTTAAACACCATGCTGACTGCCGGACTCTTGTCAGCTTTCTCGCTGGGATTCACCGCTTGTAGTTCTGAAAAGAGCAAAACACCACGCAGGAAGATCACCAGGGGACCGGGCACGGAGGAGACCATACCGGAACAGCCGTAGTAGACGTGCCTGATTATTCCTCCGTTGATCCAGGCTTTCAAGGGCAGCTGAATGACGCATTTACCCAATACCTGAAAATTAAAGATGGGCTGGTAGCAGCTAAGGTAGAAGATACGCAACAGGCAGCTACCGATTTTATTACCCAGCTGGATAAAATGGATGTATCCAAGTTAACTCCTGAGCAGAAGACATTTTTTGATGAGCATGCCAATATGGCAAGGCAACACGCCCAGGCAATGGCAAAAGCCTCGGATATAACGGCCCAACGAGCCCAACTGGACAGGTTTTCCTCCTCCCTGTTCTCTCTGGTGAAAGCCTTTGGCGCTAATAACCAAACGGCCTACTATCAGCGTTGCCCAATGGCCAATGACAATAAAGGGGCCTACTGGATTAGTCTGGAAAAGGAGATTAAGAACCCTTATTATGGTGAAAAGATGCTCAAGTGTGGAGAAAACAAAGAGACACTGGCTTCTAAATAAGGGCTTTTCAGCGCTAATTAAACAAAGTTAAAGAAGAGTTTATCCTCAATCAGAAATAATTATGAATACCAAAGCTGTTGTTTTCACCGCTATTAGTGGCCTTGGGCTGCTGACAATTGGTGCAGCCTGTAACAAAATGAATATGGATGAATACCGGGGAGTGAACTACGATGCCGTCTACGTAGTGAATGGAGAGAGCAATACGATCTCGGTGATTGATGTTAATACAGATGGTGTCCGCAAAACCTTCAAACTGGGCGAAACTTCCATAAATGGACACGGGGGTATGGCAACCGAAAAAATTATGTGGCCTCATCACTTTTCCCTCAATCCGGCTAACGATCAACTGGCCGTCGGTGCACCGGGTATGGACTTGAGTGAAGGTCACTCGGGTGGCATGGCAGGGATGCCGGGCAAAATAGCCCTGTTAGATGCGATGATGGGAACCGTTACCCAAACGCTTACCCTTCCGGCTATGAATCACAATGCCATTTACTCTCCCGATGGCAAGGAACTCTGGACTTCCCAGATGGTAGAATCCGGTAAGGTACTGGTCTACGATGCCACTAGTCTTGCCTTGCAACATACGATACCGGTAGGGAAGGAACCGGCTGAAATCACATTCTCGGCTGACGGGAAAATGGCTTTCGTAGCCAACGGCATGGATAATACCGTAACGGCCATTGATCCGGTAAGCAAAAGGGTAAAAGCCACTATTCCGGTAGGCGAAGATCCGGTGGGAGCCTGGCCAGGTAGTGACAACAGGATGTACGTGGACAATGAACACGGTAAGTCCATTAGCGTCATTAATGCCGCTACCCTGAAAGTAGAAGAAACCATTCCCTTGGGCTTTACTCCGGCTTATGCTACCTACCGGGAGGGAGCTACCCCTGAGCTCTGGGTAACCGACACGGATAATGGAAAAGTGAATTATTTCGGGCGAATGAATAATGCCTGGATGAACCATGGCAATATCCCTACCGGTACCGGAGCCCATGCCGTCGTGTTTACCCGTGATGGGAAAAAGGCCTATGTGACCAATCAAATGGCGGCAACGGTATCCGTCATTGATGCCGATACTAAAAAGAAGACGAAAGATATTCCAGTAGGGCAAAAGCCCAACGGAATACTCATCCGCTATCAATAATCAGGCTATGGCATTGGCCTTTTTGCCTCCACTAAAGCAGGCAGACCAGGTAGCCTGATTTAGTGGAAAATCATTTCCTGAGTCTAAAAATGATGGAACCTGATTACTCAGGGGATACCAGTATCACCTGTTGTTAAAAGCGATGCTTATGAGGTTTTTATTAGTTATGCTTCTTCCAATGACGTTAAACGTCGCGTTTGGACATGACGGGCACAACCCTGGCAGGGCATCGCGGTGCACAAACAGTGCATATTGAAGGAGTCAGCCCCAGGGTAAATACCTGGAAAAGCATGCACATGAATGAGGTATATCATTCCGGTGGGTGCCATAGAGGCCCTTTAGAGCCCGGCATCAATCATCGCCCGGCATCAAATAGATTACAGAACCAGAAGGAAATTATGGATACAATTATATTACGGGTAAAAAATATGGTTTGTCCCCGCTGCATTAAAGTAGTTAAAGAGGAGCTACAAAAGCTTGGGCTGGAAGTAGTACATATTCAGTTAGGAACCGTAAGTGTAAAAAGTAATACCGAAACATTTGAGTGGCAGTATGTTAAAAGTACGCTGGAGAAGGAAGGATTTGAATTGCTGGAGGATAGACAGGCAATGCTGGCAGAGGCTATCAAATCAGCAATCATTGAATTCATCTATTCGGGGACTATTAAAGAGAATTATAACAATCTGTCTGCCCACCTCACCCAGGTTTTAGGAAAAGATTATCATACCCTGACCACGGCCTTTTCATCCGCTGAAAAAATGACTATTGAGAAATATTTCATTCTCCAGCGGGTGGAACGGGTGAAAGAGCTTTTATCCTACCAGGAACTTAATCTGAGCGAAATCGCCCGAAAGCTGGGCTATAGCAGTATTTCTCATTTATCTGGTCAGTTCAAGAGTATTGTGGGGATTTCTCCCACTCAGTTTAAAAAAGACGGGGGCAGTAACCGGAATTCTATTGACAATGTGCAATAAAGAATAGTGGGCGATAAACAGAATTCGTTTTACTGATTCCTTTTAATTCGTAAATAATTTACCGAACGTTTGGTAATATAGAATTACTTTCCTTACCTTTGTTCCATGAGACCACCCAAAGTAGAAGACCAAGCTTTATTAGACGGATTAATGGCCGTTCTTCGGGCCAAAGGCTACGAGGGTTCGAGCCTTAACGAATTAGCCGGTTCATCGGGATTGCAGAAAGCCAGCCTGTACCATCGTTTTCCGGGGGGTAAAAAAGAAATTACCCTGGCCGTGCTCCACTACGTCCATGAATGGATACGGAAGTATATCTATGAAAGACTGACGGATCAGTCCCTTTCCCCCGCGGAACGTCTCGGCGACGTAATTCAAAGCATTCATAGCCTCTACCAGGGTGGGGAGAAAAGTTGTATCCTCAAAGCCCTGTCTATGGATTCAAGCGTCGAATTATTTAGGGAAGAAATAAAAGAGAGTATGCAACGCTGGATTGATGGATTTACCGCGTTAGGCGTTGATTATGGTTTCACCCGAGACGCAGCGCAGGAAAAAGCATTTCAGGTATTAATTGCGATCCAGGGCAGTTTGATTGTTTCCAAAGGACTCGGTTCAACGGCTCCCTTTGTAGCCGCCGTAGAAGCCATTGAGAAAATGTACCGAGAAGTTTAAAAAAATTTGCGCATATATTTTACCGAACGTACGGTTATTAATCAAATAACCTCTGCGCAAATACCAGCCGGACGGGAGGAATAAAATCTAATCTTTAAAAAAAGTAACATGAACAAAACAGCAATCGTGGTTCTTTCCGAACCCAAAGCCGGTTCCGAAGAAGCCTTGGGACGGGTATTCAATGCCCTGGCTGCCGCCTATGACTTCAAAACCGCCGCCAGGAAGTAAAGATTCTTTTCCAGGGTGCCGGTACCCGCTGGCCGCAGCAACTTCAGCAATCAGATCATCCGGGCAACGCCCTTTATGAGTCAGTAGCCGATAAAATTGAAGGCATTTCCTGTGGCTGTGCGGATGTATTCGGGGCGGAAGCATCCGGACTTGATCTGGTGAAAGATAACCCCGTACCGGGTACGACCGGCCTTCCCAGCCTGGTCAGGCTCCAGAAGGAAGGGTTCAGCATCATTACTTTTTAAAAGCATCAGAGGCCGTTCCTTTTCACCCAATCAGGGAACGGCCTTTTACCAAAACAAACATTCACTATGAGCCAGGTATATCACTCGGGAGAAAGAGCAATCCAGCAAAAAGTCGGTGAACAACTCGCAGCTGAGTCAAATGGAAGGGTAATTACGGATACAGTCGCTAAAGGCGCGATTAATTTTATCGAAAAACAGCCGATGGCCATTGTCAGCAGCGTTAGCCCTGCCGGACAAGTTTGGATATCCCTGCTGATTGGTGATTTTGGCTTCACGATGGTCCCCCATCCGAATGCATTGGTATTTGACCAAAGTATGATTCGCAGTGATCCAGGCGATATTTTTTACCGGAACATCGGGCAAAACCCCCAAATCGGTTCGTTGTTTATCGAGCTCTCCACCCGGAGAAGGTATCGAATCAATGGAATCAGCTCCCGGAACGGAACCCGGATCGAGGTTAGCATTCAGGAAGCCTATCCCAATTGCCCTAAGTATATTCAACGAAGAGTCATCTCCTTTTCGGAGCATTTCAAAGCAACTCATGCCCATATTACGGAGGGGAAACAATTGGGGAAACCCGAAAAAGACTGGATTGGAAATGCCGATACAGTTTTTGTAGGCAGTCGGAGCGAAGAAGGAAACATGGATGCTTCACACCGCGGGGGCAATCCGGGCTTTGTGGAAATACTGGAGGACGATTCGCTTAAAATACCCGATTACCCGGGCAATAGTATGTACAACACCTTCGGGAATATCATTGAGAATCCTCACGCCGGACTCCTCTTCGTTGATTTTGCACTGGGCCAGACCTTGCAGTTAACCGGTCAGGCCCACTTACTCTTCGATCAGTACGCGGAAAATGACCTTCAGAAAACAGCGGGTACCGGCCGATACTGGTCCTTTAAAACGACCCGGTGGATTCGTACAGCCAGTCACCACCGGGTTGCCTGGGAGTTTCTGGACTATTCTCCTTTTAATCCGTAAACCCATGTTCCGAGATTTTATTATTGAGCAAATCGTGACCGAAAGCGAAACGATTAAGTCCTTCTATCTGAGGCGGGCCGATGGACTATCCGTTGACATCTACCTTCCCGGACAGTATGTTTCGCTGCGGGTAAAACCTAGTCTTGCGGGTAGAGAACTCATCCGGACCTACACACTTTCTAATCGTCCAGGCAAGGATTACTTCCGACTAACCATTAAGCGAGAGAAGACCGGGCTTGTTTCAACCTATCTGCACGATAAACTGAAAGAAGGCGACCGGATTGAGGTCAGTAAACCCACTGGAAATTTCTACCTGTCTACGGATAATACCAAACCCGTGGTTTTACTCTCGGGGGGCGTCGGCATTACCCCGATGCTGAGCATGGCCGAATACCTGGCAACGGAAAGACCGGGAAGAAAACTATTCTTTCTGCACACCAGCCGGAACAAAAGCGTGCAGCCAATGCTCACCCGGCTGCGGGAACTGGCGTCTGGTCAGCCGGACTGGCATCTTTCCGTCTTCCATTCTGAGCCCCTGGAAAGTGAGCAGCCAGGGGTGGATTATGATCATCCAGGGCGTATTTCCAAAGCTTACCTTGCAGCAGTCTTGCCGGGAACAGACGTGGAGGTTTACCTTTGTGGTCCTTTCCCTTTTATAGAGACCATGTATCAGTACCTGACCGGAATGGGTGTCAGGGAAGAAAACATTTGCTATGAGTTCTTCGGGGAAGGGCAGCAGCTGGGGAGCAAACCCCTATTTTCAACCCCCGAAACGGCAGGTTTCAAAATTACATTCAACGCTTCCCGCACCCAAATCAGCTGGGACAACCGCTACCCAAGCATACTGGAGGCAGCCGAAGCAGCCGGACTAACGCCGGTGTTCAGTTGCCGGATGGGGACTTGTGCTTCCTGTGAAACCACCTTACTCAAGGGAACGGTTGAATATGATCCGGAGCCCTTCGTGGAAGTTCCGGAAAGTAAGCTGTTACTGTGCTGTGCGAAACCCGTTTCGGATCTGGAAATTGATTTATAGAAAAACAGGCGGACAATATACATTTTACATCCGTAAATGAGAGGTCCGTCAGGAGAAGGTCTCGGATCATAGCAGATTCCGGTAATTGCACTGCCTGCCGTCCCGACAACAGAATCAGATACATTTAACCCTATCTCCCATGCAAGATGAACAAAGCAACTGGATGCAGTTATGCCTGGCTTTAGGCCATAAGGCCCTGAAAAACGGGAACCCTCCGGTGGGTTCAGTGATTGTCAGAAACGGGGAAGTGATTGGCCGGGGGCAGGAAGCGGGCAAGTCTAAGGGAGACATCACCTGCCACGCGGAAATTGAAGCGATCCGGGAAGCCGTACAACTGACCGGAGAAAGCAACCTGTCAGACTGTATTTTATATACCACCCACGAGCCTTGCCTGATGTGTTCTTACGTAATCCGCCATCACCGGATCAGTCAGGTGGTATTCGGGCTGGAAGTGCCTCATATAGGCGGCTATTCTTCTGCCTGGCCGCTCCTGACAGCCACAGATATACCCATATGGGGGCCTTCTCCCCGGATTGTCGGCGGGATTGAAAAAGAAGCCTGCCAGCAGTTATCCCTCCAATACCAGAACATTTTACCTAAACAATCCTGATCAACATGGAACAGAAACTTCCTTTCCCACCCTTTACCCTGAAACGGCCTACAGAAAGTACAGATGGCCGAAGATGCCTGGAATACCCGCAATCCGGAAAAAGTAAGCTTAGCGTATACGATTGATACGGAATGGCGCAATCGGTCCGAATTCCTGCAGGGACGTCAGGCCGTCAAAGCATTTTTGCAGCGAAAATGGAACAAAGAACTGGACTACAAGCTGAAAAAGAACTTTGGAGTTTTCCGACAACCGGATTGCGGTACGGTTTGAATACGAATGGCATGATGACTCCGGGCAGTGGTACCGCTCCTATGGCAATGAAATGTGGGAATTTGATTCCAATGGGCTGATGCAGAAAAGGTTTGCCAGTATCAACGATTTGCCTATCCGGGAAGAAGACCGGAAATTAAGATAAGCTCACTTCATGCCTGACAACAGAAATTACTACAACTTATGCAAGCATTAGTCCTGTTGCTTTGGCTGCAAAAGACAGCCAAAGCAACAAGAAAAACGGCCCGCTATCCGGAAAAACCTTTACCTGGCGGCTGCACTGGCTGGGAGGACCCACCGTACTGCTGGAAATCGGTTCGTTCCGGATCCTGACCGACCCGATGCTGGGTCCAAAGAGTGATTCGGCATTTTTTATTCCCCAGCACCCGGTTACCGGCAAGGTACGGGTGAGAGTGGGCCGCCTTACGCCACCCCGGCAGTTGCCCTTACATCGACCTCGGAAAGACCGCCATCAGATAAACCAAGATGCAGAAATTGTGGAAACAGGAATTAATCAAACAGAAATGATAAACCACTCAGACCAGTAATGTGCGTCAGGTAGTTTGTCCGGGAAAAGGGGGTAAGGTTACACCAGCCTGGCAGGATACATAATTATGTAAATTTTACCTAAAACTTTGTAAAACAGCCAGGTAACAGAAACGTAAATTTATATGACTTAAACGAACCACTTAACCGACTACAAATTATGTCCCACGCAACATTTCAAAACTGCATTGAGGCCTGCCTGGCTTGTGCAACCGAGTGTAATCATTGTGCAACGGCTTGTCTACAGGAAAAGGAGGGTACAAATGCTGGCCCGCTGCATCCAGTTGGATTTAGACTGTGCCCAGATTTGTTCCCTGGCAGCTGACTACATGGCGGGGCAGTGAGTTTGCCGCCAGATCTGCGATGTGTGCGCCGCAGTTTGCGATGCCTGCGGAGAAGAGTGTGAAAAGCATGCTTCTCACCACGATCACTGCCGGGCATGTGCCGAGGCCTGCCGTCGTTGCGCCCAGGAATGCCGCAGTATGATGAGCATGACTACTGGCAGGTAAAGACCTTATCAGTTTACTCCCCGGAGGGCTATCAGGGCAGGTCCGGGGAGTTTGGCTGTTATCCCCATTTTAATTGTATTACTATGGAAATTGCAAGTTCAAAACCAATATCAAATGTGGCGGTTGCGTGGCTACCGTTACGCCCTTTGGATCAGGGGAGCAATATCGAAGACTGGAAAGTGGATACTGGTAGCGGATAAAGTGCTGACAGTTTCCGGTAGGGATCTGGACCCGCAACAATTAAAAAATCTCCCTAAAGGAAGCCGGATTTAAGGCCGACGTATTGCAGGTAGCCGCATCGGAGGAGAGGATCTGTAATGATCCTCCTGCCCTCAACCCTTACTTGAAACCCATACCACTATGAACCACAAAATACTTTATCTGCTGTGGGCTTTCCAGCCTTTCTGCTCCACCACAGGCTCACCAGCACCCTGCGGAGACAGGACACCACCCACCACAATAGTCAGCCTCGCCAGGAACACCTACTCCACGCGGAGCAGCGGAATACCAGCCAGCAGGCTATTGCTTATTTCAAACTAATCACCAGTCATAGCAGGCTGGATTATATGGAAACGATTAAAGAGTGACGCGCAGATTGCGGCGTTTCAGTTGGGATAAATATAAAGCCTATCTGTCCCTGGCACCTCGCTTACTATACGATCCCAGGATGCGTAACTGCCTGAAAAGTTTACAAATCGCCCCTGTCCGCGCAGCTTTGGAAGGAATATGTGGGATCACTTTGAACTCGTATTTGAGAAGATAGCGTGATTTTGCACAAATGTAAGCCTGGAACCCGGTTAACCCTGGTAAGAATAGTTATAAATACCCGAATAATCATTAATTGTACACTTCCATGAAAAATACTTCCCTGGAAAATGGAAAGGGCCCGCACTTACATTCCCACCATAATTCTATAGGACACACCCCTGCTACCTCCCAGACTGAGAGCAATGAAGGAGCCACGGATGCGCTCAGGGAATCTCCTGCTGAAAAGCAGGCCCAGCAGCATATTGGACACGACCACCATAGCGGAACCATGGACCATACCCCCGGCATCAGGGGAGTATGGACCATCAGGAAGCATGGGCCATGCTGGTAGCAAGCATCATAGCGGTAGCAAGGACCATAGTAGCCATACCGGACACGACCACGGTGCAATGATTGCCGATTTCCTGCGCCGGTTCTGGGTATGTCTGCTTTTGTCCGTACCGGTGGTGGCTTTATCCATGATGTTTCAGGAGCTGGTAGGGTATCACCTGGATTTCCCCTACCGGGAACCGGTTGTCGTAGTGCTGGCCACCATCATTTATTTGTATGGGGGATGGCCCTTTCTTCAAGGAACCTGGGCGAGCTGCGTACCCGGCAACCGGGAATGATGACACTGGTAGCGGTGGCTATTACGGCTGCCTATGCCTATAGTGTGGCCGTAGCCGTAGGTTGGCTGGAGGAATGGACTTTTCTGGGAACTGGCTACCCTGATTGATATTATGCTCACCGGGCACTACCTGGAGATGAAATCAGTGGCGGGGGCCTCCCCGTTCCTGGAGTTGATCGTGCAGATGCTGCCTTCTGGGGCTCATATGGTGCACGGGAATATGATTCACGAGGTGAAGGTAACGGATTTGCAGGTGGGAGATATGGTGCTGGTAAGGCCCACGGGGAACGCATCCCTACAGACGGAGAGGTAGTGGAAGGGAAAGTTCAGTAAACGAGAGTATGCTCACCGGGGAGAGTGTTCCCGTGCAAAAGTCCCTTGCCGATAAGGTCATTGCCGGATCGGTAAACGGGAAGGTTCCCTGAAAGTAAAAGTCACCCACCAGGGGGCTGATAGCTACTTAAACAAAGTAGTCAATATGGTAGCGGAAGCCCAGAACGCCAAGTCCCAGACGCAGAACCTGGCTAACCGGGCGGCTGGCTGGCTGACCCTCGTTTCGCTGTCTGTCGGTCTGGTTACCTTACTGATCTGGCTCTGGGCTGGTAAAGAAGTATCCTTTGCCGTGGAAAGGATGGTCACCGTAATGGTCACCTCCTGCCCTCATGCCCTGGGAGTAGCCATTCCGCTGGTGGTAGCCATATCCACGGCTATTTCCGCGCAAAAGGGCCTTTTGATTCGCAACCGGACTGCTTTCGAGGAGTCGCGCAAAATTACAGCCATGGTTTTTGACAAAACCGGGACATTAACCGAGGGAGAATTTGGGATAACCCGCATAAAAGTGTTAAGCCAGGGGGTAGAAGAGAGTGCCTTTTTAGGCATGGTTGCATCCCTTGAGCAGCAATCGCAACATCCCATTGCCCAAAGCATTGTCCGGGCAGCCCGGGAACGTAAGGTATCTTTACCCGCAGCGACTGACTTTCAGTCTATCACCGGCAAAGGTGTATCGGCTACGGTAGCCGGAAAAAAAGTACTCGTGGTAAGTCCAGGCTACCTGAAAGAACAAAATATCCCGCTCCCGGCCGATGCCTACCAGAGTGGGGCCGAAACGGTCGTTTTCGTGCTGGTGGATAACCAGTTGGCTGGCTATATGGCCCTGGCCGATAAAATCCGACCGGATTCAAAAGATGCCGTCCGGCAATTGCAGTCTGATGGGATTAAAGTATACATGGCGACTGGAGACAACCAGAAAGTGGCTGATGCGGTGGCCCGTGAATTAGGCCTGGACGGCGTATATGCGGAAGTACTGCCCGACCAGAAGGTAAATGTGGTGAAAGACTTACAGGGTAAAGGATACTTTGTAGCCATGACGGGGGATGGGGTAAACGATGCCCCGGCCCTGGCCCAGGCGAATGTAGGCATTGCCGTTGGTTCGGGTACTGATGTTGCGGCTGAAACCGCCGACATTATCCTGGTAAACAGCAAACCTACCGATATTACCAGCCTGGTCAGCTTCGGTAAGGCAACCTACCGGAAGATGAGGCAAAACCTGCTGTGGGCTACCGGCTACAATGTGATCGCCATTCCCCTGGCAGCCGGCGTACTGTATCCTGATTTTGTCCTCAGTCCCGCAATTGGTGCCGTGCTGATGAGTGCCAGTACCGTCATTGTAGCCCTTAATGCGCAGTTGCTCCGGAAGGAAATCCAAACATTGAACAATAGAAAAGCCGCTCACTGACCGGTTGAGAAAGCGGTATTGAGAAAGCGGCTGCTTAGCTTTTACCTGTTGAAAGGGTATTTATCTGCCAGAATGGGCAAGCCGAACAACCGGTTGGCAAGGGCCGCAATCCAGTAGTGGTCCTTCGGAAAAATCAGCCGCTGGTATTGTGGAACACCCGGGAAGGAGGGGTTTTCCTAAAAGACGCTGGTAGTAAACCCCTTTTTCTGGGCAAAGGCAGCTATCCCCAGGCAGCAGTCCAGGGAAATACTACGGTAGCCTGCTGGGAAGGGGAAAATCAGACGATACTTTACCAGGTGCTTACACCCTGATTTCTTTTGAAGCAGCCAGGGCAGGGACTCAATTTCCCTGATTTTCGGTTATACTAGCGGGATAAAAAGTATCAAAACATCATTTATGGAACTTATTACGCTCCATATTAAAAATATGGTTTGCTCCCGCTGCCAAAAAGTGGTGAGAAAAGAACTGGAAAAGTTGGGTCTCCATCCGGTAACAGTGGAACTGGGCTCCGTAACTCTTCGGGGAGAAGAAAAGGACCTGGAAAGGGATAAAATCAGTACGGCCTTAGCCTACCACGGATTCGGGCTGCTGGATGATAAAAAAGAAAAGACGATTGAGCAGATTAAAAACACGGTCATTGAACTGGTTCACTACCGGGAAAATCCTCATAGAAATCTCTCACACCTGATCGAAGAGCGGATCGGACTGGACTACGCCTACCTGAGTTCTTTATTTTCTTCCGCAGAAGGAATTACGATTGAAAAATATACCATTCTGCAACGGGTAGAACGGGTAAAGGAACTGTTGGTATACGATGAATTATCACTCAGCCAGATTGCCGACAGGCTCGGCTACAGCAGCGTGCAGCATTTGTCGAGTCAATTCCGGAAAATCACCGGACTGACTCCGTCCTATTACAAAAAGCGGCAGGAACACAAACGCCGGCCACTGGATGAGATATAGTAAAAAAGAGCATACCGGCCTTTTATGGAGGTTTACAAAATGACTACATTTTTCCTGATCTCTGCGTTTAAACTATTCCCTATCACCAAGTGACAGTAAAACAGGTAGAAATATGAGGAATATGATATTGATCCTTTTAGCGGGATGGTTAAGCTGTTTTGTGCTTGATTATAAGTACGATGTGAAAGTAGCTGGCGCAATGCGCAACATTATGCAAAACAATGACCTCTCGGCCAAAATAGCCCTCGATACTTTAGTACCTACTGCAAACTTGTATGGATTAGGTCCGGTCGAGGAATTAGAAGGGGAGGTTATTATTTTGAATAGTATCCCTTATGTCAGTTCGGTAGATGACGGAAAAGTGGTTACAAAGCAAACTCAAAAAGTGAAAGCAGCCATGCTGGTCTATACCCAGGTAAAAAACTGGCAGACCACTCAGCTTACTTCTCCAATCAAAAACTACTCAGAACTAGAAAGAGTCATTGAGAAATACGCTAAAGCCAAGGGGGTAGATTTGAGTAAACCTTTTCCTTTTCTACTGGAGGGCAAAGTTACCCGCACCTTTTTTCATGTAATTGACTGGCAGGAAGGGGTAACCCATACGGCTGCTAACCATAAACAGTTTGCCAAGTATGGGGAATTAAAAAATGAAGAAGTACAAATTGTAGGATTTTACTCAGACAAGCATCATTCCATATTTACGCATCATACTACCAATATGCATTTGCACGTGGTTAACAAAGCGAAAACCTTGGTGGGCCACCTGGATGATATTGTCTTGCAGAATCAGATCGTGCTAAAATTGCCCCAATAATAAGCGACTTTAAAAAATTGCTCAAAGGATGAATGATCAGTATGTATAGTTATGGAAAAGTTAATGCGAATTAAAGGAATGGTCTGTCGCCGGTGCATTTCCACCGTGAAGGATATATTTATGGAAGAAGGGTTCCAGGTGAATAGAATTGAGCTGGGAGAAGTCGAATACGCCCCTAAAGGGCCGGATGTTTCCCTGGATAAAGTGAAATACCGGTTGCAGGAGGAAGGCTTTCAACCCCTGGATGATAAACAGTCCCAGCTTATTGCCAAAGTAAAGCAGCTAGTAGAAGAGCATTTGTCCGGACCCGAGCACCACAACCACAATTTTTCGCAGATGGTCACCCAGGCCCTCCTGATGGATTACAATTCGGTGAGTTCCCTCTTTACCGCTACGGAAGGAATTACCCTGGAGCGCTACCTGATTGGACGAAGAATTGAAAAGGCTAAGGAACTCCTGGGCAAAACCAAACTTTCCTTCACCGATATTGCCTTTCAGCTGGGCTACAGCAGTGTACACCACTTCTCTAACCAATTTAAGAATATAACGGGGCTGACCCCTTCGGCCTTCAGGCAATTACAAAGTACGCAGTAGATACGGGTCAGCTCCCTGAAGCCTTCTCCAGCCTCCTGTATACCAAATCTGCTTGTAGTTGCCTTCTTGTGCGCTTTGGGTCCCTTTTAGTGTCCCAGACTGATTCGTTCTCAGGCTAAATCTATTTGCCGGGCTTTCTCCCGGACAAGTGAAAAAAGCACCTGCTGAAAAAAAACAATGATATCCAGCACCGGGTTAGCAGAATACTTTAGAATTACTTTGCCTATCTGTTCGTAGGAACCCTTGTATTTATCTTCTGTAAGCCTTTCGGTAAGTTGATACATAGCTTCCATGGCAAGTTTTCCTCCTTTGATGCGGTCCACTCTACGGGTGATGTAGGAAAGTTTACCCGATTGCAATCGGATAAGCGAATGCGGTACATTCCTAAAAATCCTGTAATTCATCCCTGAAATTTTGTAAAACGTTCCCTGGGCCAAGTAGCTACCTTTGCTAGCAGCAGAAAGCACTATTCACCTAAAATTTGTGAAGCGATGGAAACAGTAACGTTAGGAAAAGATATAAAACGGGGAAATAAACCTGCCGGTGGTTTCCGTAAGGTTACCTTACCGGTTACGGATATGACCTGCGCTGCCTGTGCAGTAAGCGTAGAATCGATGCTCAAAGCCCAGACCGGGGTAAAGGATGCCGGGGTAAACTTTGCCAACCAGTCGGCCTGGGTGGAATATAACCCCGGTGAGATCTCTCTGCCCCAGATGCGGCAGGCCATCCAGTCAGTAGGCTATGACTTGATTATTGATGAGGAAAATGCGTCCGAAAAGCAGGCCGAAGCCCAGCAGAAGCATTACCAGGAGCTCCGGCAAAAAACGATTTGGGCCACCATCCTCTCCCTTCCCGTGGTTGTGATCGGCATGTTCCTGATGGATTTGCCCTACGCCAATTGGATTATGCTCGCCCTTACGCTGCCGGTGCTTTGGCTGGGACGTAACTTTTACCTCAATGCCTTCAAGAAGGCCCGCCACGGCAAAGCCAATATGGATACGCTGGTGGCCTTAAGTACGGGCATTGCCTTCCTGTTCAGCACCTTTAATACCCTTTATCCCCAGTTCTGGCACCAAAGAGGCATCCACCCCCACGTGTACTTTGAAGCGGCTACCGTGATTATTGCCTTTATTTTACTGGGAAAACTGCTCGAAGAACGGGCTAAGTCCAATACCTCCTCGGCCATTAAAAAGCTCATGGGGCTCCAGCCCAAAACGGTCCGCATCATTGAAAACGAGACTGAACGGGAAATTCCCGTCGCCCAGGTCGCAGTGGGAAACCTGCTGGTGGTCCGGCCGGGAGAGAAAATACCGGTAGATGGAGAGGTAGTTGCCGGTAACTCCTATGTGGATGAGAGCATGATTTCCGGAGAACCTCTGCCGGTAGAAAAGAAAGCCGGGGAAAAGGTGTTTGCCGGTACGGTGAACCAGAAAGGAAGTTTTCGTTTCCGGGCCGAAAAAGTAGGGGGAGAAACGCTGCTGGCCCAGATTATCCGCATGGTGCAGGAAGCGCAAGGCAGTAAGGCGCCCGTGCAGAAACTGGTGGATAAAATCGCCGGTATATTCGTACCGGTCGTCCTGTTGATTGCCCTGACAAGCTTTGGTGCCTGGTTATTATTGGGCGGTGAAAATGCCCTTACCCAGGGATTACTGGCGCTGGTAACGGTCCTGGTGATTGCCTGCCCCTGCGCCCTGGGTCTTGCTACTCCTACAGCTATTATGGTAGGGGTTGGCAAGGGAGCCGAAAATAACATCTTGATTAAGGATGCCGAAAGCCTGGAACTGGGCCATAAGGTCAATGCTGTGGTGCTTGATAAAACCGGAACCATTACGGAAGGAAAACCGGAAGTAACCGACCTGGTATGGCTAACGGAACCACACAGGCAGGCTCACTATGCAAGGGTACTGCTGGCCATGGAATCCCGCTCTGAACACCCGCTGGCGGAAGCTGTGGTACGGAAACTACGGGAAAATATGCTTGCGCCAAAAGACCTGGACCAAGCAGCAGTAGCGCAGGCAGAACCCGATCACTTTGAAAGTATTACGGGCAAAGGGGTGAAAGCAACCATCAGCCAGGATACCTACTTAGTAGGAAATAGCAAGCTGCTCCGGGAAGCCGGAGTAAATATCCCTTCGGTAGTAGCCAGGCAGGCAGCTTCCCTGCAGGAACAAGCCAAAACGGTGATCTATTTTGCCGGGCAGGGACAGGTACTGACCATTATTGCCATTGCCGATCAGATAAAACCAACCTCCCGGGAAGCGATTGCCCAGTTGCAGAAACGGGGAATTCAGGTATACATGCTCACCGGAGATAACGAACAGACGGCTAAAGCGGTAGCCAGCCAGGTAGGCCTGGAAGGATATCAGGCGGAAGTGTTACCAGCCGGGAAAGCGGAGTTCGTCAAACAACTGCAATCAGCTGGCAAGGTGGTAGCCATGGTGGGGGATGGCATCAACGACTCCCAGGCGCTGGCACAGGCGGATGTAAGCATTGCCATGGGAAAGGGTTCGGATATTGCCATGGACGTAGCGAAAATGACGCTTATCACCTCGGACCTGAACATGATTCCCAAAGCTTTACGCTTGTCCCGGAAAACGGTACAGACCATCCGGCAGAACCTGTTCTGGGCATTTATCTACAATCTGATTGGTATCCCGATTGCGGCCGGACTGCTCTACCCGATTAATGGATTTCTGCTTAATCCCATGATTGCCGGGGCGGCCATGGCCCTAAGCTCGGTCTCCGTGGTAAGCAACAGCCTGCGATTACGGGCGGCTAAGCTGTAATACCGCCCAAATCTTAGCAGTAGAACTCCCTGCTAACTACTCCTCCCCTCCACCTTTACCGGGGGAGGGGGCAGCGGAGCTTCGTCGAAAAATATACCTGATAGCCTATGTTAAGTATGAAAGAAATTGCAACCATTACCATGGTACTCTTTTCGGTGATTGATATGGTAGGCAACATCCCCTACATCATTCAACTCCGAAAAGGACACTGTGGCATCCAGACGGGAAAAGCTACGCTTATATCCACTTTGCTCATGCTCGGATTTCTGTTCCTGGGAGAGTCACTGCTGGGGATGCTGGGACTGGATACTGCCTCCTTTGCCGTAGCCGGGGCAGTGGTTATGTTCATCATCGCCCTGGAAATGCTCATGGGCGTAACCCTGATGCGGGAAAATAATCCGGAGCGGATAATCCACCGGCAAGTGTTCCGGAAATAAACAAGCTTTTCTTGAGAAAATCCCGGCGTTTGTTTGAGTCATCGTTCATGATGCGGTAGTAACTGATAGTTAGCTTCAGAAATACCCCTACAAAGAGTCCCGTAAGGTAAGTAGGCAGGGATTTTCAATATGCTCCTTCTTGCGATTGAGTACCATATCGGCCATAGATTTACCCATTAGCCGGAAATCAGTAGAAATAGTAGTAATACCAGTGGCAATCACACTTTTCAAAGGCGTTTCGTTGTAGGAAATAATCCCCACTTCTTGCCCAAGCTGCAAATGTTTTTTCCGAACCGTATGAATTAATTCTACCAGGTCATTATCCTGAATAACAATAAAGCACGTACCCGCCGTTACGGCTGAGGCTTGCACAGTCGGTTGTACAGCGCAGGTCATTTGGTTGGTTTTACAAAAGTGAGTAAACCCACTTATAATGCCTCCGGCTACATGGTTTTTATGCATCACCAGCACAAAGGTTTGGTATTTAGACAGATGGCTTTGGTACTGCTGCATAAGCTGGAAAATATCCTTTTCAAAATTCTGACACACAGAAGGATATTTTTTACCGAATTCCTTATACCCCAGGTCCAGGATATACAATTGTCTATTGGGTATGGCTTCCAGGATTTTCGTTACCCGCGGATGAACGGGAGGCGCTACCACAAAAGCATTGTAATAGAGTTGATGCTGGTTAATTAAAGAACCTAGCAGGTCAATATTAAAATGATGGAAATATAGGTCCACATTAGCATGGGGGCCAATGGCAGCAATAAAGCTGTTATAGAGAATTTCTTTGTAAGGGGCAAAACTGTCTAATAAGAGCAGGATATTTTTGCTTTCGGTTAAGCGCGGTATTAACAATATAGTATCCCTTGCCGGGTTGGGAATCAATAATACCGGCCGCCTTCAACTCATTATAGGCAGTAAATACTGAGCCTCTAGCCAGGAAAACTGCGCGGCTATTTTATTAACGGAAGGAATTAAATCCCCCTTTTGCTTTATAATGTTTTTGTCAATGGCATCAAAATGGATGGAACCAATCTGTTTGTAGATGGGGGTAGAAGAAGTAGTATCTATCGCTATATAGTCCATTATGACAATCATTATAAGCGGCAGTGGCTTTCAGGTATAATATAAAAGCCGCCTGCTATTACGGGATGAAGGTAAACTAAATTCTAGCAAAAAGGTTTTGGATATGAGCTAAATGTTGGTTTTATTTGAAAATGAATACTATACCAGTATATACTAGTTTATATTGCTAACCATATATGAATCCTATTTCGGCAGCGTCACCGCTTCAATTCATCGGGGATACCTTAAAGGGCGCTACGGTCATGCACAAAAAGACGACCATCGGTGATTTAAAAGGCGTTTTGCCGATGAATCCGCCAGAGCGCAAAAGTCGAAAATCAAATCGTGTACCAGGTAGAAGTCTATTTCCCGGTGCCGGAAGGTACAAACGGTGGCTTGTTCTTCGGGATTACAAAACTCCAGCCAGGTCAGGTAGGGGGAATATTTCGCATCTGGGCATTTTTCACGCCCAGTCAGACCGCGGAGAGTTTTACTGGGGCATTCGGGGAGAAGGAGAGTTACTATTAATGAGTCGCGACCGAAGTGTGCGCACCGAGAAAATGTATCCAGGGAGTTTGCATTACATACCGGCGCACACTGCCCACCGGGTGGCCAATACGGGTTCCGGGCTTATTGTCGTTCGGGGCTTGCGCGGCTTTCGGATGCGGCCACGATTACGAAGAAATTGCCAGAATGGGTTTGCAGCAAGATTGGTGAATAGAGATGGCAAACCGCAACTCATAAAAGCGTAAGCATGAACCTGATTGGGATTGATCTGGGCGGAACCCGAATAAAAATAGGGCTGGTTGCCGAAGGCCGATGTGCTGACCAGCGCTGTGATGGAAGCCGAGGCCGGGAAAGGACTACAGGTTCATTTGCCGTTCATCAAAGACCATATCCTCCGGCTCATCAAGCAGACGCACACCGAGGCAGTCTCCGCCTGAACATGGCTTTCCCGGGGCTGGTAGATACCCACACCAATCAGGTGATCAGTGTCGGCGGCAAATACGAGGATGCGCCTACCTCGACCTCACCCATTGGGCTCGCCAGGAATTGGGTATGACATTGGGGCCGGAAAACGATGCCCGTCTGGCCTGCCTCGGCGAATGGAAATACGGGGCCGGACAACAAAGTTCCGATATGGTCATGGTTACGCTGGGTACCGGATACGGCACTTCGGCCATTATAAACGGACAAATACTGCGGGGCAAACATTTTCAGGCGGGCATTTTGGGTGGGCATTTTGTTATCGACTTTACCAATAAAGACCGGAATCAGCAGCTGCGGCAAGTATGGCTGTGTGGAAGCAGTGGCTTCTACCTGGATGATCAAAGAAGAGGCCCGCAAAAATCCTGTTTGAAAAGAGTCGCTTGAAGGAAGTAAGCCGAATTGACCTGGCCACTATTTTTGATTTGTCTAAACGAGGCATCCATTAGCGATGGTGCTTCAAACCATTGCCTGGAAGCCTGGGGGTGGGGTTAGTGAATTTGATTCATGCCTCTATGATCCACGAGGTAATTGTGGTTGGAGGCGGCATTTCGAATGCGAGCATGACACGCTTATTCCTTATTTCAACCAATTCATTGCTGAAAGGGCCTGGTGTCCCTGGGGGCAGCTGCTTATTCGCCCGGCACAATATCCTGATACGGCAGCCCTGCTGGGCGCCACCTTACTATTTGAATCCTGACCATTTATGAATACAACCAGATCGTCTAAGTACGATAAATATCCTTGTTCCCGTACCCGGATTTGAAAATGCCTGCAAGATGAGAAAGCCATCGGGGAGCAACTGCAAAAAGAGCGAGACCGGTTTGGGGGCAAAAAAATGGTAGTAGCCGTAGAATGTTACGTGGGCGTAAACGGGGAGGAAGTGTTACCCGCCTTTATCGAACCCTGCAACCCACCCACACCTACCCGGCGGAGGATGCCTATAAAAGGCCGGCCGAAATTGACCAGCTGGTATACCCCGACGTAACCGACGACCGCGTATTTATCTTACCCGTCTGCACATAACGGATTGGATAAAACCGGCTTACTGACGTTCAAAATACTCTAAAATCTATAAAAGAAGGAGTAGTTTTACTGTACGGTACGGTGCTTCTTTGCTCGCCGAGGCCGACCTGTTGGTGTACGCCGATATGCCGCGATGGGAGGGCTCAATTGCGCTTTCGCCGGAATGAAGCCGGTAATCTGGGCACCGAAAACAAGGATGCCGACGGAGCCAGTCAATACAAGCGGGCTTATTTTGTAGACTGGCGGGTAGCCGACCGTTTAAAAAGACCTTGATTGAGAAGTGGGATTACGTGCTGGATACGGTAGTACCCCGTCACCCCAAAATGGTCAGCGGTGAGGCTGTGCGGACGGGCTTGCGCCAGGCGGCTACCCAACCGTTCCGCGTGGTGCCTTTCCCGGCCCCTGGGGTGGGCAATGGATGAAAGAAGTGTGTGATCTGGACTGTTCTGCGGTTAATTATGCCTGGTGTTTTGATTGCGTTCCTGAAGAAAACAGCCTGGTGCTGGGCTTTGGCAACGTGCGTTTCGAAATACCGGCCTGAACCTGGTCTTCTACCAACCCAAAGAATTATTAAGTGCCCCGGTCTATTCCCGGTTTGGCGATGAGTTTCCCATTCGATTTGATTTTCTCGATACTATGGAGGCGGCAACCTGAGTTTGCAGGTGCATCCCCTGACTCAATACATTGGAGAATATTTCCGGAATGCCCTACACCCAGGATGAAAGCTATTACATGCTGGATGCTGCCGAAGATGCCTGTGTATACCTGGGCTTGAAAGAAAACATTGAACCCGCGCAAATGATGGGGCAACTGCGCCAATCAGAAGTTACGGGCCGGTTTGAGGCGGAGGCGTACACAGAGAAATGGCCGGTGAAAAAGCATGACCACATCCTCATCCCTGCGCGTACGGTCCATTGTTCTGGTACCAATGGCATGGTGCTGGAAATTAGTGCTACCCCTATATTTTCACCTTTAAATTATGGGATTGGGGCCGCGTAGGGCTGGATGGCAAACCGCGTCCGATCAATATTAACCACGGAGAAAAGAATATTCAGTGGAATCGAACCACCTCCTGGACCAAAGAAAACCTGCTAAACCGGGTAGAAAGATAGCCGAAGGAGACGGCTGGACCGAAGAGCGTACCGGCTCGCACGAAACGGAATTTATAGAAACCCGGCGGCACTGGTTTACCAAACCGGTTCTGCATAATACCGACGGCCTTGTCAATGTGCTCAACCTGGTAGAAGGGCGGGAAGCACTCGTAGAGAGCCCCACCGGAGCGTTTGCTCCTTTTGTAGTGCATTATGCCGAAACATTTATTATTCCGGCTCAAGTAGGCGCTTACCGCATCCGGCCTACGGAGAAAGTGAGGATAAGCCGTGCGGAACTCTCAAAGCCTACGTGCGGACCAAAGCGTAATTATTCAATTCTCTAACTATACGATCATGCCAAATTTAGATTTAGAAATTCCGGCCGATAAGCCAGCGTTAAATTTGTAGAACGGCCCTGGGGCTCTTTTAAGCAATTTGCCCATAACGAGGCCTGCACCGTAAGCCTTATGACCGTGATTCCGGGTCAGCGGCTAAGCTTGCAGTCGCATACCCGCCGGGCGGAGTTGTGGATTGTCATGGATGATAACGCGACCATACAGGTGGGAGATCATATCCAAACCTACCAGGCCGGCGATGAAATATGGATTCCCGTGAACGAAAGACATCGTTTGTCGTGCAGTGGCGACAAACCCATCCGGGTCCTGGAAGTAGCTTTCGGCGACTGGCAGCAGGAAGACATCAAACGCTACGACGATGATTACAACCGGTAAGCCGAGGGAGAGTACTATGAGGAAAGGCATTGGATCAACCGGCTTTATTTGTTTTGCGGCGGCACTGGGTGGCTATTTATTTGGTTTTGATACGGCCGTTATTTCCGGTACCATCGAACTCGTGAAGGGGCAGTTTAACATGGATGCGGTAACGGAAGGCTGGTTTGTCAGCAGCGGTTTGCTGGGCAGTATTATCGGCGTTATCATTGCCGGCTTGTTAAGCGATACCATCGGACGTAAAAATGTATTGATCCTTTCGGCGGTGCTTTTTCTGGCATCCGGAGTCGGGTGTGCCTGGTCCAGATTCAGCCGATACGCTGGTTTGGTTCCGGCTGGTAGGGGGTATAGGCGTGGGAGTAGCTTCGGTTATTTCGCCGATGTACATTGCCGAATTTGCTCCGGCCGTTCCTGGGGAAAAATGATTGCCTCTTATCAACTAGCCATTACCGCCGGAATCTTGCTGGCTTATGTATCCAATGCCTTTTTGGTAGAGCTTAACGGCTACTACTCAGCAGAGTAGTCTTTTCTTTGGATGGTTGCTGCACCAAGAAGTCTGGCGGAGCATGTTTTTGGTAATGGCTTTTTCCTTCCTTGCTCTTTATGCTCATCCTGCCGCTGGTGCCGGAAAGTCCGCGTTGGTTGTTGTTAAAAGGCAAAACGGACGAAGCTTTAGCCATTCTAAAAGCGGTGAGAGGCCCGGCAGATGCCAACGTGGAATACTTGGCGATCACCGCATCTATGGTAAAAAACAGGCAATCCGTACGTACCGTGTTTAGTAAAGATATTCGTCCCTTACTGCTCATTGGCGTATTGCTGGCCGTATTTCAGCAATTCAGCGGCATCAATGCGATTATTTACTACGGGCCTAAAATATTTGCTGCCGCTGGCCTGGCCAACGCCGATGCGCTGTATGCTCAGGTGATTATTGGCGTAGTCAATGTGCTGTTTACCGGAATAGCCATTTACCAATCGGATAAACTGGGGCGTAAACCCCTGCTCATCCTGGGGGGACTTTCGGGCATTATTAGCGCATTGGTGGTTGTGGGGGCCTGTTTTTATACCGATTATACCAATGGTCCGCTATTATTGGGTATGCTCCTGTTGTTTATTGCCTGTTTTTGCTCTTTCTTTGGGACCGATCACCTGGATTCTCATTAATGAAATCTTCCCGGGGCGATGTACGGGTAAAAGCCGTATCCATTTGTACGCTGTCTCTTTGGATAGCGGTTTGGCTGGTCGGGCAATTTTTCCCCTGGCTGCTGGAAAATGTGGGAGCTGCGGGTGTATTCTGGCTATTTGCCGGTTTTAGTGCCCTTAACCTGCTATTCTGTTTACGAATTTTGGTGGAAACCAAAAGGGAAGACGCTGGAAGAAATAGAAGGCATTTTTGTGGCGGACATTGACAGGTGTCAAATGCAGTATACTGCTAACATAAAATATGATGCTGGCCAACGTAAGTCTGTTATCTCTTAATCAACCGGCTTTTACCCCAGCCTGGGTTAATCAAATGAGTTGCCAGACTAATTATTATGCTGCTTTTACAATAGTTTATTTTTTTGAGAATAATGCCTAATACAGGCAGCTGTACTTACCGGTTCTATCAATCCAAACCGCTTTTAGTAAGATTAGATGAAAATCATTAACCCGATAAAATTACTTATTCAGGTAAAAATAAGCCTACTCGTATGGGTATTGTTAAGTATTAAAAGCTTGGCAGTTACGCCACCCAACATTGTTTTCTTATTTTCCGATGACCAAACCGCCGCCGATTTAGCTTGCTACGGGAACAAAGCGGTACGTACACCTAACCTCGATAAATTAGCTGCCCAAGGCGTACGCTTTACCCGCGCCTACGTAGCTAGCCCACAGTGTAGCCCCAGCCGTGGCGCCATACTTACCGGAAGGGTACCGCATACCACCGGTTCGTCCCGGTTGCATATGGATGTGCTGCCGGAATTTCCCTCTATTGTAGAAGCACTCAAAAAGCAAGGTTATTTTACCGGAGCCTACCGGAAGGTGCACCAAAAAGGCATCGAACAACAGTTTGATTTCAGAGGTGACAAAGACTTAACGACTTTTTTTAACCAGCGGCCCAAGGATAAACCGTTTTTCCTGTGGTTTGGCTCTACCGACCCGCACCGTCCCTACAAGGCGGGTGCCGTTAATCCGCCCCACGACCCTAAAAAGGTGCGAGTACCCGATTTTCTGGCCGATACGCCCGGTACCCGCCAGGACCTGGCCTACTACTATGATTACATTACGCGGTTTGATCAAGAGTGCGGCGAGATTCTGGCCTTACTGGAAAAGCAAGGTCTAACTGGTAATACCATCGTGGTCATGTCGAGTGACAACGGCATGCCTTTCCCCCGGGCCAAAGGTACCTTGTACGAAGCCGGTGTTAACGTGCCGCTGCTCATTAAATGGCCGGGCAAAGCGCAGGCTGGCCGCGTATCCACAGACATTGTTTCGCTGATGGACTTACCCGTTACCTGGCTGGAAGCTGCTGGCGTTCCCTTACTTCCCCGTATGACCGGCAAATCATTGATTCCGTATCTGGAAGGAGACACCCAACCCGTACACGAGTACGTATTTACTGAACGCAACTGGCACGACAACTGGGAACCAAGCAGGGCAGTGATTTCCAAAAAGTATAAGCTCATCCAGAATTTCCGACCCGAAGTAGCACCCCTGTTCACACTCGACCGGCTAACTTCGCCTGCTTTCCAGGCCATTGACAGTTTACATAAAATAGGCAAGCTGGCTCCTAACCTGCAACAATGGTATTTTAAGGCACCGCGTCCCGTGGTAGAATTATATGACCTGGAAAAAGACCCCGGCGAATGGCATAACCTGGCTGCTGATCCGGCTTACAAGCAAATTGTGCTCGATTATCAGAAAATACTAGGCGACTGGATGAATACTACGCATGACTTTCTACCCGCGCCGCGCAATTCCTTTCCCGGATATAATTATAATGATGTGTACGAACCGCTAAACGCAGAAAAGTTATAGTGAAATCATTCGATCCATATTTCTATGAATAGTAAAGCTTTCATTTTTCGTAACGGCGCGAACTGGAATGGAAAGACTAGGTGTACAGCGACATTTCTTTCTCCCGGATTGATAACCAGACGCGCCTAGTGGTCTGTCAATGATTGAATGAGGGGTAGACCAGGCGATTTTACGAGACTTTTTAAGAATTTCACCCCTCACTTTAACCTAGACAGACCACTAGTGCGGGCCAATTGCGTGAACAACACCCAGATGCCGCAAAACCTGGTACAGTACGATGTGGCAGGCAACCCTACCGGAATTTTAAGATCGAAAAACGAAGAAGCCGACAATAATATGGGCCTCGACGGCGCTTACCCCTTATTACCCAGTGTCTGTATAACTGCCCAGCATGAAGCGTTTATGGGTAGGCATCATGGAGCCTAGCCGCATGTGGACACCCATCGATACTGTAGTGGTCAGCCAAAAAGCGCCTTATTAACAAATACTAAGGGTAACGCTTGGCTAAAAATTTACTAGAGATACGTTAAGAGACTTTATCCTTTTGTTTTGGTTGAACATTCTATTCAACCATCCGGCTGTCTTTTTAAACTAGGCAGCATACCCTCCTTCTTCATTCAGGCAGCCAGGTCTACTTCTGGTTCTGCATGAAAGTATGTACAAATCACACTTCTCAGGTTGACCAGACTAGTTACAACCTAGGCTCCCCACCCAGCATGGGCAAAGTAAGCTTCCCACCTAAGCAAACAACCCATCCAAAACCGGGCTTTATTGCTGAAATAAGAGTGATCAGAATTCTGAAACGCTTTTGAAACAACTTTGCTACGAAATTTAGTGGATTTGCCCTACTAAATCCTGGTATCTTCATATATCTAGAGAGAACGGTGCTTATAATGATTCAATCAAATTACTACCCTTAAACTTCGCCTTCATAAAAACGTGCTGACCAAATCTATGCATC
>JAUJNL010000172.1 GCA_030448185.1 Cytophagales bacterium | reverse complement strand
ATTTCTTAAAATCGTTCTCTGTTTAGCAACCAAACCGGTTATTCCGGAATAGTTTCCAACCAATTCTTATTGATAACGACGAAGCCATATAACAGTTTCGTTACTCCCACTTTAAGACGCCTTTTTTAATTACGTAAAAGAAGCCGGCCAGCAGTAAGCTCATAAATAGTACCATTTCCACAAATCCAAACCAGCCTAACTGCTTAAAATTAACGGCCCAGGGATACATGAAAATGATTTCCACATCAAACAGCACAAATAAAATAGCGGTCAGGAAATACTTGATCGAGATGGGGGTACGGGCATCGCCTTGTGGTTCAATCCCGCATTCCCAGGAATCATCTTTGATTTGGCCGTGGCGCTTGTTTTTGAAAACTTTCGGAATCACCAGGTGGGTTACTACCATAGTAGTAACCACGAAACCTAAGGCAAATACAAATTGAACAACAATGGGAAGGTAGTCCGAAGGAAGATATGCGTGGTTTTCCATGAATAAAAATCGGTTGGGTTAGAACAATTCCAAACAGCGGAATCTCAACTAATTACAAGAAACGGCGCAAATATAGAGGATATACCTAAGGTAATCATAAAAAATAAATACAAATTGTCGCGATTTCTGTCACGGAAGATGTCCGGTAATAATCACCATTTCGAAAAAAATACGCTGCTTACCCAGAATTTCTGTTTCTTTTTTACCTTTTTCTAACTTCTTCTTCGATAAGGTTTTAGGAACTGTTTCATTAGGCAGATAGTTTCTATTTACATACATTTGCGGCCTATTTAGCATGATGGTTATCCCAACTTACATACTGCGGAGTCTTTTCAGTCTGTTAATGCTGATCACATTCCTCTTAGGGGGATTGGCCGGGAACTGTCTGACTGCGTTAAAAGCGAAAACTTCAGTTTGGGAAAAGAAATCTGACGGATCAGCCCAAAAGGAAACGGTTGTTAAGCAATCCGTTTCATCAGAAGCCGTTATTTCATCAGCTGTTTCCATCAAGTTTCTTCAGCCATTTGCTGACTTTTTTGTGCGGCAGTATGTATTGCTCATCAATACCGCTACCATTACTGATTTTGGCTATCCGGTTTTCCGTGACACCTACTTTGCCAACATCTTTTCCCATTTTATTGTTATCAATGCCCCCTAGGGCACCGTTTTCTCTTTTACGGCTATTTTTTAGGCTGTTCAGGGTAATGTTTTTTTCTGTGCTCTTATTTCATAAGAAACTGATTATCAACTAATCCCGATAGGCTATCCACAACTGATACATAAACCTGCCTTTTTCATAAGGGACTAACCAGGCTTTAATTCTACCATTTTCTCATTCAAATAATCACTCATTTATTATTCTATATGCGCAATAGAAATTTTCTCCTTTTTCTGACGGGGCTGTTTACGCTCATCTGCCTTTACTACCTGTCATTTACCTTCATTTCCCGCAATATTGAGAATAAGGCAACCCGCTTTGCTACTAAAAATGGCAAAGTAGATCCATCCAAGCGGCAGGCCTACCTCGACTCAGTGTGGACCGAAAAGGTTTTCCTTGGTTTTACGTATCAGGACATTAAGGAGCAGGAGGTAAAGCTCGGACTTGACCTGCAAGGCGGCATGCACGTAACCATGGAAGTATCGGCGCCTGACGTGTTACGGGTGTTGTCGGGCAATAATCCTGATCCTGACTTCCAGAAAGCATTAGCCGATGCCCAAAAGGCTTTAGGCACCCAACAAGGAAGCTACAGTGAGATTTTTTATGATGCTTTCAAGAAACGGGCCCCTAACAAAAGCCTGGCCGGCATCTTCGCCAATAAGACGAACCAAAACCGGATTACCTTGCAGTCTTCCGACCAGGATGTATTGCAGTTTATTGAAGCTGAGCTTGACCGCACCATTGATCAATCCTTTGAAGTATTACGGAACCGGATTGACCGTTTCGGGGTAACCCAGCCCAATATTCAGCAACTACAGGGCACCAACCGGATTCAGATTGAATTGCCGGGAATTGACAATCCGTCCCGGGTACGGAAACTGTTGCAGGGAGCCGCTAAATTGGAGTTTTATGAGGTATGGGAAGGCAATGAATTCATTCCTTACTACATTGCTCTGAACGATTACCTGCTCAAGCAGGAGAAAGCCGGCAAGCCAGGCGCTACCGTGGCAACGGACAGTCTGAGTGCCAAAGCTGATCCATTATCCGCTGATACGGCAAACAATGCGCAGTCAGATCCCCTGGCCGCCGATGATAACCTGAATGCAGATACCGCCAGGAGAACGGCCAATAATCAGGCAAAGAAGGATACGGCGGCCAATGCTTCGCAGAGTTCGGTACTGGCCAATTTGTTTGTGCCGGCTGGTAACGACTTAGGCACCCGGGTAAAAGATACTTCCAAAGTAAATGCTTTGCTGAACCGCCCCGACGTAAAGGCGCTGTTTCCGGCTGATATGGCTTTTGCCTGGAGTGCCAAGCCGCTGGAGGGTACGGATGTGGTGGCCTTATACCCCATTAAGAAAAACCGTCAGCAAGGTGCCCCACTAACCGGGGAGGCTATTATTGGTGCCCGTAATGATTTCGATCAATTTGGCAAGCCGGAAGTAACCATGCAAATGAACGCCAAAGGCGCTAAAGCCTGGAAGCGCCTGACTGGTCAGAATGTCAACCGCCGCATTGCCATTGTGCTTGATAATGTAGTCTACTCCGCTCCGGTGGTACAGGGCGAAATCGCGGGAGGAAACTCTTCCATCACGGGTAACTTTACCATTGAAGAATCAAAAGATCTTGCTACGGTACTGCAAGCCGGTAAAATTCCCGTACCTACCCGTATTGTGGATGAAATCTTTGTGGGGCCGACTTTAGGTCAGGAATCAATCAATAAAGGATTGTTATCCATCGGCGTTGGCTTTCTGGTAATTATTGGTTTTATGATTGCCTACTACAGCAACTCCGGTATGGTGGCTAATATTGCCGTACTGCTCAACGTACTGCTGATTCTGGGCCTGTTGGTTCCGTTTGACGCCGTATTAACACTGCCCGGTATTGCGGGTATTGTACTGACCATTGGTATGGCGGTAGATGCCAACGTACTGATCAACGAACGGGTGAAGGACGAACTGCGGGCCGGACAGAGTCTGCTCAATGCGACCGTAAATGGATACCGGCTGGCTTCTACTTCCATCTGGGATGCCAACATTACTACCTTCCTGGCGGGTGCGGTACTGTTCTTCTTCGGCAGCGGTCCCATCAAAGGGTTTGCGACTACGCTGATGATTGGTATTGCCACTTCCCTATTCACGTCGGTTTACGTTACTCGGTTGATTGCCGAGTTGCGTTTACGCCAGGGCAAAGCGTTTAAATACACCACTGCCTTCTCTAAGAACCTGTTCAAAAACACGAATTTTGACTTTGTCAGCAAGCGTAAGATAGCTTATATAGCTTCCACCTTATTCATTCTGGTAGGGCTGATTTCCATGATTACCCGTGGCTTTGATTACGGCGTTGATTTTCTGGGCGGCTGGACGTATCAGGTCCAATTTAATGAATCGGTATCTTCATCCGACATACGTCAGGCCTTGGCCGGACCACTGCAAGGAGCACCGGAAGTAAAAACGTATGGTGGCGCCAGCAAACTGCAGATTACGACTGATTATCTGATTGATGATCAGTCTGAGAATGCCGCTGAACGGGTAGACCAAGCCCTGCGCAAAGGGTTGGATACGATCAAGCCTAATGGGTACGAAATTGTGAGTAGTGCCAAGGTAGGTCCAACAGTAGCCAAAGATATCCGCCGTTCAGCCATCTGGGCAGTAGGCATTGCCATGAGCTTTATCTTTGCTTATATTCTAATCCGGTTCAAAAAATGGCAATACTCTTTGGGTGCAACCGTAGCGGTTATTCACGACGTACTGGTCATCCTGACGGTATATACACTGGGCAAGGACCTGTTGCCCTTTACCGTAGAAATTGACCAGAACTTTATTGCGGCGATTCTGACTATTGTCGGTTTCTCGGTGAACGATACGGTAGTGGTATTTGACCGGGTACGCGAATTTTTCAAGGAAAGCGCCCTGACGGATGATCCTGGAAAAGTGGTAAACAAGGCGTTGAATGATACTTTCTCCCGCACGATCATTACCTCTTCTACCGTATTCCTGGTCGTATTGATCCTGTTGCTGTTTGGGGGTGAAAACATCCGCGGATTGTCATTTGCGCTGTTGGTAGGAGTAATTACAGGTACCTACTCAACGATTTACATCGCTGTGCCATTCGTAGTAGATGCCTACCGGAACCGTAAGAAGGAACAGTTAGCTACAGCGACTGCCGTTAAATAATTTGAGTTTATCAGTAAAGCAAAGCCCCTTCACCGATGGGTGAAAGGGCTTTGCTTTATATAGAGTTGGCAGAAACAAAACGCCCGAAACAATGGCTTGTTCCGGCGTTTTAGGATAAAATTAAAAAGTTAAAGAACTATAAGTTAGAACTGCATTTCCAACTCGTGCCAGATCAAAGCAGCAGCCCCTAACACTGCCGTATTGGTGCCCACTAGTCCGGAGGCCATTAGCTTTACCTTACCCTTGAAAATAGGCATCATCTGGTTTTCCATATGACGGTAAACGGGTTCAAATAGAATTTCTTTGGCCTTAGTCAATCCACCAAACAGGATGATTGCCTCGGGGCTTAGCAAAGCCATTATGTCGGCCAATTTCATCCCCAGGATTCGGCCCGTATACTCAAAAGCTTCAATGGCAATTTTATCACCCCGCAGCGCAGCTTCGGTAATGTTGCTGGCATCCAGGTCATCGAAGCTGATCCGGCGCATTTCGCTGTCTTCAGCATGATCAGCCAGTAGTTTGTACACGGTCCGGCGAATACCGGTGGCTGACACATAGGTTTCCAGACAGCCCTTCCGGCCGCAGCCACACATCCGTCCCTGCGGATTTACAGTCACATGGCCTAGTTCCCCCGCAAAACCATCATGTCCATAAGCCAGCTTACCATTTACCACAAAACCGCTGCCCAAACCCGTACCTAAGGTTACCACCAAAAAATTTTTCATCCCTTTGGCCACGCCAAACTTCATTTCCCCTAATGCGGCAGCATTGGCATCATTAGTGAGTTTGGTTGGCACCTTATAATGCCCCTCCACCCATTGGACTACTGGCGAAACATCCCGCCAGGGTAGGTTGGGCGGGTACTCAACGGTGCCTTTATAATAGTTCCCATTGGGGGCGCCAATGCCTACTCCAACCAGTTTCACCCGGTCCCGGATTGGCAGCATAGTCCGGTCTACTGCCTTGTACAGCCGGTTTAAGAAGCTATCTACATCGTCTTCTCCCGTGGGTACTGAACTATCAGCCAGAGAAACGCCATTCCGGTCTACAAAGCCTATTTTGGTATTCGTGCCACCAATATCAATCCCTAGTGCAACTTCAGTTAGAGCCATATAATATGATTACAAGAGATCGGACTAGCACACGTCTGAACTCCAGTAACATGACATGATCTCGT
>JAUJNL010000017.1 GCA_030448185.1 Cytophagales bacterium | reverse complement strand
GTAGAGCTGGTCATGATCTACTTGCAGGACCTGGAAGATTTTCTTCATCACTGGTTGAATGTACCCCTGCTACCACCTGAACAAAACGGCATCTACTTCCCCTCTCAACGGTCTATACAACGCCTTGGGCTGGCAATAGAGCCTTCTCCAGCTATTATCCGGGAGGTAACCGAAAACCGATTGGATGCCCTATTTCTGCACCGTCCCTGGAAACTGAATCTCACGCAATGGCCAGCCCACATTGGAATTCTGGCTTACCACTCAGCTTTTGATGAGCGCCTTACCGTTAGTTATAACCCTACACTGGCCACAATGCTGAACATGAAAGGAGTAGTCCCGCTGGGTGAAAAAGCCGGTCGGCCGCTGGGAATGCAGGGAACAATACCTGCTCAGTACCGGGAAGACTTCTTACAATTTATTCGTATCCATTTTGGCCAAACGGAAGAAACGGCCGGATTATTACCGGATATTATTCAAAAAGTAGCTTTTGTGGGAGCTATTAACGAAGCACTGGTACAGGCAGCCGCCCAAGGAAATATAGAGGTGTATATAACGGGACAGTTGCGGCAGCCAGCCAGGAAGGCTATCGAACGTACCGGACTAGCAGTGATCGCAACGGGGCACCGGCAAGCCGAACTATTTGGCTTAAAGTTGTTGCGCGAAAAACTCGGGCAAGCTTTTTTCGGCCTGGAATTAGTCCTATTGTAAACTTTTGCGTCAGTATAGGACGTATACTACCTCAGCTTCCCTTGTTTGGTTTTTGCGAAAGCCCTATATCTAGATTGGTTTTGCCGAACCGGCATTATAAATTCCAAAGTTGACTATATGACCTGGATAGAAACCCTGTTCAATCAATCTGAAGTTACGCATGCGAATATAGTGCTCCGGTTGCTGGTTAGTCTGCTTTTAGGAGGAGCTATCGGCTGGGAAAGAGAAAGTAAGCGGCAAACCGCCGGCCTGCGTACCCACGTAATGATCTGCATGGGAGCCACTTTGTTTATGATTACTTCCATTTATATTCCTCAGACGTTCAGGGGCTTCCCTAATGGAGACCCGGGCCGTCTGGCGGCGCAGGTAGTCTCTGGGGTAGGATTCCTGGGGGCAGGGGCTATCTTCCGGATCGGCAGTAATGTGAAAGGGTTAACCACCGCTGCCACCATTTGGGTAGTAGCCGCCATCGGATTAGCCGTAGGAGCGGGAGAATATATCGGTGCTTTAACCGGCACCTCTTTTATCCTGTTTGTGCTGACCGGACTCGGTAAAGTAGAGAGGAAATTCTTCCGGGAATACTCCACCAATATGCTACTGGTACAATTCCAAACCGGCAAACTGGAAACGGATGCGTTGTTTACTACCTTGAAAAGGCATAAGATCCGTACCAAGTCTACCAGTATTCAGCAGTCTAAGAGCAAAAAGAGCACCCGGATCAAATTAATGATCCAGATTCCGCGGGGCTTGAACTATAAGCAATTCTATCATGACTTAAATGAGTTACCCGATGTCGCCCAGATTACTTTAGGACATGATTTTTAGCCATTTTCTGTTGTGACCGGGTTGCTTTTACCCCCCGAAGCATCACTCCATAGTCTAATTCGGACCACTTGTTCTCAATATCCTTGATCTGCATAATCTTATCCATAAACTGGTCCTGCTTCTGACCCAGGGTCAGTGCCTCGGCATAAGGCGTATTCGTGAAGGAAATCAATGTATAGAGCGGCGTCCACAGATCGGGGTGCTGCCGGTGAATATGGGCCTCAATTTTTTTGCGTAGCAGAAACTTGGGGCTGGCTACTTTATCCCGCATTTCTACGAAGTTCTGCAGGGCCAGGTCAGCAATGGCATCCGCATTGGGTTTGCGGCTCTGCTGGTATGATTCCAGAATCGTTGGCCAATCGGCTCCAAAGCGTTCCATCAGGCCGTCCAGCTCCACGCAATCCTCAAAACCGGCATTCATGCCCTGCCCGAAGAAAGGTACAATGGCATGCGCGGCATCACCGATGAGCGCAGCCTTATGATTCTGGTATACCCACGGGTAGCAGCGGATTGTTACCAGCGAAGAGGTAGGGTTCCGAAAGTATTCTGCCCCCACATCAGGCATCAGCGGCAGTATATCGGGAAACGTTTCCCCAAAAAACTTCATAAAATCTTCCGGCGTCCGGATCGAATCAAATGAAGGGTCGCCATCAAACGGAAAAAATAACGTACAGGTAAACGTTCCATCCGGGTTAGGCAAGGCAATCAGCATAAAATGTCCTCTTGGCCAGATGTGAAGGGCGTTCTTATCAATGGCCCAGTTCCCATCAGGCTTGGCCGGAATAGTCAGCTCTTTATAACCATGTTCAATAAAATGCTGCTGGTAGTTAAACCGGTTATGGCGCATCATGGCAGCACGAATAGACGAAAAAGCCCCATCCGAGCCAAAAATCAGGTCCGATTTAACATCGGTAACTTCATTAGTATGAATATCCGTGATCTGAACGGTACTTTCGGTTAAATCTACTCCCGTGCACTTCTGTTCGAAATGCAGTTTTACGCCTCCCTCCATCTCGGCCAGGTTCATCAGCAGGCGGTTGAGCAGAATCCGGGAAACGGAATAAATACACTCACCATTGGTGCCGTAGGGTTGGAAAGTCAGGTTTCCCTGCAGGTCGTGGATCATACGGCCCTGCATAGGAATGGCAAACTGCTTTACTTCTTCTTCTAATCCTACCAATCGCATGGCCCGCCACCCCCGCTCACTCATAGCCAGGTTAATCGTACGGCCATCATCCCACTGGGCTACCCGCAGATCAGGGCGTTTTTCGAACAGATGTACCCGGTGCCCGCGGCGAGCCAGCAAAACGGAGAGCAGCGACCCTACCAGTCCTGCCCCCATAACAGTTATATTCTTTCTCAACTGAACCACTTTGTCTGAACCTCTATTTAAATTTGGGTATTAGATACTGGGTACTGGATATTAGATTTTTCCTAAACGACCTTTTTCCCAACCAATAATATCGAATAAGGAATTTTGACCATCGAAGAAACACCCAATATCTAGTAACGAATACCTGATACCTACTTAACAATTGCATCAATGCTTTCCGCAAGTATTTCGCCACAACGGAAAACATCTTCAAAAGTGTTATACAATGGCACCGGTGACAGACGTATGACATCGGGTTCCCGCCAATCGCCTATAATACCTGCCTGGCTGATTCGCTCAAATACCTGCTTGCCAATTTTCGGTACCAGCAAAGACAATTGGCAGCCTCTCGCTTCGGCAACTTCGGGGGTGATAATCCGGATATGCGATGCCATCAAATCCGGATGATAATCCGGATATGCGATGCCAGCAACGGATGGGTACGTAGAATAAATTCTAAATAGCCAGTCAGCTTTATACTTTTATCCCGCAGGTTGTTAATGCCGGCTTCCTCAAAAATCTCCAGTGCCGCCTTATGAGTTGCCATCAACAGAATGGGGCCATTAGATAATTGCCAGCCGTCTGCTCCGTACATGGGCTTGAAGCCCTTTTGCATGCCAAATCGGGCACCTTCGTCGTAACCCCACCAGCCCGCCAAGCGGAGCAGCGAGGCATTATCGGCGTGCCTTTCGTGTACAAAGGCTCCGGCTACACTTCCCGGACCGGAGTTAAGGTATTTGTAAGAACACCATACGGCAAAGTCAGCGCCCCAATCATGCAAGTGCATAGGAACGTTGCCAATCGCATGAGCCAGATCAAAGCCAACATAGGTGCCAACCTTCCGCCCGGCTTCCGTAATGGCTTTCATATCAAACACTTGCCCCGTATAGTAGTTAATACCACCAAACAAGACCAAGGCCAGCGAATCTTTATGCGCTTCAATAACCTGAATAATAGCTTCAGTTCGCAGGGTACATTCACCCGTTCGGGGCAATACCTCAAGGATTGCTTCTGCCGGATCAAAACCATGAAACTTTACCTGCGATTCCACGGCATACTGGTCCGACGGAAAAGCGCCGGCTTCCATCAGGATTTTGTACCGCTGGGGAGTGGGCTGGTAAAAAGAAGCCATCAGCAGGTGCAGATTGGCAGTCAGGTTATTCATGACCACTGTTTCATGCGGCAATGCACCTATCAACTGGCCGATAGGCTCCTTGAACTGCTTATGATACGTCAGCCAGGGTTGTCGCCCCACAAAGTGCCCTTCTACAGCCAAGGTTTCCCAGTGCAACATCTCCCGTTCTACGGCTTCACGGGCGGATTTAGGTTGCAATCCCAGCGAATTACCGCATAAGTAAATGGCTTCCCGTCCTTCTACCACCGGAATGTAAAAACGGTTGCGAAACTTCCGGAGCGGATCTCCGGAATCCAGCCGACGGGCAAAAGTGAGGGTATTTTCAAATTCAATCCTCTGAACCATGATTTAAATGATTGCTTTGATTAACATGATTACTTCATTTTTCTGCCTGGCTGATAATTAAGTTAATGCGCCCTTTAGATTCTATACAATAGAAGTATTCATAAACTAATTTTGATCAAGTATTTAATAAACGGTTAATTAGGTGACACTTACATCACGATAATCAGGCTAATCATTTACATCATGGTTTAGACCGCTGGCTTTTCCATTATGGTTCCACATACCCGGCAGGTGCGCTTTTCCACTGATTCAAAAAACGTATTCATTACTACCGGCAACTGATTTACAATGTCTGATACCGGAATAAATTCTTCGTACAACTTATTACCGCAATTCTCGCAGAACCACAGAAAACCATCTTTTTCATCCGGCTTACGATAACGTTCCACCACCAAACCGATTGAGCCGGGGGTACGTCGCGGAGAATGCGGCACGCGGGGAGGCAGCAGAAACATATCACCAGCCTTCAGGGGAATATCTACAATTTTACCATCCTCCACAATTTTCAGCGTAATCTCGCCCTCCAACTGGTAAAACAACTCTTCGCCTTCATCGTAGTGAAAATCTTTACGGGCATTAGGCCCGCCTACGACCATTACGATAAAATCATCGTTCCCTTTGTACACTTGCTGATTCCCAACGGGAGGTTTGAGCAGGTGACGGTTCTGGTCAATCCATTGCTGCAGGTTAAAAGGTCGCTGAATAGCCATAGTATAGATAAAATGTTAAGTTTTAAAGGCTAAATGCCCAATGGATGTGCCTGCTTCTTTTCATATACTCTTTAAAATTTAGCCTTTAGCATTTCTTACAGTTGAGCCTGCGAAGGTAAGTAATTTATTAATGTGTAGAACTTACAATAAGGCAAGAAGGTTCAACCAAGTGGCTACTGACTTGTTTGAATATTTGGCTCTATGCTGCATATTACCCTTTCTGAAATGAGTAAAATCAGGTCTCAAAAGTAGAAATGGGAGTCCGTAAAATTAAACTTTTCGGCGGCCCTTCCGTAAGCAAGGGAAGAACCTTACCAACCGAATCATGAAAGCTGAACAAGTAAATCAAATTGGATTAGACGCCGATAAATTAGAGATAGTAGCCACTGCCCTTAATGAAGTACTGGCTGCTTATCATGTCTCTTACCAGAACCTGCGCGGATTTCACTGGAACGTAAAAGGGCACCGTTTCTTTGAATTACACCAGAAGTTTGAAGAGTTATACGAAGAGGCCAAAGATAATATTGACGAACTGGCCGAACGTATTTTAACGGTAGGCTTCACTCCTTATCATACCATGTCGGACTTCCTGGAAATCTCCGGCATGCAGGAAGCCAAGAATGTCTTCAATGATGTTGAAATTGTTAAACTTACGGTACAGGATATTCAGCGTCTCCTTGAAAAAATACGTAATGCCTGGCAGGCCGCAGATGATGCTACTGACGTAGGCACGACCAATCTGCTGGAGGATTTTATCAGCAGTCACGAAAAGACGATCTGGATGCTTAACTCCTGGTTAAACAAGCGTACGGAAAATATTGATTCGCCCGGTTCACAAAGTGAGTCTTAAGCAATCAGCAATGTACTGATCATAAAAACAGGCTGATCTATATAGATCAGCCTGTTTTTATGAAGGTATTTTTATTTACTTGCTTATTCTTGCCCATCCATAGAAGCAGTAACTGCTTCTTTTTTCTGTTTCACTTCAACGGCTACCACCTCCTGATTTTCAGCGGGTGCAGCTAATTTCACTGGTTGAGCAGCCACTACCTTCTTGGCTTTCTTTTGCTTCTTTGATTTTTTAGAATCCTTTACTTTAGCAGCACTGGCATTTTTTGCTTTTTTTTCGGCCTTCTTCAGACTAGCATTAAACTTCTTTGCCAATTTACGAGCTACTGTTTCGGCAGATTTTTTAATCTTTTTGGAAGTATTTTCATTGATCTCTCCCAAAGCTTCATGGATCTTGTCCACAATTTTGGCCGTCAGTTCTTTACGTGTTACCTTAGAATCGCTCATTATTATATATAATTGATGGAGATAGGATGGCTAAAGTATTACACATTTGATTGTTATCAAAGTGTTAAGCTTCAATTATCCAAAATTTAATATAGGTTTAAAACCATTGCGCATTGCCACATAACAATTCCGATGCTAACCGAAACATTTAAAGAGTGCTTGGTGCCAAACTGAGGAATTTCTACGCAGGTATCAGCCATCGTAACAATCTCCTCCTTCACGCCGAATACCTCGTTGCCGAAGACAAAACAATATTTACTATTGGGAGATAATTGCAGTTTCTGCAAGGGTACGCTGCCACTGGTCTGTTCGATTACCACGATTTTGTACCCCTCCGCACGTACTTGCTTCACGGCCTCTACCGAATCAGCAGCATATTTCCATTTTACGGATTCATCGGCGCCTAAAGCCGTCTTGGTAATTTCCCGGTTAGGTGGAGTGCCGGTAATGCCGCACAAATAGATTTTTTCGGCCAGGAAAGCGTCAGCTGTACGGAAGGCAGAACCCACATTGTGAGCACTTCTCACGTCATCCAGCAGTATTACCACCGGATTTTTTCTGGCCTGCCTGAAGTCATCAACTGAGAGACGGTTCAACTCATCCATGGAAAGTTTACGCATAGATAAAAAGAGTTTAGTATGATGTTACTGTTATAAAGGCCTTGGTCAGCGTTACTGCCATAAGCTTATTTTTTTACCCAATTCAAACCTTGCCATACGTAAAACGGCTTTGCAAAGATATATACCTCCAGTTTGAAAGTAACATAGGAGCAATAAAACCAGGGAGATAAGTAAGCAAACCAAGGGGAATGAATCCAGTTATGACACCCGACAGAGAGCAATAAAAACAGACTATATCAGGGAAAAACCTAGGAGTTATTTTACAAAACGAGCCGGATAAAAGCCGCTTGCAGAAGCTAAGATTTTTGAATGAGTCACTGCTACCCCTTACCCGGACGGGTGGTTTTTTATATATTTGTTTATTGGGGCCATCTCCTCAGATAGTTTTGAGAACCCAAACGAACCACTTTTAACCCTTGCATTTCGCTTGACCAAATTCACCACTTCCGCCGTAGCCGAAAATCCTAATAAGGCCGAAACGCCGTTAATGAAGCAGTATAATGTCATTAAAGCCAAGCATCCCGGGGCTTTACTGCTGTTCCGGGTAGGAGATTTTTATGAAACATTCGGCGAGGATGCCGTCAAGACCAGTCAGATTCTGGGTATTGTCCTTACTAAGCGGGCCAATGGCGCGGCTTCCGAAATTGCCCTGGCCGGATTTCCGCACCATGCCCTCGATACGTATTTACCTAAACTCATCCGGGCCGGGCAGCGGGTAGCTATCTGCGATCAGTTGGAAGATCCCAAAGTAGCTCAAGGTATTGTAAAGCGCGGGGTGACCGAGTTGGTAACTCCTGGCATATCCTTCCATGACAATGTACTGGACGTAAAGCGTAATAATTACCTGTGTGCGCTTCATCTGACGGATAAAACTATTGGGATTGCCTTTCTGGACGTTTCTACCGGTGAGTTTTTTGCTTCGCAAGGGGACACTATTTACGTAGATAAACTGCTGCAAAGCTTTCAACCTTCAGAGGTGATCTTCTGCAAGAACCGAAAAAAGGAATTTCTGGGCTGGTTTGGGGACAAGTTTACCACTTACTCACTGGACGACTGGATATTCGGCCACTCGTTCTGTTACGAGAAGTTAACTAGCCATTTTCAGACTTCTTCACTAAAAGGGTTTGGGATCGAAAACCTGCAAGAAGGTATTGTAGCAGCTGGCTGTATCCTGCACTACCTCGAAGAGACGGAGCACCGCGAAATTGCGCATATCTCCAATATCTCCCGCCTGGAAGAAGATCGGTACGTGTGGCTTGACCGGTTTACCATCCGTAACCTTGAACTGGTATACCCACAGCAGGAAGGCGGCGTTCCGTTGATCCAGGTGCTGGATAATACGGTAACGGCTATGGGTAGCCGGCTAATGAAAAAATGGCTGGTTTTACCCTTGAAGGAGAAGGCTGCCATTGAGGAACGGCTGGAGGTAGTAGATTTTTTTACCCGGGAAATTGAACTACAAGAAGACTTACTAAAATACCTGCGAAGTATTGGCGACCTGGAACGACTCATTTCCAAAGTTGCGGTGCGGCGGGTAAATCCACGCGAATTGCTGCAATTGAAGCGTTCACTCCGTCAGCTATCTCCTATCAAGCAACTGCTGGCCAATTGTAGTGTACCACAACTCCAAAAATTCGCTGATCAGGTGAACCTATGCCAATTTTTACTGGAAAAGTTGGAGAAGGAGCTTAGCGAAGAACCGCCACTTGTTACCAATCAAGGCCGCTTACTGAAAGATGGCGTGGATGCCGAATTGGATGAGTTGCGGAAGATAGCTTACTCAGGCAAAGATTTTTTGGCCCAGATGCAACAACGTGAAATTACCAATACAGGTATTACTTCACTGAAAGTGTCTTACAATAAAGTGTTTGGTTACTACCTGGAAGTGACCAATGCCCACAAGGATAAAGTTCCGGCTCACTGGATTCGTAAACAAACCCTGGTAAATGCCGAACGGTACATTACTGAAGAGTTAAAAACGTACGAAGAGAAAATTTTGACGGCTGAAGACCGGATTTTCGGGATTGAGCAGGCCTTGTTCAACGAGTTGGTGCTTACTGCTTCACAATACGTTACGCAGATTCAGCAGAACGCGCAAGTGTTGGGCAAGTTAGATTGTTTGCTCTCCTTTGCCCACACAGCTGTCCGACATAAGTATGTGCGTCCGGATGTTTCCGAAAATAAAACAATTGATATTAAGGATGGCCGCCATCCGGTAATTGAACAACAACTGCCCCTGGGTGAAAGTTACGTTCCCAATGATGTTTTCATCGATGATCAAACCCAGCAGGTAATCATTATTACCGGTCCAAATATGGCCGGTAAGTCAGCTTTGCTCCGTCAGACGGCTCTCATTGTGCTAATGGCTCAGATGGGCAGTTTTGTGCCGGCCACTCAAGCCAAGATTGGGCTGGTAGACAAAGTATTCACTCGGGTTGGAGCCTCTGATAATCTCTCCCGGGGCGAATCCACTTTTATGGTGGAAATGACCGAAACCGCCAGTATTCTCAACAACCTGAGTGATCGGAGCCTGGTACTAATGGATGAGATCGGCCGGGGAACGAGTACGTATGATGGAATTTCTATTGCCTGGGCCATTGTGGAGTATCTGCACAAGCATCCTAAATTCAAGGCTAAAACTTTGTTTGCAACGCATTACCATGAACTTAATCAATTGGCTGAAGACTTCCCCCGAATCAGGAATTACAATGTTTCGGTGAAGGAAGTGGGCAACAAAGTAGTTTTCTTGCGGAAGTTAAAGGAAGGTGGCAGCGAACACAGCTTTGGTATTCATGTAGCCCAAATGGCCGGAATGCCGCAGCCAGTGGTTTTAAGGGCTAACGAAATCATGCACTATCTGGAGCAGGATAAAATCAGAAGTAAAACTAAAGAGAAATTGAGGGAAATTCCGAAATCCAACTATCAACTCAATATTTTTGAAGGACAAAATCCACATTTTGAATGTGTAAAAAGTTCCTAGGCAGAATTGACGTAAATACAATCTCACCTATTGAAGCCTTACTGAAATTAAATGAAATAAAGCTAATGCTGGAGAAAGGAAGTTAGATACCATACGTTGCGGTATATACTTATGGCCGATACCAGAATCAACAAGAATCATTCAAAACAAAACCCAGAAAGGTTGATTAAACCTTTCAGTTTTTCTATAAAATTCGTTGCTAAGTACTAGAAATGAATGAATTAACAATGGTCTACAAGTAGCATTTTGTTTTCATCGGCTTACCCATTATCTATCTTCAATTGTACATTTTACATTGTCCATTTACTTACTATCCAATAATGAGCTTCTGACCTGGCTTCAGTTCATTTGTCTTCAACTTATTCAGCTTCTTGATCTTCTCAACCGGGATATTGCCATGAACCTTTGAAATACTCCATAAAGTGTCCCCTGGCTGAACCATATATACCTTTGTATTGGCAGATGGTTCTTTATCTACGGAAGCAATTGCGTTAACTTTCGATTCGCTCTCTGGCGCTTGTTTTACCGGACGGTGAACCCATACGTATAACTTCTGCCCCGCTCTGATCTTATTGCCACGGATGTTGTTCCATTTACGCAAGTCAGTTAAAGCTACATTATACTTATCAGCAATCTCTCCCAGCATCTCTCCTCTCCTGACCGTATGCGCAATTCGTTTTTTGCCACTTGTTGATGACCCTCCCGAGCTTGATCTTACTACTGATTTGGGCTCTTCCTTAGCTGCAGCTAATAGAATTGCCGCTTCAGCAGGGCTTGGCTGGCAGAGGCGGAATCCAGCACGACTGGCGGTTCAGCGTCAGTACTGGCATTACCTCTTTGGGCACCCGGAGCACAAAGTCCTTCATATGAGTAAGAACAGCATTGCGCTTCAAATGTGGATTAAGCCACTGTAAGTCTTCCACGGGGATAGTCAACTGTTTGGCTAACAGGGCTAAGTCTAAATACTGATTAACTTGAATAGTATCATGCGGAATATAACGGGCTAGAGAGTCTGGCCGGATATTGTATGTCTTATGGTGATTCATCACGTACGTAGTAGCAACAAACATAGGTACGTATGAACGGGTCTCGCGTGGAAGGTAATTATATATTTCCCAGAAACCAGTTTTATTACCTGAACGACGGATCGCGCGGCGTACGTTGCCCGGACATACAATTATAGGCGGCCATTGCCAATTCCCAGTCCCCAAACATATCGTGCAATACTTTTAGGTAACGAACTCCGCTTTGGTAGCCTCATAAGGGTCCATGCCGTTCATCTATAAGTGCGTCCTGGTAGAGGGCCATATTCGCGGCCGGCTGAAGAGATAAACTGCCACAGTCCAACGGCTCTGGCAACCGATACAACTCTGGGATTAAGACCTGACTCCACAACGGGTAGATATTTCAGTTCGTCCGGAAGGCCTTGTTTTTTCAGTTCTTCCTCAAAAATAGGGAAATAAATATGCTTTCTCTCCAGCATAGTACGGGTATAACTCCGTTTTCTTACAGTCAGATAATTGATAAATGCCTTAACTGTTTTATTATAACGAAAGAGTACTTCATTCTGCAAACACGCCAGTTGATCGGCAATCAGTTCTTCCGGATAGTTAAAGAGGGTATCCTCCCCCAGCTGATGATCAGCCATTAATTCAGTAATAGTATCACCTACAATGGGTGTAAGCCCAACTACATCTGAGTGAATCAATGATTTCCTGTGCAGAAGCGGAAGTGGTGCTGAAAGAGAAAAAAGCGATTGACGCTGAAAAAGAATGGCTTTGCCAATATTATTTAAAACCATGTCAGAAGGTTTTATTAAGCATATAACGGTTTACCGAACTTAAAAGTACAAAAAGATTGTGCACATGCCAATCAGCATGTAAAGTTCCACCATTTTCAATGGCAGATCAGTGTAGGATGCTTAGCAATTGACTATCCTATATAAATAAAAAAGTCCACTAAAATGTAAACTCATTTTAGTGGACTTTTTTATAAATTTTTTTAGCTATGATTGATTTTGCATCAGATAATGAGCAGAGGCCAACATACGGCTTTCATCAAATCGGTTAGCCATAATTTGCAGCCCAATTGGCAAGCCCTGCAGATCAGTATCTGTAGGAATCGAGATAGCCGGAATACCAGTTACATTCGCTTGCACTGAGAATATATCGCCCAAATACATCTTTAGTGGATCAGTTGTATTCTCACCCAGTTTAAAGGCGGTAGTGGGGTAGTAGGAGGATAATCAAATCAAATTGGCCAAATATTTCATCGGTTTCTCCTTGATCAGCCGGCGAACCTGTTGTGCCTTGGTATAATAGGCGTCATAGTAGCTGGCACTCAACACAAACGTTCCGAGCATGATCCGCCGCTTTACCTCCTCACCAAAACCCTGAGAACGGGTCGTCTTATACATATCTTCAAGAGAGGCCGGACGCAAAGCCCGGTAGCCGTATTTGACTCCGTCGTACCGTGATAAATTAGAACTGGCTTCTGCAGTAGTAAGTATATAATAGGTGGGAAGAATATATTCAAGTAAAGGAAACTCTACCGGCTCTACCTGATAACCTTGTGCTTTAAGAAAGTTAATCTTTTGGAGTATTTTTTCCCGGATTTCTTCGTCCAAACCTGCGCTTTCTATTGTCTCGCGGATGTAAGCAATTCTGGGTTTGTGACTAAGTGCCAATTGTTGGGAATATGGTGGAACAGGCTGACGGCATACAGTGCTATCCTGCTCGTCCTGGCCGGCAATTACTTCTAATAACAAGGCAGCATCCTCCACACTTTTAGCAAGGATACCGATGGTATCGAAGGAGGAGGCATAGGCAATAAGTCCCCAGCGCGAGATCCGGGAATAAGTTGGCTTAAGCCCTACTATCCCGCAGAAAGCAGCCGGTTGCCGTACTGATCCACCCGTATCGGAGCCAAGCGAGGCAAGACACAAATCAGCTTGAACAGCTACCGTTGAGCCGCCTGATGAACCACCTGGCACCCGGGTAGTATCTGCTTCATTGAGTACTGGCCCAAAGGCTGAATTTTCATTAGAAGATCCCATACCGAACTCATCGCAGTTTTGCCGGCCAATAATAATGGCATCTTCACCCAGTAACCGGTCAACAGCAGTAGCACTGAACTGAGCAACGAAGTTGTCTAATATACGGCTGCCCGCCTGCAAACCATGATCCTGGTAGCTGATTACGTCCTTAATGCCGACTACCATGCCCGCCAGTTTACCCTGGGTGCCGGCAGCAAACTTCCGGTCAATCTCTTCAGCTCGCCGAAGGGCTTCTGTTTCGTAGACGTCCAGAAAGACGTTGAGATGCGATTTGGCTTTAATGTTAGAAAGGTAATGTGTCACCAATTGCTTGCATGACAAATTACCTTTCCGGATCAAATCAGTAATTTCCCGAAGTGATGAATACGGCTTCAAAAGTTATTTCACAATTTTCCGATGATCGTCATTCACACTATTGGCGCTTGACTCAATTTCGTCTTTGATATCACGGGTAGCATCCTTGAACTCTCTGATGCCCCGGCCCAGGCCCCGTGCCAGTTCGGGGATTTTCTTAGCCCCGAAGAAAATAAGGATAAATAGCACAATGAGAAAAATCTCAGGCCCGCCTAAATTGCCAAAAATGGCATAGATGGATGCAATGTTCATGGTAGCAGATGTTAAAGTAAAACAAAAGTAAGTAAGAATATTAACAAAATGAAAACTTTTCGGGGTTTTACGCCAGTTATCTAACAGACATACGACCTTATCGACGAAACAGATTTTTGCTGGACTTAATTATCTAAAATTATTTGATCAGCCTTACCCATTGGCAGGCATAACGGTCTGTTCTTTCTCCCAGGTTCTGAACTTTTCAACTTCCTGAGAAAATGAATGAACAGCCCACATTACCAAAGCAATATCATCAGTTAATCCAACTACCGGCAGGAGGTCTGGCAAGAAATCAAAGGGCGAAACAAAATAAATAAGTACTGCTACGATTTTTAATAGGGTGGTCCAGGGAGTCATCCGATAGTCACCACTATGCCAAGCCTTTACCATCCGGCTCAGGGTTTTTACATTATCCAGGAATCCAGTTTTGAGCTGATCAGCCGGTACATGCTGCAATTTGGTTCCCAGATGACCAAGCAGATGAATGATACGGGCCCGATTCTTGATATAAGAGGCAGCTCTTTGTTGAGAAAGTTTAAAGAAAACAGAGCGAAGAACGCGTTGAGTTAAGTCAGAGGAGGTCATAGCAGATAGTAAAAGCAGTAAATGTATTGGTTGGAATATTTTGGCAACTGGCTGCCAATAAGGTACAAAAAAGAATTACATATCCATGATTACCCCTAAACAAACTTATCTGAAAAAGAAAGATAACTATTTATGGTATGGCTTCTTAACATCTTTTTCTTGGATACTGGTTCACTTTTTATCAGAAATTTGCTCCTCTCTGTTAGTCTCAGTCTTTTTACTGATCTCTCTTCATAAATAAAATAATAACCCGCCTTTAATTTCTCCAGAGCTATCTCAACCCCGAATTGCTACCAGTTTCGTTATGACAACTTCCATAATCAGGGGGTTTGCTTGCTCTTATTGGCTCACATCGGCCTTAGGTCCAAAATGTCATCAATAACAGGCAGTACATTTGTTTAAGATACTTATTCTTTAGAAAAGTTACTAAATCGGCGTTAAACAGAATGAAATATAATTCATTTGACCATGTTTTTATCTGCCAAATCCACTACTTCAACGATTATTTGAGCTTGATTATAGAAAAAAGGCGCATTAGCTTCAGGTAAAGGGGTTACTATGTTAGTTTTGTCCGGATATAATTTCGAAAATATTTCAGTAAACTAATACAGTTGATAGCTAACCGGTTAGCTATCAACTGCTAGAATGTAAGGCTACTTATCTTTCACTTATTTAAGGTACTCACCCTCTCCATTTTCATATATGGATTCCTTGACCGAATTGATCCGACTTATCACGCGTAAAAGAATCAAGAAAATTGAACTTTTTGACGAAAACAGTCGCAACAAAACAAGTAATTATTATAAGTTGTTCGACGGTATTCATTCTGGAAGTTATCACTCAGATGCGGATGCTGCCAGAGATATCTATAACTGTGATCCTTCGGAAAAGAAATACCTGATCCTGAAAACACGTCTGAAGCAGAAGTTGCTTAATACTTTGTTTTTCCTTGACTTTGAGGATAATAACATTCCTGAGTATCAGAATGCCTTGTACGAGTGCAATAAACAATTATACTGCGCGAAGGTATTATTGATCAATGGCTCTAAGCGAATTGCCATTCCGACGCTGGAAAAAACCCTTCGCCGGGCCCAGGAATCCCAATTGACTGATATCGAACTGGAGTGCGCCAAGATTCTTAGAGGGCATTTCAGCACCAGCAACCAGTTTAAGGAGTTCCTGCAGTACAAAGAAATTGCCGAACAGGCCGAGCAGAAATTGCACGTCGAGAGTTTATCTGATAAATACTATCAGGAACTGATTGCAATCTACGCTAAATCCAAAGCCAACCGGACCCGCGTAAAGAAATTGGCCGAAAAGTATTGTAAAATACTTGAAGAGAGCTCCCGCAAGTACGAAAGTCTAAAACTGAGTATGAACTACCTGCGGATCAAGGTTATGTCTCATCAGGTCTCCGATGACTATCAAAGTGCGATTGAGGCAACTGAGCAAATGGAAGCCTATATCCGGCGCACGCTGAAATTTCACCCGCCAACCCGCCTCGAAGAACTCGCTATTCAGAAGATGAATTTCTACTTCCACCTGAGAGATTTTAAACAGGGTGCGGAATTAGCGGGCAAAGCAGACAAAATTTTTGAAGAAGGCAGTTCCAACTGGTTTACCTTTCAGGAGTATCATTTTTTGCTGTCTATGCACACGGGACAGTATATGAAGGCTGCGGAAGTATTTCAGAAAGTAGTGGACCGGTCTAATTTCCGGATGCTGCCTGAAGGGAAAAAAGAACGCTGGAAAATTTTCCAAGCTTATATTCACTACATATATAAAACGTCTAAAATCCGGGAGATCCGCCCGGTGATCCAGAATGCCAAGACCCATTTCCATCTCAATGAGTTTTTGACTGAGATGCCAGTTTTTGCCAAGGAGAAACGTGGATTGAACATTGCCATTCTAAGCATTCAGATTCTGTTTCTGCTGGAAAAAATGGAGATGGACAAGATTAATGCCTTCGTGGACGAAATAGCCCGCTATTGCCGCCGGTATCCTAAAAAAGACATTAATTTCCGCAGTGAGTGCTTTATTAACCTGCTGGTTAATATGAAGAATGAAAATTACCGCTTCTATCAGACCCGTAAGGCTTCTGAGAAATTGCAGGAGGAGATGAAGTCCATGATGCTGGAATACCATGGGGGTAACCGAGCTCTGGAAGTGTTGCCTTATGAGCTGCTCTGGGATACCGTACTTGAGAAGCTGAAGACACATAAATATGGTTGATAAGTAGCGGTTCGTAATGGTTTTCCCGCTCTGAACCAATTGTTGGAAAGCTGGTTTGTAAAACTGCGTTAACAGTAAATAGGCGACTTGTAGTCGCCTATTTGCATTAAATACCATTCCGCAACATTTGCATGAAAGCAATGGGAAACAATGACCTTTTCTTCACTACTAAATTCAATCCCTGCACACATTAAAAATTTTCGCGGACTTCGTTTTTAAGGAAGCCGAGGGCCCGTCCAGTCGGATCCAGATCTTCGGTAATGATGTTTTCGAATATACGCTTGGCCAGATCAATCCCCCGGCTCTCAGGCGAAGATTGAGCTGCGGCATGGTTAATGAGAATCACTACTTCTTCCATAGCACTTTTTACCTGACTCCAGGCCTCATCACTCATGTAAACCTGCTGGGACAGGTTATGCCCATACTCCTCCCGAATTTCTGACAGCAGCATCTGATGCAGCTCAGCAGCCGGATAGTCAGCGTTATTAACCCTTATAATCAGGTGATTAGGCGTAATTCTTTCCAGGAATAAACACATCCGTTCGTAAGCTTGCAAGCGCAAAGGCAATACGATATCATTGTTCTTTAGCTTAATATCAATTAACCGTTTTTCGAACTCCTTTTTCAGAAAAGCACTTACCGTGAGATAAACAGCGTAAAGCACCAATCCGGCAGGTAATAGGATTTTAATGAGTTCGATTAGTACTTCCATAGGATGTTTGCTAAGCGTTGAATTTATTGAAATTGTTTGCTGTTCCAAATCTATCTAAAATTCATTCACTCCCTCCAATATGATTTAACTTGCCGCCATTTTGCAGTGCGGAATGCATTATTATGACGATTTTAAATGATACAGGTTGTCCGGTGGTTATTACAGCTAAGGCTTTAGATGAAATCCGGGAAATCATTAGACTTAAACGTATCCCTATGGAACAATACGGCCTTCGAATCGGTACGAAAGGCGGAGGATGTGCCGGAGCTACCTTTTTGCTTGGCTTTGACACGGCCAAATCAACCGATCAAACGTACCAGGTGGAAGAAATTCCAGTGTATATTGAAAAAAAGCACCTGATGTACGTAATCGGATTGGAACTGGACTACGAAAAGAGCGAAGAGGAAAGCGGCTTTATATTTAATAGCCCTACTACTTAACTACATTCCCTCAGGAATTACCGCTGCTTTCGCTAAGTCATCCGTATAAAAGCCAGACTAAACCGCTACAACTTGGAAACACTTTCAGAGGAAATCGAAGAAGCCATCAGACAGGTCCTGGGTAAGGGAGGAGTCGACCTGCAGTTTTGGCAGGCTATGCTCCGGGCCTTGATTATTTACATACTAGCGCTGGCTGCCGTCAGACTCGGCAAGAAGCGCTTACTCGGCGCAATACCGCATTTGATGTGATCCTGGGTATTATTCTAGGCTCTATCTTCAGCCGGACCATTCACAGCGAAGTGCCCTTTTTCGGCAGTATCCTGGCCGCCGGAGTACTGGTTTTTATGCACTGGGTATTTGCCTACCTCGCCTTCCGGCACAAAGGCGTTGGCCAGCTAGTGAAAGGAGGGGGCCGGTATACTTGTTCATAATGGAGAGATCGACTGGGAGGCCATGAAAAAAAAATGATATTACCGAAGAGGATTTGAAGGAATCCATGCGGCTGAAAATGAATTCGGAAGATGTTTCCCAGATAGAAACAGCTACCCTGGAGAGAAATGGGAATATCAGTTTTGTTACCAAAGAAAAGAAACCAAAAGTGGTAGAGGTTGAAGTCAGAGAAGGCGTTCAGCGAATTAGAATCGAAATAAGTTAACGGTGTCATATTTAATCAAATAGTTTATTCAAATGAGTTCATTACAGACCACTTTAGAAACACCGTCCCCTCCCAACCGAAACCCCGTCGCTGCTTACATCCGGACAAGAAAAATTGCTGCTGCTGGTGCTGTCCATTATTCAGTTTACGCACGTGATGGACTTTGTAATCATGATGCCCCTGGGCGATCAGCTTCCGCAAAGCTTTCTCCATTAATGCCCAGCAATTTGGATTACTGGTCTCCGCTTATACATTCAGTGCAGGCATCTTCGGATTTCTTGGTTCCTTCTTTATTGACCGGTTCGACCGCAAAACGGCACTACTGACTTTGTATACCGGCTTTACCCTCGGTACGCTCTGCTGTGCCCTTGCTCCAGGCTATTTGTTTCTGATGATAGCCCGCATCCTGACGGGTGCTTTTGGCGGTATGCTGGGGGCATTGGTACTGGTCATTATCGGTGATGCTATTCCGTTTGAAAGACGCGGACGGGCTACGGGTATGGTGATGTCAGCCTTCTCTTTTGCATCTAGTGTTGGCGTACCGCTAGCCTTGTATATCGCAGCACCTGAACGCCTTAACTGGCACGGACCGTTCTTTATATTGGCGGGCTTAAGCGTAGTCTTTCTGGGTTTAGGATTCCGGAGTATACCCAGTATGAGAGGGCATTTGAATGGCCAGCGCAAAGATCCGTTGGCGGCCATTAAAACGATTATGCGCACCCCAAGTCAGCAGTGGGCATTGGCGCTGATGGCTGTATTGATGCTTTCGGCTTTTCCATTATCCCCTATCTGGCCATGTTTATTATTTCCAATATAGGTTTCAAGCAGTCGGAGCTGTTTTATGTCTACCTCACTGGAGGCATTGTAGGTTTTTTTGCCTCCCTGCTGGCTGGACGATTAGCCGATAGATACGGAAATGGACGGATATTTATTATCTGTTGTTTGCTGGCCATTATTCCCATGCTGATTATTACGAATCTGGGCCAAACGCCTATTCCGGTAACATTACTCGTATTCGCATTCTTCTTCATTTTCAACAACGGACGGATGGTACCAGCTACGGCCTTGGTTACTTCCAGCGTAGCCCCTCAGACCCGGGCTGGTTTTATGAGTATTAACGCAGCGCTACGGGATATTACTTCCGGCTGTGCCTCCTTTATCGGCGGTATGATTATTTCACAGGGGCCGCGAGGCGAAATTATGCATTTCGGCTGGGTAGGAGTTTTTGCCGCTGTTACAGCCTTAAGCTGCGTACTAATCGTACGAAAAATAAAATCAGTAGGATAAAGCTGGTTAGTCAATGTGCAGGTTGATTGAATATGCTGCCTCCCGCTTTAAAAGGGCACCCCTATTCTCAGCTTTAACGGAATGATGATTCCAAATCATATATTTGCAAACGCAACAACCGCTTTTTAGGAGCTTATACTGTTCCGATTGTGAAAATAACCCTTCATCAGCACGTCAACTAATCAGCAGATCAACCACATGGCCCGCACGAAAGCATTCGATGAAGAACAAATCCTGCATAAAGCCCTGAAACTATTTTGGTGCAAGGGGTACGAAGCTACTTCCATGCAGGATCTGGTGGAGGGTCTCGGTATTAACCGCTCAAGCATGTATGATACATTCGGGGATAAAAAGAACCTTTTTCTGAAAGCTCTGAAACTATACCGTGATCAACAGGCACGTGACTTAATTAACTTTCTCAATAATGCTCCGGCTGAAAAGACTTCTATTGCCCGGCTTCTCGATAATATAGCAGACGAAGTCATTCAAGATGCGGATCGGAAGGGTTGTTTTATGGTCAATACTACCCTGGAACTTGCGAGCCGGGACAAAGATGTCGAAGAGATTGTAGTCGAGAATAATCTTCAGGTAGAAACAGCTTTCCGCTACTTCCTGGTCCGCCTTCAAGAAAACGGACAACTCGCCCCCGAGAAAAGCCCCATTGACCTTGCCCGGTTTCTGCTTAGTTCTATATCTGGCATGAAAGTATCAGCGGTGGCTAAACCAGACCCTGTATTTCTCCGCTCAGTGGTTAAATCTATTCTGAAAGTAGTTGAATAAAAATTTTTACTTCTTTTTGGAACGAATGTTCCATATTCATATCTTTACCCCATTACGGAACGATTGTTCCAAAATACTTCCAATTTAAACATATGCACACCATGGGAAAACTAAAAGAAAGAATTACCTTAATTACCGGAGGCAACAGCGGTATTGGGTTTGCTACTGCTAAAGCCTTCCTGGAAGAAGGAGCTACCGTACTTATATCCGGACGCAATCAAACGGCTATTGAAGAAGCCGTAAAGGAACTGGCACATCCCAATGTTTACGGTTTCAAAGCCGATGTATCTCAACTGCCAGAGATAGAAAAAATGTTTACTGAAATCAAAGACCAGTTTGGCAGGCTTGACGTGCTGTTTGTCAATGCTGGGGTAGGCGTGTTGGGGCCCTTCGAAACCATTACCGAAGACCAGTTTGATTACAATATGGACGTCAATTTCAAGGGTGCTTTCTTCACCGTACAGGGAGCCTTGCCCCTGCTAAGCAATGGGGCTTCGGTAATTTTTAACACTTCGCTCAACGCTCACGTAGGCATGCCTAACAGCAGCGCTTATGCGGCGTCAAAAGCTGCCTTATTGGCCCTGGGAAAAGTTTTAGCCACTGAACTGGCTCAGCGGAGTATACGGGTCAATTCTATTAGCCCGGGGCCGGTACAAACACCTATGTACGGCAAACTTGGCTTTCCCCAGGAAGCGCTGGAAGGGATGGCTGAGACTCTGGGTCAGAAGATATTACTCAAGCGGTTCGGAACACCCGATGAAATTGCCCGTACAGCCGTATTTTTTGCCTCTGATGACTCTTCCTTCGTTACTGGAGCCGAACTGTTGGCTGATGGCGGTTTGAGTGTAAACCCCATTATGCAATAATGCGGCGTTTGTGAAAGGGCTGAAAAGTAAATGGATGTAGGTAATTTACTGCATCCATTTACTTTTTAGTAGCAGCAATAAGAGCGTATTTTAATTAACCAGCAGTGTGATCAAAAGCTTTTTTCTTATTTTTGGAGCCACTAGAAGAACTCAACTGCCACAACTTATTGTTTAGGTGAATAATTTGTTTGCTTTCCCGCCGGGAATTGCCTAAACAAAGCCCTTGATCCAAATAATGGGACGTATTTTCTTACACTTCAGAAATTTTCTTTAACACTTTTTGAAAATAGATACTAACCTTTGCACGTTAATTTACAGTATCTGTTGCCATCTATGAAAATCAAACTTTTTTTCTTCGGTTACTTTCTACTTCTGGCATGATTCTCTCCTTGGGCTTCTGCCCAGGTCAGCGAGGACAGTTTGCGACGGGAGGAAAACCCGGAACTGCAGCTGCTGTCGGAGCTGGAAAACAATAAAAAGAAGAAAGAAGAAAAGACGGAGATTAAGCAGCCCAAAAACGTCTACTTTGGCATTAAGGCCCGGAAGGGATTTTCTAAAACGGGTTATGGCGACCGGCAAACAATGGAGCTTTTCTATTATCTGCCCGAGTACTCCAATCCTAACCCTTATCTGCAGCATGTGTACTGGTATCACATGCGAAAGAAGCAGTTGATGACCGTAGGGCAGATTGAAAAAGACCACATGCGCCTGCTGCATGGCCCTTACCAGAAGTTTATTAATGGGAAACTGGTGGAAGAAGGCTATTTTTTCCAGGGAGCCAAACACGGCCGTTGGGAGTTTTATGATGGCAATTATACCCTGCTGGATAAGCTAAAATACTACAAAGGTTGGCTCAAGGAATCTCAGATTACTTATTATGATGCAGATCAGAAAAAAATAAAGGAGGTCATCCCGGTTCAGTTTGGTGTCAAGCAAGGAGAGTATCTTCAGTTTTACGAAGCCGGACAACTTATGACCCGGGGGCAATACGATCATGGCCACCCGGTGGGTAAGTGGACGGAATACTACCAGTTCCGCCGCCGGCAGAAGCAGGAAATTCAGTACCCCAAAGACCCTTACGATACCATTACCAAGCCCTATATATTAAAGGAATGGGACGAAAAAGGAAACCTGACCTATGACAGTGAGAAATCAGATGAAAAGAGGGTTCTGAGTAGTAAATTCTGATTCCGGAGCGGTACCTGCTGCAATATCTATACAAACTACCCCTGAAAACGCTGACAGTATGTATACTTTGTCAGCGTTTTTGCGTATCAACAGCTTACTTCCAAATACATAAGTCAACCATTCTAATCGAAACTGAGTTGACTGCCAACTTTATCTTCCTGTAATAAAAATCTATGGAACAACGGGACTGGTACCTGAAGGAGGTGCAGAAATTCGCCGCTATACTGGCCCGGCTGCTTGGCCTAAAAAATGAAGGCCGCCTGGGGGAAGCTTCTTCCTTGATAGAGGACACCTGCCGGAATCTGACTGGCCTGGCGGCCCAGCAACTGGCTCAGTTAAGCGATGAAGCCCTTCTTGCCCTAATTACATTTAACGAATTAACTAAGGACCAGGTGGAGGCGCTTGCCGAACTATTAGCTCAGGAAGGGGAGCTCTTAAAAGAATCGGGTAATATGCCGGAATCTCTTCACCAGTTCAGGAGAGCCGTATTTTTATTGAATTATCTGACCCAATCAAGGAAAGAGTATTCTTTTGAGCGGGAGCAGCGCTTAAATGCATTGAACCGTCTAATCGGAGAGGTTCAAGGAGTATCGTAATCGTATTTATTTTTCTACTCCAACCCTTGTACGATGAGCAAAGAAGTCCAAATCGCGTGCCCTAAGTGCGAATGGAAGCCGGATGGCGGAGAATACTGGCAGTGTACTTGCGGCCATGTCTGGGACACTTTCAAAACCGCTGCTAAATGTCCTCAATGTAAAAAGCAGTGGAATTATACCCAGTGCATTGCGTGGCGGGGTGGCTGTAACCAACAGTCCCCGCATATCGACTGGTACCGCAATCTGGATGAAATACTGGAAGAAGAACTAACCAGCGTAGCGGAAACTGCTCCGGCAAGCGGCCCAAAGAAACAATGCGCATAGACTTTACTTCGACATCCATTCCACTTTGCACCTCTCCCCTTCCAGTTTCTGGATTTCCTGCTCGATGGTAAGATTGGTTTTGACGTTGTCAAGTTCTTCGCGGTATGACTTTTTCAATTCACGGCGACGGATGGCCTCCAGAAAGCGTCGTACGTCTGCCCGGGTTTGGAGGGTAAGGCCGGGCACTTCCGCATTGGTGCCATCATCATGCTTGGCTACCATCGTAAAGTAGGAAGTATTGGTGTGCTTGACTACGCCAGTCTTTACATTTTCGGCCTCCACCCGGATGCCCACCACCAATGAGGTGCGCCCCACGTAGTTAACGGAAGCCCGCAGCGAAACCAGATCCCCGACCTCCACGGGCTGCCGGAAATCCACGCCCTCTACGGATACAGTGACACAATATACCCCCGAATGTTTGGCCGCACATACGTAAGCCACCTTATCCATCAGCGAGAGAAGCACCCCTCCGTGAATCTTGCCGCCAAAGTTGGCGTAAGAAGGGATCATCAGTTCAGTTAGGGTAGTCTGGGAAAAGGATACCGGGCGGAAACGGTGGGTGGCTGGGGTCATAATTTGTGAACTTCAAGGCAAGATGAGGCCCAAAGGTAGAAATTCTCCTTATTATCCGTTTAATAGGTTCGCTGGTATGATTTCAGTCTTACCTTTTTTCCTTTCGAGGTCAGGGCGTAATCCTCAAAGGCAAGCGTTGCCAAACCTAATTTTTCCAGTTCGGGCCTTTTGTGCGGGGTTATAATGATGATATTGGTGGTGAGGGCGAACAGGTTCGAAACCAGCGGAAAAAGCTTTTCCTCCGGACATAGATGCATACCAAAACTGCAAATGACACTACTGTAACTACCGGTTAGCCTTCCCCGGATCAGGTCATCGAATGAATATTTGAAACAGGGTTTACCCGTAGCTTTCATGTACTCCCTGAAGGTATAAGGATCACAGCCCGCTACTTCCGGATAGCCCATTTCCATCAATAAGGAGCTTACCTCGCCGTTGCCACAACACAGATCGAGTACGTTGGAATAATCCAGACGCGAAGCATTCTGCCTGAGGAGCTCCCGGATCAAATCCAGATGCGGATTCTGGTAATCCCCGTGATGGCGCTGATAGTACTTATCCACCCCATACTTCTCATACAATTTCCGGACTGCTTCCATGGGTGAAGTATATTGAAGTTTAAGAGTTACGGCTGCTTAATCTTCAGAATCGTGTTTTTTATAAAAATACTTCTGACAAACAAACTGAATAGACCGGTAGGAGGCAGCAACGAGGCTTTCGGCCTGCGCCTGGGTCACCCAAAGCAACTGATCTATGTCTTCTTCCGGCTGCGGCCGCATCTGGCTGTCATCCAGGCAGGACATCGCATACCACTTGGTTTGCTTCAGAATGCGGTTCTCATTTTGGGTATACGTATGCCAGGTAGAACAGACTTTCTCTTCCAGTTTCACCCTTACGTTACACTCTTCCTCCACCTCCCGTACGGCCGCCTCCTTAAAAGTTTCATTCTTGTCCAATTTGCCCTTCGGCAGGTCCCAGACCCCCAAACGGTGAATAAGCAAAATCTTATCGCCTTTACTAACGATACCGCCGGCTGCTTCTATAATCTTAAATTGTCCTTTGATGGCGTCAGCCAGCAGTTTTTTACCAGTTGCCGTCAGCGTCAGCGAGTTGAGCTTTTTAAGTTTTTTCTCCCGGAGAATGGTAAAAATCTTTTGCAGCAGTACTACCGATGGGTTTACTACCGCTACGTCCCCGACCAGTTGTGCGGATTCTATGGTTGGCTCCTGCCCATCGACAATCAGATGAAAATGGCCCCGCTGATTCTCAAAATCTTCCATTTTAAGGACTTTAACGGGCTTATCGTTCACAAAAAGATTCATGCAGAGAGGGTTCGAAAGGCTGAAAAATTGAGCTGGTGGTTAACCAGAAATACCAGTTGGTAATTTTTCTGCAAATCAAGGCAATATATTCGTCCCGAACCATAGCCGATCAACACTACCGCAACGCAAACCGGAAACAGGTTGTTCCCCAAATGCTAATCAGTTAATTTCGCACCATGTCTGTGCATGCTGGGAGACATCAATACATTAGCTATTCACTCATCAGCACTTAACCCCTATGTCCGAAGTAACATATAGCCCCGTAATTACCGCACGGCAGGTAGCAGCTTCTTTATTAGAAATCAAAGCCATTCAGTTACGTACCCAGCCGCCCTTCAAATGGAGTTCGGGGTGGAACTCGCCGATCTATTGCGATAATCGCCTGGCACTGTCTTTTCCGGAAGTGCGCACGTTCATCAAAAACGCCCTGGCGGGAATTATACGGCAACATTTTCCGGCAGTAGAGGCCATTGCCGGGGTGGCTACGGCCGGTATTCCACAGGGGGCACTGGTAGCCGACACCTTGGAGTTGCCCTTTCTCTATGTGCGGTCTAAACCCAAGGAACACGGCATGTCTAACATGATTGAGGGAAAAGTTACTCCCGGCCAGAAAGTAGTGGTACTGGAAGACCTGATCTCCACAGGCGGCAGTTCGCTAAAGGTAGTAGAAGCCCTGCGTGAGGCCGGGTTCGAGGTATTAGGAATGGCGGCTATTTTCACCTACGGATTTGAAGCGGCCAAGCAGCATTTCGAGGAGAAAGGAGTGCCGCTGGTGTGCCTGAGTGATTACAACTATCTGCTCGAAGAAGCGATCAGCCGTGAGCTGATTAACAAAAACGAACTTGCTTCTTTACAGGAATGGCGCCGCGCCCCCGAAAGCTGGGGAAAGCAATAAGATCTCGGATTTCGGATGGTGGAAGTCGGATATGTTCGATTGGCGATGTTCGGAAGAAGCGGCGGTAGCAGCGGCAGTGGCAGTTTTGGATTTCCGGTTTTTAGTTGCTGGTTAGCGCATATTCTTCTGTTCCCGGGTTAAATAGGGGGCAATAATATAAATTCAAACCAATCATAATCTTCTTCTTCAGACGCTACGCATAACGTCTCTACAACATCGCCAATCGAACATCGGAAATCGAACATATCCGAAATTACTTTCCCATTTCCTGTATCTGGTCTGATTGGTAGACGTGTTTGCCTGCTCCACCCCTTTTAGCCACTTGCAGCATAGCCTCGGCTACGGTAGCCGCCTGGATTCCCTTGTATTTCTTCAGTGGGCCCAGCATCAGAAACCCCGTAGCCCCGGCCACCACCTTGCCGATCTGCTCACCCAGGCGAACCTCCTGCCGGTCGCCAAGTAATAATGACGGACGGAAGATATGAAAAGCAGGCAGGGCCAGATTACTAATGGCCGCTTCCACTTCTCCTTTTACCCGGTTATAGAAAATCCCCGACTGCGCATTAGCCCCCAGCGCCGTCACCAGCAAAAACTGGCGGACTCCTTGTTCTGCCGCTAGCCGGGCCGCTTCATAAGGATATGTGTAATCTACTTTGCGGAATGCTTCCTGCGAACCTGCCTTCCGGATGGTGGTACCTAGACAACAAAAGACATCATCTACGGCAAATAAGGCGTTGTGCTGCGAAAGCCGATCAAAATCAACGAGGTGCTGTTCGAGTTTATCGTGCCTCAGGGGCAAATTGCGCCGCACCAGTACCAACACTTTATGATAAGTGGGGTCAGCCAGCAGCAGTCGCACCACTTCGCCTCCGACAAGGCCAGTAGCCCCGAGTACAAGCGCCGTTCTTTGGGTAGTCATGCCTCTAGAATAATACGGTTAGAGATGGAAATCACAGGAGCTGATAATTGGGAGCATTCTTTACTTCCTGATCCATATTGGCAATAATTCTTCAAATTCTTGTTGAAGTGTCAAACCCTTATCCTTGGTATACCATAACTGAACAGAGGCCAGAAACTCATCGTGGGAAACACCCTGCGGATCGGCCTTGTGTTCCAGCACCATACGCTGCACCGTTGCCGGACGAGGTCCCCAGGTTCCTACTTCTTCCAGCGTATTCTCCTTCAAACAGATTAATTTAGGAATGGAACGGCTGCCATTGGTTAAGTATTGATCCATTATATCCGGGTTCTCATCACGAAGCAGCATTTTCAATTCTACCAGCGGGGAGACCTCGGCCATCTTAGCCAGCACGGGTATATTCTGCGCCGAGTCGGGACACCAGGCCTCCGTGAGCACCAGCCAGATCCAGGGTTGGGTCAGGGCTTCCAGTTGCTGCACCAGGCTCTCTTTGAGTAGCATCGTCTTATCCAGGCGGCTCATACGATACGTATTCAGTTCCGTAAACTGAATCAGTTTGGGATGTTGCTGAGGCCCGGTCGTTTTACCTTCTTTCAGCAACCCGGCAATCAGATTGCGGTATTCGGTATAAGTCAGGGCTTTGGCAAGGTGGCCAGCCGTAATTATGGAGGGCGAAACAGGAGAGTCAGGCATAGTACAAGCGGTTAACGGGACTACTTACATTACTGAAATTTGCTGCGTAAGGGGCATACGCTTCTGCAGTGTACTACGTGTAAAACAAAAACAAAAGTTCCGGAGGTCATCCGGAACTTTTGTTTTTCTGTTTAAAAATACCGCGACTTAAAGCTTCAGCACCCGTAGTTGCGTTACTTCTCCGCTTGCCTTCATCTCAATCAGATAAGATCCCAGGTTGGCTTTCTGCAGCTTCTGGCTGATCTGCTGACTCAGGAAGGTAAGTGTACCCGTGCCGGTATACAATACTTCGCCGGTACTGGTACGTAAGGTAGCCTGAACGTGCTGGCTTGTCAGGTCCTTGCCTTCTCCCATCAAACTGACTAAGCCATTAGTTGGGTTAGGCCAGACGGCAAAACGAGCTTCCTGGGCCTTATTGTTACTCTTACCATCTATAATGGTCAGGGTAAAGGTTTTGGGTTCACCGATTTGCAGTCCGGCACTGGCCGAAAGCAGGGTGAAGTCAATAGTTTGACCCTCCTTTTTCTTAGCCGCATTTTTATCCGGTGTGACGGTAAAGGAAGCTGCTGTAGCCCCTGCTGGAATATTCAGGGTAAATGTTCCGGTAGATCCGTCAGGAACGGTAGTATAATCACCTCCCCCAATGAAACCGTAATTGGCCGCGTAGTCGTTGATTCTTAAGCTTACCGTTTGAGCCGTTACCGGAGCCGTGGACAGCTTTAGGGTTACGGTATAAACACCAGTTCCTTCCGTGATGGTAGACAAAGCGGTAGTAAAGCTGATTACCGGGACATCATTGTCTTCAATAGTCAGAGTATAGGTAAGCTGGTCTCCTTTTTTCAGACCGCTGCTAACTTCCACTAGATCAAATTTCACCGTCTCATCCAGTTCATCACTGTTATCGTCTACCACATTTACTGCAAAGCTTGCCGTTGTGCTTCCGGCAGGAATTGTCACCTGGAAGCTTCCGCTGGTTGCACCCGGAGTAGTAGTGTAATCACTGCCGTACACCGCTCCCTGCCCATTGGCAAGTGTGAAAGTAACCGTTGCGTCCTGATTGGTTGGTTCCGAAAGCGCTAACTGAACAGTATACGTACCAATCCCTTCACTTACTGTTTTTGCTGCCTCTGCAAAGCTGATGGTCGGCGTAATGAGCCTTAATCCAACCAGGATGGGGTCGTGGTCCGAGGAGCGGTACGGGTTATTCTGATAAACCGCATTCTCACTGGTGTAGTCAGCAAAATTCGGCTCATCAGCATTAATGTGCCACTTGGCAGCCCCCGTTACCTGACTGGATAAACTCGGAGTAACCAATGCATGATCCAGCGAACCCGACTGATTATTGAATATGTAGGAATAGGTATCTGGTTGATCTAACAAATTAACCAGGCCACCGCTCAGTAGGATGTCAATGGGATCTTCCTGAATGTAGGCATTGTAATCACCTACCGTCAGCACATCGGCATCAATCGCTTCCAATTCATCAATGAAGCCCAGCAAGGCGGTTGCCTGCTGTTTACGAGTAAAGTTTGAACGTCCCTGACCGTCACCCTTATCGCCATCATCTCCCGAACCGGACCTTTTTGATTTGAAGTGATTAACAACAAAGACAAATACCTCTCCATTGGCATTCAATCTGAACGCTTGGGCAATTGGAAACCGGTTATAAATCACATCCGTATCACTCAGGGCCGCACCCTGCGGAGTTACCACAGCCGGTTTATAAATAATCGCATTCTTAATGGCGTCGGTACCCACTCCGGTTGCCGGATCATTGATAAAAGCGTAGGTACCAGGTCCCATGGCTGCATTCAATCCATTCACCAAGTCGGCAATGGCTGAAGTAGGGCCGTTGCCATCGTTTTCTATTTCAATTAATCCGACCACATCCGCATTTAACTCTTTCAGGGCCGCAATAATTTTGGCTCTCTTTTGGCTAAATTCAGTGAATGTTTTAGCGGCCTCCCGGGAGCAGGAAATCCACCGCCAGTGCCATTACCATTGAAGTAGTTCAGTACATTAAAACTGGCCGTTCTTACATTGGCCTCGCCTACTGATGGCACTGCCGGACGGGGAGCATACGTAAAGAACGGAGCGTAACTCGCTGAATTATACGGGTCGAAGGACGGACGGACCCGGTATTTATTGAATCCGTAATCCAGAATACCCGTCAGACCGGTAAGCGTACTACCCGTACGCAAGGTTTGAGGGGCGGCTCCAGAAGAGGGAATAGTAGCCGTCGTAGCCAGTCTTCCATTAGCCCAGTCATCTAAAGTAATGCTCCGTAGCGTATTCAGATTTTGCTGTGCTGTTACCGCAGCAACGTTATTCTGGTCATTTTCAGTGCCGGACGAAGGAATATCGGTTGGGTCGACGAAATTGGTTGGCGTAATCAAGCGGCCATCCGCCGAAAGCAGTATTTCACCGAAGCCATCCAAGTCGTCTGTACCCGTCACCGTCAGGGTTTCCGGGAACACGACCAGCATACTTTCGTAGCGTTCCAGATCAGTTATTGCCGTTACGGGTAAGTCAATGGCTGCAGCCAGTGGCAAGGTATTACCTGAATTGACTACGATCACATTGGCCGAAACTAGGCGGGTCAGCATAAATTGCTCAGAAACGGTGCCTTTTACCCGCACCCGGTCACCTACATTTACGGCAGTTAATGATTCCACAAAGATGGCCTCTGAAGTAAGGCTATTATTATCCTGATCTGCATCTTCTTCCTCCACGTAGAAACCTCCTAACTGACCGGTAGCCTGAAAATCACCCACGACAATGCCTTCGATGGTACGGCTCTGATTGCTCTGATTAACTACCGGACTGGAAGCACCGGAACCCTGTATTTCGTGAATTTTGGAGACTACCACTGTCTCTACGTCGTCATTCGTAATAGTGCCGGTTCCTTCTCCATCGGCAATCACCGCATTGACTGGATTGGAAAGCTTAACCAGGAAGGTCTCGTTCTCCTCATAAACGGCATCCCCATTAATAGTTACCTCGAATGTATACGAAGTGGCTCCGGCCGCAATAGTTTGACCGGTTAACGTTTTGGCCACGTAGTCGGAGCCAGCAGTAGCCGTGCCGTCGGCGGTAGCAATATCGAAGGTCACGCCACCGGCAGGCGCAGGCTGGGAAAGACTTACCGTAAAAGCAGCCGTAGTAGTACCGGTATTGCCTTCGGTTACAGTGGCATCGTTGATGGAAAGCGTTGGCTTACTGCTTTCGCCAATAGGAGTTATCGAAAAATCGTCAACGGCTAATCCATCATCAGCATTCGTTACGTCTACGCTATTCCAGCGAATCCAAAAAGTAGCTCCGGCCGGAATACTCAAACCAGAAATAGTATACGTAATTGTTGTCCGGTTCGGCGCTGCGTTCCCATCCAGGAGGCCAACTGTTCCCGCAACAACGGGGGCGTTAAAATCTAATTCATTCACATCAATCCAGCTGCCAGAAGTGAGAGAGGTTGCCGTAAGGCTGTACTGAAAATCAAGTCGGTCAGGCAAGGTGCGGGAAGCAGCGCCCAGACGCCATTGTTCCCCCGTATAAGTAATTTGTAAGGCAGTTGCCACTGCACCGGTATTATTGGTAAAAGCAGCCCCTGTTGTTGGCACCAGGCTACCGGATTGCAGGCCGCCGAAAGCTCTTTCGGGTGTACCTGCCGGTCCGAAACTGTAAGTATCTCCGGTATTGCCTGAACCGGTACCCGTTGAGTAACTCGAATTTGCATTGGTTCCCGTTTCAGCAAAGTACCATCCGACTGGCGTCGCACTACTCGTTCCAGATGAAGCGAGGCTATTAAAATCCTGATTGTAGGGGGTGTTGACTGCCGTTAAATTAACCTGTTGTGCTTTGGAACAATAGCCGCCGATCAGCAACACTAATCCTAAAAGTAATCTTCTCATCATAGAAAGTTTAGGTCAATAAAAAATGAAAATGGTTTGGTGGCAAAACTACGGCCTTTATATTACCGAACTGTTTCCGGAGAATTAACTTTAACCGGAAAATTCCCGGAATTACTTGCTGCAAGTTTTAGGCAATCAGGGAAAAATGTGCCCCTTCCTGCTTATTTTTGCGTAGATGCCGGGTTACCAAGCCACCCGTTTCACATTAACCACTGCTACCACTTATGTTCGATCAGAAAGTAATTGCTCAAATCCGGAACGGCGACGAACGGAAACTGGCCGAGATCTATCAGGCCTACCGGAACGACTTTATCTACTGGGCCGTACGTAACTACAGCCTGGCTGAAGAGGTAGCCCGGGACGTGTATCAGGTGGCAGTGGTCATTCTTTATGAGAACATCCGGAGTGGCAAACTGACCAGCCTGCAAAGCTCCGTAAAAACGTATCTGTTTGGTATTGGCAAGAATAAGATTATGGAGGAACTGGCGGCGCAGAAAAAGGTGCAGCACATACAGGAAAATTTTCGTTTCGAACCCTTGCCGGAGGATTCGAAAGAAGAGAAAGAGGAAGTGTTTAAATCGCTGGAAACGGCGCTTATTGAACTGGGTGAACCTTGCCGTACCGTACTGGAAATGTATTATTACAAAAATTATGGCATTGAGGAAATCGCTTCAGCCCTTAATTATAAGGGCACGGATTCAGCCAAAACCCAGAAGTATAAGTGTCTGATGCGGTTAAAGAAGATTTTTGCCCAGCAAAATGAGTTTAAGAGTGAATAGTCAGAACCGTTGATACCAGTGATAAAAAGACATCGATTATAGATCCATACTCTTACAGATAGCATAAGCAAAACAGATCCATTTTCTCTTAAATAAGAGTACGTAAACCAACGCATACATCTTATCCTATTCACCATTTAATCCGTTATAACAGCGGTTCAGACATTTTTTCTATTAGAATATATGCACGAAAATATCGATCATACTGAAATCATTGAACGATACCTGGAAGGGGAGCTGAGTCAGGAAGAGAGGTTGGCATTTGAGGCCCGTCTTCACGCGGAAACCGCCTTGGCGGAAGAAGTGGCGCTGCACCAGCACCTGCGGACGGGAATACAAGCCAGCGGCCGAAACCGTATGCTTGACATGCTAGCCGAAACAGACCAGAAGATGCCGGCTTATCACCCCCCGGCTCAGGTCATTCCATTTGGAGAAGCTGCCCGAAGCCGATTTTATCAGATTGCCGCGGCTGTTATCTTGTTGCTGATCCCTTTGTATCTGGTGCTGGATTATAATCGCAGACCCAATAAATTATTTGCGGCGTACTTTAGCCCTCACCAGGCAGTAATGGTAGAATCGGGAGATCCAATGGCTCAGGCTATGCAAGAATACCAGCGGCAAAATTACGCCCAGGCCCTACCTATCCTGGAAAAAATGCTAAGTGAAAGAGCCAACCATGATACTACCTTGTTTTATCAGGGCAATAGTTCGCTGGCGTTAGGGAAAGCCGACGAAGCCATAAGTAGTTTTGAAAAGCTCACTACTGACCAAGCAAATCCGTTCTACCACGAAGCTCAGTGGTACCTGGCACTAGCTTTTCTGAAGGATAAACAACCCCACAAGGCCCGTGATCTCCTTAATTCACTGTCAGCTGATGCTAATCACCCGCATCAGAAACAGGCTGCGGAACTGCTCCAGAAACTGAAATAAAAAGATAGCTAAAGTCAAAAAATAAGTAGCCTCATTAGTTAGCGGTGAGGCTACTTATTTTTAGCATCTGCCACTGCGACTGCGATTTTTGAGTCAGCCGTGCCGTAGTACAGAAACCATTTTTCTTTAAAGTAGGCCATTCCTTCAATAAATACCACGTGGTTTACCTGTCCGGTTAACTCATAAGGTTTATCCGGTTGGAGGAAATAGGAACGGGTACGATTCAGCGCTTTGGTAGGATCAGCGGAACTTAGCAGAATTTGTCCGGCCGTGTAGGTTCCACCGGGCAAGGCCGCATAATGCCCTTCTACGCCTTTATCGAGGTTCATGGAGTTATACAACAGCAGGATTCCGGCATCGGTCAGCAAGGCATACGGACCCGGCTCCACCAGGCGGCTGTCAAATTCTCCTTTACGCGGCCCAAATACGTCTAATGGTTTTCCTTCCTCATTTTCCAGTGGCGTCCAATCGATTAAATTATCTGAAGTAGCGGCGAAAATATCCGTGTCTCCCCAGTACATCCAGTATTTGTCGTTGATTTTAGTGGCCACTACTTTATTTCCCTCCCGCCGGCACACAACCGCCCCGGACTTGGACCAGCTGTTTTTATACTTACCCTGGTAAGTCTTTTCGAAAGCCAGCCCCTGCTTTTGCCATTTTACTAAATCATGGGAAGCAGCCACACACACACAGACGGGCCGTTTTGCCATCGTAAGCCGTGTAAGTGAGCACATACCGACCATCAGCAGTCTCGACTATCCGGGGGTCTTCGCAGCCGCCCTCCCACTCATACACTTTCATAAAGTCATTGCCGGGATAAAAAACCGGTTTGGGCTGGCGGTCGAAATGCAGTCCATCTTCGCTGATGGCTAGTCCAAGCCTTGATGTGCCGGCGTACTTCCCGACCACATCTTCCGCCCGGTAAAGCAGGTGCACTTTGCCATTACGCACTACAGCTGCCGGATTAAACACATCCTTTTCTTCCCATTTTACTGCTGACTTCCGCAATGGACAGTAAAAGGTAGTGTTACTTCGGGGTTGCAGCACCGGATTTACGGAATCCTGCTTCACAAACGGCCCCATTATCCAGGAGGTATCCAGCTGCGTAAGTTCTTCCCGGGGCTGGGGCGTGTTCTGCTGCGTTACGGTGTGTTCACCGGACGGCTTATGCCGGCAAGTAGCCAAACCAGCACAAGTGAGTATTCCGAGTAACAGACTAAAAGCAGAGAGTAAGTTACGCTTCATGACGATATAGGCATAATTCTGTACAGAACAGGCAAGAGAGGACGAACCGTTTGATAGCTTTAGCACATGCTACATTTCTGATGCAGTGAAAGCATAAACATAAATTTGTGTTTTATTTGGGATACATTTTTTATATTTCAATAAAAAAGCAATTTTGCCCTAATTTTTCTCCAAATTATTCTCTACTTTAACTTCCTGCCTTATTACATTTTTAGATGGATAAGCAGTTTATTGAGCAATACCTCCGGATTACTGATGAGCGTCTGCTGAATAAATTGGCCGATTTGCTTCATAAAGAACGACAGAAAAGCCTGAAAGCAGCCTTGCAGCCAATGAGCCAGCAGGAGTTATCCCATAAACTGGAACGCTCCGAGCAGGATATCCAGTCAGGGAAGGTCCATACGCAGGCAGAAGTAGAAGCTTATTTAAGGAGCCGCCGTTCAGCGTGAGTACCGCAAGTGTGATTTGGACCACCGAGGCATTAAATGACCTGTTGGACCTGGAAGCGTTCTTAGGAAGCAGCCCTAAAACGGAGACTACTATTGATAAAATCCTCTCGTGCCCATCAGTCGCTCAATATATACCTTACCCCTGCACAAGTATACTTTCAGGCTGTTAAGGAAAAAGTACAAAATCAGTGAGAACCTTCCCCATCTTATTTCTCACTGGTAGCTGTCCAACAAATAGGGTACACCTCACATACGCTGTTAAGGGGATTACCGAAAAAGATGGAGGCTAACGCTTTGGCTTCTTTCCCTGATTGCTCAACAGCCAGCCATGGCAACGGTCTGTGACACGTGGGCGGAAAGATGATTTTTATGAGCTTGCGCCAACGTCTCGGTTTCCGCCTCGTTTTATTCCCTAAATTTCTTCCGCATCCTGAAAGATAAACCATAGCCTCTATGCTATATTCCTTTGTGTCTGAGACACTGTTTTAAAACCCCTATGGTCCTCCCCTTCGGCTAGCCTCTTTCCAGCCGCACCAGGGGGACCAGTTGGGTTCAAAAAGTCCCCTTGCGGGAAGCGTTGTGCCAGAGCCGAAGGGGGCAGGGGATGATGGTTGAGGTCCAAATACCCTTGTAAAACCGCTTCTAAGTACTTAATACCTTACCCAATTACCAACTTACCAGTATCTTTGCAGGTATGATACAGCTGCTTACCCCTGCTAACTGGAAAAATTACCAATTGATAGATTCCGGAGGATTTGAGAAACTGGAAAAATTCGGTGAGTTCATTCTATCCCGGCCGGAACCTCAGGCTGCCTGGGACAAATCACTGGCCGAAGAAGAATGGCAACGCCGGGCATCCGCTATTTTCCGGAAGGAGAAGAACAACCCCGAAAAAGGGCAATGGGAGTTGGGGCGGGGGATGAAGGACCGCTGGATGCTGGATTATCACAATGGTGACCTCAAGCTTACCCTGAAACTGGCCCTTTCTGCTTTCAAGCACGTAGGCGTATTTCCCGAGCAGGCAGCTAACTGGGATTATATTTTTGAGAAATCACGGAAGTTACACCAGCCTAAAGTACTGAACTTGTTTGCGTATACGGGGGCTGCGTCTCTGGCAGCTAAAGCGGCCGGGGCTGATGTGGTACACGTAGATTCAGTGAAGCAGGTAGTTAGCTGGGCCCGCGAAAATATGGAAGCCAGCCGACTCGATAATATCCGCTGGATGGTAGATGACGCCATGAAGTTTGTGAAGCGGGAAGTACGGCGGGGTAATATCTATCAAGCAATGATCTTGGACCCACCAGCTTACGGACGGGGACCGGAAGGTGAAAAATGGGTGCTGGACGAACACATCAACGAGTTACTTAAGCTCAGCAATCAGTTACTCGACCCCAAAAGAGCATTTCTTCGTACTGAACCTGTATTCACTGGGTTTTTCGGCCATTATCATTGATAATCTTATCCAGTCCTGTTTTGGCAAGGTACAACAGCCCGAATTTGGCGAACTGTTTCTGCCCGATTCTTTTAACAAAAAGCTGCCTTTAGGCGTTTTTTATAGGTTTAGCACCGTTTGATTTTTCCGCTAGCTTTGCTCCTTTACTGTTGTGTAATTGAAATTGACTTTGTTCTTTGGGGGTTCCTACCTAACCAGGACGTAAAATGGGCATGATCAAAGCCGCCTTGTCACCCCGCGCATTGAGAGGGATTTAGGTTTAGGTCTTCTGCTAAATCCCTCTTATAATCTTATTTAATGGGCAACTACTACCTTTTCAACTACCTGCATTCCTTCCTTACGAATTGTAAGAAGATAAAGGCCGTTTGGAATCTGACTTATTGGTATGGAAACGGTATATAATCCCGCCGCTACTTTTTTGGAAAGATGAATGCTTTTTTGCGAGATCATATTGGTAAGCGTCATCGTCAACTGACCCGCCTGGGCAGCTACGCATTCCACCTGTAGCCATTCACTGGCGGGATTAGGTGAAATCGATACACTCAGATGTCCTTCCCATCGGTCTGAAACCGCCTTAGGAGTCGCAGGAAAGAGCCTATTTTGGGGAATGACTTGCTTAGGCTGAGTAGGGCATGACCACCATAGCTGGCATACAGCATTGCCTAATTTTTCATAATATTCCAATTTGATGTCATACTTCTGGCCGGCTTGTAGTGTGATAGTGCCACTATCTTCGGTTTCTGCATGCTCAGTCCAATTATCAATGAGCTGTACGCCGTTTACCCAGAGTCTTACTCCATCATCGGATTTCGTGTAGAACGTGTAGGTTTGGGTGTATAGCGGCATTACTTGTCCAGTCCACCTAACTGAATACGTATCGCCTTTTATGGAAGAATGCGGTGCCATTGTACCCCAACTAAAATTAACCGTGGCATCGGTACGGGTAAGACTTAGGCCGGTAAAATTCATGGTGCTGAAGTAAGATGCCAATAACCCCGTGCCGGCAGGATATACGGTAAAGCTTTGCTCTGTCTCCATAGCGGGCAGATACGTAGCATTGCCCGCCTGGGAAGCTTTAACTACGACTACACCGGTTCCGGTTAGGGTAAGGGTGTCACCTGAAAGAGTTGCCGGTCCGGAAACGACACTATAACTGACTGGCAAACCGGAAGAGGCGGTAGCTTGCAGGGCAAAAGGAGCGTCGCCGAAAGTCTTACTGTCTATGGCAGCAAAGGTAATAGTCTGGGATTGCTGGGTGGTGGTCTGCACGGCTCCTATGTGAATAGCCACGCCTGGATGTACATTTATAAGCGTAGCAATCGAATCCACTATCGGTTGTCCGGCTCCCCGGGCGGGTGAACCAGCCCGTAGCTCAAATTGGCTCAACTGATAATTACCCGTTGGTACGTCAAAAAATGGATTCTGGGCCTGATTGTCAATGGCTTTTCCGTGCACTTCCTTCGCAGCCCCGCCTCCTGCAGTGGCAGACTGGAAAGCAGCTAAGTCATTATAAGGAGTAATCACGCTGCAGCCGGTGTTTCTCCAACGGATCTGCACTTGGTTCCTGGTCGTTAGGGTCGGACGATAGTAAAAGTTATAATCCATCAGGTCAACTATCGGGTCGTTTTGCGTAGCCGCACAAGTCCTTCGCTGGTCTGCCGTCACCCCGCGGCCATTGCGATCAGTTCGGCCATTGGAAATGAGGTTGTTGACCAGATCAATTTTTCTCACGTTCCAGTCATCACCGGGTAGCCTTTCGCCTGCTACATCAATCGGACGATTATCGTCTATGATCAGGATATTATCTACGTTATCAACTAAGGTGTTGTTGTAAACAACTACATTATTGGAGTTGACGATGAAAATACCGGTGCCATTGCTTACGCATACATTGCCGGCAATGGTAGCCATCGTGCTTACTTCATAGTAGATGCCGGCTGACTTATTCAAGCGCGACAGGTTCCGGTAGGCTTTCATCCCGTAATTGCCCATGTCCATCCAGAATCCCATGCTTAAATTATTTTCAAACACATTGTCCCGGATGTGGGCGCCGGGCGAACGCATGATCTTAAACCCGGCGGCTCCGTAGCTAACCCGGAAGTTTTCCGTGTTGTTGTAACTGAATACATTGTTTTCGATAATGGACTCATTGCCATTGTATATCTGAAAGCCTTTCTTCCCGTTGTAGCTGAAAATGTTGCGGTTGACAAAGAACTTCTTGCCCACCCCACCCGATGCCCGGGCTCCTTCGGCGGCGCTATAAGCCACCGTATTGCTTTCAACCAGCATGTCTTGGGCGGCTACCTCAAAACTCCATCTGGCATAGTGGAGGAATCCGATCCCGCGAAGAATACTGCCCGCAGCTATGAATCTAAAGGCTACCTCGCGGGAGGCTACTTCCACTACCTGGCCAGTAGGATCTTTACCCAGTACGTAAGTACCGTTATTATCACGCGCATTATCCGCCAGGGTACCCCTATCCACCCAGAACTCGTTTTCCCCCGGAGTGACCTCCTCCCGGGTAGCTACCTGACGCTGGGCAACGCCATTGATAAAGACCATTTCCCGGTACTTGGCCATCGGGAAGTCGGGATCAAGCGAACAAGTATTTGTCCCATCCGTGCAGAAACTGCCAATGGCTACATTCTCAGTAGTAAGACGCGGCAGTCCGGTTTTGGTCCACCGGTTATCGGCCGCTGCGGTCCAGCCAGCTGATACCTCCAGGCTGCCTTTGAACCATACTTTTTCGTGCGGATAGGGCTGGATCGTAACCCGCTTATTTATGTCGATGAGGGCGGTTCCCGTCCGGTACTCGCCTTCCCGCATCACAATGGTGGCGCCCGGTGAAGCCACCATGAAGGCTTTTTGAATTGTGGCGTACGGATTGCCCTCCGAGCCATTGCCAGTCTCATCGTTTCCGGTGGTTGCCACAAACAAAGCATTGCCCGGATAAGGATAGTCCGTATCAATAATGGATACCCGGCCATCGCCCCCGGGTACTTGGGCAATTGGGCTGTTCGGGGCACAGTTGGGACAATCTTGCGCGGTGGCTCCGGCCAGACTTAACCATAAAAAGGTAAGGGTGAGCAGCCGCCAGTAGCCGGGAAATCTTGTTTTAAATAAAGTTTGTTGTAGTTTGGGTCTGTGTGTTTTCATACGTATTGGTAAGGGTTTCGGATGATGATTGTTTACCGCTGGTTTCTTACCAGCCGCCTTCAAAGCTACCGATACCCGGCCTGGTACCCGATTGATAGCATAATCAAAAAAAGAGCAAAGTCAGCGGATAAGAATGGACCGGAAAAATGTGTATTTTGCCCTAAAAAAAGGCATTTTATTTAGATTTAGTAACTATATCAGTTCTAAAATGCAACTAATTCACGGCCATTCCGGGCGGAAGTATCCCCAAAACAATCCGGACGTAGTCAGCCATTCCGGTGTAAAAGTCTAGGTAAAACAATGGTTGGCTCTCCCGGAAGGGCGGAGTCAACCAGGAAACGTAGCCTACCCGTTGCCCACCAAGCCTTGACTCGAATGAAAAGAAAAGCATCACTTACCAAACCTATGCAGATGAGAACACGAGCAGTCACCAGCGGCTGTGGAGGAGTTTGTCTATCTATAATTGAGGGGTGGCCATAAATCGGATTACAAATCCGAGCTCACCTGGTGTCCGCATTGCAAATGCGGACCAACCGGATGGTTGTTCGGCATTTGCAATGCCGAACCTAGGAAATGGCGGATTTATAATCCGCTAAAAGGCCTTACATTAGCTTATTTTAAACCTTTTTATTTATGACCGCCCCTCATCTATAATTGTAAGCCGCTGCCACGGCCAGACTCATCCGGCGAACAGTTAACCATATGCTACGCATAAAACTAAAAGAACATGTATGAATCTTTTTACATCAACAAGTGCCTGCAACACATACAGGAAAAGTTGCTCTGGGGAGTAAGTAAAAGCTGGACCAATAAAGAATTTGAAAAATTAAGCGAACAGATTTTTGAAGCCTCACGCATATACATCAGTGTAGTCACCTTAAAACGCCTGTTTGGCAGAGCCAAAACGTATAAGAAAGAATATAATCCGCAACTGGAAACCAAAAATGCACTGGCTATCTTCCTCGGCTACAAGAGCTGGCAGGAGTACAAAGAAAAAAATCCGTTTACGCCCCCTCCCTTGGCCGAGATGCCAGTTCCCATGATGCCGCTTACCGTTGCTCCTATTCCTGCCCGGTCAGCGGTTTCTCTCCCGGTAGCTACCCGGCCGATAAGCAGCCCACAGCCACCAGGCCCTAAGCAGACCCGTACAGGCATCAGCAAACTGACCTTAGTCGCAGTGCTGCTTATGGGTATCCTTTTTGCGGGGATAGGGTACGCTTTTCTTGCTTCTTCCCAAAGCGTTGAGCAGTTAAAACGCAGAGTAAAATTTAGTGACGAACGGTTGCAGGGCCGTGCGCCGCATACGGTACGCTTTCATTATGACATTTCAATGATCAAAACTGGCAGCGTCTATCTGCTTTTCGGAGATAGTACTAAAACCGTTTTAAATAAAGATGAACACGTTATTACACATACCTACTTCAGACCCGGTTTTTATAACCCGACCCTTGCGATTAATGGCCAAAGGTTCGCTTTTCTCAATACCCACATTACCAGCCAGGGTTGGAGTAGTTTTTTGATCTACCAGGGAGACACCGATCCGGTACGGCGTAATACGGCTCAGAAAGGAGTACTTAACGTTTCGCCTCAGGAAGCCCAACTGTTCGGAGCTGATACAACCGAGCCCTATGCCATTGAACACAATTATATTCAGGATCTGAATGTATCAGGCGATGATATGGTGTACGAAACCAGGTTGCGGATTAATCCACATTCTGATTCATTCGCGGTGTTATAACATTGTTTGTATTTTACAGGGCGAACAGGATAAGCTGAGAATCAATTTTGCCAAGCCCGGCTGCATGAGCTTCTTGCGTGTACGGTTCATAGATCGGTTGCTCCAGGGTAGCCGCGACAACCTCTCCGCCTTCGAACAGGATTTTACGCAGTGGCGGGTTGTACGGGTAAGAAGTAAAAAACATGAAAATAACTGTATTTCTGGATCATATCCTCCTTTATTCAACAACCTACCATCATACCATCGGCAAGATAAAAGGGATCACCTATACACTGACCGACAATGGGTTCATTGATTATGTAAGAGTGTTCAACACCGCCGGTCAATTGCTCTACCAGGATGATTTTGGTAGTTAAGCAGGCGTAATAGCTTGATTTACTACAGTTTGAATGGTTTGTCACTGAATAAAATATTGGTCTCATGTGTATACTGCATGTGTATACTGATTAAGTAGTGAAGCCAATAAGCTTATGGCCCCCATCATTGACAATCTCGTCTAGTCCTGTTTCGGCAAGGTGCAACAACCAGAATATGGCGAACTGTTTCTGCCCGATTCTTTTAACAAAAGGTTGCCTTTAGGTGTTTTCTATAGGTTCAGAAATATGTAGGTAAGACAGTTTCCGGTTTATAGTTCCCGGCTGTTTGTTTTTTGAAAAGGGACGCAACTACTGCCGGAAATGGCACCCTAATTGCAACGGAATGGCTGGTTAGCAAACCTGGAAACCAGCACACCTGAATTGTTTTGAAAATGCTTAGAACCACTGTTTTTACCCTGTTTTTTCTATGGATACTACCTGGTTGTGGTAATTCGAACCGCGATGATGAGGCAGTTCGTTTTTTTCTGCGGGGCAATATAAAGCTGAAGGAAAAAGAATACCGGCAGGCCATCTTTTTTTACACGGAGGCCATCGAAAAAGACAAGTCCTTTGCCGATGCGTATAATAACCGGGGGATTTCCAAATTTAACATTGATGACCTGAATGGGGCCGTAGAAGATTATAATGAGGCTTTAAAATTGGCCCCTACCTATACGGATGCTTATTACAACCGGTCCAATGCTTATCAAAGACTGGGAAAGTTAGCCCTTAGCCTTGCCGACTTGAACCGGGTAGCCGAAATTTATAAAGATACGGCTGAGGTGTTTCTGAGCCGGGCTATGGTAAAGTCAGGACTAAACGACTACAATGGCGCTATAGCAGACTTTGACCGCGCCTTGCAGCTTGATCCTGATTACGCAGAAGCCTACGTGAACCGGGGATTTATCAAGTTCAATCTTCGTCGTTACGACGAGGCGGCTATTGATTTCCAGAAAGCTATTCAATTAGACCCTAACCAGGATTTTGCCTACAATAACCTTGGCCTGATCCGTTCCCGCAACGGGGATTACCAGCAGGCACTGGAAATGCTGGACAAAGCACTGGGTCTTAACCCGGAACAACCTATTTACTTAAATAACCGGGGCTTTGTGAAGCTCATGCTGGGCCAGTTGGATGAAGGCATGGCCGATATCAAATGGTCTTTACAACGAGACAGTACCAATGGATGGACTTACCGCAATGCGGGTATTTATGAACTGAAAAAGGGAAACCCCGATCAGGCCCTGACTTATTTTAGCACCGCTTTACAAAAAACTTCTGGTATTGAATTAATTCATTATTATATAGGCTTGGCCTATGAGGCGCAAGGAAAAGCCAAAGAAGCCTGTAAAGAATGGAAATTGGCCGGGCAACTGGGAGAAGAGGAAGCCAGCCAACTGATTGCTGCGAAGTGCCCGTAATTTTTGGTTCCGGGTTTCCAGTTTTGAGTTAATACCAACTGTCAATTAAAAACCGGAGCCAAAAACTTTCTCCTACAGCCCCTTATTGACGAAAACGATCTGGGTCTTATCCGCTTTGGCGACTTTCCGGTAAAACTCTACCAGCTCAGGGTAAGAAGATGCTGGATACGTGCCCTTGTTCATGGTCACTTTGCGGAAGTAGATAACAGCATCTTCTTTAGCCTGTATTACCGATTCATAACTGCCAAATCTTGACCCAAACTGAACTTTCTCAGGTAAATACTCTACCCCCAGTCCTTTAGGCAGACGATATACCACGGTGTCCGTATCAATAAAATCCATATCGGTTACTACCTCAAGACGGCGTTTGTCATTGGTAGCCGGTATGTTGGTCCAGGCTGACATAAAATTAGGCGTCAGAAAAACCCTGGTTCCGCTCTTGGAAGCACACTTCCGGATCGAAAGAGATAGTTGTTCGGTGACAGCTGGAATCTGGTTCTTCTGCTCGGTCAGGTTGAATTTGGCTATTTCAAAGCTTGGAATATCGATTCGTTTATACAGCCACTTTTTCAGGTCTTCCGGTGAATAGTGATGCATTACCAGGTTTATATTGTCCTGTTGCAATCCGGTATATACGGTAGTTACCTCGGCAGTGGCATCTCCATTAGCATCAAGGGTAACCTCCGCTTTACGATTTTGCAGATTATCGGCTGCTTTATAGGTTGGTGTTCTCACCAGTTTTCCCCCCGTTGGCGTAGCGAGGAGGGCGTAGCGGTTACCGGTGAAACTACCCATATACCCAAATGCCCTATTCTGGCTGGTACACTCCAGCCAGACGGTATCCTTTTGCAAAGGCACACATAAGATAATATGGTTGAAGTCGGCCACCGGGAAGTCAGGAGTAAGATCAGGTTCATCTTCTCCCGCTGAAATCATGGCGCAGTACGAATTGATTCCGGCAGCTTTCAACATCGCCATAGTGTAATTAGACAGAGCTTTACAGTCACCATACCCTTTTTCCGCTACGGTGCGGGCTTCAAATGTTTGCCAGCCCCCGATTCCGAGCTGAATGCTCACATACCGCGTATTGGCCTGGAGGTATTCGTACACCTTTTTGACCTTATCGGCTGGCTCGGTAATACCTGCCGTTAGTTGTTGTATTTTCAGTTTAAGACTTTCTGGCAATACATCCCGTTGAGCATTCAAATCATAGTCCCATTTGCCAAGGTTCTGCCACGTATTCATATTGCCCTTATACCCGCTTACTTCAAAATCAGTAGGAGCCGTATAGACACCGGGTAACCACTCTGAAACAGACGGACTGTAAGGTTCTTTTTCCAACGCAGTCAGCATTTTTGCTTCCCAGCGGTATGACTTTCCCGAGGGGGATGGCTGGACAACTGCTTTGATTCCTGGCAGGTTCTGCTCCCGGTACCTCATGTCAAGCCCCGGTGGCATAATTACCTGGAATGTAGATTGTTCCACCGAAATATTGAAGCCTCGTTGAGGGTGCCAGGACGGATAAAAAAGCATATTCGTGGTGCTAACCTCATATTCGAATTCAATGGTACAGGGATATTCTGCCGGCGTAAACTTGGCTACTTTCATCCGGCTGTCTTCAAAAAGGGAGATGTCTGAAACAGCACTCATATCCACGATGTCTGATTTTTTCAGCCGTAGCGTCTCCTTCCCAAAGGAATTATACAGCGTTCCCTGTATCGAGTGAATTTTATTCAACTTTTGGTTATATCCTACTGCTAAGGTAGTAAACTGGGAAGCTTTTTCATTTAGCAGGGTTACTACGTAATGTTCGCGGCGAGTTGCTTCTCCGGGTGATTTTACCGTAAATATGATTTCATGGGTCCGGATAATGGCGTAAGCATTTTCTTTCAGGTTGGCCGGAATTTTAAAAATACTGTAGTCCCCATCGGCTGCCTGTGCCCGTTCGGCAAAGAACAGGTACAAGAAGATGACTCCAAAAAAATGAGCAGTTATGTGCCTGAAAAGCATATTAATTGGTTTTCTTGAGTACAATCTGTTCGGCGTGCTTGCTAACAATCTGGTTGTAAAACTCCTTCAGATAAGGATACTCTTCCGCAAAAAATACCGGTTTCCGGATCGAAATCTTGCTTGAAATCTGAATAGCATTTCCATTAACCGCAGTCATAAATGAGAAACGTCCTGCTTTTTCGGGAAGATCAACAATAGCTCCTTTAGGCATTTCCTCCACTGTGTAGCCCGGTGGAATAGTATAGGAAGCTACAAAAGTTTCTTCAATCGGCGTAGCAAAGTCCACGGGGAATTTTCGGTTTTCCAATCTAAAGGGATTTTCATTCTTGCCTTCAGTCAGTAGGGGTTTGAAGTAAATCCGGTCACCAGCTACCTGTACGCCTTCATTGACGGTAATTTCACATTTAATACCCAAGGACTCATTTATTTTGTCGGCGTTGCTTACCGCTACGTTGCTTACCTGCCAGTGAGGATTGTTTTTCCGGAAGGTTTCCGCGTATTTCTCATTGCCTTCCAGCAGAATGGTTTTACGGGTAGTCAGGGCGCTGTATCCGGCTTTGGATTCATCAACGGTTCCTTTCAGGTGGCCTTCCCCGGTCAAATCGAGTCTCATACTCACCATCCGGTTCATCTTCTCCATGCATTGGATTGGTATCCACCGTGGATTTTCCTTGCTGATCAGCCGGCCATTGCCATTCAGGCAGCGGGTAGGTAACATACCAGCTTTTAGGTGGGGATCTGTAGCATCCAATAGAATTGATTGTTCTTCAATCTGCACTTGGGCAATTACGTAATTGAATTTCTGCAACATAGCGGAGCTTTCCAATACCATTCCGTGGTCGCGGGTACTGATCAGTACCGGATGGGCGTTTAGACCAATTTCACGCAGCATGGATATCAGCATGAGATTGATTTCGGCGGCACTTCCGTGCGGGTTTCATAAGCCTTCTTTAACCCCTGACGACTATAGATGCCGACCTGTTCGTTCCAGGTCATGTGGCGGCGGATATGATCATATACTGCAACCAGTCTGTCGTGGGGATTAGCATGCTGGTTCTTTATTACAGTCAGAGCCTCTTTCAGATACCCAGCGCGGCTGAGCTGGCCACCGAAATCTTCTTCATCAAGCAGAGTAGTAGTAAGCGTAGCCCAGTTATTGGAGTAATTCTGGGTTATCCTGCCCGGAATCTGAATCTGGGCCAGTTCAAATTCAATCTTCGTTACGTAATTATCAATAGTTGTCATAAAAGGCTCTTCTTTCATTGCTGGTGCATCTTTCGTTACCCAGCGGTAAGCAGAAGCCGCTGCATTATGAACCGATCCCTCACTCATAATACTCCAGTTAGTAGGTGTTTTTTCCTGGATATGGAAGCTCTCATAGCCCTGAAAATTCATTTGATAATAAAAATACTCAGGGATGGTAGCCCGGTATTCACTCCAGATGGTTGGAATGCCGGTCTGAAACTCCCACGCCCGGAAACGGTAGGCAAAGCTAAGATCAGCCGTAATGGTATAATTGTATTCAATAACGGAGCCTTCTTTTACATTGGGCATGGTAAATCGTTGCTGCCTAATCTTATCGGTCACTTCCTCCGAAAAGATCGCTTCTTTGGTAAGCTTGGTAGGGATTATCTTGCCGCCCTCCAGGTTATAGGTAACTCCTTTTAAACTCGTGATTTTTTCCTCATTACTGTTACTATAACTCAGGTACGGAATTTTATGGGTAGCCCAATCATACCCGGATTTCTTCAGAATCTTAATCCGGGTGTGGCGTTCAAATTTAAGCTGAAGACCGGCACCCGTCACATCAAACCAGGAACGGCCATAATCTGCCAGTACCACCGCATCGGCACTGGTATCTTTGGCATAAGATTTCATTTGAAGGTCAGCCATTTCGATCTTGCCAAACTTCATCGGTTCGGGCTGGGCTTGCAATGAGCCAGTCAGGCACACAGCAGCCAGTGAGACACACAGGATTTGTCTCAGTTGGAGAAGACATCGTTTCATAGATGGGAATTGAGAATAGATTATTTAGATAGGGAAAAAGACCTTATCATGACGGCAGTTCAACTGTGGTCATTAAAAAATGAATAGGCTGCTGTGGAAAGCAAAATCCCCTTTCAGATGGAAGGAGTGATTGGTTGTATTGTTGGAAATAAATGAGTGAACTTTCTTAGACATAAAAACTTACATTACCTAAAACTTAATCCGGATTACGGAAAAAGGTAAACAAGTAACAGGCAGATAATGCCAAAAAGTTGAAAATTACGTCCAGAAGATTGCTGATATACCCTTTGATTAGTGAATCTTAGTATTCAGAGCCCTTTGTGAAGAGTTGTCTTCATCCTTTACAATTATGACTAGCAGAGCAGCTAAAATCATTGAAAACCCTCCCAATAGCAGAATATAAATGGGTTGATTGTGAAATAGGTTTTCAGAATGAATCCTCTTTAATCAATGACTTGTTTCTATTGTGTTCTATAGAGTTATATGTATGATACTTAACTGGACACTTCACAAGTAACAATATAATACAGAAAGTGAAATATTAATCAGTGTGAATCAAACATTATATTGATAGTCAGTTAGTTAGTGTTCGATCCTGGGTTCCTTATACAGCAGGGATGTAAGCAAAAAAGGTTTATTTAAATGCTGTATTTGAAAATTGATTATTGACCATTCCTCTTTTTCCGGCTCATTAAAATAGGGCAGTTGTAAAGTCAGACTTTTCCTGTTTGATTTGGATTCACCCCAAATTGCCTTAGTACTCCTATATGAGGAAACTTCTCTGCGTTGCCGGAATAGCGCTGCCTATTTTTTGTCAGGCCCAAGACGTCTCCCGGTTACTGATCCACTCGGGTAAAGCTATCAACGAAGGTGTAAAGCTGCATGATGAGCAGAAGTATCCGGAAGCCATTGCCAAGTACAAACTCGTTTCCCGCAGCGACACCAATTACGCCTGGGCCTTATCCGAATTAGCGCTGACGTATATCATGCAGCAGGAATATAATAAAGCTATTGCCGTTGCCAAAGAAGGCCTTAGCTTGCGATCCAGCATGGAATTGAACTTTTTCCTGCGACTCGGCAATGCGTATGACGATGCTAAGAAGCACCAGGAGGCTCTAGTTACATTTGAGGAGGGGCTAAAGAAATACCCTTATTCGTATCAGTTAAACTACGAAAAAGGCGTCTCATTGGTGAGGCAGGAGAAAACTGCAGAAGCCGCACAGGCATTTCAACGGGCCATTGAATTGAATTTTTTTCACGTTGGTAGCCACCGGGCCTTAGGAAATCTTTGCTTACAAAACGGCAATCAGGCGCAGGGGATGCTTTCGCAGCTTACCTACCTTATACTGGACCCCGATTCTGAAAACTCCCGCAACAGCATCGTCTTCCTGGAGGAGATGACTACCGGCGATGCTAAGCCTACTATTCAGAAAGTCATTAATTCATCTAATCCGGATGATTTTGCCGAACTGAACCGCATTATCAAATCTAAGGTGGCACTGAATGAGCAATATGCCTTCCAGACCAAGATGCGGTATAAGGTAGTAAAACAAGTGCAGGTGCTGCTGGAAAAACTGAAGCATAATCCGCAGAGCAGTGACTTCTGGATGCAGCAGTACGGCCAGATTTATACGCAGCTTTGGAGTAACGGACTTTTTGAACCATTTACGTACTACGTGCTGGCTACCATCGATGAAAAGGCGGCCCAGAAGTTCAAAAAGGACGACTCGGATATTAAGAAGTTCAGGGAATGGGCCCGGGAAGCCTTCCGGACCCACAATAACTTCAAAAAAATAACCCTGAATGGCTCTCCACAGACTTACCGGTTCTTCTTCCATGATAATAGCCGCCCGAAAGCCATCATCGAGAAGTATGATGAGAAGAAGGATGTGCTGGCCGGCTACAGTGAATTCTATTATTCTTCGGGGGGCCTTCGGAGTAAAGGTGTCTACAATACTGAAGGAAAGAAAATCGGCGAATGGCAGTATTACTACGAAAATGGAGGCTTGTCTCAAATAGAACGGTATCAGTCGCCGGACGAAAATTTTACCTACCAGTCATTCTACGCCAATGGTTCCCTGAAGGAAGAGGCTACCTACCTAAATGGTAAGGTAGAAGGCGTTGTAAAGGATTACACGGCGGCTGGTGCCAAAATTTTTGAGGGCGACTTTAAAAATAGCCAAAAGCAGGGAAGGTCTATTTTGTACTATCCGAGTGGTATGCTCCAGTTAGAAGGTACCTTCGCGGCATCCCAGCAAGACGGTCCTTATAAAAACTATTATCCCGATGGCAGGTTAAAGGAAGAAGGCGCACTCCGGCAGGGCAAGGAAAACGGCCTCTACCGTGCCTATCATCCCAATGGCAAAATCGAAACGGAAGGAACTATTGGCAACGGTGTGTCCGAAGGAGGCTGGAAATGGTACCATGCCAACGGTAAAATATACAAAACCGGTCAGTATAAAGAAGGTAAAGAACAAGGGGCATGGAAACTCTACTTTGAAGACGGCATCCCCCAACAGGAGCTAAGCTATATCAACGGTCAGTTGCAAGGCTTAGCCAAAGTGTACGACACCGATGGAAAACTACACTTCGAATACCAGTACCATAATGGAAAGCTGAAAGGTTATACATACTACGACAAGTCGGGCAAGGTCATCTCAGAAGCTACCCAAAAGGGCAGCATCCTCCGCTTTGTTTCCAAATATCCGCACGGGGGCAACGATGCCGAAGGTAATATGGTTGATGGCAAAAATGAAGGCCTATGGAAATCGTATCTCGAAAGTGGGACACTGTTCAGCGAAACAACCTACAAGGCCGATCAACCGGAAGGCACTGTTAAATTGTATTACCCTCAGGGAACCGTAGCCATAGAAAAAAATTATAAGGCCGGGCAGTTAGATGGCTTATACCGGCATTATCACCACAATGGAAAGGCGTATACGGAAGGATATTACGTGGCAGGCGTCAAGCAGGGCGAATGGAACTATTACTACATTAACGGACAGCTTAAGGAAAAAACGTATTACCTGAACGATACTCAAACCGGTTACCAGGAGCTTTTCCATCCGGATGGTAGAAAATACCAGGAAGTACACCGGGAAGAAGGCATTGTGGATAGAATATCCCAGGCTGATACGGCCGGCAAGATTTATCAGGAAGTTGCCGTGAAACAGGGTAACGGAGCCATGCAGCTTACGCACCTCAACGGAAAGGCCAGCCAGACTTTTATTTATAAATACGGCGAGAAGGACGGCGAATCTAAGGAGTTCTATGCGAATGGAAAACTCAAATCACTAGCCTTTTACCGTTTCCAGGAAGCGCATGGGCCTTCCTCCACGTATTTTGAAAACGGAAAAATCTGGACGCAGGCGTATTATAAAATGGGTCTGCAGGACAGCCTAGCGCAGTACTTTGACGAAGAAGGCCGTTTAGCCAGTACTTTCTTCCGCAAAAACGGCAAAACCGAAGGAGTAATCCGGTGGTATCATCCCAATGGCAAAATCGAAACGGAAGGATTTGAGAAGGACGACGAACGGGAAGGGTACTGCACCTATTATGCTCCCGATGGCACCCCTCAGTACCGTATCAATTACCATCATGGCTTGATCATCGGGTATTCCCATCAGAACGCTTCCGGTCAGTGGCTCCCCGATGTAGAAGTGAAAGAAGGGACGGCTAAGATGCAAACCTATTATCCTAATGGTAAACTTTCCTACGAAGGCAGCTTTGAAAAGAACAAACGCCACGGGCTGCAGAAATACTATACCCCAGAGGGTACTTTATTAAGTGAGAAAAATCTCCTGTACGGGGTTGTGCATGGTGAAGTGAAAGAATATTACGCTAACGGGAACTTAAAACGGGTAGAAAATTACTACTACGACTCTAAAGACGGTGTCAGTAAGGAGTACAATGATAAAGGCATATTGGTAAAAGAAACACCTTATCTGATTGACCTGAAGCATGGCATCCGGAAGGAATACAATGCGGGTGGTAAACTGATTAAGAATCGAAAATTTGTGTACGATGAATCATACGAGTAAAAAGCTGAGCATGCTGCTGCTGACCGGGATACTTCCCGTTTGGGTAGCGCAGGCGCAGATGAAAGTGAATTTCGCTGATTTAAAGGCTAAATACCCTAATGATGAAATCTTGCTGTTGAATGAGATAGAAAAAGTCAATATTGACGTAACCGGTAACCAGTTGAAGATTGAGGTAGACCATCAGGAGGACAATCTTTTTCTGAATGAGCAGGCTAGTCACTACGCTGACCGCAAGATTCATTATTCCGATTTTTACCAGGAGATCTCAGCTATTGAAGCAGCTACTTATGTGCCCGATGGGAGCCGCTTCCGGAAGGTAAACATTACGGATATCAAGACTGAAAAGCCCTCCTCACGTGGCATTTTCTACGATGATTCCTACGTAAAGAAGTTTGTATTTGAAGGAGCCCAGAAAGGAGCCATAGGTTCGGTACGGTATAAGGAGAAGATCAAAGACCCGCACACGCTGAGCGGCTTTATGTTTGGGCGGCACATTCCCGTACAGAACGCCGAGTTTTCGGTTACTTTTCCTAAGTTCGTAAAGATCACCTACAAAACATTCGGCGATTTCAAAAATATTGACTTCAGCGAAACGGCCAGTAAGGGAGGAACTACATACACCTGGCGTTCCCGGGATATAAAAGCGTACCCTTATGAATCTGATGCGCCTAATATCAGGCATTATGCCCCGCAGGTTTTTTTGTACATTGAAAAATACACCATTGGCAATACCACGACCGAAGTACTGTCGGATGAGCAGAAGCTGTTCAACTTCTACGTAAGCCTGGTAAAGGACGTAAACAAGGAGGCTGACCCGCAGCTCAAAACATTAGTAGATTCCCTCACGGCGGGGAAAACCGAAAAGGAAAAAATCAAATCCGTTTACTACTGGGTACAGGACCATGTTTAAATACATTGCCTTTGAAGATGGATTAGGCGGCCTGGTGCCCCGTTCGGCCAGTACTGTTTACCAGAAGCGGTATGGTGACTGCAAAGACATGGCCAGTATTATCACGACTATGCTGAAGCTAGCCGGTATTCCCTCTAATATTGTCTGGGTAGGTACCCGCGAAATTCCCTACAAATACAGCGAAAACCCTTCTCTCGGTGTCGACAACCATATGATTGCGGCCGTCAAGCAGGGCAAGGAATGGATATTTTTGACGCTACCGCCGATAAAAATTGACTTTGGCTTGCCTACTTCCCACATTCAGGGCAAACAGGCCATGGTGATGCTTTCCGAAAAGCAGTTCACCATAGCTGAAGTTCCGGTTGCCAATAAAGCCCTTAACTATAAAAGGGATACCATTGAAGTGACCATTAACGGAACTACGGTAGAAGGACAGGGCGCTGTGCGTATGATGGTCTTTGGAAACTGCACATGAAGTATTCACTGACTAACTATTCGGAAGCTGAACGGGATAAGTATTATAAAGCTTTGTTCAGCCGAGGTAACAACAAGTGCAAGCTGGAAAACATTAGTGCTTCCAGGCTTGATGCACGAGATACTCCGTTAGCCTTTAATTACTCATTTAAAGTCCCGGACTTCGTACGCAGCATTGACCAGGAACTTTTTATAAATCCGCACCTGAGTAAACCGCTGGAAGAAGGTTTTATTGAGGACAGCCGGAAATTGGATGTGGAGCATGACTTTACCAATACCGAGGAAAATACTTTTATTATTAATATTCCCAACGGGTATACCTTGTCATCTATTCCAAAGGAAAAATCTTTCGAAAACGAAAAGTTTGGCTTTAAGATCAGCTACAAGGCCCAGAACAGTAAGTTGTTAGTTAGCAGCAAGTGGTATCTGAACACATTACTGGTCAAAAAGGAAGACTTCAGTGAGTGGAATAAAATGATAGGTATGCTGAATGATGCTTACAACGAAAGCATTTCCTTAAAGAAGCAATAATGTTTTTCGAGCGGTCAACGGACAAGTAGCCTGATCAGGATTTTTAAACTAATGCAATCAAACCGTACATTTTTAACTATGCGATCTAGACAGAGTAACCATAAAAACTTATTGCTTCCTGTTTCGGCTTATTATTATGGGCCGGACAATGGACGTTTGCCCAGGACCTTGAATTTAAAAAATTAGGTCTCGACAAGTCTGTTAGCAAAGCTATTGCCACCCTGACTGAGGCAGAGAAAAAAGAAAGCGGCGTGATTCTATCGGAAAAGAATTTCCTGGAATACGCTTTTGACGAAAAAAACAGCCTGTACCGCTACTATGGCACTCATCGGCGCATTCACCTGAATGAGTCAAAGGCCGTAGAAAGCTACAATAAAATAATACTGCCTATTAATAGCACCAGTGAATTACTGATGATCAAAGCGCGGGGAATCAGTAAAAACGGCACGGTGAAAGAAGTAGGCATCGAAGCCGTGAAGGAATTGGAGGAAGAAGGCCGCATCTATAAAATACTGGCAGTGGAAGGCCTGGAAGTAGGCGGAGAAGTTGATTTTTATTTTCTATTCCGAAGCGCTCCCAATATGTTTGGCTCGGAAGTGGTACAGGAGAGTATTCCCATCCGGGAAACGGAATTCAGAATTATTTCCCCGAATTTCTGATTTACGATGCAAAGGTATACAATGGTAAAACCGTTAAGCTGGACACTACGGAAAAGAACGAAAAACGGACGCTGACTTTTAAGACCAGAAATTTGTCAGCCACTCATGAGGAGAAGTACGCTGCTTCCGAGGCCAATCGTACCCGGATTGAGTACAAGCTTGCCTACAATGAAAGAAAGGGTACCGACCGCCTCTTTACCTGGGATGATGCCGGCGTACGGATGTACCAGTTTTTGCATACCGGGCAGGATGAGTCAGCCAAGGAACTTTCTAAGTTTTTAGCCAGGGAAAAATAAAAGGCTTGCCGGAAGAAGCAGCCATCAAGGCCGTCGAAAATTACATTAAAACGAATATTGCCTTGAAGGAGAGTGCTGAAGAAGATATTGCCTCCAATGTGCTGAAGCGCAAATTCGGTAACCAAACGGGAGTGATTCGGCTCTACCTGGGAATGTACAAAGCCTTGAACATTTCCTATGAAGTAGTAATCGGCTGCAGCCGTTACGAAAAACCTTTCGATAAGGATTTTGATTCATGGAATTACCTGGATAAATACCTGATCTATTTTCCCAACACGCAGAAATACCTGGATCCGGAAAACCCATTCTACCGCTACGGGCTCTTTAATGCTGCGTTGGAAGGCACGGATGCCCTCTATATCAGCAGCACGTCTTTAGGTAAATTTAATACGGGAGTTGCAACTATTGGGCAGATCCCGGTTACGCCGGTTAGTGTCAACTACGATGATTTAAACGTGGAAGTGTCTTTCCCCGCCACGATGGACCAGGTGAAAATGCAGTTTACCAAAAGCCTTGGTGGCCAGCAAGCGGCCCAGTTCCGCCCCTACTACTTTATGGGTAATGAGGAGCAGAAGTCAAAAATGGTGAATGACTATTTGAAATATTCCCTGAAAGAAGACGCTGTTTTCTCGGACATCAAAGTAGGCAACTATAACATCAATTCCGAAGAAGTAAACAAGCATTGCTCTTTAAGTGCCAATGTCTCCCTAAAAAGTGTGCTGGAAAAAGCTAATAAACGCATCCTTTTCAAAGTGGGCGAACTTATTGGGCCGCAGATGGAAATGTACAATGAACGTCCGCGCCAGCACCCGATGGATGTGGGTACCATTCATGCCTATAACCGAACCTTGAAAATCAATCTGCCCGAAGGATATAAAGTATCCGGTCTTGATCAACTGAAACGCAATATTGTCTTTGGCGAAGGGAAGGCCATCGGCTTTGTCTCTGATTATTCACTCGATGGCAAAGTATTGACCGTTCGTATCAGTGAGTTTTATACTCAGTTGCATTATCCGCTTTCCGCTTATGATAATTTCCAGAAGGTAATCAATGCCGCAGCTGACTTTAATAAGGTGACATTGATATTGGAGAAAGAACAGGTGGCCAGCAATTGATCCCAATGCTATCCACGTATGAACTTTGGCTGCTTTCGCTTTAAATAAAGGGCTAGTCCAAGTACTAGCAGTGCCGTGACGGTTATAGTGATCCATAACCAGTTACGGCTTGGGTAAATCGGGGTGTGGTCTCCGATGAATACAAAATTGGCCCAGAAATAAGGGGCTTTCCGGTAGTCAGGCAGGTCACTATCCAGGTAATCGAGTTTGGCCTGCCGGAGGGCTTCGTCCTTATTATATCCTTTTTTGAGAAAATTATGCATACGGGCAATGATATCGGCTGTAGTACGATCCTCAGCCTTCCAGAGGGTCATTACTATGTTCGGACAACCCGCATAGGCAAAAGCCCGGGCCAGACTCATTACACCTTCGCCGCGGACCAGGCGGCCACCTCCCGTTTCGCAAGCGCTAAGCACCACCAGCTTGGCACTGTCCAGCCGAAGGTTGTACAACTCATTAGTATATAACCGGTACCCAGCAAGCGAATCGGCATTTTTAGGGTAAAATGTAATATAGGAGTTAAGCGGTTCGTCACTGTCGGCCTTGGCGTGGGTAGCCAGATGAATAATGCCGTAGGACTGGGCTACTTTCAAAAAAACTTCCTTTGTGGCATCCGATTGGAGGTAAATGCGGCCACCGATGTTCTCAACCTCCGCCTTAGAAGCCGGAAGTGGATCTATCCGGGCGCTGCGGAATCCATTACCGATACTGTCGGCAAATGGCGCCATGGCCAGCAGCGTACTATTTTTTTGTAGCTTTTGGTCGTGTCCATAGGCCCGTTGCAATAAGGTAGCCGAATAGGCATATTGTACCGTAAATTTGCGCAGTAGAAAATCTCGTCCTTCCGGATCAGTGGTGAGGGCTTCGAAAGGGAGGTAGTTTAGTTCGCCATCGGGTACCAGGATCAGCCGTTTCTTATCCCCGATTTTTTCCCGGATGGGCGCAATCAGTTGTTGATATAAAGGATGCGCCCAAGCCATGCGGCGGCTTTTACCCGGTTCATGGGCATAGAGGTCACGTCGCAACTGGCTAAATGCTTCTCGATAGTGGGCATTTAGTGGTATACGCACCGTCTGGAACTCGTCTCTGGTAATAATAAAAGCATAGACCTCCTGCGAACCCAGAAAATATTCTACCAGTGCCGTATGCTTATCAAGCAGGCATTTCTGCAGTTGAGCTATATTTATGCTGCCATCCTGGTACTTAAGTTGGTAATAGGCGCTGCTTTTCTCCATCCGCTTCAGCACTTGGGCCAACTGGATCTCCAAATCGCGGCTCTGCTCACGGTAACGATGCGTTTGGGAAGTATCTTTTGCTTCCACCGTAGCAATAGTGAGCTTGGTGATTTTGCGGCGAAGTTCCCTTTCTTCGTTCAGTAAGTTTACCGGTACATTTTGCGCATTGCGAATGTCAAGCCCCCGCAGGGTTTCTGCCAGCACGGCGGCTTTGCTTCCCTCCGAAAAGGCAAAAGCCGCTTGGGCGTATTGCGTATTGCCCGTGAGTTGGTGCAACTGGTAGCTGACGGCAATAGCCTCCTCATACGCCGGAAAAACGTTATTGGTAAAAAACAGCTTGGCTTCATCGGAGTCGTAACTACGGCGAATCTGGTTCGCCAGTTTCAGGGCCAGTTCATAGGTCTTCAGGGAGGCTTTCAGGTGGGAGAGTTGCTTGGTTTGGACGTAGTAGCGCCACCAGCCCCGGGCTTTGTGCCGCAAGGCCTCAAACAAGTCCAGCCGCGAAACTGCTCCGGAGAAATCCTCCGGATTCCGCAGCATATTGTCGGTGTCAAAATTGAAGTGCAATGCCTGAACGGCCAGATGATAGTAGCTCAGTGCGGCTTTTAAGTGCCCTTGGGCTTCGCGAATCTGGCCTTTGCCCATATAGGCGTGGGAGAGGGAGATATTTTTACTCCCTAGACTTCCATTAGCAGTTGCTTGGGCCTTACTATAATAGGAAAGGGATGTTGGATATTGATGGAGTTGCTGATAAACTTGACCTAGATCAAGCAGTTGTTGAATCTGATATCGTGTATTGTTATGAATAATAACTTTACTTAGATATACAAGTGCACTATCATATTGCCCTAAATCCAAATATGTCTTTCCTATTTTCAGGAAAAGAATATCATTCTGAACTTTTAACTCTAAAAGAGATTTATAAATTTTCAATGTTTCTTTATGCTGCCCCAAATGACGAAGAGAAGATGCTACATTCATTTTAAGGACAGTGATAGCGGAGGGATCATGCTGTTCAGTTAGGCCAACCGCCAGTATAGCTTTTTCAAATGCGTTAACGCTTTGACGATAATTTCCATAACTGTAGTATAAGGCTCCTGTAACATTATACATTCGCTGAGTACCAGAAGTATTAGGGTATTTGGAAAGAATGTCCTCAGCTTTTGCAAAATAATAGGACGCTGAGTCTAACTTATTTGTTAAATAGTAGATTCCCCCTATCAAAGTGAACGTTTTAAAGAAGCTTGAATCAATTTCAGGCGTTAGCTTTTGTCGTATTTCAACAGAGGATAAGTAAGATCTAAGGGCTTGCTCGAAATTTTCATCCCTTTCATAGCCTATACCTAATTTTAATTCTATATCGGCTAAAATCAAGTTTTCTATTTTTAAACTGCGATAAATATTAAGGGCTTGCTCATACTTAATATGTGCTAGTTTCTTTGCTGTCGCATCATTTTGAGCATTTCTATATATAATGCTTGCCTCTTCATACAATTTGTTGGCTTGTGTTAAAGAGAAGTTGTTAAAACTTTGTGCTCTAACAGTATTAAATTTAACCAACACTACAAGAGTTAAGAAGAGTGGAGCCCTCATTGGTCTGTTACGATAATATACGGTGGATCATGCTCAAGAAACTTACCAACTCTACCCCCTTTGGGATATTCCTGTTTGCGTTTCAACTCTTCGCGTAGACTTTCGGGAATCCTGCTCTCGGAAGAGAAATAATAAATATTCAGCGTAATACTGTTTAGTGCCTGGTCACTCGGGTCTTTGAGGCGGTAAAGAAACGTAATGGTTCGGGGACGGGGCAGGTCTTTAATAGAGTTAAACTGTCCCGTTGCAATGCTTGCCTTCAAGTCTAATGCTCCCGAAGTGGTATTTACAATCAAGCCTTGATTCCGGGCCGTCTGCCCCTGCTGATTAGGCTCGTCAATATTGCTGTCCTGCGGAATAGGATTACGGGGATTTACATTATAAATAGGGTTTAATGTCGCCTGTTGAGGATTGCTAATGCTGTAAATCCCATCCGGGTAATCAAGTCCGCTGATAATAATATCCGTATCGCAGAAACTTTTATTATCCAGCGATACAAACCGGACTTTATACTGCTGCCCCGTGAGGCTCCGACTAACATTTACCTCACCCGTATAGTTATCAATTACCAGCCCATGCGGTTCGGCTACGTAGACACCGCGGGTGGTCGGTTGAGTAGGCTTTACTGTGACATTACTGTCGGTAGGACTCAAGTAAAAGGTGTTGGTCGAGCCATAACTTAATGTACATTCATCAAACTTGACTTTATCCTTTTCAAACAGACTGCAACTGAGCAGCAGACCAAGACTTAACAAACTTATCTTGCTTAGGATACTGTATTTATACATGGTGTGGTGGTTAATAATAGTTGGTAACCGGAGATGTAAGGAATGTAACCGCAAAATAATTTTTTTCGAACACGATGCGGTTAAAACAATATTAATTGTTTCTTTTTTAGAAAGAAATACCTAAAAGTAGGTAGTTTCCAGCTGTAACATTTTCACAATAAATAAAAATCATTTGCATTCTGCAAGCTATTTTTGAGTTCATATGTGAAGTGCCAGAACTTGCATACGCAGTAGCTTACTAAGAATCCGGTCCGTAGCGGCTTATTCCTGACTAGCATTTATCTTTGCTTTACTCCCGCAAACCTCTTACCCGTATATAAACCTATGCCAGTTATTGAATTAGAAACAATTATCGATGCGCCGGTGGAGCGATGCTTCAATCTGGCCCGCAGCATTGAATTGCACATGCTCTCCACCCGGAATACAAGTGAAAAAGCAGTTGCCGGCAAAACTACCGGCCTGATTGGGTTGGGGGAAAAGGTGACCTGGCGGGCCAAACACTTTGGCATCTGGCAGAAACTGACCTCAAAAATTACCGGATATCAGTATCCGATTTACTTTTGCGACGAAATGGTGCAAGGAGTATTCCAGTATTTTCGACATGAACACTATTTCAAGGAAGTTTACGCAACCACCATTATGCAGGATATATTCCAATTTGAATCACCATTAGGTATCATTGGCCGGGGATTTGATCGCTTGGTACTGACCGAATACATGCAAAAGTTGTTGCTACAACGAAATGCAGTAATCAAGTCTACTGCTGAAGGTGAACAGTGGAAGAAAGTGCTGCCTGAAAATATAAGCAGATTAAATGTCCAATGACTACCAATAAAAATGCCATCGTACTGGCGATGGCATTTTTATTTCACTTCACTCAACAATAACTTTTACGCAAGAATCCGATTTTGGTTGACGTGTTTATCTATTTTCAGGGATAATTCCTCCGGATTAAAGGGTTTAGTAACATAGTCGTTCATCCCGATAGCCAGCACTTTATCTTTTACATCTTGCGTAGCCCAGGCGGTAAGGGCAATAATGGGAAGAGCCTGGTAATGGGCATCCGGCAATTGACGGATCTGAGCCGTTGCCTCATAGCCATCCATTTCCGGCATTTGCAGGTCCATGAGGATAATGTCATACGCTGTACTTTTTGCCTTATCCACTGCTTCGCGCCCCGTAGTGGCAAAGTCGATCTCCATTTCCCACTTAGAAAGCAGCTTGCTGGCAATAAACTGGTTCACTGAATTATCTTCGGCCAGCAGCAGTTTTACCCCTTTCAAGTGATGTGCCAGCGGACTATTATTTTTCTCCTTCACACTGTCTTTAGCAGGGTCGTTTTTATGACTTTTCTTAAAAGTAAGGCTGAAATAGAAGGTAGAGCCCTCTCCAAGGCTACTTTTTACCTTAATCTGACTGCCCTGGAACTTCAATAATTGACGTGTAATCGACAAGCCCAAGCCAGTTCCTCCAAATTTACGGGTGGTATCTGTATTTGCCTGAGTAAAGTTATCGAAGATATGTTCCAGATTATGGGGAGCAATGCCAATGCCCGTGTCGGTTACCGCAAAGTCAAGGGTAATGGATTCATTGGTTTCACTTTGAATGGCAATATCAACTTTCACCTCTCCGTTTTCCGTAAATTTAACCGCATTGCCAATCAAATTATTGAGCACCTGAGTGAGCCGTACCGGATCGCCCTGCAGGTATTGGGGCAGATCGGCTTCATGCAGCACTTTAAGGCCGATACCTTTTTCGCGGGCAATAGGGCCAAAAGCTTGCTTGATTCCGCTGATTATGTACATCAGGTTAAAGTCAATCTGCTCGAACTCTACCTTTCCGGCTTCTATCTTATTGAAATCTAAAATATTATTGATCAACGATAATAGGTTTTCTGCTGAAAACTTCAGCGTTTTAAGGTTATAAATTTGTTCAGGTTTGGGGTCTTCGCTTAGCAGAAGACTTGTTATGCCAATTACCGCATTCATTGGGGTACGTATCTCATGGCTCATCGTTGACAGGAATTGAGTCTTTACCTGGGAAGCTTCTTCTGCTTTTTCCTTGGCTTCAATGATTTCCTGCTCCGCTTTAATGCGTTCCGTAACATCCTGAACCGTACCTTTAAGGCCTGTTACTTTACCTAAGTTTACTACCGGTTTTCCTTTTACAAATACATATCTGGTAGTCCCATCAGGAAGGTGGTACTCCATCTCCATTTCGAATGGCAACTGCTGGGTGATGGTCTTTCTGAAATTACCTTTTACAAATGGTAAATCTTCACGGGTAATATTGTTTATAAGTTTCTTCCAGTCAGGCGTTTTACTATCCATTGATAGCCCCGCTATTTCTAATGTTTCTGCTGACCATATGCTGGTTTTTTCCTTCAGGTTAAATTGACATTGGCCCTAGCAGCTGAAGCAAAAAAGATCTTTAACATAATCATAAACATCTTTACTTGGTTTTGATCCGTATAATGGAAAGATTTACGGTTCGCTATAGTAATTCTGCATGAACAACGTCTTTAGAGTCTTTATTGTGGACGATGATTATATCAGTAATATAATTACGGAAAACGTACTGCAACGGGTTAATGCGGTTAGTCAGCTACAAACCTTTCAAAATGCTCCTGAGGCATTGCATACTTTGAAAGAGCAACGGGTAGCTCCCATTACAACAACCGTAATTGACTTGGTTTTCCTTGATATTTTCATGCCAATCATGGATGGCTTTGAGTTCCTGGCTGAGCTCGAAAAGCTGCCAGCTTACCAACGACGTGAGTTGGCAGTTATTCTACTTTCGGGCTCCGAGCTTCCCTTTGTAACCAATAAATTCAGGCAATTTGCTTCTATTAAGGCACAATTATTGAAACCTCTTACTGAAGAAGCTGTCAGTCAAGTATTGGAAAGGATAATTAGTGATACAAAGACCGCTAGATAAGGACTCAGTTTAAGTCAGAATCACAAAATGAATACGCTGTTTACTTGCATGGTTTTCCATGCTTGACTGCTTTTGTCCTGGAAGATACACCATGGCTTGGGTTTGATATGCTTTATTTATTTGATGCTCAGTAGGCAAGTTCCTCCCGCTACATTTTCCTAAGTTATAGAATTTATTGTAATCCAGTTTTGTTACTATTTAATGAAATGGGCCAATTAAAAATTAATCCTTTTCAGACTAAATATCTTCAGGACTCAGTCCGTATAAGAATACATTTTGCACAAAAACAGATATATGGGTAATATAAAAAGAACAATTGCAACAGCCTGTTGGGCATTATTGATTGGTATTTTGCCAGTCAGTGCTCAGAAAATCAACTATACACTTAAAAAAGCTGGGGATGTATCTATAGGTATTTATGATGCTTCCGGTAAAATGGTACGCACCCTCTTATCGGCAAAGCCACAGAATGCTGGTCCGCAATCTATAACCTGGGATGGTAAAGATGATGATGGAAAACGGGTGCCTGATCCGTCTCGTTGTACCTGGAAGCTATTGCAAACGCCTGGATTTAAGGCTGAATATCTAATGAAGCTGGCTAATACTTTACCTGACGGCCCGCACTGGTGGGAAACCGCACTGGGTAATCATCAGGGGCCTCGTTCAGTAGCTCTTGATGGAACAGGACTTTACATAGGTGCTGGTGTTTCCGAGAATGTTTGTAACGGGATGAAAATGACTCTGGATGGACGCAAACGGATTTGGAGTGCCTGGCAACCTGAATCTTTTATGGGACGATACAGCACAGTCGTGATGGACGGCTGGGTGTATTTCCTGCAGCAGAATGCCAAACTGGCAGCGCATCCGGTAGATAAACCCAACGGACTTTTTGAATCGATACCTACCGTTGGATCAAATGGGTTTGTATACGATGTGCTCGGGCCTAAAAGCAAACGACCAGGAGCTGACGATTGGAGTACACCGGGTACGCAGGCTATGGATATGGCCGGTACTAAGGGAAATTTGATTCTCTCCTACAAAGACCAAAACGTCGTACAATGGCGCACGGCCAAAGGAGGTAAAGAACTGGCTACCGTAAAGGTACCTGAGCCATTAGGGGTAGCTGCCGATAACGCAGGCAATGCATTGGTAATCAGTGGTAATAAAGTAGTAAAAGTTAATCGCAATGGGCAGGTACAAAACTTTATTACTACCGGTTTGAATTCGCCTTATCGCTTAGACATAGATCCCGATAATGGTGATATATGGGTAGCAGAAGCAGGTAAAAGCCAGCAGGTAAAGCGGTTCAATGCCAAAGGCGAACTGCAGAGAACCTACGGGGAAGCCGGAGGGCGAAAGTACGGCATCTACCATCCCGAAAATTTCCTGACTATAGAAGACATTATCAGTGACGGTCAGGGAGGTTTTATTATTGTAGAAAGTGTAGCTCCGCGGCGGGTGGCCCGATTTAGTAAAGAAGGAAAACTGATCAGTGAATGGTATGGCGGTACTCACTGGGTGCCTACAGCATCCCCCGACCCCGAAGACCCAACCGTAGTATGGTCTGCCTCTTCCCTGCAGGAACTGATGCGCCTGAAACTGGACTACAAAACCAAAACCTGGAAAATACACTCCATATATAAGTACTCCGGACTCGCAAATGGCTTGATCGGAAATGCCTTTGGTGGGGGATACGGCGACTGGCATGTGCGTAAGCGCAACAAAATTACGTATCTGATCAGACGCGGAAGCCTGGAGGTGATGAAGGTAGACGAACAGAAGTGGAGGTTAATTCCACTGGTGGTGGGCAGCTTTTCGAAAGAGGTGAAAGGCGAACCGCAAGCTTTTCTTTGGACTGACCAAAATGGTGATGGAGAACCACAGCCCGCTGAATACAAGACTTATAACTGGGGTGAATGGAAGTGGAACGCTATGTCATTACAAGCCCCGGAAGGGTTTGATTACTACCGTTTTTCACTAAACACCGGTAAAATTTTTCATCATAAAGTGGTTGACTGGAATGAAGTGGGGGCGCCTGTTTACGGGGATCTGAAAGCCGGCGAGGACTTTGCCGCAGCTGCAGGTTTCGACGGGTCTAAGTTATATCAGAATCCACCTGGTTTTTTTTCTAAGTGTAAGAGCACCGGTAACTTATATTTCATGGTTAATACCCACGAAACCGAGTGGGCCAATGCCTCCTTCAATAAGATGTTTGCCTATAATCCGGAAGGCAAGCTGATCTGGGGGGTAGGAAAACACGCCAATCGGCCCGCTGAAAAACACAAAGCCATTCCGGCTCCTGGTACGGTGTATACTTTTAAAAATAATATAGGGGTTATCAAGGACGTGGTGGTAGCCACGGATTTTGATGGTGGTTGGGATGGCTCTCACCCGGCTATTACGTATGCCTGGGACCAGAACGGCCTTTTTGCCGGAAACCTATTTGAGAATATAGTTTCTGCTGCGGCTCCCATGTGGAAGTATTCGCACTCCGGAGACAATGCCGCGGGTGAAATGTGCGTAGAGCCTGCTACCGGGGAGGTACTTTACTTCGCTGGTGGCGAAAATGAGGTCAGGGTGTATCGGGTATCCGGCTGGAAAGACTGGGTTCGGATGGAGGGAAAAGTTCAGTAAAGTAGCTTTATATAATATGAGCAATGGGTATCAGGTACCGGGTATTAGTCATTAATTTTCCCTGGAGTAACTTCTTTTCTATTACCCAGTACCTGATACCTTTTTCCCAATGACCACTGACTAATATCCATTACCCACTATACTATGCTTCCTCTTCTTTTAATTTGACCAGTACTTTGTCAATCCGGTTGCCGTCCATATCAATAATCTCAAGTTGCATTCCGTTCCAGTCAAATATTTCGCCGGTTTTAGGGATTTCGCGGGCAATATTGAAAATCAGGCCGCCCAGCGTATGAAAGCCAGCCCGTTCTTCCGGATCCACGTCGGCAATTTCGAAGTAAGAAACAAACTCATCGAAAGGAATCAGGGCGTCTACTAAATAGGTGCCATCTTCGCGTTCTACAATATCCGATTCTTCTTCGGTTGTTTCTTCCAGGTCGCCAACCATTGCTTCAAACAGGTCTTTCATGGTTACGATTCCCTGCACCGTGCCAAATTCATCTACTACTACGGCAATCCGTATCCGTGAAGCCTTGAACTGCTCCAGTACCCGGAAAGCCTTCATGCTCTCGGGAATAAACAGAGGTTTTTCGACCATTGCCTGCCAGTCTACCTGTTCGTTTTGCAGCAGCGTCTGCAGAAACTTTTTAGTGTTCATGATGCCGATTACGTCATCGAGCGAATCACGGCAGACCGGGAAATTACTGTATTCGGATTGTAAAATCGTCTGCTTGATGTTTTCAGCATCATCGTTCACGTCAATCCATTCCACATCGAGCTTGTTGGTCATGATCGAACCCACGCGGCGGTCACTAAGGGCAAATACTCGTTCCACAATATCCTGCTCCACCTCTTCGAAGGTGCCTACACTGGTACCCTGTGCAATCAGCGATTTTACTTCTTCTTCCGTTACAGGAGCTTCTTCAGAGGCACGTAGCCGAAACAGGCGCAATAACCCTTCCGTAGATATACTTAGCAACCAGACCAGGGGCGCGCATACTTTAGATACTACGTTCATAGGGCGAGACATGATACTTGCAATGGCTTCGGGGTTATGCATCCCGATGCGTTTAGGTACCAGTTCCCCTAACACCAGCGTGAAGAAGCCAGTTAATAGCACGATGCTGGCTACTGCAATACCTTCGCTGTATTCCCTGAGCGAGTCAAACCGAAAAAAAAATACGGCCAGATCCTTCGTGATATTAGCCCCGCTGAATACACCGGTCAGAATGCCAATCAATGTAATACCTATCTGGACGGTAGAAAGAAAAGTATTGGGAGAATTAACAAGTTTGAGTGCTGCTTCGGCGCCTTTATCGCCTTTCTGTGCGTTATTTTCCAGCCGTGATTTCCGCGAGGAGACGACAGCAATTTCTGCCATCGAAAAGACACCATTAAGTATAATTAAAAAGAATATAATCCCAATTTCTGAGCCCATAGAGGAGGTAAGCGTTGGCTTGCATCGCAATATACTATAAATGAGAAAAGAATGTTATGGTATAAACGTAGAGTAAAGCAGCCCTAACCAGGACAGGCTTCGATTAACAAGTATCAATGAGTGGCTAAGGAGCTCTGGTTACTGTACGATGCTTGCTTAGAGAGATATAGCAAAATGGAAATAAGAATAGGGCAGTATTAAAAAAGCACTGCGAACGGTTTGCAGTGCTTTTTTGGTAGT
>JAUJNL010000171.1 GCA_030448185.1 Cytophagales bacterium | reverse complement strand
GATATGCTCACGTTTTTTTACTAATTCTTGTAAAGCCAGCAACGCTGTCTGTCCGTTCCCCCTCCGGGTATAGTTCAACACAGCCCCCATATATGTGATTTTGCCTTCGATGGTTTGGGGTTTTTAGTTTCGGGTTGGCAGTCTGAACGTCCTGAAATTTGGACATCTAAACTGGAAATAGTATGCATTCTGCAGAGACACAATGCAACATTGCCAATCGTCAATCGAATATCGGAAATATTCGACATCCGCCTTCCAAGATCCGAAATTCTTATTCATTTCATGGCTGCCAGCTTTTGATGCAACTCTTCGTAAGCTTTGCTGCATACTTCTTCCAGGTGAGCCGTTAATTGCGTCACCTCGGCAAGATTACTTTCCTGCGCCCCCAGCGTTTCGAGTTGATTCATGACCGATTCTAGTTCGTTGATTCCTACTGTCGCAATGGTTGATTTCATTTTATGCGCCAGATACCGGATATTTTCCCAATCAGCAGTTTGACAAGCAACTTTGAATTGCTCAATAAATGGGGGCGTCTGCCGGATAAAAAGTTTAATCATATCCCGGATAAATTCCTGATTATTAGCTGAGATCTCCTCCAGATAACTCAGATTCACATAACTGCTTGCCACTGCTACGGACGGCGCCACGGCCGGCGGGTCCATTGGTTTCTGTGCTTTATTCGTATACTTTAATATTTTCAGGTGCAATTCCCGCGGATCAAATGGTTTGGTAATGAAATCATTCATGCCGGCTTCCAGCACCTTACGCTTCACATCCAGCAGTGCCGAAGCCGTAAGCGCCACAATCGGTACCGTCCGGGCAGCGCCCTCCAGATGACTGCGAATGTACTGCGCAGCTTTATATCCATCCATCTGGGGCATCTGCAAATCCATCAGAATTACTTCGTAGGTGTTTTGCTTCAGTTTATTAATGGCTTCAATCCCATTCTCGGCAATCTCAATCTGTACCCCCCATTTTTGCAGAAATTTACAAATGACCAGCTGATTCATCTTATTGTCTTCTACCAGCAGAATACGGGTATCGTGCAAATCCTGCACGGCGGGTTCCGTACTTTCGGGGAGTTTGTAGGCAATTTTCGGCTGGGCAGCCGGCCATCCGAGGGTAAGCTGAAACGTAAATGCGGAGCCAAGCCCTACCCGGCTCTTTACCGTAATGGTACCGCCTTGCAGTTCAATTATTTTTTTCGTAATGGCTAGTCCCAGGCCCGTGCCCCCGTACTTACGGGTGGTTTCGGAACTGGCCTGCGTGAAACTGTCGAAGATGGAGTCAAGCTTGTCGGCGGCGATACCAATCCCGGTATCCGTTACTTTAAACTCAATAGTAACCGTTTCCGTACTCCGCCGGACCTGGGTGGCTTTCACCTCAATAAAACCCTTTTCCGTAAACTTCAGGGCATTGCCGGCCAGATTTAACAGAGCCTGACTCAAGCGTACGGGATCACCCGTAAGCACCTTAGGTAATTTGGGATCAATCTCAAAAAGTAGTCGCAGGTTGCTGGCTTTGGCTTTGTAGCCAAAACTTTGTTCAATTCCCTTAAATACTTCGGGTAGTTCGAAATCGATGCATTCGAAGGTAATTTTACCAGACTCAATTTTAGAAAAATCGAGTATGTCATTAATAATAACCATCAGATTATCGGCTGAAAATTTAACTGCTTGTAATTTTTCCACCTGCTCGGGCAATGGACTTTCTTCCAGCAACAGGTGGGCTAATCCGACTACCGCATTCAGGGGCGTACGGATCTCGTGACTCATTACGGAGAGGAAATGTTCTTTAGCCCGCATGGATTCTTCGGCTAGTTGCCGGGCATTGATCAACTCCTCTTCCACAATTTTTCGTTTGGTGATATTACGGGCTATGATATGAAAACCAGTAATGCGGTCACCCTCGGCCATCAGGTGGACATTTTGCCCCACCCAAATCACTTCTTCTTCACTGGCAATGGCTTTAAATTCCAGGTAAGTATCGAGAGTACGCTGTTTAAACTGAGCTGCGTAAAAATTCTCCACCATTTCACGATGTTCCGGAGACACAAATTCGAGGTAATGGCGGGTGCGAAGTTCTTCTTCGGAAAAGCCTAGTACCCGGCAGGCTACCGGATTGGCGTACACAAAGAATCCCTGATGATCGCAATAGCTGATGATATCCGTAGCATTTTCTACCAGCTGGCGGTATCTGAGTTCGTTGGCAGCCAGTTGACCAGCTGTTTTTTTCTGCTCAGTAATATCTGTGGCAATGCCCAGTACGGCAACGGAGCCATCTGGCAAGAAGAGAGGTTTTTTGAGGGTATAAAACCACTTGACTTCACCATTTGCCAGGGTAAACGTTTCTTCCACGGCAATCACCGCTTTTCGCCGGATGACCTGCTGGTCAATCTGGTCATATAAGCGGTTTTCCTCCGAGCGGCCATACGCATGTTTATGTTGCTGGTAAACAATCTCCTCCTTGGGTATCCCGAACAAATCGGACATTGCCTGATTGAGAAATAAAAAATTCCCCGGTTCATCTTTTACAAAGATCAGATTCGGGCTGGTATCAATGACCTGACTAAAAAAACTTGCCTCATTCCAGAAATTGTGGGCTGATGCCGGAACAGGCTCCGCAGCCGGGGATTGGAAAGACTGATAGGTGCGGTCAATATGAAGCAATAAGTTCCGGAGGCGTTCATCCACGGGATAATCCTCGCCCAGATAGTGCTTTATCTGTTCAGCCAATTGGTGATTCAACACATTCATGTCATTGCAAACTGGTAAGGTTGGCCCGTCAGAGAATGAAATATACCTATAAAAATGAAAATTTGACCCAAAAAGTTTGCTTCTGGTCCACCGCTGGAAGTAAGTTTTGGGCTAGAATCAATCGCCCATGCCTAAAGCCATCTAACCTTAAAACTTTCCTTTCAACAAAAATCCAGTTACGGAAACTTTGAAATCTAAAAAAGTTTCCAGAGTTTTACTTCCCTGTAAAGTAGAAGGTAAACTAGGATTCTGAATTGAAAAGCTATTAGAAGAGGATGCAAAAGGATGTGATTCACGCAGAACCTGCTCAGCAAAAACCGGATGAAAAACTAAATGGAAATTAAAGAACGTATACTGGCGACGGCCCGCGATTTATTTATGCGCTATGGTTGCAAAAGCGTGACCATGGACGATATTGCCAAACACTTATCAGTATCCAAGAAAACCATCTACCAGTTTTACCAGGATAAGGATGAAATTGTAAACACTTTTGCCCAGACGCAGTTAGGCTGTGAGATGGACTGCATGAGTTCGATCATCCGCGAAGCCGAAAATCCCATTGACGAACTGGTACGGCTCTCACGGTACCTGAAGCAGACCTTTTCTAAAATGAACCCGGCCTTGCTGTTTGACCTGCGTAAATACCACAGTGAGGCCTGGCAGATGTTTACCGAGTATAAGCATAAAGTCATTGCCAATCAAATCCGGGACAACCTGCGCCGCGGAATACAAGCCGGACTATACCGGAGTGATATTCACATTGAAATTCTTACCCGGCTCCGTCTGGAACAAATTCAGCTACAATTCGACACCAATTTATTTCCGCCCTCGAGTTCGACTTTACCAGGAGGCGCTCAGTCAATGGAGCATTTTTATCCGGGTATTCTGACGGAAAAAGGCTTGGAACTATTTAATCAATACCATACATGAGTAAAATAACCTTACCACAATGAATAGACAAGTAACGTTTCACTCCTTATGCTCTGCCTGCTGGCCCTGCCAGAAGCGCTTTTTTGCCAGGATTCCACGAGCCCGCAGTTACTGCTCTGGCACCGGGCCGTTGATTTTGCCCTGCAAAACAATATACAGGTGAAAAATGCCCAGTTAGATGCTACCAGTGCCATTGCCCGCGTCGGTGAAATCAGAGCTATCCGATGCTGCCGCAGGTAAGTGCTCAGGCGCAGTTGATCCATAATATCAAAGTCCAAAATCGCAATCTTTGGAGTCTGGTGCAGGGCCAAATTTTGGAGATCCCTCTCAACCACACTCCACCGCTAGGAACAGTAATTGCTTTTCCTTTTCAGCTGAAAAATTTAGGCGGCGTAACCTTAAATGCCAATCAATTATTATTCGACGGATCTTACTTTGTAGGTCTGAGGGCAGCTAAAACATATAAAGAGCTTTCTCAAAATCGCAGTAGTCAAATTGGAGTGGCTGAAGCCGTTACTAAGGCTTACTATTCGGTACTAGTGAACCCGCGAACGACACAGGTTGCTTAACTATAATGTAGGCCGATTAGATTCTTTGCTCCGCGAAACTCAGGCAATGTATCAAACGGGTTTGTGGAAAAAGGTCGGCGTAAGAACCGGATCAGAAGTACAACGCAACAACCTGGAAACGGAAAAGCAGAAAGTTGAACGTTTAGTAGATCTGCTCAATACTTGCTCAAGTTTCAGATGGGCTTGAAGATGACTGATAATATAGTTCTAACTGACAATCTCAATGGAACTGATATTGAGAGCTACAATGTACCGGTAACTAATGATTTCAACTACAATCAGCGAATTGAATATTCATTGCTACAAACCCAGAAAGAGCTAGCCATGCTTGATATTCGGAACACTAAAATGGGTTACCTTCCACAGTTAGCTGCCTTTGGTACTTTTGGGTACAATCCAGCTGCCTCGAAGCTTTCTAATATAGTTCAAAGAGCGCTGGTTAGATTATAACCTAGTTGGCTTGCAATTAAACGTACCCATCTTCGACGGTTTGCAGAAGTATTACAAGACGGCAAGCCAAACTGACCTGAAGACCGCTCAAAGCTCAGAATTACCTTTTTAAACTCTATTTGACCTTGAGATCCGGCAGGCCAACGTAAACCTGACCAATGCTTTGAAACGCTGAAAACGCAGAAGCGTAACCTGGGTACGGCGGGAAGTGGCCCCGGAAGTAACCGGATTAAATATCAGGAAGGCATCGACTCCAACATTGAAGTGATCAATGCGGAAGCTTCCTTTAAAGAAGCCCAGACTAACTATTACACGGCTTTGTATGATGCCTTTATCGCCAAAGTAGATTACGAAAAAGGCTACCGGTGTCCTTGTAAAGGTAGTTATAGTAATGAATTTCACCGGCACATCAGCAAAATTCACTCATTAGCACATCCATTATATGCACCCTTTCGCATGAAAACGAAAAATTACCTGATCCTGCTGGCACTACCGCTATTGGTACTGGCTTGCGGACAAGAAAAAGATAAGAAAGAAGCAATTGGCCGAACTGAAGCAGGAACAGCAGAAGATTGCTGCTCAAATCAAGCAGCTCGAATCAGAGCTGAATACCGGCAAGGATACGGCCAATAACGAAAAAGTAGCTCTGGTGCAAGTAGAGACTCGTAGAACCCGCAGACGTTACAGCACTTCGTTACCGTACAGGGAACAGTGGACTCGGATAAGAATGTCTCCGTAAGTCCTAAGATGCCCGGAACCGTAACGGCGGTATATGTGAACGAAGGAGACCCGGTAAAGGCTGGACAGGTAATGGCTATTATTGATGACGCCGTGCTGCAACAAGGGCTGGCTGAACTGAAGACCGGACTGGAGTTGGCGACCACCGTATACGAGAAACAGAAAGCGCTTTGGGATCAGAAAATCGCTCCCAAAGTGGTATCTCCAGGCTAAAAACAACAAAGAAAGTCTGGAACGCAAAATGTCTACGATAGCGCAGTTGGCCCAGGCCCGCGTAATCTCTCCATCAGTGGCACCGTGGATGCGGTTGGCCTGCGGGTAGGTGAACCCGCTTCTCCCGGCATGACAGCCATTCGGGTGATGAACCTGTCGAATGTGGTGGTAAAGGCCAAAATCGCTGATACTTACATTAATACTGTACGGCAGGGGGCGATAAAAATGAAGGTAAGAACGAATAGCGCAAAGAAAGATGTTTGAATGAAAATGACACTGCTGTTGAAAGCAGGCGGAGACCTTTACTTTACCCGTGCAGCCGACGTGGAAGTTTCAATCCCGAATAAAGAAGGTAAGCTGGAAGCCAATATGCTGGCTACCGTGAGCATTAACGCGACCAAAATGCCCAAAATGCGCTGGTGGTGAACTGGAACCTGATCCAGCGAACGGAAGCTGGCGCTTGAGCATTATATTTGTGGCTAAAGAAGAGGGCGGCAAAACGGTAGCAGAAATGCGTAAAATCAAAATGGGACTTTCTTATAACGGAGCTGTAGCCGTAACGGAAGGCCTGAAAACGGGTGACAAAATCGTCACGGTGACTATCAGGACTTCGTGACGGACAGCCCGTAAACATCAACGATCTATTGCTGCCCGGTAGTTCGGGCAAATGCTAAATACTAAAGGGTAAATGAGGACCTTAGTAAGTTAATAATTTACACCGAATACAGTTCTTCTCATTTCGCATTTAAAACTTGGCATTTAAGATTTTACTGATGGTTTGAACCAAAAAATATTCTTATGAAAGGAGAAGTATAGTTAATAATAACAGTCAGGAAAACGGCTTGCATAAGCGAGTTCAAGATTACTGAGTGGTGTATTGAGAACCGGAAAACCATCTATATTTCTCACCGCGGTCATTACGTTGGTGGAAGGTATTTTCACCTACCAGAGCCTGCCCAAGGAAAACTTCCGGACATTGTCATTCCGCAGTTTATGATTACAAACTGTCAGCGCAGTATAAACCCGGCTGATATGGAAGGTCTGGTCACCAAGATGCATTGAAGAACTCGAAATCAGTGAATGGCGTGAAGAAAGTCACCTCTTCCTCGGTAGAGAATTTTCGGTGGTAATGGTTGAGTTTACCTCAGGTATTGAAATACAGTGGCTAAGCAACGGGTGAAAGATGCCATTGACCGGGCTACCCCCGACTGCCCCAAAACCTGGACCAAGGAACCGCAGGTGCAGAAATCGAATTTTCGGAATTTCCCATTATGCAGGTAAACGTGGCGGGCAATTATCAGTTGAACAAGCTCAAGGGAATACCGCCGAGAGCCTGAAGATGCCATTGAAGAGGTACCTGAGATCCGCCAGGTGGACCTGGTAGGCGCTCTGGAACGCGCAGATCCAGATCAATGTGGATATCTATAAAATGCAGGCCTTGGATTACTTTAATGACATTGGCCAGGCGATAGGCGCCGAAAATATAAACGTCTCGAGGAGGTGACATTAATATGATAGCGTCCGACATGCACTTACTGAGGTGGCAGGCGAGTTTAAAGATCCCCGCCAGATTGAAGGAAACAGTAGTTCGTTCAGCTCGCGGAACTTCCAAGTTCATCAAGGAAATTGCGGAAGTGAAAGACAGCTTGGGGAAAAACGGGACTATGCCGCCTCGATGGCGAAATCGGTTATTTCGCTCTCCATTGCTCAAGCGGGGTGGTGAGAACCTGATTACCGCTTCCGAGAAAATTGAGCATTATCATTGAGGAATACGAAAAAGACTTGGTTTTCCCGGAAGGATTAAGCGTGGCTGGGTACCGGTGATCAATCCGAAAGTACCCCGGAAAATACATTGAATGACTTGATTGCGACGGTAATCCTGGGGATTTATCTTCATAACCTTCGTATTGATGTTCTTTATGGGCACCACCGATGCCTTATTTGTGGAACTTGTCCGTACCGCTGTCATCGTTGCTGGCTTTCGCGCCTTGTTTGGCCTTCTAAATTCTTTGTCCCACGAGCTGGACTTCACGCTCAATACGGTGGTTATGTTTTATTCCTGCTGGCTTTGGGGATTGTGGTGGACGATGCCATTGTGGTTATTGAAAACACGCCTGGATTTTCCACGAGGAAAATATTACCATTACCCAAGCGGTCAAGAAGAAAGCAGCCGGTGAAGTATTCACCCCAGAGCCGCTGGTGGTACCCTGGTAAACGTTGCTCCATTCGTACCCCTGCTGTTCTGGCCGGGCATCATCGGAGAGTTTATGAAGTTCCTCCCCATTGCCCTGATTGCCATTATTAGCTTCTCGTTGTTGCCTTTGTGATGAACCCGGTATTTGCCGCCGATTTTGAAGCGCAATGAAAAGACGACGACCGCAGGTTTCAGGACATTGGTTCGCCCCTTGGTGATTATGGGGTGTTGGCCGTGATCGGCTATCCTGATCAGGGTAGGGTTCGGCAATTTTATGGTATTTATCATCCTGCTCTACCCTGATCCGTCACTACGTATTCTATCCGATGATCAATCGTTTTCAGTCACGGACCTTGCCGAGGCTGAAAAATAGCTACCGCCGTCTGATGAGTTTCGCCCTGGTGGGAGCTCGCTCATGGCTGTTTATAGCAGCTGCTTTTGGGATGCTAATCCTTTCTTTTGTGATTACGGGGATTTTTGCACCTAAAGTAATCTTCTTCCCCAGCGGGGAACCAGATTTTGTATATGTATATGCCAAATTACCAGTAGGTACGGATGCAGCCGTAACGGATTCAGTTACTAAGATCATTGAAAAACGGGTCGCCTCCGTACTTACCCTGCCGAGTGGTAAACGCAACCCGATTGTACGTTCTGTGATTACCAACGTCGGTAAGGAAACGGCCAGCGCCAACGGTACACCCGCTGACCGTCAGCCTGCTTCTTACAAGAGCAAACTGACTATCGCTTTTATTCCATTGAATGACCGGATTGGAGTTTCTACCAGCGATTTATTGGAAAAAATCCGAACCAAAACCAGTGATATTCCCGGAGCGGAAGTGTCCGTAGAACGGGAGCAAAACGGTCCGCCTACGGGTCAGCCAGTGAGTCTTGAAATTGCCGGGGAAGATTTCAACACCTTATTAAAACTGGAAAAAGACCTCCGCCGTGGCATTCAAAAGGCTGGCATCCAGGGAATTGAAGACCTGAAGTCGGATTTGGTATTGAACAAGCCCGAGATCATCATCGATATTGATAAAGAAAAAGCGGGTCGGGAAGGGATTTCCACGCAAAATATTGCTCTCTACGTCCGGACTGCTCTCTTTGGTACAGAATTTTCCAAATTCCGGGATGACGATGATGAATATGAAATCAATGTGCGGGTAGCCGAAGACCAGCGAAAAACGGTGGAGCAATTGCTTAGCTCTAACATCAGTTACCTGGATATGTCAAGTGGTCAGTTCCGGCAAATTCCGCTTAACTCCGTGGCTGACATCCGTTATGGAACTACTTTCAGTGCGATTAACCGCAAAAACCAGGAACGCCTGATTACCTTAGGGTCCAACGTACTAACGGGTTACAATGCCAACGAAATTGTGGGCCGCATTAACACGGAAGTGATTCCTTCACTGGAAATACCGGAAGGATATACCGTGAAAACGGCGGGTGAACAGGAAGACCAGCAGGAAACGATGAATTTCTTGGTCCTGGCCGCTGCAGGAGCTGTCATGCTGATGTTTCTGGTGATGGTGTTCCAGTTTAACTCGGTATCCAAGCCAACCATCATTTTCACCACCATCATCTTTAGCTTAATTGGAGTGTTGATCGGCTTCTCACTGACGGGTATGACTATTTCCATCGTAATGACTGGCGTAGGTTTCATTGCCCTGATGGGTATCGTAGTGAAAAACGGAATTATCCTAATGGAGTTTATTGAGGAACTGCGTCTGCGGGGCGAAGATCTTAGAACCGCCATTATTGATGGAGGTGCTACCCGTCTGACTCCCGTACTGTTAACCGCTTCGGCCGCTATTCTGGGACTGATTCCACTAGCTATTGGGATGAATATCGATTTCGAGGGGTTATTTACCCGGCTAAATCCAAACTTCTTTATTGGCGGTGAAAGCTCCATTTTCTGGGGACCACTGGCCTGGACGATTATATTCGGTCTGCTAGTCACGACCTTCCTGACGCTGGTGATTGTGCCTTGCATGTACTATAACGTGGAGAAGATCAAGGCCCGTTTCGCCAAGAAGCGTCGCGAGGTAGTACCGGCAGAGTGATGGCGGATTTCGGAAGTCGGATAGTGGATGTACGATACTCTCTGTCCGTTTGGTACGTTCTATAAAAATAAACCCGGAAGGTTCTTAGAACCTCCGGGTTTATACTTTCATTACCCATCGTACATTTACTATCCGACTTCCGAAATTGTATCACACTTTCACGCCTATTTCCAGCATGGCACGTACCGTACGGGCAATACCTTCCGGGTCAAAGCCGCATTCCCGCTGAAGCTCCAGTTGTTCGCCATGCTCCACAATACGGTCAGGAATGCCCAGGCGTTTTACTCTGGCCTCATACTCATG
>JAUJNL010000170.1 GCA_030448185.1 Cytophagales bacterium | reverse complement strand
TTTACTGATCAGACAACTGAATCTGTACAACGGGATTTGGCTGGTCAGATATACGAACTAGCCGGGGGGCTGACTAAGAAGTTTCGCCGAATGGAGTACGCTACCTGGTGCTTATGGTTAGCCGTTGCTCTTTTTATTCCCATTGCAATGTCAATTATTCTAACGAACAAATAAGTTTTATCATGCGATTATACGACAACTACCTGAAAAGAATCCAAAATGTGATTCAACCCAGGGATGTGCTGCAAAAAGGCCTTGGGAGTACAGATTCCTATTTTACTGGCTCTCCCTCACACGGAATGCAAAATCGTAAACTGGAATTAAATGAAAACCAGGCACTAGAGCCTCAAACGGATCTACGCATTTTAGCGGATTTGATGGGTATTCGAGAAATCCATAAACCGATTATTGGAGATCATCCTGATTTTGTTCACCTCCGCCAGCGGAAAGGATTTGAATACCACTACATTACTTCGGTATTTATCGACGTCCAAGGTTCAACTAACCTCCATAAGAAATACGATCTGGAGCAGATTTATACAATTATTCAAACGGTGCTACTGGCGGCCACCCACACTTGTGCCCTTTTTGGCGGACACATTCAACGTATTCAAGGGGATGGCGTTTTTGCCTACTTCGGCCGTCGTGGGGTTGATAAGGCTACCGCTGTCAAATCGGCGATTCATGCTGTGTCATTCTTTTCCTATTTCATCAAGTATGAGTTAAAAGAGGTATTTGCCTTAGAGGGTATTGAAGAAATTTTCACTCGCGTTGGCGTTGATTTTGGCGACGATGCTCAAGTACAATGGGCTGTCTTTGGGTCAGGCGAGTGTACTGAGCTAACTACTAACAGTCTTCATACCAGTCTGGCACCTAAGATGCAGAGTTGTGCCCGCCAAAACGGAATTATGGTTGGCCAGCACGTAAAAGACCGTTTAAACGGACTAGGTCAATTCTGCGACTTGCGAAGAAATCAGGATGGGACGGTAGATGAAACTTGTCGATACATTTATCGAGACCAGCAGCAGAACTTTAATTATACGCAGTATGAATTTCATTGGACAAAATTCCTCAGCACTTTTTCCTTTGTAACTCAGGATGAGAAAGGCAACTTGCGTATTAATTACGCATCGCCCTCCCAGCCCTCCGGCGCCAAAGAACAACAGCGGTTGAACGAATTGCTTAAAGATGCCGCCGCTGTTACCAACGGAACCGCGTATATAAATCGCAAAGGAAATATTTCTACTAGTCCCGCAGGTATACACATCCCTTCAAACCGGTTCTATTATAACCATCATGCAAATGATCAGTAAGGAGCACGAACACACCTTGCTGGCGTTGCAAAAATTCATGATTGAGCAGCACTATCCTAATCTGAGGTGTGGCATAGTGGGTCGCCGCCTTATTGGTTTGGGAGAGTTTAAAAGCTCGAAATGGAGGCATACATATAAAGTAAAACTTGAATACGGACTTGGCTTTGAACCGAAGTGCACAATTCTTGCTCCAGAGGTAATTCCCAGCCCGGACATCCATATGTACCAGGATAGGAGTCTATGTTTGTACTACCCGTTGGACCTACCAATTACTTTTCGCATGAATTTGGCTTTTCATACAGTTCCCTGGTTAATTAAATGGATTCTGTTCTACGAGATATGGTTATTGAACGGAAAGGTATGGATAGGGCCGGAAGCACCTCATGGAACTGTCGCTGTAAACCGACTACCTTAACTTGTGAAGGTTCAAAAAGCTGCTAACCTTTCCCTTTACGTGTAAGTAACCCTTGTCTCGAAGTACTAAAATCACTCGATTTTTCTACTACACCATCTTATTCTCATTTCGCTCGATATCCACTACCCCTGTAATGAAGGCTTCCTGCAATGTAAGTCTCTATTCCTCTCCTAATTCACGCTCCAGGTCCTCAATAGTAGGCAAGCTGCCTTTCAGGTTATCAGGGATGGATTCGGTAAGCTCGTACTGAGTTACCCCTATTGGCTTGTTGACATCTTTTAAAGTATACTCGGCCAACACCTTTGTGCTTCACCCAAGAAAGTGGGCACTTGGAAAAGAGCGGATTTACGTTGCTCCAGCAGTAACTTTAAACGTTGATCTAATGAAACAGCTTTAGCAAAGAAACTTTCAACCTAATATATTATTTACCGGTAGTACCTAAGTCTTTGTAGCTACTTACTGTTTAAGAGATAGTCATATCCAGTCCCGGTATTTGGCAGTCTTTTGACTTTAGGTGACTGCTCCTGATCAGCTTCCGGCAAAAGCTGCTGCAATTGCAATACCTTCTGCTGGTTCTCATCCACTATCCTTGCCTGCCATCAGATGGATGCAGCATTGTAAGCTTCTTTGCCTTACTCAAAGCCGTGGAAGAAGTCCAAGTGACAACAAGGACAAATGATAAAAGCAGGGCCTAACCGGTTGCCATTCCACATTTCCCCTGACACAGTTCCCTGTACACTCCCCACCGGTAAGAACGGGAAGATTTTTTGCTTTCGGAGCCAATACTGGTTTTTCCCCTCAAAAGCGTGCGATCACTGTTCGGTTTTGGACAGCAACGCCAGTAGTTCTTGGGTCAAACGGCCTTTTTACCCCCAAAGAAGTAGTTTCTTGGTTTTGGCAAGGCTTTTGCCAATCTTCAGTAAAATCTGGTTATACGAAAGACAAAAACAATAGTAAACGCATGGATTAATATGTTTTACGCATATTCTCCGGATGTAGCCGTACGGGAAGCGGTAGATGATATTCTTTTATGCTTCTCGTTGCGGTGATGAGCCCCCACTAGTTTTATCAGCTCAACCATACGAATTTAAGCTGCGCGTCTTGCTTTTTGTAGCACCAAACTAGAGTCCTCCACCTATTCCAAAACCACCCATTCCGTATGTTAAGAAATTACTTCCTCGTGGCTTTACGCAATTTGCGCAAGCACCGCACCTACAGTTTGCTCAACATTGTGGGGCTGGCCGTGGGGCTGGCTACTGCCCTGCTCATCCTGTTGTGGGTCAAGGAGGAAGTAGGCCATAACCGGTTTTACGACAAGTACCGCGACATATACAGTGTGTTGGTGAATTTCCGCTTCGAGAACGGGGAGATCTCTACGTATGAAACCATTCCCATGCCCACTGCGGCTGCCCTCAAGGCGGAGATACCCGAAATCAGGCGGGCCGCCCGGTCAAATAATACTTCCCGCCTTTTCTCCCACCAGGGTACACGCCAGGAGGAGTTCGGACGGTACGTGGACCCGGATTTCCTGGACAGTTTCAGTTTTCCGATTGTTCGCGGCCAGCGGGCCACGGCCCTCTTCGAACCTTTCTCTATACTGATCACCGAACAGCTGGCTAAAAAATACTTCGGTGAACAAGAGCCCATCGGCCAGCAACTGCGCATCAACGGGCAGTACGACTACAAGGTGGTAGGGGTGCTCAAGAACTTGCCAGCTAACTCTACCGTGCAGTTCGACTTTCTCATGCCCATGCAGGATTCATCAGGCAGGCCCAGCACGGTCAGAATCTTCCTGGAGTGATTTCAACACCCTTACCTACGTAAGGCTTCAGGACAGGGTCGCGGCAGGACAGGTGAACGCGAAAATCCCGGAACTTTGTCGGCAAACACTACCAGAAGTATAAAAATACGGCCCCTGTTTCTGCATGCCGCCCAGGACTGGACCTGCGCAGCGACTTTAAGGATGGGCGTACAGCGGAGGTGGCCGCATTACGTACGTACGCCTGTTTCTGGGCGTGGCTGCGTTATCCTGCTGATTGCGTTCATCAACTTCACTAGATCTAGCAACGGCCCCGGGCTACCCAGCATGGGCTGGAAATGAGCCTGCGCAAAGCCACATCAGGAGCTTGGAAAGGATCCCTGATCGTGCAGTTTTTGGCTGAGTCCCTGCTGTTAACCCTGCTGGCGGATACTGGCCTGTGTATGGTGGTGTTGGCGCTGCCCCTGGTAAACAGCCTGCTGAACCAGCAGGTATAGTTTGCCATGGAATGATCTGGTCTACGTCCTTATTTTCCTGGGCGTGCTGCTGCTTGCAGGGTGATGGCCGGCATCTACCCCGCCTTTGTGCTCTCGGCCTTCAGCCCTTGAAGGTACTCAAGGGATTGCGCGAAGCCTTCCGTGGGCAGGATCGGGTGGTTGCGCAAATCCTTGGTGGTGGTGCAGTTCGTCCTCTCGATCCTGCTGATTGTAGCAACCCTGGTGGTGCACCGGCAAGTAAAATTCATGCAGGGCAAGCAGCTGGGCTACCAGAGGAGAACCTGGTGTGGTTTTCGGCTTGCGACTGTTGGGAGCCAGTATGAGCGGTCAATCATCTTTCTCCGGCATTCCCGGCGTGAAGTCGATGCTCTGGCCAACCTGCTCTGCGGGGTACATGGGAGCGTTCGGAGAATTTAACTGGCCGGGGAAGGTAAAAATGGACCAGACCATGTTTGCCAGGTGCCCGTTGACTACGACCTGCTGCCTACGCTGGGGCTCAAACTGGTGGCGGCCGCAATTTCTCCGATCCTTCGGAACCGATACGCTGAACCTGATCATCAACCAGGAAGCCGCCCGCCGCATGAGGTTGAAGAACCCGGTGGGCCAGCAGGTGACCTACGGCGACAACTACGACCCGGTACCATCATCGGGGTAGTCAAGGACTTTCACCTGGCTTCCATGCACGCCCATCGAGCCCTACTATCCTCCTGTGCCTGACCCAGGAATACGGAGTATCTTTGCCCGCCTCGACGGCGCCAATACCCCCGGCTACCTGAAACAAGTGAAGCTGCTTACCGGCAACTGCTGCTGCCTGATTTCCCGTTCACTTTCCGCTTCGTGGACGAGCAGTACGAGCAGATGTACCGCGGTGAGCAGCAGGTAAGCCTGACAACGGATTTGCCGTCCTGGCCGTACTGGTTTCCTGCCCTGAGCGTGTTAGGCCTGGCTACCTTCAGCGTAGAGCGCCGAACCAAGGAACTGGGCATCCGTAAAGTGCTGGGAGCTTCTGCCCAAACCTCTTCTACCTGATCTGCCGCGAATTTATGATCTTGGTAGCGATGGGCCTGCTGATGGCGCGCACCATCCACCTGGTATCTGATGCAAGACTGGCTGGAGAAACATACCGACTGCCCATCAGTTGGCAAGTGTTCGCCCTGGCCGGGGCATAGCCCTTCTTGCTGCCCTGCTCACCGTGAGCACCCAAGCTATCGGGCCGCCTTTAACAACCCCGTTGGCAATCCCTGCGTTCCGAGTATTACGCTTACTAGGCTTTGCTGTACCGGAAAGGCGGCCTGGAATAATGCGGGCAAGCTGTACCGCGAAAATGGATAGCAAGGCCGTAAATCCGGAGCAAAAAGTGAACAGTTGGAGGAGTATTTGATTTTCGCAACAGAAGTGAGTGCTTTAAGGCTGCAAACAGACCAGAGCACCCATGGCCAACAAGAGAATCAGAATCAACAAGTTACCAGCTCCTCATCTGCTGTCTTCAGGCGGACAAACTAGTCCTGAACTCCTCAATAAAAGTACGAAAGATAAGACCAATTTCGAGTTTAAAAACGTCATGACGTTCCAGGCACGAGACTTTACGAGAGGGGAGAGCTTGCCCTCTTTCATTTTTCAGTCGGTAAGCATCTCAAGAAAGGGTCGATTTCTCTCGCTGCATTTTATCCGAGAAACAGGAGCTTGATAACTTGAGTAAGCTTAGTTGTAAGCTCTTCCAGCTCCAAAGTTCTGTCCCGGATTTGCTCATGAAATGAGTGGCTGAGATAAACATACCCTCTCTGCCAATTTTTTCATGCAAATCATTCAGCAGGCTAAAAAAATCTTGCTCAAGCTTAAACTGCTTCAGCCAATGTTCTTGTGTTTCAACGAGCTTCTGCTGTTGCTGTGGATTTAGTTTCTTTAGCAGTGCTGAGTAGATGTTCTTCATTTGCTCTCCCAAAGCTCTATATGAGTTTTTATGCATTCATCCACTCAAGGTTGGTAGTCCACTTACATTCATTGAAGGATTTGTCTATCCAATGAGTAGGCTCTGCTTCAGGCTTATGGCCAAATCTATTGCCTCTGTGTTCAATTTTGTTATCTAGACTTTCAATGATTTGAGGGGCCGTAGTTGATTATCCATTCTGCATTTCGTGGATCATAGGTTACCCCATGTGCAGCTTGATTCCAATGTGCCAATCATATTATCTTTTAAAGCTGTCGTTTCCTGATAGGTGAAATACCTCTATTTGAAAGGGTGTCAATTAGCGGCCTACGAATATTTATTTTATTCTATAACGTACTTGTTGGCTATTTCTCGTAATCTCTTTTCTATTTCAATGCGCAAGCTCTAGGGCCTAGGCTTGATCCTGCTGTGCCACCTCAACGAAAAAATACTTTTTTTCGCTATTTCAGCTTCCCGAGTGTGCCTTCACTCGGATCCTGAATTAAGCCAGCTACTGTTGCTTCCATTCCCACTTTTTCGATGTCTTGGAATTCAAGCTTAATGCGCTCCGGTAACTCAACGGATTTAAAAAGGGGCTCGAGCCAGGGGACAACGGCTAATGCAAGAGCACAACGGTTATTAAGTCAAAATAGTAATTTGTGGGAAAATGAGATGGGCTAGTGCAAGAACTGTGGCAACAAGTTATAATGAATTTAATCTTTCGTTGAATAGTCATTGACCCTGATCTTTGGTTTTAAAAAGTATTCTATGATTCGTTTAGCAATTATTTGTTAAGAAGTTAATTAAAAGTAACCCATCATTTAAAAAACGCCTGTCGTAGCCTTTCAGGAGTACTAAAACTGGTCTTCACTTGGTAAATAGCACGAAAAGATAAGCTTCATTGTGAAGCTACAACCATAAATTTTAAGGTTCGAGGCGTGAGACTTTCCAGAGAGGTAGGGGAGTAGCCTATTTTTTCCCTTTCGTTCTAAAAGCATCTTAAGAAAGAGTAGTCTGCCAATACAGAGTTGGGTAAAGCTCTACGTAAAATCCTTTTAGCTACCAAACCCACTGTCGGAGCGTCCTATCCTGGACAATAGTGTTCGTTTTCGTGCAGCGGCAAGGGGAAGGCACTGAGGAAAACCTGCTTTGCAGGGCGGCTACAAGGGTTTTCTTTATTTGGCACTTCATTTGATCGGCATTATCAGATAAAATACAAGTAGTGATTTAAGTGACTCTACTCCTACACGATACAAGCCATGAAAAGAACTTTCTTGGGTGAGTTTGAGGAAGTGGTTTTACTGGCCGTAGCCATCCTGGACGAAGGCGCTTACGGGGTACCCATTACGCAAGAGATCGAGCAGCGAACGGGAAGAGTAGTGGGCTTTAATTCCGTGCACACTACCCTGCAGCGGCTGGAAGCCAAAGGCTTTCTCTCTTCCACTATGGGTGGAGCTACCACCGAACGAGGCGGACGCAGGAAGCGGTTTTTCTCGGTTACTGCAGCCGGACGCAAAGCCCTATGGGAAGTCAAGCAAACGCGTATGCAACTTTGGGAGGCCGTGCCGGAGAAAACCCTGCAACTGATGGGCAGTTGATCCAATACCTTTTGCCAATAGCTTTTATGAATAATGCTAATAATAGGCCTCAGCCTCCCCGGTGGGCACAGCGACTGCTTGCTCTCTGGGGTGATCCTGACACGCTGGAGGAAGTACAAGGGGATATGCTCGAGTTCTATGCCCAGTGGGTAGCAATACAAGGAGTACGAAAAGCCCGCTTTCGCTACGGCCTCACGGTGCTCAAGTTGCTCAGGCCCTTTGCCAAATCAAAAACCTACAAAAAATATTCTCAACCTTTTATTCAGGCTGCTATGCTACGCAATTATCTTACAATCGCCGTTCGCAATGTACTCAAATACAAAAGCTACTCCTTCATCAACCTCTTCGGCTTGGCTATAGGGATGGGGGTAGCCATGCTCATCGGCTTGTGGATATTCGATGAACTGTCTTATAACAAATACCATGTAAACTACGACCGCATCGCCCAGGTGATGCAACACAATACCTACAATGGAAAAAAGGAAATGCGAGTGGCCAATCCTGCTGTGATGGGTCCGGAAATCCGCCAGCAGTACGGCAGTGATTTCCGCAATGTAGTGCAAGCCTCTTGGACGGGTGGTCATGTGCTGGCCGTGGGCGAGAAACGATTGGTAAAGGTGGGCAATTTTTTCGGGCCGGAGATTACCCAAATGCTTAGCCTGAAGATGCTGCAAGGCACCCGGGCCGGGTTGCAAGACCCGTATTCAATTCTACTTTCCGAATCGGTTGCTAAGGCATTCTTTGGCCAGGAAGACCCCTTGGGAAAAATCATGCGAGTAGATAACCAACAAGATGTGAAAGTGACGGGTGTCTATGAGGATTTGCCTTACAACACCACTTTCCATGAGGTTTCATTCATACTGCCCTGGCAGCTTTATCTGATCAGCAACCCCTGGATAAAACAGATGGATGATCCCTGGAACAGTAATTTTTCCCAGACCTTTGTCCAAATCGCCGACCAAGCCGATATGGAGAAGGTGTCGGCTAAAATTAAACATGTAAAACTTAGTCGAGTCAGTAAAGAAGACGCCAAATATAAGCCGGAGGTGTTTCTGCACCCCATGCGTAAATGGCACTTATATTCGGATTTCAAAAATGGCGTTAACACCGGTGGACGGGTCCAGTTCGTGTGGCTTTTTGGTCTTATTGGCGTGTTTGTGCTCCTGTTGGCCTGTATTAATTTTATGAATTTAGCCACGGCCCGTTCTGAAAAAAGGGCGAAGGAAGTGGGGATTCGCAAAGCGATGGGGTCACTCAGGGGACAGCTCATCAGTCAATTCTTTTTGGAATCTATCCTGATTGTATTTCTGGCATTCGCCGTTTGCTTAGGATTGGTACTGCTTATTTTGCCGTATTTTAACCAAGTAGCGGACAAAAAAACGGCTATTCCCTGGAGTAATCCCTTCTTTTGGGGGCTGGGCATTGCTTTTAGTTTATTTACTGGACTAATTGCCGGTAGTTATCCGGCCTTGTATTTATCGGCTTTCCATCCGGTAAAAGTACTAAAAGGAACGTTTCGGGTAGGACGTCTGGCTACCCTTCCCCGTAAAGGCTTGGTTGT
>JAUJNL010000169.1 GCA_030448185.1 Cytophagales bacterium | reverse complement strand
GCAGACTAATTGTTTCCAGCAGTTTACCATCCAGATACAGCTCCGACTTAAATAACTACTCCGAATCCGGATTCTTGTTGCCTGTTTCACCCCGCACGATAAAAACGTTACCCTCAAAATCAAAGGAATATTCGGGCTGATCTGCCTTCAGTTTTTTGTTAAAAGTGATTTTCTTCGTTGGATGGTGGCCTTCGAAACTTTTCTCAAAGCGGACCGGCTTCGGCTGTTGCAGGGCAATGGTTACGTCCGTTTGTCCGACTTTACCGCCGTTACGCCGGATATTCTCCAGGGCGTGTTTGAATCCAATTTCATATACGTCGTTCAATGACATCGTCGTGTATTTAAAGTCCAGGGATTCAGCTTCTTTCAGCCCCATTTTCCATTGATTCGGTATGTTTTTATAGCCTTTGATGGTACCCAGGATGCCCCCGGCAGACGAGGGATTGCAGTCTGAATCCTGGCCGGCCCGGGTAGAAATTTCCAGGGTTTTGGTGTAGTCGCCATTTCCATACAGCAGGCCCAGCACTACGTAAGCCGAATTGACGGTGGCATCAATGTTGAAAGCATCAAATACCCCATCCGGGCAGCCGATATCGGAGGTGTATTTCTTCTCAATTTCGAACCAGGTTCTTTTCCAGTCGTTGGGGTACTGCTTATGCCAACCAATTACATCGCTGATGCACTGGTAGAACAGGCTCTGGCGGGGAATCGTTTTCAGCGCTTCAGTTACTACATAGTTGATATCGCTGGAGGTAAAGGCCAGGGTATACATGGCTCCCATATACACGCCCCCGTACCAGCCATCCCCGTAGTTCATAATGTGACCAATTTTGTCGGAGATTTCGGAAGCCGTATTGGGCATTCCCGGCGACATTAACCCGGCAAAGTCTGATTCGATTTGATAGTCAATACAATCGGCGTGAGGGTTATTGAGCCAATGCCCGGATTGGGGAGGCATCATTCCGTGGAGGATATTGTACCGGCCGACCTGATTGGCGTGCCATAGGGCATACCCAGCATTCGCGTAGGCTTTAGCATGGGCTTCTACGGGAGCATCCAGGCCTTCCTTCTCAAATACATCCACAAACGTCAGGTCCATGTAGATGTCGTCGTAGAGACCGGGGCTATTTTCCATCGTATGCTTCAGGTAGCCATCATACCAGGTAATGGGTTGGTATTCCTGAATCATGGTTCCCTTGAAGCGAAATTCGGTAGGGCCGCCAAAGGTCACGCCAATAGTTTGTCCGGCCCAACCGCCCATAATTTTATCCTTCAATACTTCTTTGGAAAGGGTAAAGGTCTTAGGCTGGCTGGTTTGGGCCAGGGTAACGGCCGGAAGCGCCAGCAGAAGTAGTTTCGTAATAAGTTTTTTCATGAGTAAGTGGTCCGTTTCTATAGTATAGAATTTCAAGCCGAAAGCGTCTTATTCTCTGCCCAAGCGTTTATTTCCCGGCGGTAAGGAGCCGATGCCTGGGCTCCCATGCGGGTAACGGAAATCGCTGCGGCCGTGCAGGCGAAAGCCACTGCCTCCTCCAGGGCTCTGTTTTCGGCAATGGCTACGGACAAAGCCCCGTTGAAAACATCGCCGGCGGCGGTAGTATCCAGCGCCGATACGGTTGGGGCCGGAATCAGCAGGCTCTGCGAATCAGTTTGCAAATAAGCTCCTTTCGAACCCAGCGTAAGCACTACATGCTGTACGCCTTTAGCCCGTAGGATTTCGGCGGCCTGACGGGTCGTTTGATTATCGGTTACCCGGATACCGGTTAGTATTTCCGCTTCGGTTTCGTTGGGGGTAATCAGGTACAGGCACGGAAAAATAGCATCCGGCAACGTCTGCGCCGGAGCTGGATTCAATACGACCCGCCGGTTCATCTCAAAACTTTTGCGGATTCCATAGAGTACCGTTTCCAAGGGGGTTTCCAGTTGAAACAGGACTACATCCGAATGGGTTATTTCCGGCCCTGCCCGGTCAATATCGGTGGTGCTCAGGCTCCCATTGGCCCCGGAGGCTACTACAATACTGTTTTCTCCAGTTGCATCCACCGTAATCAAAGCTACTCCCGACGGGTGTCCCGGATCAGTTACGACCAGGTGCGACTTGATGCCTTCTTTGTGCAGGTGGCTGATGGGCTGTTTGCCAAAAATGTCATTGCCCACCCGGCCAGGAAGGTAACCGCGCCTCCTAACCGGGCTGCCGCCACCGCCTGGTTGGCTCTTTTCCGCCGGGAAACATAAAAAACTGACCGCCAATAACGGTTTCACCCGGTACCGGAAACTTTTCGGTCTTAATCACCATATCCGTGTTGGTGCTGCCAATGACGATAATTTTACCCTGCTTCATGCAGCAATTTGATTAAAAAAGTTATACTAAAAATTAGTAAATCCCAACAATTAGAGCCAAAAATGCTACATTTAGCTAAGCCTACCTTTCCTGAAATACTTTACTAAATAGCATTCAGACAAGCTATTTTACCGATTTAATAACCGTATTTTTGTCAATAATAGCTATTCCTACAAGTTTGATGACTACCTTATTTGCACTTGTCCAATCACTCACCAAGCCCGAGAAGCGGTACTTTCAGTTGTATAGTGACTTGCAGCAGGGGGATAAGAATTACCGCCAGCTTTACCGGATACTGAAACGGCTGCTACCCTCGAAGAAGCCCGGAAAATGTTGCCGCAACTTTTGCCGGCTCATTCGGTTGAAACAGCCCGGAAGTATTTGTATAAAATGCTGATGCGGAGTTTGCGTAACTACCAAAGTGAGCATTCTCCGGAAAGCCGGTTGCTTAATCTGATTGAAGATATTCAGATTCTGTACCGAAAGGAATGCTGGATGACTGCCTGGAACAGATCGGAAAAGGAAAAGGGCTTGCGCTTAAATATGAAAGTTTTCCTTGTTGCAGATTATTTCGCGGATGGAAATGGAATACCTGACCCGTACCGAGTTTGCCGGCCTGGATGAACAGGAGCTTGTCCGTAAACAGCTGGACATCAAGATGGTACTTGAACAGGAGTCCATTATTAACCAGCATGCTGCTTTATACGAAATACTGCTGCACCGTTATTTACAGGGGGGCACTACCCGGAGTACAAGGGAAATCAGTGCCTTAAATGACTTGTTACTGAGGAGCATCAGTTGGTTTCCGGCAGCCGCGCTTGTCCTTTGAATCAGCCAAACTTCACCTGCATTTTCAGTCGACGTATTTTATGATGACTGGTCAGCCGGAGGCCAGCCTGAAGGTTTTTCATGAATTGAATGAACTTTTTGAACGTCATCGCAAATCGCAGGAAGGCTCTCCTTGTATTATGTTTTACTTGCTCAATGGGATCTTACCGATTTAAGAGTGATCCGAAGTACCCGGAAATGAGTTTTTTCTTGATCGGCTGCAATCAGTCGAGATCACTTCGGAAGGATTAAAAGCTTTATCCGGTATTCCTTTTACGGGCATAAGCTGGGACGACTGATTGATACCGGGGTCTTTGGCCAAGCCCTGAGTTGCGTTCAGAATTTGAAAAAGAGGGACTCAGAAAAGTAGTAGTCTCATTTATCAGGAAAGTTACGCTGTATTTCCTGGCCGCGCAGGTCTACTTTGGCAGTTGCCAATATCAGGCAGCTTTAGGGTACGTAAACGAAGTGCTCAATACCTGGGAGCATTATCGGTCACACCCGATGTACGTAAAATCGTCTATTGCACCTGATGATTCACTTTGAGTTAGGCAATCACGATTATCTAGCCTATCAGATCCGTTCGGTAGAACGGCAACTGAAAGCAGAACGCAAGCTTTTCATATGACTGAAAAAATGATGCTGTCTTTTTCTCAAAAAGGCGGTGAAGCAGGTAAATATCCGCCTGCTGGCCGGCTTTAAAAATCAGTTGCAACAAATTATCCGGGAGCCCGAGAATGGCAGCTAATCAGGCATTACACATCATCCCTTGGGTGTGAATCGAAACTGGAAAACAGTACGCTTAGGATGGCTTTGCAGGAAAAATACAGCAGGAGTGCTATAAACAATTTTTACCCTAATCTTTTCGGAAAGATTACTGATTTTCCATTGGGGTAAGAATGGCAATTGCCTGGTTGGTGCAGGTTTCTCCATCCGGATTTTCCGGGTCGGCAGTCATCGGAAGTAAGTGTAATTTGTTTTGCTTCCAGGTAAAGCCGTATTTCTTTTTTTGGTTGTTTCGGCGCGGATACCATCACAGCTGCTAGGAAGCAGCATCCACAATCAATTCATAGGCAAAAGAATCCTGGGGCGCAACGAACTGCATTTCCCGCGTAAAACGGTATTTTCTTCCTTTTTCATCCACGTAATCACCCGCTAGGATAAGCCTGTTTATAAAATGCAGTATGGCCCGGTGTTCTTCCGCCATAGATTGGGTGTTTCTCCTTCGATACGCTGAAATTCAATGCCCTCCGGTAAATGATGAATCATTTTTAACGGTCAGAGTTAGTTCATCCGAATCTTTCATTTCAATTTCCAGTTCGTCGTTCTGGTAGGATGTATTGGAGCCCGCAAACTTTCCAAGGGGATCGTATTTCCTTCGTGAAATCCATAATTGATAAACAGTACGGGCTGTCCGTTTTCCTGATAAAAAGAAATATTAGGAATTTCCGCTGTAGGACTGAACTGGCGATTTGGTTTGCCGGAGCTTATGGAGATAGTCTTTGTTAATCCATATGCCCTGTAGTTCCTTTAAAATCCGGGTTGATAGACGTCTTGAGTTACTGTTCCGCCTGTCGTGGGCAATGAATCCTTTTCGGGTTTATTCTCACTGGACATACAGCCGGAAATCAGTATAAAAATGACTATTGCCGTATATTTTCTAGCCATTGCAGTGGTTTTTCATCAGATTACGCTTTAGCCAGGATATCCGCAAGGATAAATTTCATAAAATGCAAATAGCGGCCACGGGTACCATGCAGCAAATCCCTTAAGATGACCGCATTGCCATTGAAGACCCTTAGTTAAAGCGGGCTTGGCGCCTTCTTTCTTATCTAGTTCCGGGGGAAATATTAGTATGCACCGGGGCCATTTCTCCGGTCCGTTTCAATGGTTGATCATTTATGGTCAGATGCCACTGTCCGTCTGCTGATCTTGAGGCAGGTTTACCTTCAGAAATTGCATGCCGTATATGCTGTCAATGGCTATTCCTTCCCCTAAGTTGTTGGATTGTTCCTTTATATTCCCAGCCATTGGACTTGTATCGGCAACTACCGTCGGGAGCCAATTCAAATAGAACTGTGTCATCCTCCCAGCGGCCACAATACGGTCCGTATCCGAGTTCAATCAACTTCTGGGGGGCATTGGTTACTTTTCGGAGCTCAATATGGTTAACTTCCATTTTCCAGCCATTTTCATCCTGAAAAGGAGGTCGTTGTATGGTAAATTCTGCCGATGAAAATCCAGTGCCTATATAAAAGATATCAGGGGCGAATTTGATGAAGCCGGTTTCTTGTACCCTCTTTTTGTCCTTCAAGGTTTCAAAATGCCCGTTACCGAGCAAGCTAATTTCAAGCCGCAATCCAATTCCTTCCCAGGAGCCGGCATAGTCTTCCTTCCCAATTTTGGGGAGCTTAATGGCCCATCCGGTATGATCACTACCGGCAGGGACGCTGGGAAGCAGAATAGTCTGAGTGAGAGGGGAGGCAGCCGCAGGAGTGGTAGGTAACAAAACCGAAGGCTTTTGTTTGGATATTCGTAAAAAGGTCTTTACCGCTATGAATAAAACAGCTCCAACTCCGCCTATCCCCAGAATGAGTAATAAAAAACCAACATTTTTCCCGCTTGTAGCGGCGGTAGCGGTACCCACCTGGGCAATCCTTTCCACTTTTTCTCCAGTTATTGCTTCGAAGACAGCCGATATGCCTTCGTCAAGTGCCGTGAAATACCGGTCCTTTTTCAGGTGGGGTACTACGTACTCCGCCTGAATCTGACGGCAAAGGAAAATGGGTAGATCACCTTCTAGCCCATGGCCACTTTCGAGGTGCACCCGGCTAAGGCCTGTAGCACCCGAATCGCCTACTATCAGAAACAATAAGCCATTGTCTTTTCCCCGGCGCCCCGGTTTCCAGGTACCGGCTAGTTCGGCAGCATATTCTTCAATGGATAAATTACCCAGCCAGACAGTTGGTATTGTTACAATGGTAATCTGGTGGGAAGTACGGTCCCGGAACGTAAATAGCTTCCTGGCAAGCTGTTCCCTTTCGGATTCGTTTAATAAAGAGGCAAAATCAGATACTGCCTGACGAGTAGGTTCAGGTAATTTATGAGTTTGGGCCTGGACGCCAAACCAAAACCCAACAAGAAGTAGAAATAGAATTTTTTTCAAGGAGTGCAGCCCGTAAAAAGTATACTCCTAAAATTAATATCAGATCGAACAGATGCAACTTCTGGAGTAGTATTTACTTTCCTGATTTCTTGCCCTGTAAGATTTACGTTTAAAATATCGGGACTGCAATCCTCAAAAACAAATAACCAATATGGATTATTTTAAATTATCTCATTTGTAGCTACTTAAGCAAGCCCTGCCCATCTGCGTTATAGAAACTCTAATGAGTAGGGCTTGCCTATTGCAATCTGCTTGGCGACTATATTGGACCAATTATTTATAAGTAAGTAAGTAAGTAAGACTCCATCAGGATGACTTCTGCAGGGCAGTCAGTAATGAGCCTACTTGCTCCTCAGTATTAGCAGGGAAATTGGCTATTCTGATTTGTGTTTCTTTATAGGTACCATACCCACTGCCAATAACTATATTTTTTGCTTTCAGCCCTTCAATAATGGCAGGCGCACTGTCTGTAGTGGAGGCTACTAACACGGTATGGGAACGGTGTTTCGGGTTAGTCACCGCAGGTTTCAGTACCGGATGGTCTTCAAGTAACTTGTATATGCGTTCGGCCCGGTTCTCCGTTTCCCGTCTGATTTCGGTAATCCCTTTCTGATTCATATCCTGGGCGACCCGGCCGAGCAGATAAATGCCCAGTACATTAGGGGTAGCCGGCGTTTCAAAGCTTTTATAATTTTTCCACAGGGTAGGAAGGCTGTGATGGGTACCAATATAAGTGCCTTGCGCCTTTAGTGATTCGGCTTTGTGCAGAAAGCGTTCATTCACAATCCAGACACCGAGCCCAGCCGGAAGTCCAAACCCTTTTTGGACTGAAAAAAAGGCCGAGTCAACCAGGGAAAAATCAAAATCTGGATAGGGAGCCGACGAAACCATATCTACCACAAAAAGCTTATCCGGATACCGTCTTTTCAATTGGTGAATATCAGCAACTGTTGTACTCACTCCTGAACTGGTTTCATTATGGGTAAGGCAGACCAGTTCGACTCCTTCGGGAAGGATAATGTCATCCAGATTAAAGCCACTGCCAAAAGGTGCTTCAACTTTATGAGCAGTTCGGCCCAGTTCGGAAGCAAACTCATAAAAACGCTTAGAAAAAGAGCCGTTTACCAGGTGGAAACTTTCCCTGCCGGAACCATTTTGCAGAGCCCGTTCCCATATCTCAGTGGCAGAACCCGTAAACAAAATGGCGTGGGTAGCCGGAATATGGAGCAATAACCGTAGTTGTTCATCTGCATGCTGATAGATTGCCTTGAACTGTTTACTCCGGTGGGAAATGGAGCCGATCTGCTCCCGGACAGCCGTTAATACATGCGGCTCAAAGGTCGGATATAACTGAGCTGGTCCTGGCGTAAAGAAAACTTTTGGCATCACAGTACTTTTTGCTTCAAAATTACTTTATTTCTGGTTTCCGGGAAGAGGGGTGCCGGAGGGTTTTCGGGCAGTAATCAGTACAACTCCCAGGATGATGACCGCAGCAGCTGCTATTTCTCGGCCCGTTATGGGTTCATGCAGCACCAGTGCACCTAACGCTAACGCCACCACCGGATTTACATAAGCATAGGTAGACACCAGCCCGGGCGGAGCTACCCGTACCAGCCAAGCATAGGCCGAGTAACCGATAACCGATCCGAACAAAACCAGGTAAGCCAGTGATCCCATTTCGCGGGATGTCCAGTGGTGTTGCGGTAGCCGGCTCCAATCCTCCAGCAGGACACTGGCCGGAACCAGTACGACCCCAGCCATTAGGATCTGCATCGCAGTGGAAAGTAGCTGCGAAGCGGGGAGGGGTACCCGGGGTGCCAGCAAAGTACCCATTGCCCAGGAAATAGTGCCTGATAGGAGAATGAGCACCCCTACCCAATCCATATTATGGGTACTGGAAATACGATCAGGGCCAATGAGGATAATCATTCCAGACAACCCCACTACTACCCCCAGTATTTCTTTACCCCCTGGCCTGGGTCCGTTGAAAGCCACGAGGTTGATAATTACGATCCACAGGGGCAGAGAAGCTACCAGCAGGGCAACTACCCCCGTTGGTATTGTCTGGATAGCAATCGAAACGGTACCGTTACCAATGCCAAGCAGCAGTAAACCTATCAGGGAGGCAGCCTTCCAGTTCGCCGAATTAGGAGCAGTTTTTCCGGTCAGGCGGGCATATATATAAAGCAACCCTCCAGCGATCAGAAAGCGAATGGCGGAGGTGAATAGCGGGGGAAGATTTTCAGTAACAATGGCGACCCCGAGGTAAGTAGAACCCCAGATCAGGTAAACGGCGGCAAAAGCAAGTATTAGCTTAATTTTAGGGGGATTTGGTGAAATTGTCAGATTTACCATCAATAAAAAGCAGGGGAGTTTTGCAAAAGTAAAGCCTTATTTAGTATCCACCGGGTTAAAAATGAAATATCTAATCCTTTACTGACTTTACTTGCTAGTGAGTTTGTTACTTCCAACTAAAAAAATAAAAAAAAGCTGCCAATTGATGAAGAAAATATCAGATTCTTAACAAACTGTCTTATAACCTGACAGGTAAAAATTATCCCGTTAGCC
>JAUJNL010000168.1 GCA_030448185.1 Cytophagales bacterium | reverse complement strand
CATTGGGGTGGTTGATTATCAAATATAGGCAAATACCAGCAATTGGAGAAAGGAAGGAGTAAAGGCAAGATGCCCAAAGAATAGTTTTATCAGTCCGAAAAAAGGCACAATCCCGCTGGAAGCTTTTTAGAAGATCCAGGCTTTGTGGATGAGATTAAGTGCTATGATGGCTACTATTCCGGAAACCATTCCGTTCCAGTAACGGAATTGTACTTTTAAGAGGCGGTTAAACAGAAAAGCAATACCCAGCACAATCAATACTATTATTAATTGTCCGGCCTCCAGCCCAACATTAAAGGCCAGCAAGGGTTGAACAATGCTTGCCTCCTGCCCCAGCATACTCCGGAGAAAATTGGAGAAGCCAAGCCCGTGAATCAGGCCAAAACATAAAGCTAATAAATAGCGCAGGAACTGGGGACGTGCCTCTGAAAGGTGATTTTCTGAATGACGGAAGAAAAAATTACTTATGGCCGTGACCAGTATCGTGCAGGGAATTAGAAACTCAATAACGTCTGCCCGGTAGGTGAACAGGCGCAAAGTAGCCAGGGCAAGCGTAACCGAATGCCCCAGCGTAAAGGCCGTAACCAGCAGCAATACCCGCTTCCAGTCACGTAATTGGTACACTGCGCACAGGGCCACTATAAACAGAATATGATCATAGCCATTGAAGTCGGTAATATGCTGGTACCCCAACCGAAGATAGGCTTCAAAACTGGTCATTCAACGAATAGGAATAGGATTAGTGACTCGGAAAAATAGTTAATTTATAGCCATTTTTGGTACATAATCGGTAAAATGGTTCTATTGGGTTGAAACAAGCCCGTTGAAAAGCTTTAATTTTATTCCTTGGACGGTCTATAAGTGAACGCTTCTATAGAGCAGATTTCTACCGATTACACATGAAGAAAACTTTTTTGATTTCCGGATTAGCGGCTTGCCTGATGGGTGTTCCTCTTTCCAGTCAGGCTGACCGGGTCACGGGTGCGTTGAAATTACTACAGAAACAGAAGAAGAAGGAGGCCAGGGCGTTGCTGGATAAGGAATTAATCAAGCATCCGCGCAATGGGGGGGCTCATTATGTATACGCACTTTATTTTTTAAAAACCGATTCAGTTGAGGTTGCCCTTGACTCGGCTTATGCCCGCATTCTCAACGCACAACAGAATTTTGCCTTACTCGACCGGAAAACGCAGAAAAAATGGCAGAAGTGGGGAATAACTGACGTAGCAATCGGTGAAAAGAAAACACTAATTGATAGCCTTGCCTTTGGGGTTGCCGTCAGGCAGCACACGCTGGAGGGTTACGAATCCTTTATTAACCGTTTCCCAACGGCAGCTCAGCGTACCAATGCGGTACTCCTCCGTGACGAACTCGCTTTTGCCGAGGCTTCGCGAGTAAATACCTACGACAGCTATAAGGTTTTCTTGGAGAAGTATCCCGAATCCAAACAGGCACGGGATGCGGAGAAATTGTTTGATCTGTTGCTATTTGAGTTTCACACGAAAGATGACGACCTGGATGCATATGAAATGTTCGTCGAGCTATATCCCAATAGCCCTTACCGTAAACAGGCAGAAAAGCGCATCTATGAGCTGTTTACGGCTTCGCACACGCGTCAAACTTACCATGATTTTGCTAAGAAATTCCCGAATAACTATTATACTGGTCAGGCTTGGCATTGGATCTACAACCTTTACAAACAGGATTATCCCGAGACTAATTTTCTGCAGGAGTATCCCGATTGTAAAGACAAGGACTATTTTCAGAAGCTAATTAAAACGGTTTCCTCCACGTATTTCCCAATTTATGATGAAGAAACCCAACGGTATGGGTTTATGAATGCGGAAGGGAAAGCAGTCATTCCGGTCCGGTTTGATTCAGTGGCCAACGATTATTTCTGCGACGGCGTGAAGGAAGATTACCTGCTGGTGTATCAAGATAAGAAACTGGGAGCAGTAGACAAAACTGGGCGTGAAGTAGTCGGCTTCGGAGCGGAGGCCATTGAATCTATTGAAGAAGATCTGCTAATGATCCGGCAAGCTGGAAAAACAGGCGTAATTCACCGGGGTGGTTTTTCGGTACTACCGGCGCAGTATGACGAGGTAGAATTGCTCGACGAAAGTTTTTTGAAGGTGAAGCAGGGAGATAAAGCCGGTCTTATGGCCTTAAATGGACGTAAAATTACGCCGGTAGCCTATGACGAAGTGCTAAGCCTTCCCGAAGGTGTATTAGCATTCCGGCGGGGAAGCAAGTTTGCCCTATTTACGCGGGAAAAACTGATTACCAGGAAAGATACTGCAATGGATTTCCGGTACGACCGGATTGAGCCCATCCGCAAAGGCTATTTTAAAGTTTGTACGGACAGTGCGCAATCGATCCTTGATGCAAAGTTAACTCCCATTTTAAGTAGTGCCACGCTCATCAAATCCGTATCTAATGGCTGGATGATGCGAAAAGACAGTTTGTGGCAGGTGTATAACGCGCAGGGGCAGGTATTAACGGATTCGCTTTTTGATGACCTTACCGGAAATGAGGCATTTTTTGCCGGACGTAAAGGCGATAAGTGGGCCTTGTGGCGTAATACCATTCAACCCCACATCCGGTTTGATTATGATACAGTGATGCTGCTGGGACCAGAAGGATTTGCGGTAAAGAAAAACAATACCATGTATGCCTATTTCCGGCCTAATAACTTCGTCAAACTGGGCAATTTTGAAAAAGTAAGTTTGCTGAGAGCTCCTAAGTCTGAACAGTTCTGGATATTAGCCGAAGATAAGCATGGTAAAAAGGGCCTTTATACGCCAACCGGTAAAATGGTGCTGGCCGTTAAATATGATAAGATCATTGCCTGGCGGCCTGACCTGTTCTGCGTACAGATGAACGGAAGGTTAGGACTGGTAAATCAAGTGGGAAAAGTAATGCTGCAGCCTAATTTTTCGGCGCTTGAGTATCAGAACGGATTTGTGGCAACGCTGCGTGATGGCAAGTTTGGTCTGATTCAGACCCCGAATGATGTTAACATTCCCGCCCAATACGATAAATTGCTAAGATCCTATGACGGTACCGGTAATTTATTCATTGCGGCCAAAAACGGAAAATATGGATTGATCTCATCTACGAATCAAGCTGCTTCGGAGTTTATCTTTGATGAAATCCGTTATTGGCAGTACGGAGTGGCCCTGGTGAAGCAGCAGGAAGTCTGGCATCTGTACAGCATTGCCGATAAAAAGTTTATTTTCAAACCGATTGAAGATTTCCAGTACATCCGCAAGGACGATGAAGAACTGATTATCAAAATTTACGCGGGAAAAAAATATGGTATCTTGAGCAATGCCCGGGGCGTAGTAATTGACTTCGAATATGATGACCTCCGGAATGTCGGCACCCAACAGGCTCCTTTTTATTTAGCTGAAAATTACGTGGATGATGCTGATGTATACTTAGTCTTATACATGGATCGGGCCGGCAAAAAAGTATTCCGACAGTTATTTGACCAGAAACGCTACGAACGGATCGTATGTGAGTAACCGGCAGTGATCTGTTTTCCGGCCTTTCCAAACATTCCAGCTCTAACTGAGCTGGAATGTTTTATTTTAAGGGATTGATATATTGAGGGAGAAGTTAAGAGTATGTTTAAAAATTTAATTTGGGATTCTTGCCAAAATAATATCGATAAAGGCCAGTTGCATAAAAGCGAGAGAGAGATTCGATGGTTTTCTCAAAATCGCGGCTTAATCGGCGGAAGAAATTAAACCAGGCATGGAGCCGATGCTTCACTCGTAGCAGGTCCAGCTTCTTTCTACTTGCCATCTTCCGGTTTGGGGAACGAATCCCTGCGCCGATTCAGGTCTTTGGGTGAGTTCTACTTTCCACTGGTAGTAGCGCACAAGTAGTAAACTCGCCCTTATACGCCTGGTCAGCCCGGATTAATTCCAGGCGGGAAGAAGCCTTGTCTAACTGCCATAAAAGTTCAATGCCTTCGGCTCCATCGTGTTCATTGGCCGCTGATACGTGCAGTGCTAAGGGCAAACCTAAGGTATCTACTGCAAGATGCCTTTTGCGTCCATTCACATTTTTATTGCCATCAATACCGGTTTCCACACTAATCAGACTCCTTTCTTGACGCTTTGAGAATCTACTGCGGCAGCCGAGGCCATGGCAAGTTTTCCCTGTCTTTGCCTTTCTTTCTGCACTAATGCGGTGAGTATGTCTCCCCAGACCCCCTTTTGCTGCCATTTGCGAAAGTGGACCCGAAGCTGGACAACGTATCAGGTCCAATAATAGAGGCTTTCCCAGGCTGGGTAAATCGTCGGCTTCTCTTCCAGATTCCGCCACTGCGTACCCGTGCGGGTAATCTTTAAAATTCCATTAACTACTCCCCGTAAAGAATGCTTTCGCTTTCTGCCACTGTCCACTATTTTTTCAATAACTTCCCATTGGGAATCGGTCAATGGGGTGAAACGTTTACGCTTAAACTTAAGCTTTTCTTTAGCCATGATAACTTGCGATTTGACAACCACAAGTTAGGACTGATTCCCCTTTTTTCCCCTTTGAAAATTTTGCAATTTTCGCCTCTTCAATTTTTAAACATACTCTAAAGGAGCGGTCAGTTTGGTAAATAGTTAGGCAATTCTATATTTGAATAACTGTTCCAACCAAAACCACTCGACCTTATGTACCCTAATTTCTTACTGTACGGTTTCCTTGCCGTATTGGCTACTACCCATGAGCCCAGCCTGAATACTGAAAAACTACCTGACCCGGCGCTAGTTGCGGTCAAACTCACCAAAGTATGGGAAACGGATACGCTGCTGCGTACACCAGAATCCGTGCTGTATCATCCGAAGGAAAACATTCTGTTTGTAGCTAATATCAACGGCAAAAGTGACGAGGCTGATGGCAATGGATTTATCTCAAAAGTTTCCCTGGAAGGTAAAATCACGTCGCTGGAGTGGGCTAAAGGCTTGAGTGCGCCTAAAGGAATGGGTATTTTCAGGGATCGCCTGTATGTGTCAGACCTGAACCGCTTGGTTGCCATTAATCTCGCTGATGGGAAGATTGCCAAAACCTGGGAAGTTTCCTACGCCAACGCCTTCCTCAATGACGTACCTGTGGATGCTAAAGGGGGGGTGTATGTATCAGACAACCGGAATGATAAAATCTTTAAGCTGGAAAATGACAAGTTAGATATGTTTCTGGAAGGAGAGAACTTGCAGAAACCTAATGGACTGCTGGCTATGAAAGGCAAATTGATGATTGGCAGTACCAAAACCAATCAACTGCGGGCTGTAGACCTGACCACCAAGGCTATTACCGACGTGGCCGGTGGGATGGGGGCCACTGATGGGATTGTTACCGATACTAAGGGCAATTACCTGGTATCGGACTGGAACGGTCAGGTTTTTTGGGTCGATACCAAAGGCGAAACTACCAAACTGCTGGATACCAAAGCGGACAAGATCAACGCGGCCGATATTGATTACATTCCGGCCCGGAAGTTATTATTAGTTCCTACTTTCTTTAAAAATAAGGTGGTAGCCTACCGGGTGGACGAGTAGTTAGAGTAGCAGTAGCAGTAGCAGTAGCAGTAGCAGTAATAATAGGCTCTATACACCCCCTTACTTCTAAGAAATAATACTGCCCCGTGCCGCTGCTATTGCCACTTGTTCAGTGCTGCCACTACTTCTCATTTCGATTTATACTGAGTAGTTATCCCAAGATTTTATCATGAACCGCCGCAACTTTCTCCGCACTTCCGGAACCCTCTCGGCTGCCGGGTTGATTGCCTCACCGGCTGACTTTTCGGTAAACAAGATTAAAAAAGGTGACCGGGTGCTGATTCTGGGCGCCGGCTTTGCGGGATTGGCGGCGGGATATTATTTGAAAAAGAACAATATTCCCTTTACCCTGCTGGAAGCCCGCAACCGGATCGGTGGCCGGATATTCACGCAGGTAATGGATGAAGAAAGCGGACTCCACGCCGAAATGGGAGGCGAATGGGTAGGAGCCTCCCATCCCCGAATGCTGGCATTATGCAAAGAGTTAGGCCTGAATCTGCTGGATCACCGGTTTGAGACGCATTTATTGCTGGAAGGTATTTATGCCAAAAACAAACAGTGGACCTACGATGCTACCTGGACCGGGAATTACAAAAATCTGCTGGCTGACTTTAAAAACCTCACTGAAAAGCAGGGCCGCCCATACGATGCCATTGACTGGTGGCGCTTTCTAAGCAATCAGGGAATCTCGGAACGGGACCTTGAAATTCGTGACCTCCTCGATAGTACGGACTTTGGTGAATGCATCCGGAATGTATCAGCCTATTCAGGCCTGGCGGAATACGCCTTTTCGGGTGAACATAATGAAATGGATTTCCGGATCGAAGGCGGGAACAGCCGTTTTGCGCAGGCACTGGCGGAAAAAATAGGGCCTGAAAACATTCTCTTAGGTAAAAAAGCGGTTCAGGTTCGCCAGGATCGAAAGGACGTAACGGTGGTATGTGAAGACGGTTCGCAGCATACCGGAGCCCGGCTGATCTGCACTGTCCCCGTTTTTTCGATCCCAAAGATCAACTGGCAGCCAAGCCTTCCTGCTGCCAAACTGGAAGCGCTGAATGAGCTACAGTACTCCCGGATTATTAAGTCGGTGCTGGTGTTCAGTGAACGCTTCTGGCAGGACGAGGCCTTTGATATGATCACAGATACCTCCGCGCATTATTTCTTTCACTCTTCAAAAAACCAGCCCGGGCCTAAGGGTACTTTGACCTCCTATGCCGTAGGAGACAAGGCTCAGATGCTGGCTAAAATGACCGATGAACAGAAAAAGCGGGAAATATGCGCCGCTTTGCGACCCGCTTTCGGCGAGGTATTGCCTTATGCCCAAAAGGTGAAGTCTTACTACTGGGGCAATGACCCTTACAGCAAAGGCGCCTATGCTATTTACGATACCCGGCAGTGGTTTGGCGTCCGGGAGGAAATCGGCAAACCGTTCCGTCATATCTCTTTTGCCGGCGAACACCTC
>JAUJNL010000167.1 GCA_030448185.1 Cytophagales bacterium | reverse complement strand
TGGCTGACCGTTAATGCTGTCACTGCCTAATTGCAGACCAGAGGTCGGACCTTTGGCAAAGGTAGCGGCCGGGAGCACAGCTCTGGCTTTCAGTACATTTCCTTTGGGATAATACTCGGAGACAGGAGATTGCTGGGCCATTACCGGACTGCCAGCCAGTGCCAATGAAAGAGCGGCCAGGAGGTATTTGCGGCCTTTTTTTGCGTAGCGGGTTGAATGCATAGATTAGAAGGTTAGGTAGTTTTTGGGAAGGGTCAAAAATCCCTAATGCATTTCCCCGGTTCAACCCAAACGGGTAAAATTATCGTTACGGAAACTTTGTGTTTTTGCGAATCTTAAGGGGGTTTATATTGCCTTATTGTAAAGAAAACACTTCGTAAAGCTTCTTAAGCGTTTAGCTGGTCCTGTTTTGCCGTATGGGTAAGGCCTAATACCTTGATGGATGGCTCTTTGCACAATCCGTAGAATCAGTAACTTACTTAACAATAAAACCACTTCAAACCATTTGTATTTTATGAAAACACGACTGTTAGGCAAAAGCGGCCTTTCGGTGTCAGCCATTGGCCTGGGCTGCATGGGCATGTCTGACTTTTACGGAGACCGTAATGACAATGAATCGGTTGCTACCATTCACCGGGCGCTGGAACTGGGCATTAATTTTCTGGATACGGCCGACATGTACGGTCCCTACACGAATGAGGAACTGGTCGGAAAAGCCATTAAAGGACGTCGCCAGGAAGTAGTACTGGCTACCAAATTCGGCATTGTCCGGGACCTGGCTAACCCGGCGACCCGCGGAATCAACGGAAAACCGGAATACGTCCGGAAGGCCTGCGAAGGAAGTTTGCAGCGCCTGGGAGTGGATACCATTGACCTGTACTATCAGCACCGGGTCGACCCCGCTACCCCGATTGAAGAAACCGTTGGCGCCCTTGCGGACTTGGTTAAAGAGGGAAAAATACGCTACCTGGGTTTATCTGAAGCCTCGGCTAGTACCCTGCGCCGGGCCAATGCCGTGCATCCCATTGCGGCGCTGCAAACGGAGTACTCGCTCTGGAGCCGTGATCCGGAAGACGAATTATTAAGCGTTTGCCAGGAATTACAGGTTGCTTTTATTGCGTATAGTCCCCTGGGCCGCGGCTTCCTGACCGGCCAGATCAAGCGTTTTGAGGACCTCGAAGCGGATGACTACCGTCGTCATGCGCCTCGTTTTCAGGGCGAGAATTTTGACCAGAATCTGATATTGGTAGAACGGATTGCGGAAATGGCCCGTGACAAAGGTTGTACACCAGCGCAATTAGCCCTAGCCTGGGTGCTGGCGCAGGGCGAATTTATTATTCCCATTCCCGGCACCAAGCGCCGGAAATACCTGGAAGAAAACGCCGGTGCCCTGCCACTCACGCTGACAACAACCGATTTGCAGGCTATTGAAGAAGCGTTCCCCAAGGAGGCCGTAGCCGGCACCCGTTACCCGGAGACGATGATGAAACTGGTCAATGGGTAAACTACTTTCGGAGTGCGGCAGCGTCAGACTGCCGTGCTTTATATACCCCGATGATCCGGAAGTCATCTACTTCAATGGTAAAAACTTCCGGTCCCAGTACCTGTTGCAGGTACTGCTTATCGGGTCGTTGTCCGTAGGGATCATTCCCTAATGACCAACGGTATTCGGTTACGTAATAGTCAAAGTCTTTCTGGACAAACTGCAGCCGCTGCTGATCCGGCTTTGAAAGCATATATTCGTTGGTAATTCCGGTACCCGTATTGGCCTTTACCCGGATGGTATTTCTTTTATCGTGTTTCACAATATACTCAAGTGCCTGCCGGTAGGAAATTCCCCAGTAGTCCCTTTCAAACGTCTGGTCTACTTTATCACCAGCCAGTGGGTTAAAGTATACATTCTGATGCGGATGATTGCGGATGATAGCTACCAAAGCAGCACCTAAACTGAGTAGGACAACTGCTGCTAAACTATATTGCCACCCGTTGAGACGGGCTGGGGTAATCATGCTTTTTCCCCAAGCCCATAAACCGTATAAACCGCGGAGCGAAATCATCAGAAAAGCCCCGTAGATAAAATACATCTGCCGCCAGCCGTCATATAGTACGGAATTCATCAGAATCACGGCCAGTAAAGGGCCAAAAAACAAGGCCAGAAACAGTACATCCTGCCGGTCTTCGGGAGATCGGTATAAGCGCCATCCGCTACGGGCCATCCGTGCCAGCATGAAGGCTACGCCCAGTCCAAACAAAATCAGGTACAGTACCGGGGTAGTAATCCCGATCCAGACTGGAATATAATGCCAGGGTACCTGAGTAGCGTAGACAAATTCGCCCAGGTAAAGCACCGTATACTTCCACCGGAAACGGCTCATATTACTGAAAGCCTGGATGAAATTACCCGCCGGATTTTCCCATAAATAGGGCCAGAATAAAATGGTAAACGCAATGAAAAAGCCCACAAAAACCAGAACGGCCGGGGCCATTTTTTTCTCCTCCTCCACGGGCTTTGCCGCCGTGACCATATCCCAGAAAACGAACCCTAAGGTTACTGCCGGTAAAATGACCCCCAGAATGCGGATATTGATTGCCAGTGCCGAGGCCAATGCCAGCCAAAAAGCATTTCTGCCAGTTTTTGCGTCCAGGAAGCGAACCAGGAAATAGGTAGCAATGATAAAAAACGAAAGAAAAACAATATCCTTATTGTTGTAAAAAGACTCGGCAAATATACGGGGAGAAAGAATCAGAAACAGGGCGCCAGTTACGGCCAATAACCAATGTTTGAAGCGGTGTAGCACCAGGCGGTAAAAGAAAATGACGCCCACAAAAAAAATCAGAAAATTGAACAGATGCCTCATCCGGTATAAGGCCGGAGAATGGTTGTCCTCAATACCCAGTACTTTTTCCATGAGCACCAGCGGCACTTCAAAAACCACCCCGTAGTCCCGATCTATCCAAGTGTGTAGATCAGGAATGGCCTGCATAGCCGGGCTATTGGCCATACCCGGAGCGACTAAGCTAACCAGGTATTTGATGGTAACAACCCCGTTATACCGGCTGATGAGTTCATCCCAGGAGATACCGTAATCATCAAAAAGGGTTAGCCCGATCAGCAAATACAGCATAAAGCCCGTTATGATCAGTATTTTCGTCTTTTTAGTCATAAGTGAGGATTGAATAATGCAGGCAATTCTTAATCCAAAAAATCCCGGACAATAAATACCGGACGGTTCTGGGTTTCGCGGTAGATGCGGAACACGTATTCACCTAATATGCCCATAAAAACCAGTTGAACGGACCCCAGAAAGTAAATACTCAATACCGTGGAAGACCAGCCATAGAGCGCGTGTCCCGTTAATTTATCAATGATCACGTACACACCGGCCAGGAAGAAGACCACAATCCCGGCCAGGCCCGTATACAAACATACTTTAATGGGCAAATTTGAGAACGAGAAAATCGCATCAAACGCCAAAGCCAGCAGTTTTTTAAAATTCATTTTGGCCGTTCCGCTATCCCGGTCGTCCCGGTTGTATTCCACGAATCCCTGTCGGAACCCAATAAAAAACCGGATTCCCGGCAGGTAGCGGTTTTTCTCGCCCATGGCCAGCAGGGCTTGCAGGGCTTGGCGGTTCATCATCGAGAAATTACCCACATTATCGGCCTGATCAATCCGGGAAAGCCGCTTGAACACGTAGTGGAACGATTTAATCAATTGTCTTTTCAGAAATGATTCCTTACGGCCGGTGCGCTTGCCGTAAACCACATCAAATTCCCTATCCCTGAGCTTTTGGTGCATCTCCCGCAGCAACTCGGGAGGATCCTGCAGGTCCCCATCCATCATGGCCACGTATTCGCCTCTGGCATGCGACAAACCAGCCGTATAAGCGGCTTGGTGGCCGAAGTTCCGGGAAAGAATTAGAATTTTAAATCGTTTGTCAATCTGGTGGCAGGCAATCAGCTTTTGCAGGCTATGATCCGTACTTCCATCATCTACGCAGATGATCTCAAAATCATCCGTAAAAGAGGTCATTGCCCGAATGGTTCTTTCGAAAAGCTTTTCAATCAGTTCTTCCTCGTTGTAAACGGGTATCACCAGGGAAATCATTCAGGTAGAGAGATAAGTGGTTGCCAAAAGCTGGGTGTTGGCCCTTAAAATTCCGTTTTTAGATTCCTTTTTCCAAATTCGGATACGTCAGAGGGTACGATATCTCAGGTAAGCCAGTCCTTGAGCAGAAAGAAAAACTTAAAGGAGGGAGCTATCACAGTAATTGAGATGGTCCCCAAAATCCGGACAGTGGAGTTGCTTAGCTTAGCAAAACCATGAGTGAGAAAACAAGCAGTAACAAGCGTCGCAAGTACGATGCGGATTTCAAGGCAGAAGTACTAAAAATGGTAGCGGCAGGTAAGCCGGTTATGGAAGTAGCCCAGGCGCTGGGTATCGGGGAGAACATTATTTACCGCTGGAAAAGTAAGCAGCGACAAGCATCATTGGTGCAGCCCAAAGCCGGTCAGTCAGTCGACGTGTGGCAGGAGGTGGACCAGTTACGGGAGAAACTTCGGCAGACGGAGTTGGAGCGCGATATTTTGGACCCGATGCTGACGCACGTCTGCTGGTCCAAAAAAGCTTTAGCTATTTTCAGCCGGGCGACCTAAAGATGATCTACCAGTTCATTGAGCGGGTTGAATTAGAATTCTCTGTCAGCCAGTTGTGCAAGCTCCTCCAGGTGAGCCGCAGTGCGTACTACGAGTGGAAAACCGGGCAAAGCTACCGGCCTGACCAACAGGAGGAAGAAGAACTTGTAAAGGTAAAACAGGCTTTCTGGTTACATAAGAAGCGCTACGGCACGCGAAGACTGGTTGCCGAGTTACAGGAAATGGGTGTGGATATAGGACGAAAAAAAGTACGCAGACTGATGAAAACACAAAGTTTGGTAGCCATTCAGCCCTACCCGAAGATAATCAACGTTAAGATCCAAGTTTTGTACCCAGAACTACCGATAGCCGACACGGGAAATTAGTAGCGCCTAATCTGTTACTGGAGATGCCCCTGCCAGTTGCTCCTGGCAGAGTGTGGGTTGGGGACATTACCTATATTCCATTGACAGACGGGCAGTGGGCGTACCTGGCTACGTGGATGGATTGGACCAGCAGACGTGCGTCAGCATCGGGTCCGTATTCAAGAGTAATTGTAGGTTGGCGGACCTCCGATAGCTCAGGATGGGCTAGGTCCGGTAGACGATAATATGGAAGAAGCGTTAATTATCCGTGCTTTGCAGAAAGGACTCCAGAAGCGTAGGCCGGCTCCTGGCCTAATTGTTCACTCGGATCGCGGTGGTCAGTACGTAGGAAATGAATTCAGGAAGTTGCTCAACCAATACGACTGTGAGCAAAGCATGTCCCGTGCCGATGATCCCTATGATAATGCTTTTGAATCTCATACTACGTAGATAGGCTCCGCGAGTCGTTCTTCTCTCGCTTCAAGGCCGAACTCCTGGAAGGAGGAGCGTTCCTGAGCCTGGAAGATGCCCGAACCGAAATATTTGAATTCATTGAAATGTACTACAACCTGATCCGGAGACACTCATCTTTGGGCTACAAAAGCCCTCTGAATTTTGAGAAACTTTACTATCAAAATCAATCCTTTAACTTGCAATAAAACTGTCCGGCAAAAAGGGACCACCCCAGCCGCCCTAAATCCGTCCATAGCTTATCAAACTCCGCCTCGTAGCTGTAAAAATC
>JAUJNL010000166.1 GCA_030448185.1 Cytophagales bacterium | reverse complement strand
TATTTGAGGGGTGAAAAAGGCGCTATAGTATCAGCTGGTTTACCCCTCACTTTAACCCTTCCTGACCACTAGGCAGCTATCTGAAGCTGGCCTTTGTTTTCAAATTGTTCCGGGCTCAGATATCCCAGTGTCGAATGCCTTCGTTTCTGGTTGTACCAAACCTGGATGTATTTGAAGATGTCCTGTTTAGCCTCCTTGCGGGTCTGGTACAGGCGGTGATATGTGGTGCTCCCCAGTGGCAGGACTAAAAACCCGAAGAGTTAAGGTGTAAAAATGCGCTCAGGTCCGGGTTATATTTTGTACTTTTTCTAGCAGGTGTTTTTCCTTCAACTGGAAATACACTTCTGCCGGGGTTAGTCGGGCCAGATGTTGATGTGGCCTTTGGGTGTTGTAAAACTGAAAATAAGTTTCCAGTCCTGCAAACAGACTCTGCCCATCCGAATAGCTTTTCAGGTACACATCTTCGTATTTGACGCTACGCCAGAGCCGTTCAATAAACACGTTGTCGGTAGCTCTGCCTTTGCCGTCCATACCAGGATGTCTTGATCCAATAGCGTGTCCACAAAAGCATCACTGGTGAACTGCACCCCCTGACCGGTGTTGAAGATGTGAGGCATGCCGAACCGCTTAAGAGCTGTCTGCAAAGCCTTCACGCAAAAACTGCTTTCCATGCTGTTGGACAACTCCCAGGACAGCACATACCTTGAATACCAATCCATTACCGCTACCAGGTAGAGGAACCCGTTCTTCATTGGAATATAAGTGATGTCAGAGGACCACACCTGGTTGACCTGATTGATGACCATGTTCCTAATCAGGTAAGGGTACTTCTTATGAGCTTTACTGGCCTTACTCAAGTCAGGCTCAGGATAAATAGCCACTAGGCCCATCAGTCGCATAAGCCTTCTCACCCGCTTTTCATTGACTGCCTGCCCTGCCCGCCTAAGCAGATCACTCATCATCCGGTAACCAGCAAAAGGCGTCTTTACAAAAGGCGTCTTTAAATACTGCTCGTCAATCTTGCGCATTAACTACAGGTTCTGCTCGTTTTCCCCTTTGGGCTGATAATACAGCCCCGACTTATGCAAAGACAACAACCCGCACTGACGGCTAAGCGAAAAGGGCTTCTCTGACCACTCCACACAGTCCTGTCTTACGGCTCCTGGAAGCGCTGATATTTTTTTTTGAGCCACTCCAGTTCCACCTGTAACTTGCGGACCCTGGTCTGCGGTCCATCTGCTCGCAGAGCCGGCTTCGCTCTTCATCAAAAGCCTGTTTTTCCTCCTGACCCTTACTGCTTTCCTGGAAGATACCAGTTGCTGAACTAAGTAGCAGCCCTTTCCAGGTGGAGATCTGATGGGGATGCAGGTTGAACTGCTGAGCCAGTTGGGCTGGCGTTTTACGCTCTTTTACTGCTTCCATGGCTACTTGAGCTTTGAAGTCGGCCTTGAACTTTCTGCGCTTGCTGTCCTTCATTTTAGAACTTTTTTAAGGTGGTAAAATTACGCCTTACACCTTAACTTGCAGTCCTGTTTCCGGGGGCAGCACAAATAATGCAGATACTCACAAGAGCGGAAAAGTAGACGAGGTGTTCAGAGCAGCAACTGGTCGTTTGGTATTGCTCTAGCTGCCTACCTACAGCCCCTAGCTGAATCTTGTTTAAATGCTTGGGCGCCACTTCCGCAGAGTAGTCACTCATTGTGAATCATTCTCATCGGTGAAAGAGTTGCTAAAGGCCGCTACTGGCTTCTTCCAACGCTATAACCAGAATCTAAAAGAAATATGATCTGTTATTGGAGCACACTCGTCAAAATTTCCTTGATTGTACTTGGATAAGCGAGGTGATATTCATTCAGTACTTATTGGGCGGGAATCAATTCCATGAGTATTTCCCGATTACCCGTTTTGGTGCTCCCTTCGATATAACGTATTTTTAAAGAGGCATCCGTCAACTCTACCAGGTCAATAATCATTTCTTGTCCGGCTACTCCCTTGTCCAAGACAATCTTGGTCTCGTTAGCTGCTAGTTCCCAAGTACCCGTACGCATGGAGTTATCCCGCTGAATAATCACATAATCCGTTTCATCGGTAATGGCAAGTCGGTAGTGACTATAATCCTCAGTAATGGTTTGTCCTGCCGGTAAGGGATGCTGATAAAGCGGGTTAGGGTTACCAGTTTGAGCAACTTTCCAGCTTCTTTTGAGCTTTGCTGCGGTATTGCTCGTAGGCTTGGGATCATCACTTGGGCAGGCCGTCAACAGGCAAGTAAGCAGCAACAGGACCAGGGGGAAAAACAAAGTTTTGTGCATAAAATCGCTTAATTTCTCAATAATTTGAAAGAGTGTTATAGAGGCGGCCCTATACCGCCCCTCAGTGGAGTTTATTCTTTAATAAATTTTTTGACTATAGTTCCTTTGTTGGTTTCAATTCGAACCAAATACATGCCTGGAGCAAATGCAGCAGTGTTAAAACTAACTTGGGTGATTGCTTTAGAAGCTGAATTCGCTTGGGCAGCTTGGTTACCCGTGGCATTAAACACGATTGCCTGCTTGTAGTGCCATCCTAGGGGTAACAGTACAAGTACTTTGTTGGTGGCAGGGTTAGGAAATAGATGTATCTGCGTAGCAAGTCCTTTTTCCGTGCCGGATACCGTGATCCGGAATGGTTCGGAGTGAACAGCCGGGCCGCAGTGACCCGTTACCTGCACCGTGTAACTTCCGGCCAGGGTAGCATTGAACGTTTGCCCTTCAGCCCCGCTGATTAAGTCTCCATCCAGGTACCACTGGTTGCCTTCGCTGCTGCTGGACGTAAGCACAATCCCGTTGGACGTGATGGATGGCTTAGCCGGAGCCACGCAGAAACTGCCGGTTACGGTTTGGGCGGTCCAGGTAGTCAGCATTGCCTGCCTGCGAAGCACCAATGGTTACTGTTCCTGTGCCGGTAAGGGTCAATAGATCGTTTTCCAGAGTAGCCGGTCCCGAAACAACCGTGAAACTAAGCGGCAAGCCGGAGGAAGCAAGACCGCTCACCCGGAAAGGAGCTTCTCCCATTGTTTTGTCCGTTAAAGCAGCCAGGCTAACTACCTGTGGCGCTTGATGGACAGTGAAGGTGCGTTTTACAGTAGCGGCAGCGTGGTACAACGCGTTGCCCCATTGAGTAGCCTCGATCGTCACGGTACCCGCTCCAGTCAAAAGCAGCGTATTGCAGGACACAATTGCCGGGCCGGAAGTAACCGAGAAGGTTACCGGCAGCCCCGAAGAAGCCGTGGCAGTTAAGGCAAAGGAGGCATCACCATAGGTCTTGTTCTCGATAACCGCAAACGTAATCCGCTGATTGCTCTTGACTGTGGCTGCGGTAACGGTGAAGAATTGGAACACTTCCAAAGCAGGTTCATAATTAGCGTCTCCTCCTTGAGTAGCTTTTACCCGCACGATTCCTGATCCTGAAAGAGTAAGGTTGTTTTCTGCTACCGTAGCCGGACCGGATACAATACTGAACGTAACCGGTAGAGCGGAAGAAGCCTTGGCCGATAAGCTGAAGGGTGCATCGCCTTCCATTTTATCAGGCAAGGGCTCGAAGGTAATGGCCTGAGTAGCTTTGTTGACAACAAATGTTCGCACTACATCAGTGGCCGCTTTGTAGACGTCATTCCCAGGTTGGAATGCCTTAATCGTAACGCTACCTGCCCCTACCAGCGTTAGGGTGTTGTCCTCGAGGATGGCCGGGCCGGATAGTACACTGAAAGAAACTGGTAAGCCGGAAGTAGACGTTGCCAACAAGGCAAAGGGGGTATCGCCGTAAGTTTTACTCGGTAGCGCCTCAAAGCTAATGCGTTGGGTAATTCGCTCGGCTAAAGGATTCGCATCTACTTGCCCACTAATGGTAAAATTATACGGATTCTTGTCGGGATCATTGGTGGCGAATGACAAGCTGCCAGTGTAGCTTCCTGCTCGTATGGCCGTAAGCTGCACCCGAAAAGGCACGCTTTCTCCTGCCGGTACACGGGTTGGAAACTCTTCCACCAGCGAAAAACCAGCCGGCAGACTGAAGCCGCTGACGGTGAGGTCTACTGTTCCCTCGGTGTTGTCGAGGATAAAGCCTTGCGTAACCGGAGTGCCGGCAATGGTACTGCCAAAGAAAAAACTGCCCGTGTTGTCATCGATGGGTTCAGCGATATATTTAACTACTACCTTGGGTACAATCAGGGCAGGTACGTAGCTGAACTTTTGGAGCGAGTTATTCCGGGAATCGGATACGTATACATTGCCTTGTGCATCAACGGCGATGCCGCGAGGCCCATTAAACTGTCCTTCCCCGCTGCCTGCGGTGCCAAAGGCAGTAAGAAACTCGCCTTTGGGATTGAATACCTGCACGCGGTAGTTTGAGTGATCGGCTACGTAGATGTTGCCCTGAGCGTCTACTGCCACGCCGCTTGGATGGTCGAACCGGCCATTCTCCACCCCAGGTTCACCGAATGAGAGCAAAAGCTGGCCATTAGGGTCAAACTTCTGTACGTTGTAACGATAATAATCTACTACATATACGTTGCCTTGCCCGTCTACTGCTACGTCCATTGGTTGCGAGAATAGCATCTCTGTTTCCGTACCGCCCCGTTTCCAAATGAATTTACCGCTTGCATCGAATTTCTGCAGTCGGCCGTTGTTGGCTTCCGTTACATAAATATTGCCTTGCGCATCAACGGCAATGCCAGTCGTGCGGTCGAGTTGCCCGTTGTCCTTCCCGTGACTGCCAAATACCAAGTACTGTCCATTGTTGGTAAGAATCTGAATTCTGCTGTTTTCTGATACGTATACATTGCCTTGTTCGTCCACGGCTACATCAGACGGATAGGTAAATTGCCCGTCTGCATAACCGCTGTTGCCAAACTTGGTTAATAGAACTCCCTGATTGTTGAACTTCTGAATGCGGTGATTGCCGTAATCGGCTACGTACACGTTGCCCTGCGTATCTACAGAGAGACCGGAAGGGCTGCGGAACTGCCCGCCATCCGAACCTCCGTCTACTTTCCACACCAAATACCCATAAGAGAATTTCTGAATGTAACTCTTTTCCCGGTCTAAAAGCAATACATTGTTCTGCCCATTCAGGGCGATGCTGTGAGGCGAAATCAACGCTCCCTCACCCGGGGTGTAAGACATGTGTATCTTCTGGAAAGTGCCGTCGGGGTTAAACATCTGAACCGGGCCGTCTCCTCCGTAGCGGGCCACTACATAAATGGTTCCCTCTGTGTCTACTGCAACTCCGCTGGGACTGTAGAACTGTCCTCTTTCGTAACCACCCGAACCGAACTTCATCAGGAAGTTGCCATTCTTGTCAAACTTCTGAACGCGGTCGTTGTATGCATCCACCACGTAAATATTGTCCTGCCCATCTACGGCGATATCCGAGGGATAGGAAAACTGCCCGTCGGCAGTGCCTGCTGTCGGTCCGCCAATTTTAGACAGAAAGTTGCCATTGGCGTCAAATTTTTGCACCGCATTATTGGACGAAGCGTACACATTGCCTGCTCCGTCTACGGCTACACCCGACAGGTTTCGGTAGTGCGGGTCTGGGGTGCCTTGCAGACTGAACTTAGAAAGAAAATTTCCGTTGGCGTCGAACTTCTGAATGCGGTAGTTTAGATTATCGGCTACGTATACATTGCCTTGTTTGTCTACTGCAACGTCTGAGGGAGAGTTGAATTGCCCGTCGGCTGAACCTCCCGTACCGAATGTGAGGCGTACTTCCCCGAAAGCATTGCAGTTACT
>JAUJNL010000165.1 GCA_030448185.1 Cytophagales bacterium | reverse complement strand
ATCCGTTAATCGTTTAGCCCGAGAATACCCTATTGTAATGAGGACAACGGCAATAACCATGATTAGGGGGTGTTCCAATACATACAGCCGGGACACTGAATTCTTCATAAAACCTTCGGTAGCACTTGGCATCCCCAAGGGCGAGATAAAGTACAGGATAATGCCCAGTACCCATTGCAAATGCGCCGCAATTAAGCCAGGCAGCGCCAGTTTGCGGTCTTTTTCCAGGAAAGCCCGGTTGCCAAAAAGACCAGAAAGCGCATTGCCCAGACCGATAAGTAATCCAAGTAAGACGAAGGCAGCAAGGTAAGAGTGGAAAGGTTCAAGTACGCTGTACATGCAGAAGCTATTTTTGACGACGCAAATTAATCAAAGACGCCCAATAAAGGCCATTTGACCAACGCTTTCTTCGTTGTTCATTCAACTTACTCCTTTTACGGCTTTAGGACCCAGGTTGAAGCAACGGCGACAACGGGCCTCGTAGCTTTCGGTTTCGCCCAGTAAAATTTTCTCCTTGCCTGGTATCAGCCGGTAAGAGTAGCTGGCTATACTGCCGCAAATCGCACAAACAGCATGAACTTTAGTCACAAATTCAGCTACGGCCATCAGGGCTGGCATACAACCAAAAGGTTTACCTTCGTAATCCATATCCAGTCCGGCTATAATAATCCGCTTGCCGCTGTTAGCCAGTTTTACGGATACTTCTACAATACTTTCATCCAGAAACTGGGCTTCGTCAATGCCGACCACATCACAATCTCCCGTCCAGAGAAACATTTCCTGGGGGGAGTATATAGGAGTAGAACGGATGGAATTGGCGTTATGCGAGACTACGTCGGCCTCGTGATAACGGGTGTCCATGGCGGGTTTAAATATTTCCACTTTCTGCCGGGCAATGTGGGCCCGCTTCAACCGGCGGATGAGTTCTTCAGTTTTCCCCGAAAACATGCATCCGCTGATTACTTCAATCCACCCGGTCCGGGCTTTCCGTCCTAAATCCGGTTCTATAAACATAGTTTGTATTTACGATGTTCGATTGGCGATATTAATGAAAGAAGTGAGAAGCGAGGAGATAGAAGCGAGAAAGAAGGAAGGATTCACCGCAGAAAGAACTTCATCTGTTACATCAGCAGAAATCTGCGCCCTTGTCTGCGGGACCCTTCCAGGGCAAGTCTGCGAGAAATCTTTTTGCTACCTCTTACTTCTGACCTCCTAATTCTCACTTCTATCTTCTCGCTTCTCACTCCTTATCTTGGCTATACTTTAAATGCGGCAACTGACTGTCCAGGGGCACTTCTGCTACTACATCACCAACTGCCCGGCACTGGCAGGCCAGCCGTTCGTCCTTACGGAGTTTCCCGGCCGCAAAATATTTTACTTCCGCGGCTGATCTTGGTCCCAGATGCCCAGCACCCTCTAGTACCCGCATTTTGCAAGTAGTACAACGGCCTTTGCCTCCGCAGGCATGCATCCAGTCTATACCTGCCTCCTGAATATACCGTAATAAGGTTTTATCGGGTCCGGCAAACATAATCTCCTTCTGGTTCATATTTCGGATGGTCAGTGTTGGCATAAAATTTTAAATTTACAAAGGAATACAAACAACTTAGCATTTACAATTTTCCCAGGCCTCCCTCTTATACTCAGGCTGTTCTTACTTAATAGGATTCCTTGCAGGCGAAGCAATGAGGGCGAGGCCGTCAACAGTATACAAAAAGCATGAACAATCAACCATTGAATCTCGAAGCAGTAGAAACGTACAGCCGGACTTTTGCCCGTAAAACGGCAGATGCTTTTTTTGCGGACCAAAATTATATCACGGGGAAGGAGATTATGTCCTTCTGTGAGGTTGTGCAGGTGAATCTTTTTGTACTGGATAAATTGTTTTCGACCTGGCAAAAGGAAGCCGCCCGCTTGCAATCTCCCTATTTTGACTACGAGGCGCCCGAGGTAAAAGAAGGGCTTGAGCAGTTTATGAATACCCTGTCGCGTTATATAAAAGTAAGCCGCTCCCATTTCGAACCCTTACTGGTAGCTGCGGCTACCGATGCCTTATGCCTGGCGCTGACGCCGTATGCCTTCTCTGAAGAATTATTTGTACAGGTCGCCAGCCAGCGCGGAGGGGTGAGTGCATTGAAGAAAGCGAAGTTTTCCGGACCAATAAATTTCTATTTCAGGAAGTACTGAACCAGTTTGAAACTCAGGGAATGGAGGAGGTTTCTGTAGAAAACCTGAAGATTGTTTTTGATGGGGTGTATGCTTCCCGGAAAGACCAACTAGAGCTACCGGAAGCGACTATTGAGTTATTTTCCAGCTATATCCCGCTAAAACAGGCGGATCTATTCTTCACCCCGGCACCGGTTAAACCCCAGCCGGCAGTTCCGCAAGCCCAGCAATCATTCTGGGTGGACATTGAACAGTTTGCGATGGCCGCTAACCAACCACAAGTGACCAGGCCAACTGTAACCGAGCTCAAGCCAGTTGCTCCAGTAGTGGAAAATACTCCGGTACCTCCACCTGCACCGGTAGCAAAGCCCCTTACGCAGGTTAATTCAGTGATTGAGCCGGTAACAACCCCACCGGTAATCGCACCAGAACCCGCTAAGGTGGAACCGGTTGCCAAGGTTGAGCCCGCACAGCCGGTTATAAAGCCAGCCGAGCCAGTGCAACCGGTAGTAAAATCAGCCGAACCCATTAAACCCGGAGTGACCAGCCTTAATGAAATACTCAGCCAGGAGAAGGAAACGTTGAATGACCGTTTCCGCACTAATACCAATAAAACTTTTATTGAGAAAGCGACCAAGCAGCGCATTGAGAACCTACAGGCGGCGATTCCGCTACATCAAAAGTTTATGTTTGTGAAAGGGCTGTTTAAAGGCGACAGTAATGCGTTCCAACAGGTACTGAATGAATTGGAGCGTTGTCCTGATTATCCGGCGGCCATCACCATGCTGGAAGAAAAATACGCCAAGTTTTACGCCTGGAACCCGGCCAGTGAAGAAGTAAAAACTTTTCTGGATCTGGTCGAAAGAAAATATTTGTAGAATGGGTATTAGGTAGCTGGTATTGGGTATTAGTGGTAAGACAAAGATTAGTCCTGGTTGGAGTGTCTGTAGCCATTGGGCAATCTATTGACAGCTCATTCAGAAAAAACTAATACCTGATACCCAATACCTATTTTACGACACTTTCTGTAATACGCTTCTCAGGTTAATTTCCGTGAGGGTATCGGGCATTTCGTCTTCCTCCAGCACTTCTTCCATATCTTCGTCGGCTAAAGCCTTTTCGGTTTCATTGTAATACATCAGGCTCCATTCTCCCTCCTCATCCTGCACCAGGGCGCTCAACGACTCCACCCAGTCTCCGGAATTAAGGTATAGCACTTCCCCGAACTGTTTGATGGCAGGCTGGTGAATATGGCCGCAAATCACACCGTCACAACCCTTAATTTTAGCTACTTCGGCCAACTGGCTCTCAAAATCAGAAATGTAGGAAACTGCCGATTTTACTTTTTGTTTCACTACCTGCGAAAGGGAGTAATACGGCAAACCGCGGCTGTTGCGGTAGTTGTTGTAGATCTTATTTGCCCATAGCAAAAAAGTATACCCAATGTCGCCCAGTTTAGCTACCCACTTCAGCTTGGTGGTAATCGAGTCAAAAATATCCCCGTGCGTCACGTAGTACTTCTTGCCCTTATGTTTAAGTATATAGTCACGCCGGATCGAAAAATTTCCTACTTTCAGCGGAAGTACCTGGTCTAAAAAATCGTCGTGATTGCCACGGAGATAAATTACGCTGGTGTCATAGTCTTCCATCATTTTGAGTACGGTCTTAAAAAATCGGGTATGCTTTCGCTTCCAGGATCCGTACTTTTTCAACTGCCAGCCGTCAATGATGTCGCCGTTGAGGATGAGTTTGTCGCAGGAAAATTGCTTGAGGAAATTGACCAGTTCTTTCGCCTTCGAACCAGATGTGCCCAGATGGACATCAGAAATGACAATGGTTTTGAAATGTGTTTTCAATAGGGCCAGCGTTATTTTTAATAAGCAATTTACCCCACAGCTATGAACCTATGATTACCTGCTTTTTATATTTATTGTAAATTAGCGCATAGAAAAGGATAGACTTTTACTACAAGGTTATTTGCCGTATTGCCTCATTAACAATAAATTAATAACAATACCAGAAATTAATAACAATATCAGAGTAGAAGCAGATAAAACAGCGGATCAAGGGTGAGGTTTCCGGCTACGCCGGCTTTACCGTGTAAAAGGGCATTGGCCTTTCCAAAATAATGTCTTTTATCAATGGTAAGGGGGTAGCCGATCTTATCCGGGGCCAATTCGCGCATCCTACGCTACCAGTACTGGTTGAGTTATTACTTTTTTATAATGGCATTACTGACAAGACTATCAGGGCAAGAACTATTTAAACACTTTTTTACCCTCTTGAAATACTTTCACCCGTCTGAACTCTTATTAGAGCAACCTCCTTATTCATCTAAGGGATCACGCTAGATAACTGATATCGTTTAGATTCTCGCAAATCCAAAACCCTTCATACCTTTACGATTTAATTTAAAGTACCTGTTTGAGATGATTGAAGAAAAGAGCCTGAACTTTCTCGAAGAGATCGTTACGAATGACCTGGCAGCAGGAAAATATAAAAGCATTGTCACCCGGTTTCCGCCCGAGCCTAATGGATACCTCCACATGGGTCATGCCAAAAGCATCTGTCTTAATTTTGGACTGGCCAGCAACTACGGTGGCACTACCAACCTCCGCTTTGATGACACCAACCCCACAACCGAGGATACCGAGTACGTAGAGAGTATCAAGAATGACGTACAATGGCTGGGCTTTACCTGGGAAAACGAACGTTATGCCTCCGATTATTTTGACCAGCTCTATGACTTTGCCGTAAAGCTGATTCGCAAAGGACTGGCCTACGTAGATGACAGCACGGCCGCGGAAATTGCGGCTCAGAAAGGCACCCCTACCCAACCCGGTACGGATAGCCCTTACCGTACCCGCACCGTAGAGGAAAACCTGCGTTTATTTGAAGAAATGAAAGCGGGTAAGTATCCGGATGGTGCAAAAGTGCTGCGGGCTAAGATTGACATGAGCCATCCGAACATGCATATGCGCGACCCGCTTATGTACCGGATTAAGCATGCCCACCACCACCGTACCGGTGACAAGTGGTGCATTTATCCGATGTATGACTTTGCGCACGGCCAGAGTGACGCCATTGAACACGTAACCCACAGCGTTTGTACGCTTGAATTTATTCCGCACCGCGATTTATACAACTGGTTCATCGAAAAGCTCGAAATATTTCCGTCGCGGCAGTACGAGTTTGCCCGGCTGAATATGACCTATACCGTCATGAGCAAACGTAAACTCCTCCAACTGGTAAACGAAAAGCACGTCAGCGGCTGGGATGACCCGCGGATGCCTACTATCAGCGCCGTTCGCCGGAGAGGATATACGCCCGAAAGCATCCGCGAATTCTGCGAAAAAATCGGGGTAGCCCGCCGGGAAAACCTCATCGACGTAGGCTTGCTGGAGTTTTGCGTACGGGAACATCTGAACAAAATAGCGTTGCGGCGTATGGTTGTATTCGATCCGGTGAAGGTAGTCGTTACCAATTATCAGGAAGGACAGGAGGAGATTCTGATCGGCGAAGAAAGTCAGAAACTTACAAAAACAGCAATACGACATAAACCTTAAAAAATGGAATAGCATCTAGAAAAGGAGACCTTGAATGAAAAAAAATCAAAGAAAAATAAAAACGTCGCTCCTCGG
>JAUJNL010000164.1 GCA_030448185.1 Cytophagales bacterium | reverse complement strand
GGCTATTAGTGTAGAGCACAAACTTGCGTAAGCCGCTTGGGCGCTTGCTATTCAGGTGGTACTGGCTCAAGTACTCGTTGTGGGCCTGCTCAAAATAAGGCAGTAACGCTTCAAAAGCTTCCGGTGAGTAACCGGTCATCGCCTTGCAACGAGCTGGATTAGCTAGCCATTGGGTGGATTTCATTCGTAAAGTTTGCTTGCGCGCCTGATTTTACCAATTTAATTCAACATATTGTCTATTTAACATAACGGTAAAAATCCAATCATTTTTCAGCAAAGTTGTTCATTCTACAATGGATATCTTGAGTAAAGATTGATGCCTGGATTTTACCCTATTTAGCAGTAGGCAAGCGGGGCTTTTCGAGTAAAATTCATCTTGATCAGATTGTCATGTTAATTCTATATCGATTGAAAACAAGGGGCAGTATTAGATCGCAGCCTGATCTTTTCTCAGCCTACACTCCGGAATTAAGCTTGTAATCATAATGGCAGCCAGCCTTGATCCCACAGCCCTGGTGAATCATAAAAGGCAGCCCTAGCCGGATAGCGGTCAGAACTGCCCAAACTGACTATACTACTTATGCTCTACGTAGCAGTAGAGTTGGATAAGGTGTAGTGGTAGCATTCTCCTAATTTACCCACCCGCTGCTACCTTGCCCACTAGCTCAAAGCCCCTACCTGTACACATGCCAACCCTTGATTCACATTAGTAAAGGAGTTTTATAGCTGAAATACCTAAAAATGAGTATTTTTTTATGTCTGAGTTTCCCTTATAACAAGTACGGATTGTCCTTAAAATAAGGGTTGAGCAGAGTCCACTGTGAGACTCCCACTTTTTCATCAAAACTTGGAAAAACGAGTTTGCCACTTGTAAGTCCGTTCGTAACGGAAAAGGAACGTTACCAACGTGAGCTTCCTGCGGGCTTTAGGAGAATAATTCCAAAATGCCCATCGGATTGATCCGGCTGAAATTTATGCCTTCCGGTCACTCCAATGGTGGGCACTTTCACGCCCTGAAGTTTAAGAATCTTTAGGATAGTTTCTCATGGGTTTCCTGAACCCTATGATGCTATTCCATTTGCTGTACAGGGTAGATTTCTTATTTCTATTAAAAAATATCTAATAAAAGCTTGACATAAGTCTATAATACCAGTAATATTGGTATAATATAAAAAATAATTTTATATTATAAAATTTAAATCTTTCTAAATCTGTTATGCCACTAAAGTTATACCTCCTACTGCCATTCTTAGTATTGGTTGCCTGCGGAAATGTACTTGCCCAGAATCAGGTTATTACGGGCAGAGTAACCTCCGGAATGGATAATTCGCCATTGCCGGGTGTGACCGTGCTGTTGAAAGGAACCAGCACAGGTACTGCTACCGATGCTGATGGATCTTATCGCCTGGAAGTTCCGTCCCGTACCGGTACATTGGTGTTCTCTTTTATCGGGTACGTAACTGAAGAAACACCTATTGATAACCGCACCCGTATCGACGTAGCACTGGTTTCTGATGTAAAAGCCTTGACCGAAGTGGTGGTAGTCGGCTATGGTACGCAGGAACGGCGGGACATCACCGGTGCGGTAGCTTCCGTGAAGTCCAAGGAAATTGAGAACATTCCCGTAGCCAGTACGGATGCCCTGCTGCAAGGCCGGGCCGCCGGAGTGCAGGTCGTGCAGAATTCGGGTACGCCGGGTGGTGGCGTAACCGTGCGGGTCCGGGGTACTACCTCCATTAACGCTGGGAATGACCCTTTATACATTGTAGACGGCGTTCCGGTAAGTGCGGGTAACCTGTCCAGCGTGTACCGGGGCTCTCAGACCAACGCCTTGGCCGACATCAATCCCAATGATATTGAATCGATGGAAGTGCTCAAGGACGCTTCCGCCTCGGCCATTTACGGGGCAAGGGCGGCTAATGGAGTAGTACTCATTACGACCAAACGTGGCAAATCGGGCAAACCTTCCTTTAGTTTCAATTACTATACGGGGCTCCAGAACGACATCAAGAGCCGCCGCCCGGATAAGTTAAACAATATTGAGTTTATCGAACTGATCAATGAACAACGGGCCAATGCTCTGAGCTCCGGCGTACCCTCCCTGTACGCTTTCGTGATTCCTGACAGCGGCACGGTCGTCAATACCGATTGGTTGGAAGAAATCCTGCGTCCAGCTCCCATATCGAACTATGACTTGTCGGTGCGGGGTGGTACGGACAAAATCCGTTATTCGGTAAGTGCCGGTTATTTTGACCAGGACGGAATCATTACCAATTCGGGCTTTAAACGCCTGAGCAGCCGGGTGAACATCGACTACGACGCCAGCCCCAAGTTTAAAATTGGCAACAGTTTGTCTTTGAGCCGTTCGATCAGCAACCGCATTACCCTGGACGAATCCGACCGTTCGATTATGCGGGCCGCTATTTTTAAGACGGTAGTCATGCCGGTGTATAATGCCGACGGAACGTACTTCCTGGACGATGCTTCCGGCACCATCAACCCGGTGGCGTACGCTAAAGAGGTGGATTATAAAACGGCCAATAACCGGCTGATCGGCAATATTTACGCCGATTACACTTTCCTGCCGGGGCTTACCTTCCGGACGACTTGGGGCGTTGATTTCGCCGCTATAAAAGACGATTATTTTCAACCCTCCATTGCCCTCCGGGGCGGCGCCACGGAAGGGGAAGCGGCCTACACCCAGAATTTAACCTGGATTAACGAAAACCTGCTTACCTACAGCAAAACGTTCGCTGAACGGCACAAATTCACCGCCCTGCTGGGGTACAGTCAGCAGGAAACTACCGAAGAACAAATCAGATCCCTGGCCATCGGGTACAGCACCGATAACATTGCTACCTTAAACGGCGCGGCTACTCCGCAGGTATCTACTTCTTTTAATTCCGCGGCAGGTATTGCTTCCTTATTCTCCCGGGTGAACTACATACTCAATGATAAATACCTGATCGAAGGCAGCATTCGCCGCGATGGTTCTTCCCGCTTCGGGCGAAACAAAAAATACGCCTTTTTTCCGGCTGTTTCGGTGGGATGGCGTCTTTCCGGGGAATCATTTATGCAATCCCTGCCCTTTATCACTGACCTGAAACTCCGGGCCAGCGTGGGTAAAACCGGGAACCAGAACCTGGGCGATTTCCGGTCACAGGGGGTGTATACGGTGAACAATAGTTACCTGGGTCAGGGAGGCGTGGCCCCCAGCGATTTACCTAACCCCGACTTAACCTGGGAATCGACCACGCAGTACAACGCCGGCCTGGATGCTTCGTTCTTCAACTCCCGCGTGAACGTAATTTTTGATGCCTACCTCAAGCAAACCAATGATTTGTTACTCGATGTACGACTACCAGGCACGGCGGGCTTGAATAGTTCCATTCAGAACGTAGGCAGTACCGAAAACCGGGGCATTGAGTTAAACGTCACCAGCCGTAACTTGACGGAAGCTTTCACCTGGACGACTAATTTTAACATTGGTCTGAACCGCAACAAAGTAACCAAGCTTTATCAGGAAGGCCAGGAAATTGTATTCAGCCGCGGTACTACCTCTGGTTTCGGCAATAGCTTACCCCTTTCGGTACTGCGGGTAGGTGACCCTATTGGTGCGTTCTACGGCTGGCACAATCTGGGTATTTACGCCAACTCGGGGGATAACCCCAATGGGTTGCGCAATGATAACGTCAACGGCTATTTGTTCCGGGGCGGTGATATCATCTTCCAGGATACGAACGGTGATAACATCATTGATAACAACGACCGGGCTGTAATTGGCAGCGCCCAACCCAAGTTTTTTGGCGGTTTGACCAACGTATTCGGCTACAAAGGATTTGAACTGAGTGTACTGGCGCAGTATTCCTATGGTAATGATATTTACAACGCTTCCCGGGCATTTATTGAAAGTATGACGCAATTCAGCGGTGCATCTAAAAATGTGCTGCGCCGCTGGCGGCAAGAAGGCGATGTAACGGACATTCCGCGGGCCGACCACAATGACCCCGGCAATAACCGCCGCTCTTCGGAACGTTGGCTGGAGGATGGCTCTTACCTGCGATTTAAAACGGTGACCCTGTCCTACAACTTTCCCGCGCTGTGGGTGCAGAAAATTAAATTACAAAGCCTGCGGCTGTACGTGACCGGGCAAAATCTGTACACTTTCACCAACTACTCCGGTTTTGACCCCGAAGCCTCCGCCTTCAATAGCCGGGCCACCGATTTAGGGATAGACTACGGTACCTATCCGCAGTCCAGAACCTTCCTGGTCGGCGTTAACATTGGCTTTTAATCTAAAAAGACATTTATCCATGAAAACAATCCTATCACAAATGAACTCCTGTCGTTTTTTACTGGTCAGTATGCTGCTGTTCAGCGCTTGCGAGGTGATCGAACAGGAACCACAGAGTAATATCACGGCCGAGAGCTTCTTTAAAACCGCTAAGGACGCCGATGCCGCCATCCTGGGTTGTTACGATGCCCTACAGCCTGAAGCGATCCGTTTGGTGGTGTGGGGTGAGGGCCGCACGGACCTGTACGATGTGAACGACCGCACCACCAATAACGAACAGCAAATCATCCAGGGGAATGTAGATGCCAATAACGAACAGTACAACTCCTGGAATGGCATCTACCGGGGCATTAACCGGGTCAATGGCGTCCTAAAATTTGTGCCGGGCATTACCGATCCGGCCCTGGCGGCCCGTAAAGAACGCATTCTGGGCGAAGCCTACTTTCTGCGGGGGTTGATGTATTTCTACCTGGTGCGTACCTTCGAAAATGTGCCCCTGCTGCTGGAACCCTATACGAGTACCACCCAGAATTTTTTCCCCACCCAGTCCGATCCGCAGACCCTCTACGCCCAGATTGAGTCGGACCTGAAAGAAGCCGAGGGCCGGGTACCCGATACCTACAGTGCCGCCCTCGAAACCAAGGGTCGGGCGACTAAAGGGGCCATCCGGGCGGCGCTGATGGATCTTTACCTGTGGCAGAAAAAGAACCAGGACGCCGCCAACCTCGGTGCCCAGATCATCAGCAGCCCGGCAAATTATTCGCTGGTCCCTGGTGCGGGTTATGCCAATATTTTTACGGCTAAAAACACGTCCGAATCTATTTTCGAATTACAGTACAACAATGCGTACTTAGAAAGAGAAAACAACGGGAACCTCCAAAATAACGGGCTGGTCGATTTATTTCTCCCGCTGGGGCAAGTCACTCCCGTATATCCCGGCGGCAATTGGCGGATGATTCCTTCGGCCAAATTGCGCGATGCTTTTGCCCCCGGCGACCTGCGGCGCAGTGCTACCTTCCAGTTCACGCCGACTCCGGCGCCTCCGTGGCGGGATGCCAATATTCCCTACGTGAACAAATACATCGGCACCGTTACCGGGCCCATCCGCTACCAGGATGCCAATCTGGTGCTATACCGCCTGGCTGACGTGATATTAATGCGGGCCGAAGCGCTTAATGAACTCGGTCAAACGGCCGCCGCCATTACCGAATTGAACCGCATCCGCACGCGGGCCGGGCTGGCTAATACCACGGCTGCCTCGCAGGCGGACATTAGCTTGGCTATCGAGAACGAACGCTTTGTGGAACTGGCCTACGAAGGCAAGCGGTACTTTGACCTGAAGCGCACCGGGCGGTATGCCGCCGCTACGGGCAAAACCAATCCGAACTGGACCCGCTGGCCCATCGCTAATTCCGAATTGCTGGGCAATAAAAACCTCGCGCAGAATCCGGGCTATTAAGCCCGAATGGATTCAAAATTACCTGATGTATTCTTAGCTAAAGACAACATGAAAAATAGAACTCAAAGGATTACTGGCGTATTTTTCCTGCTCAGCCTGAGTCTGCTGATGGGTTGCCAGGAAGAGGAAGAAACGTACCCGGCCCTGCCTAACCGCGTATATATTGTAAACAAAGTGACCACAGGTACGGTCAATTTTACCAACTCAGCCGCGGCCCGCGAGAACGTGGCCGGGGGCGTAGCCAGGGTATACTTAAATCACCTGACGGATACGGACGTAGCGGTATCTTTTACGCTGGCGGGTACGGCCGCCTCAGGTACTGACTTT
>JAUJNL010000163.1 GCA_030448185.1 Cytophagales bacterium | reverse complement strand
CGCTCAGCCTACTCTTAAATTCGAATGATTTGCGAAAGTCCTAATATTGTTGTTTCCTTAGGCATTACTACTCCCTGGATCATTACGAAAAATCTTAAATACACCGCTGATAATCTGTCGATTGATGGTGACGTGGATCTGGATGCAATTGAGCCGGAAGAGGAAGTGTACACGAATGCCGCCGGTCAGGAGTTAGTGGCCGCCATGAGCTAACCAGACATTTGGTAATAATAGGTTAGAAGCTACCGTCGGGTAGCTTTTTTTGTTTGATCAGCATTACGCTTACTAGTTTGAGCCTTTTTACGGACAAAGATTTCAAATTACCCTATGAGCAAGTAGCTTGTGAACAAAAATTAGTAATATTCGGGTACTGTTTTGAACTTTTGTCGACTATGCAAGACCTCCGCATTGCCGCAGCCCAGTTCGAGAACCGGAGCGGCGATAAAGCCTACAACCTTTCGGTGATAGATAAGCTGGCCCGAAAAGCCAGTGAGCAGGGTGCCCACGCCGTGAGCTTTCACGAACAGTCCGTGACCGGCTATACTTTTCTGAAAGATCTCAGCCATGAGAAGTTATACGCGTTGGCAGAAAGGGTGCCTGAGGGAGAAAGCACTGAACAACTCATCCGGATTGCCCGGAAATATGATATTGCCGTGCTGGCGGGTGTGTTGGAAAAGGAAGCGGATAAGATATACAAAGCCTATGTCTGCGTGGACAAAAATGGCTTTATTGCGAAGCACCGTAAACTGCATCCCTTTATCAATCCGCATATTGCCCCAGGCAACGGGTACGTTATTTTTGAGTTGCACGGCTGGAAATGCAGCATGCTAATCTGCTACGATAACAATGTTATCGAAAATGTAAGGGCAGTTACCTTGCTGGGAGCTCAAGTACTATTTGCGCCGCACGTAACGATGTGTACGCCCTCCACCATGCCGGGCCGGGGTTTTGTAGACCCTAAGCTCTGGCAAAACCGTGACCGTGACCCGGCAGCCTTACGGCTGGAGTTCGACGGCCCCAAAGGCATGCGTTGGCTGATGCGCTGGTTGCCAGCCCAGGCCTATGATAACGGGATCTACATCGTATTCAGTAATCCAATCGGGATGGATGCGGAACAGCTCAAAAATGGTAATCCGCTCATTCTGGACCCGTTCGGGGAAGTAATTGCGGAACTCAAAAGCTTTGAGGACGACATTGTCACGGCTACCTGCATCCCTGAAAAACTGACGCAGGCGGGGGGGAACCGCTACCGGAATGCCCGCCGGCCGGATTTGTACCGTGACATACTGGGACAGGAGCATACCCCCATCACGAAACCCATTTGGATGCAAAAAAATGAAAAATAGATTGGTTACTGCCGGATTTCCGTTAAGGAAAAAAGGACTACCCTTCCTCTGCCCTATGGTCAAATCAGGATGGACTATTCTATTATTCATTGTGGGGCTCCCTTGTCTGGCACAAGCCAGTCTGGACGAACTAGACCTGTTTACCCGGACCGAACAAGCTTACCGCGATAAGAACTACGCGCAGTTTATTGAATTTGGTACTCAGTTGGCGGAGGCATCCGGCGATCCGGGAATGTTTTACCGGCTCGCGGAAGCCCATTGTCAGACCGGTGACACTGCCAGGGCGATTCAATACCTAAAAAAACTGGCCTCCATGCAGGTAACGTACCCGGTTCAGGATAATCCCGCACTTTCAATTCTTAAGTCAAACAAAGCCTTCCCCGCCCTAGTCCGGCAATTCGGAATTAATGCCAGACCCGTGCAGAGGAGCCAGCGGGCTTTTACAATTACGGATAAAACGTTAATTCCGGAAGGGATAGCCTATGATCCACTTTCTGGGCGTTTTTTTATCGGCAGCTTAGCCCAGGATAAAATCATTGTGATTGATAAAAGAGGGCGAAACAAAGATTTTATCCGCCGGGGACAAGACGGGATCTGGCAGGTACTGGGCATGAAAGTTGACCCGGTTCGCAAGGATCTGTGGGTATGCAGCGCCAGTGAAAGAGATACCCTGGATGGATATGCGGGTGTATTTCGCTACGACTTGAAATCAGGCAAATTGAAGAAAAAGTATACGGTTGATAATAAGGGCGGACTGCACCTGTTTAATGACCTTGTAATTGATCCCAAGGGCAACGTCTTCCTGACCGACAGTAAAGCAGGCAAAGTGTACACGATTACCACCCGGTCGGACTCGTTAACGCCACTCGATATTCCCGTACGTTTTATCTATCCTAATGGCCTAGCTTTAAGTGAAGGGGAAAAATTCCTGTTTGTCGCTGACTTTACGGGGCTAACTAAGGTTGATCTGTCGAATAGGCACGTGACCAAAATTACGGCTGAAGGCGTCACCTACCTGAATTGGATTGACGGCATGTACTTCCACGCCAACAGTTTGATTGTCATTCAGAATCCGGGCCAGCAAGCCGACCGCGTAGCCCGGCTTTACCTTGATAGCCAGTCCGAACGGATTATCCGTTCAGAAGTGCTGCAATCTTTCCATCCCCATTTTAATATACCAACTACCGGTACATTTAAAGGCAACACGTTCTACTATATTGCCAATAGTCAGTTACGCAACCTCAAGCCCGACGGCACGATCACAACTCCCGAGTCGCTGAAGGAGGTAGTGATTCTGAAATTGAATTTGGAGAAGCCGAAAGAGGAGGCCAGGTAAAATAAAGCTGTTAGGGTAGATTCAGACTCTGTAAATCACACCGCAGGAAAAGAGGCTTTTCCGTAAGTGTTTTAGTCAATAGCTATGTTTCCCGTCCAAATCAAGCCTTGTACGCTTACTGATACCCAAACATTGACCTGGGTAGCTTGTCAGTCGTACCGCCAGCATTATACGTATCTGTGGCACGATAACGGAGATGCTTATGTAGCCCGGTGTTTCAGTGAAGAGGTACTTCGCCAGGAATTACAACAACCCGGCAGTGCTTATTACCTCGCCTTCCTGAACGGGCAACCGGCTGGATTTCTGAAACTGAATCTGCATAAGCCCTTTCCGGATGCGCCGGAGCACAATGCCTTAGAAATAGAAAGAATTTATTTGCTGGAAGAAGCTACCGGTAAGGGAGTTGGTAAAGCGCTGATGTATTTGGTAATCTGTATAGCTGAAGTCATTAACAAGGAGCTGGTCTGGCTCAAGGCAATGGACAGCAGTCCGGCAGTAACCTTTTATCAAACATCAGGCTTCAAACCCTGCGGCACTTATCATCTGGACTTGCCTTATATGAAGGATGAATTCAGGGAATGGTTATTATGAAGCGGATGTTGTAATTGGGAAGGTAGTCAAACCAGGATTTCGTGTCTCCACAGCGCAGCCATCAGCAGCAACAGTAATCCAATAATTGAGACCAGTTCCCGCCAGGCAAAAAAACGCAGCCACCGGGAGCGGATCCTATTCCAGTTAGCCGGGTACTGGCTGGTAGTCCAGGTCTGGATCTCCCGGTTGAGGGGTATATTTCCCTCTGACCGCAATAGAGAGATCAATGATCAGGCAGAGTGTAGACAAAACAATGAAGATTGTTGGAAATGCGCCTCCTCTTATCAGCCAAATACTGATTAGTACCAGACTGAGCATCAGTGCAAGTATATAGGTTATCCGTAATCTGCCGGCAATAATACGATCCGTGATTTGCGCTGCTCAATAAAAGCCGGAGCGGATAACAGCCGGATTGCTTCCCTACCACCAATCAGGTAAAAAAAGCTTTGACCGGCAATAACGCTGAACAAAACCAGGTGCAGCAGTTGCATGAGCATGAGCCACATAGCTAAAAAAGATTGGGTGGACAGATAAAAAAGAAATGTTAAACTTTAAAAACTAAAGAGCAACTGAAGCGAGACGTTTTGCCTATTTACCAACTGCCCTTTAGATTTAAAATTTAACATTTCCGGACCCCGCTTCCGGGATTAGAACTTAGCCGTCAGACCTAACTTCAGGACTGATACGCCGTAGCCTAGCTCACCAAAGCCACCAAAGGTTTGGTTGAACATATAACGGCCGCCAGCGTGTATACCAAGGTAAACGCCGCTTCCATAGGTACCTTCATAAGCATCATTTCCTTTGATGTTGTCAGTATAGGTGGCGGCCCGGAAACCGAGAGTAAGTCCGGCATAAAGGTCAAATTTGTCGTTGCCTAAATCAGCAGTTCTCCGAGGTGATAAGAGCCGCGGGCTCCTACGTAGAAGAAATTCCAGCTTGAACGGTAAGTTCCAACATTATACCCATAACGGGAATAGTCGAAAGCACCACCTACACTGATTTGGTCTGTAACACTACTTCAAGGGAGGCTCCGATGGGCAGACCTCCTGCGTAATAGGTACCCACACCGATGCCGACATTGAGCAGTTTATCGATTTCTGAAAAGACTGAGCCTGAGAAGAAAACACCGTTGCTACAACGAATAGGAGGAAAAGGGTAACTTTTTTCATGATGGGTAATTGGTTAAGGGTTGTTGTGGTAAATGGATTGAGTGAAATAATTAAGATTATCAATTGTTTTGGGTAATCTGGTTCTGTGATACTGCCGGATCAAAGCGGGAAACCTGGTTATTGACCGGCTTTATGGTCTTGAGATAGGTATATGTGCCTTCAGGTCAGAATCTTTCATGCCAGCATACATCCGCCAGGGCATAATCGTATTGAAATCACTTTTGCCTAGTACCGGAGCCTGGTAGGAACTGTCAGCATACATTTTAAAGCGGCTTACGAAAGCCTCTTCTGTCCAATTCCCAATACCGGTTTGAGAATCAGGGGTAATGTTAGCGGAACGAAGGGTGCCAATGGGCATTTTAAACTCAAATCCGCCGGCAAAATCCATACCTGGTACTGGTTTACCTTGTTCCTGTTTGGTATGGCAATCAGCGCAGCCGGCAAAGGTAGTTAGGTATTTACCGTATGCAAGCACATCCTTTTCATCAGGCCGGGTCTGCGGTATTCCCTTGTGCGGAATCGTATGCAGGATCAGGCTGAAGGGAAAATCGGCTTTGACTTGGGCACTACGTTCTGCACGGGTGGGATGGTACGCACATACGCAATAATGGCGTGAATATCGCGGTCATCCATCTGTCCGAAGTTATGGTATCCCATTACCGGAAACAACGGGCGGCCATCGCGCCAAAACTCCAGCCGTAACCGCCCGGTAAATTTCTCCGTCAGTCCAGTCCTTTAAGGGCAGACGGCGTTAAGTTGGGTGAGTAAAACGTACCCGGAAAACCCATTTCAGGCCCAAACTTTTCGCCGCCGCCGCCAAAGGTACCCGCTTTGATTGGACCCGCAAACTGGGTGAAATCACGCTGGGAATGACAATCCACGCACAAGGCAACGTGATTGGCCAGATACTTGCCCCGCTCAATCTGATCTGCCGACATAGCTACTTTCAGTTCGGGTGCAGCGCCTACATCAGGCGGGCAGTTTTCAGATAGGTAATACCTCCTGCTATAGCGACCGCGAGCATACCCAGTACAATGGCCGTGATCCGGAATACCTTCTTTTTCATAGGAGAATCGAATTGTTTTACTACTTTGGAAATGTTATTGCTGAATGTTAAAAGAAAGAGGGTTGGAAGCGAGAAGACACCAGGGGCATGTATCAATACCTCTACCCTCTATATTGATCCACCTATTGGACATTTCCAATGCGGCACCCTCCGTTTTATTGTCCCTGCATAGCCAGGGTTGCTTTAAAGGTCTGCCCTTCCTCCTGAAAGTCGTAGCGGACTTTTAAGGTAGTACTGGTACTTTCTACTATCTGCCATGACTCTACCTCTGAGGGATTGTCTGACGTTTTGATTTTTATTGTTTTCGCGGCTTCGTCGTAGGTCCAGGTACCAGTTTGTTCAGTTTTTGCCTCATTGGCCTCACAACGGTTGCTACCATTGTCATTCATTACTTTGCCGTCTTTCTGGAATACCACAATATCATCTTTTTGGCAGGCGGGCATAAATTGCATTAGATCTTTATCCGGTTTGCCATCCCCATCAATATCCAGGGCCGGGTCAATAATCAGGGAAACAGGTTGCCATTTTTTATCTGAGAAAGAGGTCTTGGTGCCGCCGTCCGGCTTTACATTATTTTCATCATCTTTTTTACAGGAGGCAAGTCCGGCCACCAGGGCCGATCCGATCACTGCCAGCCTGATCACATTCATTAATTTCATGGTTTGATTCTCGTTGTAAGGGTTTGATTAGCTGTAATAAGAGCATTGTGCAATCAAGGGCGGCATTTGAGGGTTAGTAATCAAGTACCTATCTTTTGTAACCCATTAAATTGACCGCAATTGGTTTTTATACAAAGGTGACCCCTAGGCTTACCAATTGGAGCATCCGGTTCTGAATAGTCTCAGCAGTTGGTGGATGACCAGGCATTGGGGGCATTGAATTACAAGGCGCATCGTGGCTGTTATTCCAGAAGTACTGCTCAAATCCGCCGGGCGTGATAATGACAAACATTTTAGCCGTCTCACTCTGTATCTTGAAGTGGTGTTCAATACCCCGCGGCGCAAATACTAACATTCCCGGAAACGCATTGATTGTCTGGTTTCCAATGAAAAAGGTGACTTCCCCCTCCTCAATCAGAAATGTTTCGTCTTCGCGGCTATGAATATGCCTGGGAGGCTCGGTACCCTTCCATGTTCTGGTCTCAACTACGGCCAGACCGCCGTTGGTCTCTTCGGAATTAATCAGAAAACGGATGGTTCCGCCTTCGTACCAGCGTAGTACCCCCGTACTGACTACTGGTTTGGTGATAAGATGTGGCATGTTGTAAGTGGTTTATAAAATTTCGTATTCTCCGCGTGATATGGCCGGCCAGTAAGGCATAGATCATAAGCAACTGAACAGCCGGACCTAGCATTGCAATGAGTATGATCGTGAGTTGGTCCTGAGAAAGTGTATTCCAGTATTGGCTAATTTGTTGGGGCCATGCCGCTAACCAATTGAAACTAAGTATTGACTGTGCATTAAGTTGACTCCATGTTTGACCCGTATGACTTCCGGTAAGTCTCAGTGCCAGCGTGCTGTCCGTAAATCCAGTGATCAATATGAAGCCTGCAAGACCAGTCAGTAATTTCCTTTTCATTAGTTTGCTCCTTTCCTTGATAAAGATTGGATTACCACTTTATGTTACTTTACTTACCTGTCGCCTATTCCTGAGAGCAGCGCCGTAAGAACAATACAAAAGTAGTAGGCAAGCAGGGCCTAATCTTGTAAAAAACCGACCACTTACGGGATTATTAAAAATACTTTTGCACCCATTCCACTGAGCATTTACCATTACCCAAGCATGGTCAGCAGACAATCATACGTAGTACCGAAAACGGGTTCACTGAAAAATGTCCGGTTGTCAGCGGAGCAATTGCCGCCTCCGCTGCCTCACCAGGTAACGGTGGCAGTAAAGGCTATCGGGTTGAATTATGCCGATCTGTTTGCCATTATGGGGCTGTACAGCGCTACGCCGGAAGGTGCTTTTATTCCGGGTCTGGAGTACGCCGGAGAAATTATACAGGTGGGTGCCGCCGTCAGGGATATAAAAGCCGGTGCTCAGGTAATGGGCGTAACCCGCTTTGGCGCCTATACTACCCACCTCAATATTGATGCCCGTTACGTAATGCCGCTTCCGCCCGGATGGTCCTATGCGGAGGGTGCAGCCTTTCCGGTGCAGGCCCTGACCGCTTATTACGCACTGGTTCCCTTAGGGAATCTGCAAAACGGACAAACGGTCCTGATCCAAAGCGCGGCGGGAGGCGTTGGATTGCAGGCAAACCGGATAGCCCGGCGACTGGGAGCTTTTACCATTGGGGTAGTAGGCAACCCGGCTAAACTGGAGCTTTTGCAGAAAGAGGGGTTTGATGCGGGGCTGGTCCGGTCAAAAGATTTCAGAAAGCAAGTCAGGGAAGCCCTGCAGGAACGGGAACTAAAGCTTGTATTAGAGGCAACCGGGGGCAACTATTTCTCCTGGTGTTATGAGCTTCTGGCCCCTCAGGGAAGACTGGTTACCTACGGTGCGGCTAGTTTTACGCCTGCGGGTCCCCGCCCTAATTATATCGTACTGCTTTGGAAATACCTTTTCCGGCCACGGGTAGACCCCCTGCGGATGCCAACTCAGAATAAATCGGTGATGGGTTTTAACCTGATATGGTTATACGAAAAAGCAGATCTGATGCACCAGCTGATGACCCAAATCAATTCGCTGACTTTGCCGCCGCCGTTCATCGGACATCGATACCCTTTTAACCATTTACCGGCAGCGCTGCATGAGTTCCGGAGTGGAAAAACTACCGGAAAGCTTATTATTGAAACACCATAAGGGACAGCCGGGCTTTTATGGATAATTGCACAGCGTCCCTTATAGCAGATGGGTTAATTTGTTTGTTCGGAACCATGTCCGATCTATAGCTGGTCCGGAGCTTTTAGCAAAGTGCGGGGGTTGGGTGTCGGTTTTTTTCAATAGCCATAGCAACAATATTGCTCATCAGATAAGCAAAGTTTTCTTCATCGGTATTCCAGGTCCGGGTCATATTACCGAAACCGCCTTTCCCATCGCCGGTGGCAAAGAAAATATGCGTGGGTTTACCTTTCTGAATAAGCAGTTGCGGTCGCTCCAGATGGCCCTGTACGGTAGTGGTACCATCTTGCCAGCGGATACTGCGCGAATAAGCTTTGGCCGGATTGGCTACTACCGCTGATGCAACTTTATTAACTAATTTTTTACAAGGGGTGTACGACAAAATGCCCGGCTATACACATCCGCATTTGCAATGCGGATGTGTATAGCCGGGCATTTGAAATGCCCTTTTTC
>JAUJNL010000016.1 GCA_030448185.1 Cytophagales bacterium | reverse complement strand
GGGGCGCGGCAGCGCAGCGGCCTGGAGCCCCTGGGCGCGGTCCCGTCGACGCTGCTGGGCAGGTCGCCGCTGGTGCTCGGCATCTGGCAGGAGCGGGCCGCCGTGCTCACCCAGCGGTGCGGCGAGGACGTCGGGTGGCGCTGCCTGGGGCAGGTGGCCGACAAGCGATGGGAACAGCTGGGGGGTGAGCCGACGTGGGGACCTGTGAAGCCGGGGCACGCGGACCCCTCGGTCAACGCGATCGGGCTGCTGGTGTTGGGGCAGGCAACCAGCGACTTCCTGCAGACGGCGCAGTTCTCCTCCCGCGACCTGGAAGATGACAAGTTCCTGGGATGGTTCTGCTCGCCGGAACTGCTGGAAGAAATACAGGGGGACTTGCACGAATCTTTCAGTAGGCAAGCCTCCCAAGAAGGACTCCCCGAAGCCCGTATTGCTTACGTGCTGGCCGTGCTGCAGTACGTACTACACCCCTACTTCTACCAACGTACGCCTGACTATTACCCCAACCCCCTCTTTACTACCATGCTGAAAAGTTATTTTGCTACCGCTGTGCGGCAGTTGCTTTGGCAAAAAGGCTACTCGCTGCTCAACTTAACCGGGCTGGTTACCGGACTTACCTGCCTGCTCTTGATTGCCCTCTACGTGCAGGATGAACTTTCCTTTGACCGTTTCCACGCCCACTCCGAGCGCATCTACCGGGTAAGCAGAGAGTTTTTAGACGAGGAAGGTACGTCTATCCTGCACCTAGGACTCGTGGCGGCGCCATTTGCCCCAAAGCTCCAGCAGGAGTTTCCCGTCATTGAACAGGCTGTCCGCCTTTTGCAAACCGGTGGTAAGATTACCTACGGAGAAAATTCTTTTCAGGAAGACGACCTCTACTACGCCGATGCGAATCTGTTTGAGGTATTCTCCTTTGAACTCAGCAGTGGCAGTGCCGCAAGTGCCTTAGCCGAGCCCTTCACCGTGCTGCTTTCCCAACCGCTGGCCGAGAAGTACTTCCCTAAAGAGAATCCGGTGGGTAAACTCCTCCAACTGGATAAACAGCACTACTTACGGGTAACGGGGGTGTACGAACCCCTGCCGGCTCAATCTCATTTCCATCCGGCGATGCTTATTTCCTTTGCCACCCTGGCTGACGAGCGGTTAGTGGGGAAGCAAAAGCTGGCAAGCGACTGGAGTGGTAACAATTACGCTACCTACCTGCTCTTACCCAAGGGCTACGATCCGGGTAAGCTCACGAGCCACCTGCCCGCCTTTCTCCAGAAGCATGTTACTGCCGGTACCCATAAACGCAATAACCTCTATTTGCAAAAGCTCACCGACATTCACCTGCACTCCCGGTTGGATTCAGAACTGGAAGCTAACGGCAACATCGCTTACGTGAAGCTGTTTTCCCTGGTTGGTCTGCTGATTCTGCTGCTGGCGGTAATCAACTACATGAACCTTTCGACGGCCCGGGGAGCGGCTAGAGCGCGGGAAGTAGGCGTCCGAAAGGTACTGGGGGCAGCCCGAAGCCAACTGGCCGGGCAGTTTCTCTGCGAATCGCTGCTTTTGACGCTGGTAGCCTTCCTGATTGCTTTCGCCCTGAGCGGTCTGCTTTTGCCCACCTTCAATCACTTCACGGGCAAGAACTTAACCCTAAGCAGGCTGGGAACGGGCTCCTTTTTGAGCACGGGTTTGATCCTGGTGCTGCTTACCGGTTTGCTTTCGGGTAGCTATCCGGCCCTTTTCCTCTCAGCATTCCAGCCCATCAGGGTGCTGAAAGGGAAGATGCCTACGGGAGGCTTTTCCCTGCGGCAGGGTTTGGTCGTGGTCCAGTTTGCCCTGGCTACGTTGCTCCTGATCGGCACGGCCGTTGTCTACCAGCAGCTCTCCTTTATGCAAAGCAAGGAGCTGGGCTACCGCAAAGACCAGATGCTCATTGTGCCCTCTCCCGGTAAGGAAGTGTATGCGGCTTTCCGGGAGGAGTTGCTGGCGCATCCGGGTATCTTGAGCGTAGGCCGTTCTTCCCGCATTCCCAGTGAGCGGCTCCGGGATTTCAAGCCGGCCAGTGTTATGAAAGGCAACACCCTCACCCCCGCACAGGTAACGATTCTGGCCCTAAGGGTAGACCATGAATTTATTCCTACCTACGGCATGCAAGTGGCAGCCGGACGTAACTTCTCGCGTAAGTATATCACCGATGATACGGCCGCTTACGTGCTCAACGAGACGGCCGTAAGACTGCTGGGCTGGCAGCAGCCTGAGCAGGCCATCGGTCAGCCCTTTGCCTATGGAGACAGTCGCTTGAACCGCAAAATTGTTGGGGTAGTAAAAGACTTCCACTTTGAATCCCTCCACCAGCCCATTGTGCCCCTGGTCTTGTACATTAGTCCCGACTGGTTAGGACAGGTCTCCGTGCGGCTGTCAGGGCACGATGCCCAGCCAGCTCTCGCCCACATAAAGCGGGTCTGGAAGCAGTTTCGGCCCGGGGAACCCTTCCAGTACCGGTTCCTGGATGAGCAGTTCGATAGGCTTTACCAAGCCGAAGAAACGCGGGGCAGGTTGTTCTCGCTCTTTGCCGGCATTGCCCTGCTAGTAGCGTGTCTGGGGCTGTTCGGACTGGCTACCTACGCCATCTCCCAGCGGGGTAAGGAGATTGGCATTCGAAAAGTGCTGGGCGCATCCCTACCGGGACTGATTGCTTTCCTGAGTAAGGAGTTTATCCGCCTGGTAGGGATTGCTTTCCTGCTAGCCGCCCCGCTAGCCTATTACCTGGTGGGACGGTGGCTGGAGGCGTATCCCTACCGGATAACGCTCTCCTGGTGGGTATTTGCCCTGGCTGGGGCCCTCACACTGCTTATTGCCCTGCTCACGGTAAGTCTACAAGCCGTAAAAGCGGCCGTAGCCAAACCGGTAAAGGCCCTGAAAAGTGAGTAAAAACAATAAACCCAGACCAAGGTGCCCAGACAGGTAAATGAGTCGCAAGTACATTAGGAGTCGGTAGATAGCCAGGGTAAGCACCAGTCTCTTCTACTGTATTCATCGAGCTAACTTCTCTGCTAGCAGGGAAGTTGGCTTTGAGTAATATTCTTCTCCTGATAATAGGTATTCCTCAACATTTCGGCTGCTTGTTATTCTTGCTAAGCTCATTTTTTTAAACCACCCTTTTGTGTGACGCTTTTAGAACGAAAGGGAAAAGAACAGGACTTCTTCCCTATCCCTCCCCTAAATGCAATGTTTTAATCTCCGCCTTCCCAGCCCAATAGTTTCTCAGCAACGGTTTGGAGAAACAGTTACAAAAACCCGTTACATAAATCAGAGTAACGAAAAATACCCATTGTACCGTTTAATCTTACGGAATAAAGCACTGGTACTTTCATAAATACTCCTCATGCTAATCGCCCAAATCCTTTTACAAAGTTTCCATATCTAAACTCAAATCACTCACAGACTGCTTGGGTTTATTGATAACTTGTTCCGTATTAACCTTTTCAAAGTTGTTGAAGCTGTAAAATCTTCTGCTGGTTCTCTCTGTTGAATGCGAAGCCCATCCGAAGGATGCAAAATTACGTATGGTTCCGGCTCCCTGCGTGTTGGAGTCAAGATCAGAAATAGAAACAAAGCAAGCCCAGAGAAGCTAAGCACTGTAAGCAATGAAAGGAGAAGAAGCACTAAATCATAGGGCTGTCCCTGAACGAAAGAAAGCAGGTTTTCCAGGCATGGATATTACCCCATATCGATTGTGCAGATAACACACAAGCAGGGTGAACACCACTGATGCGAGAGCCCACCATTCCTTACACTTAGTTTCATTTTGGATCCAGTCTTTTGTCAAGCTAAGATTTGGATTTTTTGCAATAATGGTGGTTAAGTCTTTCCCATCGATGTAATGAAAGACCAGCAAAGCGCTACCCCTTTTCAAACGCCACTTTTTCAGCCATATCAACTATTCCAGCTAGCTGTCCGACTTCTTTCAAATGATAGTTCATCTTCTGGTTGACGATTACGGGTAGGCAGCGTTCGTATTTCCCCTGATACTTTTCCAGAATTGCCATAGCAGGAGCATTAAGGGCCAGTTCCAGCCGCACACCGGTCTTCTTCTGCACAATACTGATCAGCTTTATTCCCTTACGTTCAATGATGTGTAGGGGCTGCATATTCTCCAGATCTGAATACCGCAGTCTAGGGCCATCGCACCAAATTTGAGGCATTTTAAAGCAAAAAGCACCTTAAATGCTTCAAATAACAATTGATAATTTGGGCAACTGACCATGTGAACCAATACCAAAAAATTTGGCACAACGTGCATCAGGGTGTACCCGTGAATATTGTGAAGGCACATTCCAAATGCCCTTTTTTGGTGCGATGGCCCTATACCGCAGTCCCGTGTAGCAGGAAAATAAGTAGACATCCCGTACCTTGTCCAGATTTTCCCGGAGGGATACAGTCCGGAGTTTTTCAATTCTTCCAGCGTGAGAAAGATTTTCTCCACCGAAATGTAAGGCTTTGATCTTCGCTACATCGGGTGTAGTTTCACATTCCGTTCTTCGGCCAGAAAACTTTAGGAAGACTTTCAGGTTCTTGACCGTGCTGAAAACGGAATTAGAGCCTGTTCTACCTGGTAGACCAGATATTCCAGGAATTTGTCGTGTATTTTTAGATCGTAACTTTCTCCTCCAGCTTTAATTCCGGGTGTGCTTCCCAAAATCCTGTAGGTGGTTCCGTAAGGAGATATAATTGCGGAGCGTGTTGTACTTGCGGCCGCTTCAGCTTGGCTGATTGCTGAAAGTCGTCAAAATGCTCAAATAAAGTTTTCGGTTTGGGCTTGGCCTCATCGGACTTAATGCGTTTTCAACTCCTCCGTAGTAATAACGATGCCTTTGAGCATAGCTTCCCGGTGCGCCTTTTTCACTTTTTCTTCCAGCGTATCCAGGTAAGCATTCCCTTCCTGGAATCCCGGAGAAGTTCCGTTTAAATCGTTGTTTAGCCAAATCCCATTCCTTCTCAAAACACTTCTCCCGGTGTAATACTGGAACCGATTACCACTGGAAGTTGAAGTGCAGAATACGGGAAGCTTGCCTTCGCTGTCTTTTTTGTGCGGATTGAGACGAAAAATGACTTTGCCCATAGTGCGCGGAGTTTGGATGCAGTATTGGATGCAACTTTGGGTTAATATATCCAGATTTATCTGTATATAACCCTTGAAGGGCGTAAAAAAGCCTTAAGTACTTGATTTGAGTATGCTTTTAAGGCTTCTTTATACAATATTATTTGTACCCAGGGCCGGGATCGAACCGGCACTCCGTGAAGGAACACGATTTTGAGTCGTGCGCGTCTACCAGTTCCGCCACCTAGGCATTTTTGAAATGGGTTTGCAAAGATATCCTTTTCTTATTTTGAACCAATAGCACTACCGTAAATTTTATTTCTTACCCAGCTGCTAATATTAATCACCTGGGCAGATTGGCTGGTAATACGCAAAAAAGAGAATGTCAGCAGTTTTTCGGCAAATAACACTTTTGTCCTGACTCCAGGTATCCCGAAAAAGATCAGACTGACGGTAATTTTGCAATTGCAGCATCGCCAGTCCAGTGACTATAGGTACAAAACACATCCGGTTGCGCTGCTTCCTGCCATAATTCCAGATGCATACAACCAGGAAAATACCTGATCTTCCTTTCGGAACGGTGAAAAATAGCCTGAAAGGCAGGAATATATTCGGGAATAAATGTCATTTTTACGATCCGGATCAGCATAGGCCTATTACTGGAAATAGATTGAACAAATCATAAAAATGAAACGTTCAACAATAAAAGTCAGATTTACCCATCCAACTTTTAACAAAATTTATTAATTTAATAGGGCGGCAAAAATTATTCCTTCCTGTAAGCCTGTCACTTAGAGGACAGCATCCTTTAATTCTTCAACTCCTATTAACTTACTAACCGATTGATCGAAAAAGTAATAACCTTAGAGAATGTTTCTTTAGTTGATTTTCTGGGTATTGAGAACAACAATATTAAAGAAGTAGCTTCCGCTTTTCCGGGTAGCCGTATCGTTTCGAGGTTAATGAAATACGTATAAGGCAGTACCTCTGAAATTATTAAAATTCAGGATATCCTCAATTCCCTTCTGGATCATTATCACCAATACGGCAAAGTAACTCAGTCAACGTGCAAGACTATATTCAACAGGATGAAGAAGAGGCAGCCCCCGCTCAGCCAATGCCTCCGGTACCTGAGGCGGACGTGCTGCTGTATGGTACCAAAGGAATCGTTATTAAAACCAAAACGGTAAACCAGCGTACCCTGGTGGAAAGCGCCGCCCAGCATGATCTGGTGTTTGCTATTGGACCCGCCGGTACGGGTAAAACCTATATTTCAGTGGCATTGGCGGTAAAAGCCCTCAAAGACAAAAAAGGCGAAGATAATCATTACCCGGCCAGCCGTAGAAGCAGGCGAAAACCTGGGTTTTCTGCCCGGTGACAGCAAGGAAAAAATTGATCCGTACCTGCGGCCGCACATCTACGATGCACTGGATGATATGATTCCGCCCGAGAAGCTGAAATATTATCTTGAAAACCGCGTTATTGAAATTGCACCGTTGGCTTATATGCGGGGACGTACCCTGCACAATGCCTTTATTTTGCTGGATGAGGCCCAGAATACCACAACCATGCAGATGAAGATGTTCCTGACCCGGATGGGGCCCCAATCAAAAGGTAATTGTTACCGGTGATGAATCCCAGATTGATCTGCCGCGTCAGCAAAAATCGGGTCTGATCGAAACCTTGCATGTACTTCGTAATGTGAATGGAATTGGTTTTGTGCGGCTTGATACCCGCGATGTGGTAAGGGCACCGTCTGGTAAAGAAATTATTAATGCTTATGCCCGGAATGATGCTGAACAAAAAACCACTTCCTGATCCTTACACTCACGCTGTATGTAACCGGTTTGCGGCTTATCGTCCGCAGCCGGTTTATTATTTTTACTGATTGCGCTTATTGCGATATCCTGCCTGCCCGGTTATACTCAACCATTGCGGCGATGCGGGGCTCAGCAGCAGGACTCTTTGCTGAAAGCGAGGAATCCGGCCTATGCCAGAGCCAGAGCCCATTTGCAGGAACTCTTAAGCCAGCCTACTGCTGGTAACCGTAAAAAAGCTGCCCAAGCCGAAGTAACCCTGATTATTCCGGTAGTAGTGCATGTCATCCACAATACGCCCTCCGGGAGATGGGTGGGAGTGAAAATGCGAACATCACCGACCGGCAGATCTTCTCCCAACTCGACGTGCTCAACGAGGACTACCAGCGTAAAGCCAATACGAACGGGTTTAATACCCATCCCGCTGGGGCCAATGTCAATATTGAGTTCCGCTTAGCAAACCTGGATCCGCAAGGAAGACGTTCTACCGGCATCACCGGACCTACAGTACGAAAACCAGCTATGCTACGTATGAAGTAGATAAACTAGCCAATCTGGCTTACTGGCCCAGTGATCAGTACCTCAATATCTGGGTGACCCGTATTACGGGAGAATTTATTGGGTATGCCCAGTTCCCGGACGCCTCCAATGAACCGGGACTAGCGGAATACAATGGACTTGAAAAAACCGACGGGGTAGTAATTGACTTCCAAAACTTTGGGAGAGAAGGAACTGCCAGCCGTGGACCCTATAACCTGGGTCGGACAACTACGCATGAAGTAGGGCACTGGCTGGGTTTATTGCATGTACCTGGGGAGATGAAGACTGCGGCAATGATTACTGTCCGGATACTCCACCTGCCTTTGGGCCCAATGAAACGTTGACTTGTGATCAGACCACATCCCGGTGTAGCGGGGTGAGTACGCGTAACATGATTGAGAATTACATGGACTACTCCCCGGACCGGTGCATGAATATTTTTACTCAGGACCAGAAAGACCGCATCCGAAGGGTACTTGAGCTGAGTCCCCGCCGGAAAAAAGCTCATAGAATCCGTAGGAGAACTATTACCGGAACGGGAGGCATTGGAAGTGACGGTCGAAAAAATCCAGCTTTTGAGCTATTGGAGTTGCAAGTACTGCTAAAAGGGGCGCAACCTATTCATATTGAAGTGGCTGATGCTATGGGCAAAGTGGTTTTTGAAAAAAATATTGCAAGTACCCGGAGTGGCGAATTCCCTATTGACATCACCAGTCTTCGCCAAAGGAATGTATTTTGTTAGGGTACGCACACCAACCGAATCGCAGGTAAAGCGTGTATTGGTATTGTAGGAAGGCACAGTGAAAATAAAATACTACCGCCTGAAGGCGGTAGTATTTTATTTAAATGCCCACATATCTACATCAAGCAACTGGCCTCCTTGCCGTTCGATGGCAGCTGTCATAGGCTGGTTATTGGTGTTTACCTCCGTATTGGGGTATAGGTAACGCCGGGGAATCACGCGGCTGGGGTTAAAACTGGTAGAAATGCCAGCCAGGCGGCGTAATTCTGGGAAAGCCCGTTCGGCGGTAATCCACCCAAGCCTCGTTGGTCCCCTGTACATACAAGGCGATGTATTTCTGCGAAATAATGTGACCGAGCTTTTTCCTCAAAGTGGTCAACCCGGCAAGCGTACCGTACCGGTTCAGGTAGGTAGTATAGTCGGCGGAGGCAATACCTAATTGCTGCATACTGGCTTCAATTCCTCCCGTAAGGCGTTGGCGGCCCAGGTTTCATTACCGGTGCGCAAACTGGCTTCGGCTTCCAGAAATCTTAGTTCGGGCAGTGAGATATAAGGCATGGGCGAATTGTTCTGGCCCCAGTACAAACCGGGGGTATTCGGCCGATACACGCGGTAGAAGGTTGCTTACCAGTACGGCATACTTAGCCAGGCGCGGATCGGCCGTACTGGTAAGCATACCAGCAAAATAAGGCGACAGGGCAACCTGATTGGGACGATCCTGTCCGAAATAGGCTACCGGATGGGCTTCGTTCAGCGAGGAACCGAACCGGAACGTAGGCTGATCCTGAAGGTTGGTGAAAGCCTTGGGCATTTGTTCCAGCGCCTTTGCCGATGCCTGCGGATCGCGCTTCGTCAGGTGCATATGATAACGAGCTTTCAGGGCATAAGCCGTCGCAATCCATTTGGCCGGGTTTCCGCCAAAAATCAAATCATCAGTAGCCGGACTTTTAGGCGTTTTTGGTTTAGCCAGTTCGGCAATGGCTTCATCCAGCAGTTGTTGAATGGAACCGTATACTGATTCCTGGGTATCATAGGCAGGTGTCAGATTATTTAAACCGTTGAACGCCTCCGTATACGGAACATCTCCCCAGTAAGTAGTGGCTATAGCGAGATTCAACGCCATGATGATTTTGCCAATGCCCACATAATGGGGTTCGTTTTGTTGCTGCCCATTCTTAATCAGAATGTCGGCGTCTTTCATCGCCCCTGCGTATAATCCACCCGTCCAGTACTCGTCCAGCGTGGTGGCGTCGAGCAGATAATCGGTATAGTTAACCGGCTGAAAATCTGTACCTACCAGATGCTGCACCACCGTGCTGGTAACTCTGGGGCCGATGGAGCCCATATTCCGCGCAGTCTGGGCCTCTGCCGCGGGCAGAATGAGTTTTAGTTCAACAGTTAACTGCCGGGCGGGATCAACATTGGTATCCCCAAAATCGCAGGCTCCCAGCAGGGAAAGCAGGCCCAGCGTAAAGGGTGAGAAATGTTCTATAGCTATTCATAGGAGAAAGCAGTTAAGGGGTTATAAGGTGATTTGCAGGGAAGCGCCAACACTCCGCGTATTAGGCAGGTTAAAATAGTCCCACCCGACCGCATTACTGTCACCCGACAAGTTGGTTTCAGGGTCAACGCCCTTGTAATCCGTAAGCAGAAATACATTCCTGCCGTAAACGGAAATTTTTGCCCCGCTAATGAACGTTTTGCCCAGCAGCTTGGAAGGCAGGTTGTAGGCAAGCGTCAGTTCGCGGAGCCGTATCCAGGAGCCATCTTCTATGTATTCCTCGGCCAGCCCAAGCGCCCCGTAACGCCGCCATTTATTGGTACCAAGCGGGTTGGCCGGATTGGCAAAATCAACCGGAGTGGTATTGACTACTTCGGTTGGATTACCGCTCCGGTCAGCCACCACTCCGTCAAATACGTAACCCGTTACCGTACGCTGGTCGCCCGATTCCTTTGAGGTGCCAAAATTTCCCATAGAGCCAAGCGTACCATTCCAGATGTCGCCCCCCTGGCGCACATCCAGTAAAGCCGATAAGCTAAAACCTTTGAAGGAGAAGGTATTCTGCAAACTGGCCAGCCAGTCCGGGTTGGGATTGCCCACAATGCCCTGCACCGGATCAATCAGGGGCCAGCCGTCCGTGCCAATCACCAGCCGGCCGGTGCCGTCCCGCAAGTAGCGGGTTCCGCTTAATATGCCGTAGGGTTGCCCTTTGATAATCAGCGAAGAAAGGGCGCTGAAAGACTGGAGGGAAATTACGGGCACGGGCAACTCCGTAACCATCGTCCGGGAACGGGTGAAATTCAGGTTCATGTCCCAGGTGAAATTGCTGGTCTGGACCGGCGTAGCACTCAGGGCAATCTCGATTCCCTTATTTTCAATGGTACCCGCGTTTTGGGTAATCTGGGAATAGCCGGTAGTGCTGGAGATCGTAACGTCTACGATCTGGTCCGTAGTGACCGCATTATAATAGGTGAGGTCCAGGCCGATGCGTCCGCGCAGGAACTTAAAATCGCCGCCTACTTCAAACGTAGATGTACGTTCCGCTTTTAGGTCAGGGTTACCCAAAGTACTGCTGCGTTCGAAGGCATTTACCCCGAAAGCCGGGAATTGATTGGAAGGCACCAGGTTATCCCCATCAACATTGGCCGACCCGTAGTAGCTGTTGGTAGAATAAATGGCGGCATCATTGCCTACCTGCCCGTAGGATACACGTACTTTACCGTATGGCAGCACTGTATTGTTAGTCATTCCTAACAGTTCGGTAAATTCTATCCCCAGGCTGGCCGTGGGATAGAAAAACGAATTATTACCTTTGGTGAGGGTAGAAGACCAGTCGTTGCGACCCGTCAGATTCAGGTGTACAATATTCCGGTAGCTTACTTTCAAATCGCCAAACACCCCGACTAGTTTACGCCGGCTGTTGCTTTGGGAGGCCTGCACGGTAGCCGCATTACTGATGTTGAAGAATCCGGGCGAGGCCAGGTTACGCCCCTCTGCCGTCTGGTTGATGAATTGGGTAGAGAAATAATTGTGGCCAAGGGTAGCATTAAGGTTAATTGTTTCCGAAAGATTTTTCTCAACCAGCAGCAGCAGGTCAGAATTCAGGTCGTTGGAGAAGCGGGCCACTTGCTGCACGGCGCCGGTAAGTTCGGAGGAGGAGTTAATGTCCCAGGCAAAATTCCGCCGGTCCGTGAAGTGGTCCAGGCCCAGTTTGTACCGCAGCCGGAGCCAGGGCAGAAAGCGGTATTCAAGGTTAACGTTGCCGATGATCCGGTTTACATGATCGCGGTAGGGTACTCTCTCAACCGACCAGAATGGATTATCGTAGTTCCCGTTTCCCCGGTAGGCACGCTGCTTGCCGTCGGGCAGCACGTAGGTAGCCGGGTCATTGGCGGCTTCCTTTCCCTTTTTTCCGTTACCAATGTCAAAGGTGGGCGTATTGCGAAGCAAGCCAATCATTACGCCCGATACGTTGGAGCCCCGTTGAATCCGGTTCCCGCCCGAATTCACAAAAGTAGCCGAGATACCGGCCGATAGCTTGTCGGTAAGTTGCGAAGTGATGGTGCTTTTGAAGGAGTTCCGGGCAAAGTCAGCATTAGGCACTACCCCTGTCTGATACAGGCGGCCGGCCGAGAAGTAATAAGTAGTCCGTTCGCCGCCCCCCGAGACGGAGAGATTATTGTCGAAAGTATTACCGGTAACAAAGAAGGTTTCATAAGGATCGTACGCCTGTGCGGGAACGCCATTACCGCTGCCGGCGGGTACGAGTGCCCCGTTGCGGTCGTAGGGATAACCCGCATCTCCGTTGTATTCCAGTTCCGAAATAAGGGGTCCCCAACTATTACTCTCCTCGGTTTCCGGTCCGCGGTAGACGTACACCCCGTTGCGTATGGATCCCTGTGCATATTGTGACTGCCGTTCCGGCAGGCGGTTTACCTGCTCCAGGGAGAAAGCGGAGTTATAGGTAATAACCGGTTTTCCGGATTTACCGCGTTTGGTGGTAATGATAACGGCCCCATTGGCGGCCCGGATGCCATATAAGGCAGTAGCTGCCGGACCTTTCAAAACCGAGATTGATTCCACATCATTGGGATTAATATCCACAGCCCGGTTAGAATTGTCCACCCCACCGGTACCATTGCCGGACGACGAGTTATCAATGGGAACTCCGTCCACCACAAAAAGCGGGCTGTTGTCTCCGTTGATGGACTTATTACCCCGGATTCGGATATTGGCCGAGGCCCCTGGAGAACCCGAGGAAGAAACTACCTGCACACCGGCAGCTTTGCCACTCAGGGCGCTTACTACGTTGGTTTCGCGGGCTCGTACTACCTCGTCGGCCTTAATATCCTGAATGGAATACCCTAGTTGCCGCTTATTGGCTTCAATTCCTACGGCCGTTACCACGACTTCATCCAACTGCTTATGATCCACCTCCAGTTGCACATTAATCACGGAATTATTGCCGAGGGGTATTTCCTGCCGGACGAACCCAATGTAGGAAAATACGAGTGTTCCCTCACTGCCGGGTACCTCCAGGGAATAAGAGCCGGCCTCATTGGTAATAGTGCCGGTAGCGGTCCCTTTCAGCACGATGTTAACCCCCGGTAACCCGGTACCATTTTCGGCAGACGTAACCTTACCAGTCACGGTTCTTCCCTGTGCCAGCGCAGTACGATTGGTCAGCAACAATAGCAGCGCGGAAAAGAGTAATAATCTCCTCATGGTTGTTGAGTGGTTAGTGTTAAAAAGCTAGTTTCGTAAAACGAAATTTTGCTTGAAGGAGCGAGTTACTATTTTTTGGGATTCTATTAGTAATAAATTCAATATTTTATTGTTCGTTTTATGGGTTTATATTTCCAGGCATAAGTAGTTCAGAAAGTAATTCAGGTAAAACTCCCGCCACTAAGTCATGCGAAAAAAGCTAATTCTGAGTGCCGTCATTATGGGAATAGGTCTGGCTAGCTTTCCCGGTAGGGGACAAAACCCAGCCGCGCCGGGCAACCAGCCCTTGTCGTACGATCCGCCCGGTTCTACTGACACGCGGAATAAACCCATTGAGCTGCCCGTAAGGCGTATTTATACGTTTGAGGGTAGTGGGGTCCAAGTCAGTTCGGATTTTGAGGGAGCCCGGCTAAACGAACTTACCCAACAGAACGACACGCTGTTTACGGCGGTAATTCGCCCCGAAAATGCACCGATTAACATGAGTCCCTGGTATGCCTTTAAAATATGGGCCGACTCAGCGCAATCAGTCTCTATCCGACTGACGTACGAAAACGGCCGTCACCGTTACTATCCTAAAATCAGCCGCGAGGGGACGCACTGGCAGCCACTCGACTCGGCTAACTTTTTTCCCGAAGGAAACGCAGCCACCCTACGCTTACCCGTGGGCCCGGATACGCTGTGGGTAGCCGCGCAGGAATTGGTATTGCTCCGGCACGTGCAAGCTTGGGCAGACAGCCTGGACCGGCTGCCTTTTGTACGCAAGCAAACGGCGGGGTACAGTGCGCAGCAGCGGCCTATTGTTGCCCTATCCGTAGGGAAAGATGACAGCAAACACGTTTTAGCCGTCATCAGCCGGCAGCACCCGCCGGAGGTGACTGGTTACCTGGCTATGCAAGCCTTCGTGGAAACCATTGCCGGCAATAGTAAGCTTGCCCAGCGCTTCCGCCGAAAGTTTGAAACCATTGTGTTACCGATGTGTAACCCGGACGGGGTAGCCAACGGGCATTGGCGTCACAATACGGGCGGCATTGACCTGAACCGGGACTGGCTGCAGTTCCACCAGCCCGAAACCGCGGTCGTGCAGTGCTACCTCACGCAGCAGGTTAAGCAGCAACAGGCCAAAGTATATTTCGGCCTTGATTTTCACTCTACCTGGAATGATATATATTACGTATTTGACCAGAAAACAACGCCTTACGCCACCTCCCTGGCGCAGCAATGGCTGGCCGGAGTGGAACGGGCCATACCAGGGTACAAGACAAACCAGAGTGCCTCCGGAACGGAATCACCCATATCAAAAAACTGGTTTTTTACCCAATTCGGCGCTGATGCAGTAACGTATGAAGTAGGCGATAACACGCCCCGGGATGATCTGCGGATAAAAGGGCAGGTAGCCGCAAGGGAAATGATGAAATTGCTCCTGAAACAAGAGTAATATACTGAAAACTCAGTAAAAGAGATAAATAGTTGAGTAGTATTCCTATAGTTAGTGAAGGGCAGTCGCTTGCCTCCGGCGAGTGACGACTATGGAGCAGGCGTCTCGCCTGCGGGAAAGAGGCAATACAACCTACTGGATAAGTTCGGTCTTCCCATAAAACGGGCCGGAGGCCCTTTGATAGTCGTCACTCGCCGGAGGCAAGCGACTGGTAAAATTCATTATCTTTATGATTATCAGTATTTTACAATGTTTACTGAGTTTTCAATAATATAATTTCTAGTGATTCAACCGATCCACTACAGTTTTCCAGACCGATCGATCTTTCCAAGTTACGCTCAAAGAAGGCTTTATTCAGCTGAGCTTTTACAAGTGAAATGAATTACTTCCTACTACTGCTTGACCAGCACGATAAGTCCATTAGCTGGTAACATTAGATAAGGCCTATTCATTTATCAATACCTAAAAATGAGTATTTATTGATTGCCGCTTCATCCTGGTAGACTGCTCGCCAATCTTGATTGAGATGGTCTAAAAAAGGTTACTTATGCCCCGCAGGCATCGGATCAATCAAGCCTAAGGATACCAGAAACGCGTCGGTAAGCCGGATGGTCTGTAGATAATACTCCTGGTTTTGTGCGCGGTAGTTGAAAAAGCCGTGTCCCTGGTTTTCGAAGGGTACTACCTGGCAACGGTTGCCGGCCGCCTGCATCTTAGCCTGAAACTGCACTATATTCGAGTAAGGCACAACGGTATCAGCCGTTCCATGAAAAATAAGGGTGGACGGCATATTTTTAGTAATATGGTGAACGGGCGAGGCAGCTACCGCTTGCGTGCCCAGTTTTTCTGCCCCGTAGCCACTGACCGTGGTGTTGACCACCGGATTAAACAGTACCAGCGCCCTGGACTTAGTACCAACCTTTGTATCCTCTCCGGGTTCATCAAAACCAGGCAACGTAGCCGTGGCTGCGGCCAGATGTCCCCCGGCGGAACCGCCGCTTACGACAATACGGCTGGTATCAACGCCCAGGACGTTAGCCTGCTGCCGTACCCACCGCACACACGATTTGGCGTCGGCAATGGCTTGAATGGGAGTCGTTTGGTGGCGGGAGGCGACCCGGTACTCAGCCGTGAGGGCAATCATGCCGCGCCGGGCAAAGTACTGACTGTGCTGCTGGAACTGGCTTACGTTGCCGCTGACCCAGCCACCCCCGAAAAAGAACACAATAACCGGATAGGTTTTGCCCGGCTGGTAATGGGGCGGGTAATACAGGTAAGCTTTTAACGCAACATTATTAACCGTCTTATACACTTTCTCCCGGGGCCTAATCGCAGGCTGTTCTTGGGAGAAGGATGGCACCGAATCGTTTTCCGGTGCACCGCTGGGTAAATACACGCCTAATTTGATCCCCCGTTTTTGCAGCGCCTTATACAAGGCGGCCACCAGATCACGCCGGGTCAAGCGGCTGGGGTTACGGCCCACCAGGGAATCGTAGGTTTTGTTCGGTGAACAGTAAAAGCCGGAGTTTTGCCCGATGGTAATAAAATAGTACTTGGCTCCTACTTTTTGTAATTGACTGGCCAGGCCTTCCACATCAAAACGATCCACTTTTTTATTCCAAAGTTCTACCCGTTCGGCTTCGGTACTAGCCTTTGGCACCTTTAAATAATGCGTAAATAAGCCCCAACCGGCTTCCTGCAAAGGGTTGGCCGGGGTTTTTGCCGAAACCAGCGGTCTGGATTCTTGCTGGGCGTAGGTCTCACTCATTAAACCCAATACTACAATCAGAAAAATAAAAGCAGGAGTTACGTTTACCCCTGCCCGATACGGATATCGGTTCGCCGTAGTTATCATTAGGGTCATTTTTCGCATCTTTTATTCAACTACTACCATCTGATGAATGGCAAATCCAGGCACGTCTGCTTCGAGGCGTCCCTCCTTGAATTGCCAGTTCGGCAGGGCCTGGTTCTGCGGCTGCAAGGTCACCTTTGCGGGTTTGGCCGGGAGTTGTACCGAAATATGGGTAGCCTGTACGGGTGGAATGTTGGTGATGTAATAATACTTATGCCAGGTAGTTTTTATCAGCTCCCGGTCGCCTTCAGCGTGATTGACCAGGTGCACAATATGAGCATTGCCTTTCCGGCGGAGCACCGTTTCCACGGTAGGTGGCACATCGGTTACCAGTAGGCGCTGTTCAGCGGGCAGCGCTTTTTCCAGGATTTCCTCCAGTAAAGCGGTGGGTAGCTGGTACGATTTTCCTTTCTCCCGGCTTACAAATGGCACGAGCAGGGCCATGGCTTTTCCTTTGCCGACCTGGTGGCTGGTCAGCAAGGGATATTCGGTTCCCTGACCTTCTTTTGCTTTTACTAACACCTGAGCTCCCCGGGCCTGCGTACGGTAGAATTTATGCGTAAATGGATAGGCTTGCTTATCGCCCATTACCCGCAAATCGGTAGCGGCTCCTGCGCTTTCGGGTTGAGCAATACCCAGTAGTTCGGGCATGTTGCCGGCCATTACTCCCTGCCCGGTAACCAGGATCGTACCGCCGGCCTCAGTGAATTTCCGGAGGGCCTTTATATTGCTTTCACTCAGGGCAGCCGGATTTTCTACAATTACCAATTTACTCTCGATCCTGCCATCCTCCAACTTGTATTCCGGCAGCATTTCGTAATTCAATCCGGCCTCCCGGATTTTATCGGTAACCGGAATAAAATAAGTAGCACTCAGAAAGGCGTTGCTCACTGTATCGGTGGCGGCATAGTGGGCCGTAGCACTGTACAATAGCGACACATCCGGGAGGCGCTTGGTTTGCAAAATCCAGGGCTGGCGGGCTCTTAAAAACGGCGCCACCACATCCCGCATATGCTGCCCCATAGTAGCACTGATAGCACTTTTGGAATCGGGATTATCCCAGCCGTTGTAACGGCCACCATTGGCAATAATGATAGCCATCTCCTGTTCGATCTGGCCTTTGGGCTTGGGCTGTTTTCCCCTACTTCCTCCATCAATGTGCACTGTAGTCATAATTTCAAAGGGCTTGCCCTGGTTGTCGTACCAGTGGGCTTCCTGCGAAAGCTCCTCCACCTCGTTGCCGAAATCGGCCGTAAAATAATCCAGCCGTTCGTAGGGTTTTTCGGGCATGTGCATCGAATACGCCAGATTGATGGTGACGAGACACTTGGGGTCTTTTTGTTTGATGCGGTCAACAGTTTTATACAGGAATTCGCGGTAAATCTGGCGCTGCATGTCTTTGTAGGCGGTCCAGCCGGGCTTACCGGGGCTGGTAGGTACCTCAAAGTTCTTCTCTTTCCGGAAGCGGGCCTTACACACGTTGCAGTAACAGTTTTTAATAGTAAAAACCGATCCATCAAACCAGAGGCCGTCCGGCTGATAATTGGTCATAATTTCTTCGATCATGGGCCACAAATACGCTTCTGCTACCCCTGAGTGGTAACACAAGGCAGCGTCCTGGAGCTTGCCATCGGCATTTATACGGTTCCATTGCGGCTTGCGTGTCTGGATTTCCGCATCGCGGCCTAAGTTGTAATAAATAGAATAGTGATAGCCATCTTTCCGGGCAATATCACCCCACACTTTTAAGACATCCCGTTCGTATTTGGGAGCCATCCACCCTATTTTGGTTGGATACGACGCATACCCTGGTCGTCCTTTGGCGTGTATCTGAATGGCATCCGGTTTGGACAACGCAATGATCCGGGCCGTTTCCTGAGGGTCGGCATTTTTACCCACTTCGGTCTCCACTTTGATATGATGATCCTCGTGGAGCATAAAAATGCTCTGCTCAAACCAGTTCTGGGCTGGCAAAGATTGGCTTTCCGATTTCCTGGCTGCTCCCTCTTGGGTAGGTTGAGAAGAACGACAGCTCAACAAGCCTAACAGCAGCAGATAGATATAATGACGTTCTCTCATGACTTATTTAAATAGCGGGCAGTAAACAGGGACGTTGTAAAAGGTAGTCCTTAAAGATTTATCTTATACTAAAATGAAGCAGGCATCATGTACTAACTCTTTAACAAAAGCCTAGTTTACGGCGAGTTACAAACATCGAACAACGAGTAACCGACATCGAATTGGTATTACTTTGCCGGAATGGTTTTGATCCACTCCTGGTGCAAGGCTTTTAGTTTAGTGACCATTTCCGGGTGCTGGGCGGCGGTATTCTTCATTTCGGTGCTGTCCTGGCGCAGGTTCACCAAAAACAGGGAATCGGCCGGGGTGAGTTTGCCTTTGTTGGATTTATCCACCGGGTTGCCCAGCAGTTTCCAGTCTCCCTGGCGCACAACCCACTGCTTGTCAAAAAGCCAATGAAAGCGTTGGTGCGGACTGGCGCTATTCTTCGTGATAACCGGCACGAGGCTTTTGCCATCGAGCTGGTCTTTGGGCACGGGAATGCCGCAGAGTTCGGCGATGGTGGGAAACCAGTCGGTACCTACACTTAGTTGGTGGCGGGTTTGGTTTTGGGGTACATGCCCCGGCCAGCTGATCATAGCCGGTACACGCAGCCCAGCTTCAAATAAGCTACCCTTTGCCCCGCGGAATGGCCCCGCATACCCGGCTCCGCCCATGGCCCGCTCTTCGGTAGAGTGCCCGTGGTCGGACATGAAGACGATGATGGTATGTTCGCGCAGTTTCAAATCGGTCAGTTTTTTTAGTATTTCCCCGATTTTCTCGTCCATCGTCGATACGGCGGCGGCATAATCGCGGCGGGGACGCGGCAAATGGGCATATGTAGTGCGCCACTTCTCCGTGCCCTGCATCGGGTAATGCGGATAATTAAGGGCCCAGTAGACAAAAAATGGTTTGGCTTTGTTCTGTTCGATAAAGGAAGTCATCTCCTGGTTGAGTAGATCCGGGAAGAATTGACCGTCGTACCAGACCTCCTCACCGTTGCGCCATAAATCGTGCTTATTGGGTCCGTCCCAGTAGAAAAAGTGCGAATAATTGTCGATACAGCCCACCAGGTGCCCAAACGAATAATCAAAGCCTTGCCCGTTGGGCATACTAGCCGACTGATAGCCTAAATGCCACTTGCCGATGTGACCGGTTACGTAGCCGGCTTGTTTCATCATTTCGGCCAGGGTAAACTGCTCGGTGGGCATGCCTTCCGGAGCCCGGTTGGGAGCCGCATTACCGGCTAAACCGGCCCGTTGGGGTACTTTGCCCGTTAAGATAGCCGCCCGGGAGGGTGAGCAGACGGGGGCGGCGGCATAAAACTGGGTAAACCGCACCCCTTCCCTAGCCAGCGCATCCAGGTTAGGGGTTTGCAGGTCTTTAGCTCCGTAGCTGTTCACATCCAGGGTGCCCTGGTCGTCGGATAGAATAAAAATAACATTGGGCTTGCGTTCGGTTGGTGCGGTGACCGCGGAATTGTTCTTTTTTACCTGTGCAGCAACAGAACATAAACCCAGCACCAAAAAAACGGGCAGTAGGCTAAATCTCTTATGCTTGCGTATTATGAATGTTACAATTAACTCCTTTTTCAGCATCCCTATGATTGGTAATAATTGGGTAAAAGTCATTGTCTGATCTTTCCTTTCAATCGGATAGCAGTTATGGAATGGGCCGGGAAGGTATACTTGAAAGCTTTACCTGCTACGGGTACGGTTGATTCCTTAATAGTCACATTACCAGGATTCTCAACGGTGTTATAAGACGTGTAAGCCGGTCCATTCAAGGTCCATACCGTGGCCTGGCTATTGGGAAGGTTATACTTGGCGAGTTCAATCGAGGCGGCTACGGCATCTTCCCGGTCGCGGTTCAGGACCATCAGGTATACATTCCCATCGGCATCCTTGCTGGCTGAGGCGTAAAGTTTAGGCAGGGTACTGCGTCCTTTATGGATTCTTTCAAAATAAGGATTGGGCACGATGGGCCGGGCGGGATTACCCGTAATGGCGCAACTGATCCGGAGGGGGCCATACATATGGGTAAACATTTTGTACATGTAGCCGGTGGGGGAAGTTACAAAATGCGGAGCCAAGCCAATGAGTCCGCCCAAGGCGTGCTTGCTGGTCAAAGTCATGTTAAGGTCAATCGCGGCCATTACCAGCCGGGCTCCGTAGAGGGCCTCATCCAGTGAAACGCCGTATCCTTGGGTAATATCGCGCAAGGCAATGCCATACTCGGTAAAGAGCACATCCACCGAATCTTTTCTTTGGGGACTTACCGTCTTTCGGATCAATTCCAGGGTGTGGCGGGCACTGTCGGCTTCCTCGTCGGAATTAGACAGAATCAGGTCATGGTAGTTGTCCAGGGATGCTTCCACGGGCATATTCCAGAAGCCGGCATAGGGATGGATGGATACTCCGTCATAAGGGGAACTAGCTCCCATGTGTTGAATAAAATCCCGGTCGATGAGACAGCTGTAAACTCTCACCGTGGGGTCTACGGCTTTCATGGCCCGGTAGTAATCATCGTAGCCGTCCCGCACGGAAGTATAACTGGCCCGGATGGTGGCAATAGAATCCCGGCACAAAGGAATATTTCCGTGGACACCGTCCCCGAAGGTGAGTTTACCCGTGTAGGTATCCAGCACGTAGACGTTCTCCGCTCCGTAATTCCTCAAATTGTCCACCCGCTTCCAGGGAATGTTTCCTACGTACAAAGAATCCGTGCCGGGCAAGATGGGCGCGTACCGGAGGTATTTAACCTGGTTGGCTCCGTAGTTACTCTGGGCCGCCAGCGTAGATTGGGCATCAAACTCCCCGACCAACTGCCGGGTAAAACGAACGGTATCCCCAAAACAGTACTTATAGGTGTGAGAATGCTTGGATTTACCCTCCAGCCAGAAATGTTGCTTGCCCCCGATGTACATCTCGTTGCCCATTTCGAAATACTTTACCCCGTAAGGCTTCGCATGTCCGTTATGGGCCCGTACCTGCGCCCAGGCTACCCCTCCATTCGGATTGGTTCCCAAGGGGGCATTCACGTACTCCACCAGATCGGCCGCATCACTGGCGCTGCCCGTGCCAAAATTATACATATAAATAAAGGTAGAGCCCGTCTTTTCGCAAAACCGCAAGGCTTCATCCAGCCCGAAATCCACCGTCATCGCTTCTCCGCCCCCACCGCCATCGCCACCGGCGGCTTTGCGTTTTCCTTCCCAGGTGTGGCCTTCGATGACCTTCGAACGCTTCGCTCTTGGACCAATCGTCCGCTTCCAGAAAAAAACATCCGCCGCCGTACCCGCCGGGTAACGCAGGGAGCGAAAACCAATGTCCGTATACTTTTTGATCAAAGGAGACTCCTCTCCTTTTTTAGGTTCCCATAGACTGATATCGTAATCGAACCAGCGTTGGTTCACCCCGTAGATACCCGGATTAATACGGCCCGAGTGAGTTGCCGGATTCACTTTAATCACCGTTTGCTGGGCAATAAGTTCAGTAGTAGTCAGTAAGAGCAATAAACCCAACCACCAGTAAGCTTTACTAGTACGCAATAATAAGTGGGACATATGGAAAGTTATTTTTCGTAAATACTAGAATTAATGGAATAGCTAACCAACAGGGTGGGCTTAGCTTAATTGTGCGGGGTGTCCTGCGAAGCTCCAGGCACCCGCAAATGGGCAACGTATCCCGGAAATATCGTTTATAAACTTGGTGCGAGCCCCACCGTTTTGCCGGCCTCTACCTGCTTGCTACACTCCTCGGCCAGCTTGATATATGGGGGTTGCCCGGCCAGGTTTACCCTTTCCTGCGGATCGGCCTGGTGGTCATAGAGTTCGGTGGCTACTACTTTGTGATGGTCTTTAACATCCTGCCAGGAGACAAAGCGGTAGCGATCCGTGCGCATGGCATACCCCATCAGATTGTCCTTGCGCGGGTACTGGCTGAAAGCCGCTTTTTTCCAGGGCCGGTCGGGCTTATCCAGCAGTGGCACAAAGCTGTGGCCCTGCAAATGAACGGGTAAGGGCAACCCGGTCAGCTGGGCCAGGGAAGGATAAATATCCACGAACTCTACCAGGGCTTTGGTCTTTTTGCCCCTGGCGCCCATGCCGGGTACCCGTACAATTAAAGGCGAACGGGTATCTACTTCATAATTGGTATGCTTGCACCACTGCCCGTACTCTCCCAGCTTCCAGCCATGATCGCCCCAAAGGACGATGATGGTATTTTTATCCAAACCTAAGCGTTTTAGTTCCTCCAGTACCATCCCGAGTTGCGCATCCATAAAAGAAGTAGCCGCGTAATACCCGTGGATCAGTTCCTGGGCTTTTTCTTTCGAGAGGGAACCTTGTTTGGGAATATCAGTGTAGGCCCGTAACTCGGCGGAGTTCGTCATGGCGTAAGCCGGGGCGTTTTGCGCATTCCCGTTATGAGCCGGTAAGACAAATTGAGCGCGCCGGTACTGATCCCAGTACTTCTTGGGGGCTACAAACGGTAAATGCGGCTTAGCCATCCCCACCGCAAAAAAGAAGGGCTGGTTTTTTGCTTGTAATCCGCGCAGCATCCGAACGGCTTTGAGAGCAATCTGGGTGTCTTCGTAAAGCGAGTCGGGTGAGTCGCTGGCCTCCGTGGCCGGGCCTGCTCCTTTAGCGGCTCCTTCATTGGCTTGGGAGAGGGCAACGTTTTCAGGCAATAAATACCCGCGCCAGCCTTTTCCTTTTCCCTTTGGCGTATCCGGTTTTTCGCTCCACGAGGCTTCATCGTCCATATTATTATGGAAGATCTTGCCCACACTTGCCGTATGATACCCATTATTTTTGAAATGCTGGGGCAGGGTAATTACATCAGGTGCGGTAGCGCGGAAATGGGTTACCAGATCGTATACTTTGGTGCCATCGGGCCGCAGACCGGTAAGCAAACTGGTGCGCGACGGAGAGCAGACGGCCTGCTGGCAATAAGCCCGTTCAAAGACCAATCCTTCGGCGGCTAACTGGTCAATATGAGGGGCTTGCATAGCTTTCACGCCGTAGCAGCCCAGCTCCGGCCGCAAATCGTCAATGGCAATAAAAAGTACATTATACTGTGGTTTGGCTTGCCGGCTTGCGGCTAGGGTTGCCTCCAACCCTGTTTGACGTAAGTAGCTCAGGATCGGCAGCAACAGGAAGAAAAGCGCGCCTGCCGAAAAAGAGTAAATAGGTTTGTTCATACGCGTAAATAGTAGTCCTGATTGGTCTTCTGGGTTAGCATCATTACAGTAAGTCCGGACTGTGTAACTTGCTTGAAGGTCTCGGCCATGGGACGAGGCAACGCAGTCTTTGATCAGTAGCGCTTTTATACCTAATTATCCGAAAGGATAGCTAATCTCATCAAAAAATGTAAGTTATTTTATCCGGCAAAGGCCATCTCTACGGCATCACCTCAACTTTCGTAGTTGAGAAAATTAAATCTAACATTCATTGTATACAATTCGAATCCTGCACCTGAGCAACTAAAATAAGCTCTTTTTCCCAGGAAAGAGGATACATAAACTGTACATAGTGCATACATTGTTTCCTAATGCAGAAAAACAACTCCCATACAGCTTTTCCGGCGTGTACATGGCGAACAACTACAAAATTTCTGGTGCAAAAAGGGGTGGATTATGGGTGGTAATTTTAAATTAGAAGGCAATAGTTACTATACTAGTAGAAACCCAATTTCAAGAATACAATCGCGGTGGATGATTCTTACTACCTTCAGCAGTGCCTTAAATTAATAGAAGACAAACTACCCTGGGGCAAATGCAGTACCTGGACTAATCAGGATTTTGAGATACTCAGTGAAAAAATCAGTGACTCGTCCGGTATATTCATTAGCTACCAGACATTAAGGCGTTTGTTCGGCAAAGTGCGTACCTCAGACAAGTACAAGCCGCAGCTCGAAACCAAAAATGCGCTGGCTATTTTTCTCGGGTACCCGAGTTGGAGAAAATTCATTGAGGCCCACTCTCCCCTTACTCAAACCAGTAGCGCTGCCCCTGAGCCTGAACCACCCCCCGTAGCATTGCCTGGGGAGCCGGTTGTCCATACAGTAAAAAAACCACCTTTTCTCAGCCGAAAGGTTATGTACGGGTTTGTGTTTTTAAGTATTCTCACCTTAGCCGGGATGTACTACCTCTATGCCCGTTTTACGAAACCTAGTGCTAAAAAAGTGTTTTTAAGCGGAAAATACCTGAAAGGGTTTGCGCCGCTTACCTCCGTTTTTAACTACGATGTATCCGGCATTGAGTCGGATAGCGTTTATATCAACTTTGGGGGAGATTTTGAAAATATCCTTTTACCTAAGGACAAGAAAACCATTACCGTATCCTATACCAAGCCGGGCCTCTATGAGATACGGATTTTTGCGGGTGGAAAAACAATAGCTTTTGAGAGAGCCCATATTATGAGCCGGGACTGGGAAGGAACCGTGTACCATGAAAACGGGTATTATTATTTGAAAGATAAAAACAAGCTTATCCACGATGGCAGGTTGCACCTGGTACCCGGAGAAGCAGAAAAAGGAGGTATTGATATTTATATGCCTCACCAGAAAAGGAGTATGGTTGAATACAACCACATCCAGGATTACAAAGTTGATGGCGATAACTTTTCGCTTGAAACCAGAATTAAAAACAGTCCGGAGGAAGGGGGTGTCTATTGCTATAATTCGTATATCCGGGTTCGGGGATGGAATTACGGAAGCCGCGTTTCCTTTACGCAGCCCGGATGTAACAGTGAGGCTTTTGTGCAGTTCGGCGAAGTGCTGGTGGATGGCAAATATACGGACCTCTCTTCCCTGGGACAAGATCTCTCTACCTGGCGGGTCGTAAAACTGGTCGTAAAGCATAAAAGAGCCCAGGTATACATCGATAACCGACCCATTTTTACGACTACCTACCAAAATAATATAGGCCCCATCAAGGGGATTACCTACCGGTTTAAAGGCTACGGCTCGGTGGATTACCTGAAACTATACAATGAAAAAGATGAATTAGTCTATCAAGACACGTTCGATCAGGCCCTGCCAGCACCCAGGTCAGTTGGCCAATGAGGCTTACCAATAAGTCAGAAAAAGCCTTAATTCCTGAACTAATAGCCTTGTCGCATACCAGCTCCGGGAATTAAGGCTTTTTTTAACGTCGTTAGTGCGCAATGACAACTCTTTCTACCCGCCGCATGCCCGCTGCATGAATTGTGAGGTAATAAACGCCATTTTTGAGTCCACTTACCCCTAAAGATAACTGGTTAGCGCCTGCCTTGGCCGGTTGCACCCACTGCCGGTGCTGCTGCCCCAGTGCATTGGTTAGCCCTACGCTTACGGGTCCAGCCTTTTCCAACCGGAACTTCACGTTTAACTGGTCCGTAACCGGATTTGGAAATACTTCCACCGGTACGGATTCTGCTGCTGCTACCCGGGCAGAAGCCGCCGCGGCGGTTGTAGCCGGGAAAAGCCAGCTTTGAGGAATAACCTGTTTGGGCTGAGACGGGCTGGACCAGAAGAGTTTAGCCACCGCTTCTCCGCCATTTTCATAATATTCTACCAGAATATTGTACTTGGTTGCTGCCTCTAAGTTGATGCTGGCCCTATCTTCCGTTACCTGGTGTTCGGTCCAGTTGTCGATGAGCAGCTGATCATTCACCCAGACTCTCACCCCATCATCCGACTGGGTATAAAAGGTATAGGTCTGCGAATAGGCCGGCATCACCTGGCCCGTCCATCTTACTGAATATGTATCGGCATCAATAGAAGCCGCGGGAGCAGCAGTGGCCCAGTCAAAACTAATTCTGGCATCGGTTCTGGTTAGGGAAGTACCCGTCAAGTCCAGATTATTGAAATAAGTAGCGGATAGCCCCGTGCCGATGGGAGAGGTGCCTGCTTTTTTAACTACCAATCCGCAAAGCTGGGCATTGTCCAGATTGGTTTTAAATTCAATATTTAACGTACCATCGCTAATGGTGCTGGTTTTGAGTATATCCAGGGCGGTAGTGGCGCCCACCTGGGCGTAGATGTCCAGGTCCGTAATGACTTCTTTACCTTCTACAATCACATCAAATACGCGCATGCCGGGGTGCTGCCAGTAAAGTTCGGCAAATTTGAAGGTAATCTCGTAATCGCCGTTGGTCAGCGGAATCGCATAATTGAAATTACCAAACCGTTCATTTTGATACAGGGCATCCTCGTCCGTGCCTTCGATAGCTAAGTCCGCTCTTTCGTAGAGATGGCCACCCGTTACCTGGTTGTCGGGTTGATAGACTTGGCCGCTCACAGAGGTAAAAGCGCCCCCACCGGTATTGTAAGCAATAGTACTGCCCGTTGGTGGCGCTACCGTTTGGCGGGCGCCCATATCGACGGATACTCCTGGAGCTAAATCCAACAAGGCCGCTATCTTAGCCGGCAGGGGGGTACCGGCTTTGATGGCGGGTGAAGTAGCTTTTAACTGGTAGGTGGTATCAGTAAAGAAGGGATTAGCCTCCGGACCGTAGAAGGCCAGGGAATTTGCCTCATAGGTTGGATTGGCCGCTCTAAATGCCGCCAGGGATTGGTACGTTACGTTATTCCATTTGTACACATTGGCCCCGGTATTAGCTGAGTTGCGGTAATAGCCATTAAAATCACTCTCTTTTACTTGCAGGTTAGCCGGGGAAGTATTTTCCATCCACAGGGTAGGGGCGATGACAAGGTTGTTTTTGATGATATTGCCCCGCGTGATCCAGCTGGCTTCCCGGCTGTTGTTATAATACGGACTGCCCGGCTGCACCGATGAAGCTAAGCGGGGCGAGTCTTTAATAAAAAACCCTTTGCCATTGGCGCTGACAATGGTATTGTTCCATACTTCTGAGGAATCTCCATCGGCAACGGCCACCCCGAAGTTCCTATTATCGATGAGCAGATTACCGGCAATAAGGGTGCCGTTGCTTAACTCGGAGAAGATACCGAATCCGTTATTTCTTTTTATTGTGTTGTAGCTTAATTCATTGTCTATCACACTGATGTCAATCCAGATGCCGGCCCCGTTATTGTTTTCTACCACATTGTGCCTGATTCTGGTTTTTTTGCTGTTAATTACTTTGATCCCGGCCGCCGACCAGCTAAGGCTGTAATTTTCTACGTTATTTCGGTAAGATATATTGTGTTCTACCAGGGTTTCTTTAAGGTTATTTCCACCCATCCCCTGTTTGCCGTTATAGGCAAAGGTATTGCCTCTGATGATAGCCGTGGGCGCCACCAGGCCCGCGCCCGCAGTACCATTCCAGGCAAACGTATTGTTTTCAAGCAGCAACCCTCCGGCACAGACTACTTCCAGCCCTTCATCGGCAAAATGGGTAAAGCCGATGCCTTTCATGGCCGTGCCATTGGGTACCCTGAACTCTCCCCCGGTGGGCGTCTTGCGCATGATGGGCGAATCGTAGCGGGTAGATTCGACTCTTCCCGTCGCGGGATCGGTACCGATATAGAGTTTATCGCCAGCATAATCGACGTAAAACGTGCCGGGGCCTACTTTGCTCAGGGTGTCCACTTGAGTGAGGGCTATATCATTGATAAACACCATATCCCGGTTATCACACAATGGGTTGGTGCCGATGTCTTCCTTTACGGTAGTTCGGGGAAACTGGTAGGGCCAGCCAGCGTGCACCCATACCTCACCCACGGGTTGCCAATCGGTTACTACGATACTGCCTTTGATCCAGGGTTTCTCGCCCGGATAGGCCTGCAAGGTGATCTTATTGGTAATGCGGCTTTGATTGACCGAGCGGTACTCGCCGCCCCGCAGTAGCACGGTGGCACCAGCCGGCGCCTCTAGCAGGGCCTTACTTAACGTCCAGGGCGAGGGCCGGACTCGTGCCGGTATTAGTGGCTACACCCGAGTCTGATTGTCATCCTCGGGAGCGACGTAAACCACTACCCCGCTGCTGGGAATGGGATAATTCGTTGTTTTCAGGTCTACTTTTGGGCTAGCATTTGCCCGGCAGGCAAAAGCAAAAGGAGCAATACCCAGCTAAGAACCGGATAGATAAAGCGTTGGTGTTTTTTCATTGTAAATGGGAGTTGGGTTTAGCAATACGGGTTAGGGGTGAGGAATGGCAAAAGGTTGGCAGACTAGTACACCGCCAATTTAATTTTTTGAGTTGTTCCGCATTTTCAATGCGGAACTTTCGGAAAGGCGCATTTAAAATGCGCTTCTCTGTGCATCCGCATTCCAAAATGCGGATGCACGATTTTATAAAAACTAAATTGGCGGGGTACTAGTACTCTGTAACCTTAGTTATTAGAAGAGGCAATAGTATTATTATCAGCATCTACCATTGGTTCATTTTCGGGATTGACTTTACTGTAATGCCTTTTGAGTTTGGTTCGAGCTTTAGGGGTATCAAAGAGCCAATTGATTTTGACTTTCTTTTCGTTACGTTCCTTCATCCAAGCCATTACCTCTTGCCGTAAGGTATCAATCGTAGCAATTCTTCGATCCAGACACTGCTTGGAAAGGGCGGAAAACTCTATTTCTACCATGTTGAGCCAGGAGGCATGGATCGGGGTGTAATGAAAAACGAATTTGTTTTTTAGCTCATAGGCTCTCTCTACGGGTAAGTACTCGTAAAACTGCCCGCCTGATGGGTGTTTAAATTATCCTGCACCAAATGGATTTTGTCCGCCTCCGATAATGTTCTTCACTAACCAATCCATAAATTGGGCATAATCTTGTTTGGTACGCTGCTCCCGCACCTGGGCATACCGTTGGCCCGTATCCAGATCGTAAGCCAGTAAAAGGCAAGCCGTTCCTTTGCGTTCATACTCATAATCCTGCTTTTGCGACTTGCCGGGTTTGACAGGCAGCGGAGTCATAACATCATCAATCAGCTGACAAGGACGTTCGTCAAAACATACACGCACTGTTGCTTTTCTCCTACTGGTTGCTGCTGACTATATACGTCTAAGACATCCTCCATCCTGGCTAAGTACTCCCCGTCTATTTTACCGATGCACCACTGCTTTTTCAGCCAAGGCTTAAGCTCATTTTTTTTAATTGTTCCCCTACCGCCTGATGCGATACGGACGCTACTACCTGGAGTTCCACCAGTTTATCGGCCAGCATTCTTAATGTCCACTTACTGTGTCCTTCTGGTGCCTCACTACAAGCTAAAGCCGTAAGTTGAGCCTGAGCCGCTTTACTAAACTTAGTCGGCTGACCACTCCGGGGCTTCTCCTCTAGAGCATCCACTAGCTGCGGCTCTCATTATAGCGCCCCGTGATATTATAGACCGTGGCCAGACTTACTCCTGCTTGCTGAGCTACCTCTTGCGGCTTTAATCCTTGATGAAGCCTCAGTAATACCTGGGCCCGTTTGAGCATTCGCACTTGGTGAGTGCCTTTCCCTAACATACTCTCTAACTGTGCTACTGCTGCTGCCTTCAGTGATACTGACTTGATAACCCGGTCCATTTCCTTTTTACATTGGTACTTAGCTAAGTACTTCTTCTCAAGAACTAAGGTTACACAGTACTAGGTTGTAAGTACGCTTTATTTAGGCAAGGCGGCGCTTGCTCCTTTTTTCAAGTAGTGCCGTCATCTCCTTGACCAGTGCGGCATACGCCGGATCATTGGCCAGGTTTACCTTTCCTGGGAGCCTTTTTGATAGTCGTACAATTCAGTGGCAATCACTTCCTCGGGTTTACTGGCGGGTCCGCGTTGCCATCGGGTAAAACGGTACCGGTCGGTACGGATCGAGTAACCCATCACGTCCCGGTTGGGATACAGATCCCTTTTATAAAATTCCCGCGTATGCTGACTAAAGGCGGCCGGTTTCCAGGATTTTTCCGGATTTTTGAGCAGGGGCACAAAGCTGGTGCCTTCCAGGCCGTTGGGTACCGGAATCCCCGCCAGTTCACACAGACTGGGGTATACGTCAACGAGCTCAACAATTCCATTCGTCTTTTTACCTGGCTGTTTCATTCCCGGATAGCTTAAGAGTAAAGGCACCCTTGCATCCAGTTCAAAATTGGTGTGTTTGCCCCATTCCCGGTATTCGCCCAACTTAAACCCGTGGTCGCCCCATAAAATCACAATCGTATTTTTCCTCCAGTCCCAGACGCTTTAGTTCAGCCAGCACTTTTCCGATCTGGGCATCCACAAAGCTCACGCAGGCGTAATAACCGTGTCTCAGGTGGCGGGCCAGGGTATCGCCAACTACGCCCGGCGGAATAGTATAGCCAGACCGCATTTCGCCGGAATTGGTAAGGGCGATTTCGGGCATGTGCTGGGGATGATCCGGGTTGTCGGCCAGTTTGATGGTAGCCGCGTCGTACATATCCCAGTATTTCTTGGGAGCCACAAACGGAAGGTGAGGTTTGCTGAAGCCAACGGCCATAAAAAGGGTTGCCGGCTCCTCTGTGCCGTTTTCAGCGCCTCTATGGCGTGTTCGGCCACCTTGCCGTCCTGGTAGGCATTATCCGGAGCATCGGCCGATTCGCACGCCGGGCCTTTTTCTTTGTTGTTGACCAGCTCCCGGTTTTCCGGCTTCACGTACTTTTCTCCTTTGGGCTGTGGCCACCAGGAAGGCTGACTCCAGGATAAGGAATCGTCCAATCCATTATGAAAAATTTTTCCCATGGCAAAGGTATAATACCCTTGTTGCTTAAAATACTGGGGCAGCGTCACCGCAGCAGGAATCGTATTTCTGAAATGGGTCCTCAGATCCGTTACTTTCGTAGTAGCGGGCCTAAGACCGGTGAGCAGGCTGGTGCGGGAAGGGGAGCAAATGGCCTGCTGGCAATAGGCCCGGTTAAAGACCATTCCCCGCGGCCAGCTTGTCGATATGGGGCGAAATAATGGGGATTGGCCGTAACAGCCTAACTCATTGCGCAAATCATCGACGGCAATGAACAAGACATTCATCGGCTTTTTGCCTGGAGCCACGCGGGTTTGTGATTGGGAAAATACCGGAAGTACGATCCAGCAACTAAGCACATACCAAACAGTCAGGATAGCGTAAGGCAGTTTTTTCATAATTAAAATAAAACCCGTATAAAAAAGACAATGAAACGCCCTGAGGCGCAAAAGAAGATCGTAGGTCCAGCTTCAGCGAAATAGAGCTTGCGGCCGGTACCAGCAGTGTGCCGGTGATTTTGTAATCGGTTATATCCGGTAGCCGTAGCTTTGCCGCCGAAATTCTTTATAAAGGTAGCAAACCATGAGCAAAAGAAGCCATACATACTTTGTACACAATAAGTTCAGTTGTATTATTGGGCTATGGCGGCCAGAATATTTTTTATTATTGCCTGATCAATTGAAGATTCCCTGCGTGGATAGATTAGCGCCTCTATTGCTCTCTCATAAAATTTACTTGCCATGAAATGGATTCTCTCCGTATTTATCTTTGTTTTGGTCTTTTTTAACCCGCTATTGGCGCAGGAAGTAATCCAGTTTTACGTAGCCCCTACGGGCCAAGCAAATGCAAATGGTACTAGTGAAGCCACCCGTTTGCCTCCTGGATGCTGCCCAACAAGCCATCCGGGAGCTAAAGCAAGCCGCCAGCTAACCAAACCGGTGGTCGTGCATTTGCGTGGCGGCACCTATCCCCTTCAAAGCCGATTATATTCAACGAAGAAGATTCCGGCACCGAACAGGCACCGATCACCTACCAGGCCTATCAGGATGAGGAAGTAATCATCAGCGGCGGAAAAACGATCAGCGGCTGGCGACCCTACAAAAGGCATTTGGATGACTAAGCTCCCCGAGGTTAAAAACGGCCAGTGGTCGTTCCGGCAACTGTACGTTAACGGCGCCTTGCGGCAACAGGCCCGCCAGCCTAACCAGGGTTTTCTGCGGGTAAAAGGGTTTCCGGACGGGGGCCTGAAGTACATTACCACACCGATTGCCAGCGCTTTGAATACGCCGAAGGAGATCTGAACCCCGTTGGACCAACCTGACCGACGTGGAAGTAATTGTGTATCACTTCTGGACCGATTCACATTTGCCCATCCAATCCATTGACCCCAAAAGCCGTATTGTCACCTTTGGGCACAAAGCGGGCAAAGTGTTTACCGATGATTTTACCAAAACCGGTGCCCGGTACGTAGTAGAAACCTGTGGGAAGGGCTGGACGCCCCCGGCGAATGGTACCTGAACAAAAAGACCGGTGTCCTTTATTACTATCCCTTGCCCGGCGAAGACCTGGCCCACGCGGCGGAGGTGATTGCCCCGCTTGCCCCGGCATTGCTGCACCTGGAAGGCAAACCAACCGAGCACAAACCGGTGGCTTATCTTCATTTTACGGGGCTTACTTTTCAGCATACCCACTTTGAGTTACCGGCCGGTGATTCCAACGATAAGCAAGGCTCGCCAGCGTTCCGGCGGCCATAACTTTAAAAGGGGCGCAACACTGCACCTTTGAGCGGTGCCGCATCCGCAATACGGGTACTTTCGCGATGGATATGTTAGATGGTTCCCGGTACAATCAGATTAGCTATTGCCAGTTAAGTTACCTGGGAGCGGCGGCATCCGGCTGAACGGCGGCACCGAAAAAGATCATCCCCTGCTGCGCACCACCCATAACCAGATTACCGATAATACCCTGCACCATTACGGCGAAGTATTTCCCTCGGCAGTAGGCATCCTGCTGATGAATGCCAGCCACAACCAGGTAGCCCACAACGAAATCCACCACGGCTGGTATACCGGAATTTCGGCGGGATGGGTGTGGGGCTACCGCCGCAGCGTGAGCACCCATAATCTCATTGAATACAATCATATCCACGACATCGGCCAAACGGGCTTACTTTCGGATATGGGCGGCATTATACCCTGGGCGTATCGCCGGGCACCGTCATCCGTAACAATAGGATCCACGACATCAACGCCAACCATTACGGCGGCTGGGGGATGTATCACGATGAGGGCAGCACCCATTTACTCGTTGAAAATAATGTGGTGTACAACACCAAATTTGCCCCTTTCAACATTCATTTCAGCAAAGAAGTAACCGTGCGCAACAATATTTTTGCCTTGGGGAAGCTGGAACAACTCAGCCGTACCCGGATAGAGCCGCACAAGAGTGTCTTCTTCGAGAATAATATTATCTATTGGCAAGAAGGCGAACTGCTGAGTAAAAAATGGCAGGACCAGCCTTACAAATTCCATCTGTCGGCCTTAAAAGCGCCGCAGGAAGTGACCAGCACGTTTGATATGGATTACAACCTGTACTACAACCCTACGCTCCCGGTAGAACAGGCTACGTTTAACGGACAGAGCTGGGGCCGAGTGGCAGCAGCGCGGCAAAGACCTGCATTCACTTTATGCCGATCCGTTGTTTGTAGATGCGGCCGCTTTTGATTTCCGGTTAAGACCCGAATCACCGGCGTTTACATTGGGTTTCACCCGATAGACGTAACCCAAGTAGGCGTACGCAAAACAGCTGCTTCAAGCAGTAAAGCCAGTAAGTAAGGGAATCAGGGTTGTTCAGATCATCGACCGCACTAAAGAGCACAGTATAGGGACGCAGCATCCGGCTTCGGCTGAGCTTGCCTAAAGCCGGATGCTGCGAATCGGGTACGCCTGCCCGCTGTAAATGCCCGGATTGGTATGCGTGCCGAATACTACCTCCCGATGCTCATTTTTTCTTCCCAATAATACAACAGGCTGCGGCCATCCAAATCTCTCAGCTGTAAAACGCTACTGATGAACTGCCAGCAGGTTATCTGGCAACTACCAGCTTGGAGGTGATGCGCCAGTGACCCTGTTCCACGCTAAGGGTGTATACTCCCGCTTTAAGGGTATGCAAGGGCAAAATTACCCCGCCATCCGCTGACCAAAGCTTCTCCATGCGTAACACTTCCCGGAGAGGCTGTTGTATACTACAATCCGAACCCCTTCTGCGGACCGGGCTGCCAATTTTATATAGACTACATCGCTGGCCGGATTGGGAAATAGAAAGAGGGATAGCGCCCAAGCTGGCAGGTTGACTACTGCCTCTCCGGCTGGTACCGGGGCAGGAGTAGCCGGAAAGAACCACCTTCGGGAATGATTTGCCTGGGCAGTCCTTCCCCTGACCAGTAGAGCTTAGCTGCCGCATGGCCGTCATTTTCAAAATACTCCAGCTTCAGGTCGTACTGCTTACCGGATTCGAGACGGATACCGGCGCTATGTTGCTGCAGTCCCTGGTGTTTCTCCCACTGGTCGATGAGTAACTGCCCGTCTACCCAAAGCCGCACCCCGTCATCCGTCTCCGTATGGAAGGTGTAGGTTCCCTCATCCGGTGCTTCTACTTGTCCCTGCCAGCGGATCGAAAACGTGTTCTGGCTCAGAGAAGTATCCGGAGCTCCCATTCCCCAGTCGAAGTTCACTGTCGAGTCTACCCGAGTAAAACTACGCCCATTGAAATGTTTGCTCTTGTAGTAAGTACCCAGTAACCCCGTTCCTTCGGCTAAGGTAGTAGCCGAAGTGGTAGTACTGTACGCCGAAGCACCCGCCTCATTGACTGCCCTAACCCGGTAGAAATAGGTAGTACTGCCCATCAGGTTCTTATCGAGGTAAGTAGTCACGTTAGCTGGTAGGGTCACTAGCTCAGTAAAGCTGCTGTCCTGGCCCGCTGATCGTTCCAGCACAAAACCGCTCTCGTTATCCGAGTCATCACGCCAGTGTACTTCGATTTGGCTTTGGGACTTGACGGAACCTTGCAGGTTAGCCGGGGCTATTGGCGTAATGATGCCACTTAGTTTAATAGCGGTAATGGAGTGCGGCGGAAAAGTGTGCTCAAAGGAAGTAGTCCCTACCCGGCGGCGCGACTCTTTGATGCTTACGTTATGGGGATTAGAAGCCGTATTGGTCGATAAGTAGTTGGGCCCCTTCAAGGTCCAGATGGTAGCGGAGTCAGTGATATGGTAATCCGATAACTGGATGACACTGGTTACGGCATCCTCCCGGTCACGGTTGAGGACCATCAGGTATACATTCCCCCGGGCATCCTTACTGGCAGAAATGGCCAGCTTATCCAGATACGGCATGGGTTTGCCGACCCGGGTCAGGTAAGGATTGGCTACGACCGGCCTTTTGGGATTATTCTCAATGGAGGAGCTAATCCTGGTAGGTCCAAACAGGCTGGTAAACATCTTAAACATATACCCCGTGGGCGAAATAAAAAAATGAGGGGCATTGGAGATAATGGTTGACGTTAAACTGTGTTTATTGGTCAGGGGCGAATCCTGATCAATGCCAGCCATTACAATCCGCGCCGAGAACAAGGCCTGATTGATGGATGATCCATACCCCGGAGTCGGTTCAAAGTCCAATCCGTACTCCGAACAAATAACGTGCATGGAATCTCTCCGGTCGGGGCTTGCCTTCATCCGCATGTATTCTTTGGTGTGTTTGATGCTGTCGGCTTCTTCGTCGGAGAGTTGCATGATCAGATCATGGTAATTCTCCACCGTCTCGGTTTTGGGTAAATGCCCGGGCAAAGCATAGGGGTGCATGGCAATCCCGTCGTAAGGTGAGGTGCCCATGGTGTTGATAAACTTCCGGTCAACCAGACAGCTGTATATTTTAATGGTGGGATCTACGGCTTTCATGGCCCGGTAGTAATCATCAAAGCCATCACGTCGACTGGTGTAGCTGGCCGTGATAACCGTATTGGCCGGGGGAATAGTGCCGTCCACGCCGTCTCCGAAAGTGATCTTGCCACTGGTTTCATCCAGGGTATACACATTGGTTTTTCCTTGTCCGGCCAGGCTGTTTACCCGGGTCCAGGCCACATCGTTTACGTACACAGTAGCCGTGCCCGGCAGCACCACCGGATACTTGATATACTTTACCTGATTAGCCGTGTTGCGACTTCGGGCTGCACTTATGGAGTTATTGGCATATTCGCCTACGCCTTGTTTGACAAAACTCACTTCCGCCCCGAAGCAATACTTGTATTCATAACTATAGTTCTGCGGAGTAGTGCCATCCAGCCAGTAATGCTGCCGGGCTATCGGGTACATTTCGTTACCCATTTCAAACGTTTTAATATTATAAGGGGCCGGGTGTCCGTTCTTAGCCCGTTCTTCGGCCCAGGCAATCCCTCCATTGGGGTTTGTTCCCAAGGGGGCATTCAGGTATTCGACCAGATCGGCCGCGTCAGCCGCGTTGCCATTGCCGAAATTATACATGTAATTGAGTTTGGTATTGTTCTCCTCGCAGAAGCGGGCCGCTTCGTCCAGGCCGAAATTCGGAAAATCCGAGCCCGTATTCTCTTCCCAGGACTTCCCGTTAATGATGTTAGACCGGTTTTCTAAAGGACCAATCGAACGCTTCCAGAAAAACAAGCTGGCCGCGGTACCGGCCGGATAGCGCATCGAACGCAGGCCAACTTCATTATACACCGATACAAACTTGGGAAAAGCCTGTTTGCTCACCGGGTCCCACATGGTAGAGCCGTTATTGGTAAAACGGTGGTTAGACCCGTAGATCTCCGGATGGATCGTTCCATTATTGGTCGCTGCATCAATTTTAATCAGCGTAGCCTGAGCCCGTACTACTTCGGCTGACCCTAACAGAACCAGTGCACAAATGAGGGTGCGTAACGTTATCGGAGTAAAATTTATCATAGTAGAGTGGTGTTTCGAAGTAACCTTGCCGGTAATGCACAGCTCGGACGGAACTGATACCCAAATGAATTGAGTAAATGGATCATGGACTGAATATAAACTTCAGATTCCCGCATCAGTCTTCAGATTGGCACTTATCTAAAGGCATAAGAATAATGCTGGAGCCAGGAGTGTGCCGATGATTTTGTAATCAGTTAAACCGGTGGCCGTAGCTTTGCCGCCGAAAGCCTTTATAAAAGTAGCAGACCATGCGCAAAAGAAGCTATACATACTTTGTACACAATAAGTTCAGTTATGGTATTGGGCTATTTCAACGGGTGAATACCATAAAACAGATGAGGTAAGAGGGAAGGGAGATTCACAAACAAGCGTCCATAAATGTATCCTTACTCAAGAATATGGTCTTATTCAGGGGTCAACCGTAATTACCTGTGTGGCCTCAGACCGCAGCACTTTTTTATCCTTGCCAAATCCCGTAGCGATGAAATGGACGTTATAAGTACCGGGAGCCTTATAGGTGTAGGTATAACTGCCCGCGGCAAGGGCAATCTCCCGTCCGGGAGCTGAATATTCAGCCTTTGCATTGCCGGCATCCCCGGTATAGATGACCAGGTAATTCATATCCTTGCTGCAACTCAGAAAAGTAACTGCTTTCCCAACCTTCACTCTATCAATCGGAATAAATTCCCCCGCGTCGTTTTGCGTGTTTATGGTGAAGCATGCCCTGGGCACGGCGATATCTTCTGAACAAGCTCCCAGGGAAAGCAGCCCGATCAGGAAACCTGCGTAAAACAATTTCCCGAAAGAGAATCTGGGTTCAATAATGGTAGATAGTAGCATGGCTCGGAAATCTGAATGGTGGGTAAATAATTGTGCTGTCTGCACCCGACGGACTTAAAAGCCTCCCGTAGGCACTGAAATCTTGTCAATGACGTGAATTAGGCCCCTGAATGCGGTTATATCAGGGGTATGCACGGGGGATTCGCCGTACGTAAAAGGGGCTCCATTGACGGTTATCATAACCGGCGTTCCGTTTCTGACCAAGCTGGTTCTTTCCGCAGTTCCGGTAAAAGAAGCCTGATTCCGCTTACCGGCCGTCTGCAGGATATGGTAGTTGACCAAGTTCAGCAGTTTAGTCGCATTCATCCGGGTTACGGAGATGTCGGCCGGGTACTGCCGGAAATAGGCGGCAAACGCTTCGTTGGTGGGGGCAAATACAGTGCGTAAACTATTGGTGCCGTTGAAGTACCCTTTGATTGTCGCATTCGTAGCGGACAGACGCTGGATAGCCTCATAAAAGGTGCTCAGGTTGCTCTCATCCCTAATGGTCTGTCTCAGGGACCTGATATTTACCACATCGGGAATGAGCAACGAATCAATCATATGCACTACGCCGTTGCTTGCCGTACGCTCTACCGAAAGGGTCGCCTTGTTGTTCAGCATCACCGCACTACGCATGCTTACCGCGATCTGTCCGCCCTGGGCCGTATTGATCACCGAAGTGCTTTGCAGATCCGTGGCCGTTAACCTTACTCCTTCCGCAATGTGGTAGTTAATGATGGCCGCCAGCACGTCGCGGTCATTGTTCAGATCGGTTATGCCGGCGAACCCCTCGTGCCTGGCCGTATCAGCCAGGAAGGCGCGTAACCCAGCGTTGGCGACCGGAAAAACGGTATAGGCGCTGCCTACATTGTTTAACTCCCGCGAACGACCCAGCCGGTTCATGCCGTCGAGGAAAACGGACAGCGTAGTGTCTGGAAGAATTTTCCACATCACACTTGGTTCTACAGGAGCGTATTCTTTCTCCTGGTCACATCCGCTCACGAGCAGAATGGCTACGAGAAAAAGAAAAGCCACTTTTGTAAATCGGACTGTATAGATCAATGTAGTGCCGGGCATAGTAAGTTGATGTGCAGATTAGATGATGTGCTGATGTGTCGATAAATGCCAGAATATGAATTAATTAGGTTTAAGCAGTTCTCTACAATTACTTTAAACTATTCTCTGGTTGGGCGTAGGCTGAAGACTACGCCCTTTTTACGTGCCACCACGCAGTAGCAAGAAGTTAAGCTGAAGATTGGCGAGATTAGCGAATACAAGTATAAATTGCTGAAATACAGAATTTTATTAATTATTCTTAGCTATTCGCCAATCTGAAGATTAACTGCGTTGCTACTTCATGGTGGCTTTCACTCCAACGTAGTCTGAAGACTACGCTGAACTTAGGGATTATAGGTTTCTGCCCATAATCTCTCCTTTTGCAGTCAACTCCCTCCTTATAAAGGAGGGGCAGGGGTGGTTGATTCATTAACTTATTGATATTCAAACAGGAACAAGTCTAATGGGTTGCGAACATCGAACAACCAACATCGAACAACGAATAACCAATATTAATACCCCGGATTTTGGATGAAGCCTTCGCTGATCTGCCCATTCTGAATGGGAAATATCCTTTGGCGGGTCAGCTTTTCCGGCGTATCAGTTAAACTGGGTTGTTTTTCTTCCAGTTGGTGTGTTCTGACCAGGTCATACCACCGGTGGCCTTCAAAACAGAGTTCTTTAAACCGTTCATTGGCAATGGCTTCCCGCACCACTTCCTGGTCCGCGGGTGCAATGCGTTTGGTAATGTCGTTATTAAAGGCCCGGTCTCTGATCACATTCAATGCTTCTAAAGCGGGACCCGTTTCGCCCATTTCGTTCAGGGCTTCCGCTTTGATCAGGTACATATCGGCCAGCCTCAGGATTTTCAGGTTATCATCCCTTTCTCTACCCGTGGGGGTAAGCGTACCCTGGTACTTGTTGACGTAAAACCGGTTATTGGTGGTCCAGGGATCCCGGGCCGGATTTCCGGTATGCTGAATGCTTACGTCTTTACGGATGTCGCCGGCTTCAAAGGCATTGATAATAGTAGTACTGGGTTCCAGGGTGTGATCTCCGCCGCGGCCCCAGGGTCGATCTGGGTAAAAACTGGCGGCCAAGCCATTGCTCTCGTTGAACTGGCTGTTAAATTGCAGTTCAAATATGGATTCCTCCGTATTACGGGTAGTAAACAAGGTACCATAGGCACTGGCAGGCAATAGTTTGTAGCGCGTAGCATCCGCAATTACTTGCTGGGCATAGCCGGCTGCCTTCGCATAAAACTCCGGTCGTTGTTCATAGCTTGCTCTCCATAGGTAAACAGTGGCCAGCAGGGCGCGGGCGGCTCCTTTGGTTGCTCTGCCCCGCGTCTGAATCGTTGCGGAACCGTAGTCTACCGGAAGTGATAATTCAGCCGCGAGTAGGTCTTGTTCAATCTGCACCAGCACCGCGTCATCTTTGGGGTAACTGGGATGGTCATAAAATCTCTGGTACTTCGCCGCCGATTGCAAACTGTCCAGTCGGATCAGCGGATAGGTGATAAGCGGCACATTGCGCCAGTTTCTTACCGCGTTGAAATACATCCAGGCTCTTAAAAATAAGGCTTCCCCGACGAGCTGATCCTGTTTTACCCGGGCTGCCTCGGCCGTTACGGCAATCCGGGGCGTGGCGTAAATGACGTTGTTAGCGGCATTGATGATATCGTACGTGACCGCCCAGGAGGGATCGGGATTATTCGAAATCTGGAGGTTATTGTTAATTAAGTTGTTCCGGGCCGTACCCACGCCACTTCGGTATAAGTCCGACCTTCCGTCGCCACGCAGCACCAGCCACATGGCATCTACCTGACAGGCATCATAGCACCCGATGACGGCGCCTTCGGCCTGGGCCAGATCTTTGAAGAAGCTGTCAGCCGGAATGACACTGATCGGGTCCTGGTCTAATACTTTGCAAGCGTAGTTTCCGGTCAGTAAAAACAGGATTACCAGGTAGGTATATGCCTTATTGATACGGGTTGCATACTTCTTCATCAGCGTATGTTCTGAAGTATGCTTTCTTAGGATTGATATAACAGCGTTGAGGTGTCTCATAAAGGGTAAGCAGTTAAAAACCCATGTTTATGCCCAGTACAATGGTACGGGCCTGCGGAAAAGATCCATAGTCGATGCCCAGGTCGAAGGGGTCGCGGCTAAAGGTATTGGCTTCGGGGTCCCAGCCGGTATAGTTGGTAAAGGTGAACAGGTTCTGACCCGTGGCGTATACTTTAATCGTGGCGGCTTTTATTTTATTCGTAAGACTGGCCGGAAGGGTATAGCCAAGCGTCAGGGTTTTGACCCGCAGGTAGGACCCATCTTCCATAAACCGGCTCTGGGGTTGATTGCGGGTTTCGTTCTGGATGGCAATCGGAACATCCGTTAGGTCACCCGGCTTCCGCCAGCGCCGCAAGGTATTTTTACTGGCATTGTCGTAACTATCCATTCCCTCGATGATGGCCCGGCCCGCATTGAATATATCATTGCCATAACTACCCTGCAGAAACACACTCAACTGAATCCCCTTGTAAGAAAATGTGTTATTGACGCCTCCGGTAAAAAAGGGCTGCGCATACCCGATAATGGAGCCGTTGATTTCGGTGGCCGTGATCCGGTTATCCCCGTTGAGATCTTCCACCAAAAAATCGCCCCCCCGCAGAAGCGTAGTACCGTTCATTAGCCCGGTAACATTGTCTTCGTCGGTTGGCAGTACACCCAGCGCCTTTTGTCCGATCAGCAGGCCAATTGGTTGCCCTTCCTGCACGTTGGATACGGGCCCCTGAATTCCGAATCCCTGCCGGGCCACGGTAGACCGGAAGGAGTTGCCGAACTTGAGAATTTTATTCCGGTTAAAGCTGATATTAAAATTGGTTTCCCACTTAAGCGCTCCCACCATGTTTTTGCTGTTGAGGCCAAACTCCAATCCTTTGTTTTCCGTGTCGGCATCGTTGCGCCAGACCCGGTCAATCCCGAAAGCCTGCGGAATAAACCGTTGAATTAACAGGTCCTTGGTCCGTTTTAAGTACGCCTCGGTTACAAAAGTGATCCGGCCGTCGAGTATGGTCAGGTCCAGGGCTACATTGTATTGCGTGGTGGATTCCCAGCTCAGATCCGGATTAGGTATTTCGGTAGGGAATACGCCGCCCAACCCGGCATAATTGCGCCCGGCTACGAAAAGACCCCGGGTAGCGTATTCGGGAATATCCTGATTACCGGTAGCGCCTACGCTGGCCCGTAACTTCAGGTCATTGATAAAGCCGAATCTGCGCATAAACGGTTCGGCCGATATACGCCAACCTGCAGAGGCCGAAGGAAAAATTCCGTACCGTTTGTTTCGTCCGAACTTGGAAGAACCATCCCGCCGCACATTGGCTGAAAACAGGTATTTGTCCTTAAAGGCATAGTTTACCCGGCCAAAGAGTGACTCGATTCCAAAGCCCCGCCTTTCGGAAGTAGCCGTTTCCAGGATGGGCCCTCCGTTCACGGTAATGATGTCGTTGCTGGAATGACCCGATGTTTCGCTCCGGTTGCCCTCCCGCCGTACTTCCTGTTGTTCGTAACCGGCCAGCACACTCAGGTTATGCACCTGGTTAAACATTTTGGTGAAGTTTAACGTGTTGGTGTTGGTCCAGCTCAGATTTTGCGTAGTAGCCGCGCTGGACCTGCGTTCTCCGCGTACGGTAGCCAGTGAACTGATAAACCGGTTGTCGCGCTGGTCCACCAGGTCAATGCTCCATTGGGTCCTGAAAGAGAGCCCTTCGATAAGGTCAAATTCGCCGTGGACGCTGCCCAGAATCCGGTTGCCTAAGGAATTGTAGTCGATTTCATTGGCAAGGGCCACGGGGTTATTAAATAGAGAATATGTTGATTTAGTTTTATAGAGCCGAGTAAGTAACTTCATAGTGAAAGGGGTGGAATCGAAGCCTAAAATTATGCAAGGCGGCACAGGTCAGGAAGATTTTATGGGTAAACTGGTTTTTACGCAAACGACACTCGTCTTTGAGAATGCGGTAGCGTTTGATACTGCCGATGGCGTGTTCAATGCGGACCCGAAAAGCGGAAACAATCCGGTTGGTTTGTTTCTGCTGAGCTGTCAGTTCTTTACCACGCGGCTTTTTCATCGGTTGCTGAATGGTTACGCCTTCGGGACGGTAGCCTTGATAGCCGGTATCTTGCCAGAGGGTAAAGCCTTTAGGAATCGAATAGTGCGTATCGGCCAGCTTCTTATCGTGGGTTTTACCCGTAACGGTGGCACTTACAAACAAGACCAGGCACAAAGAATTAACCACTAACGCATGCTTAATGGTATGATTCTTCTTTTTGCCACTGTAATGGGTTTGTTGCGCATCGGGGTCTTGGGGACGGGGAATTTCTCGTTCTACTCCCTCGTGCAACAGATGTTTACTGACCGGATCATCAGTTGAGTGAGCCTTACTAGCAGCTAAAACGGTTTGTAATTGGGCATCGGTCTGAGCGGGTACTGCTTGGGCTAAGGCCAGACTTTTATCCAGAATCACTTGCAATCCGTGCACAAATACATTACACTGCTGCTGCTCGATACCAAACAGGTCTGCATGTTGTTCTTGCAAGGGATTGAGTTTGCAGTAGGATAGAATGAAAGCTAACCGTTCGGCTACTGAAGGTAAAGGGCTATTGGCATAGAGCACAAACTGGCGTAAGCCGCTTCGACGCTTCCCGTTGAGATGATACCGGCTCAAATACTCGTTGTGGGCTTGCTCGAAATAGGGCACTAACTCTTGAAAGGCTTCCACACTGTAACCAGTCATGGCCTTACAACGAGTCGGATTCGTTAACCATTGTTCGTATTTCATCCCCAAAGTTTGCTCGCACGCGGGAGTTTACCAATTTAATTCAACATATTCTCTAATGATACTAAGGGGGGTGTAGGACAAGTTTACCATTGGGTTTTTAAGCGGCAGATCGGATAGCACTTTGGACGCATTCCCACTGGTTCGACAGGTAAGCTACTCTTAAGTTGGCTACTTGTTGAAGTCCTTGCGCCGTCCAACGCTGTCCGGAGAGCTTAAGTCTTTTTTGAATCACGTTACGATGGGCGGCTTCAATGGCTCCTGAACCAATGTGGTAGCCTTTTTCCCGGTAAGTCTGGTAGTGCATACGATCAAGGTTGTTTTTCAAATAGGTGAGTAACTGGTCCTGAAGCTTCTTTTTTTCTCCCTGGCAGGTAAAGCTAGTAATAGCGTCAATTACTTCTCTGGCTTGATTGGTGAGCAAATACTGCTCCTGTAAATCCATCCACTCCTGTTGCTTGGCCGGGTCAGTGAACAAGAGCGAAGCCCACTGACCGATTTTCTCCACTACATGGTAGAAGTCCAGAATCTGGATTGCCTCCGGATGGAATGTATCCCAATACTGCCATATCCAACGGGCTCCATCTGCCAAGGCAACCAGTTGTTTCTTGCCGGAAAGTAAGTGGTCAAATTCTTCTAAAAACCCATCATGACCCCCTAAATGAGCTACATATCGGCTTTCTCGGATCGTCCCCCGCTGTTTTTCAGCCATCGAGTCACGCTCAGCAAATACCCTTCCTAATTTAATCTCCCGCCAGCCTTCTTGCCGGATAAAGACCATTGACCCATCCATCATGGCGTAATGCAACTGCTCAGTAGCCTGGTAAACCGGCTCTTGTTGTTTTTCTGCTTCCAGTACTTGTCCATAATAATGACACACCCGCTCAATCTGCTTGTCGCTCATAGGCTCTCCGAGCAACTCTTCGATCAATGCACTGGCTTGATCAAAAGGCAGTGCCTGGCCTACTAGTAAAGCCTTCTCCTGAAAATAGGGACTCAAGCGAAAACCTTGCCTGCCACTGGGAGCTAAGCAATGCGTAACCGGAACCATTATTTTTCCGAACCGGGTATGGACTTTTTTTTAGCCCCTTGCTTTTCCCCTGCACTCACCTTAGGGTTAGCAGCCAATTCTAATAATTGCTGATTGAACTGCTGACAAAAATCGGCGAAGCTTTTCTCATACGCATATCCATCCTGTTGACCTTGCTGACTTTGCTTCCAAGCAACAAACTGCTCATATAGTGCTTTAAATTCGGCTTCTTCGTGCATGATACCCGTTTTTTTACCTAAGTTAAATTGCTTTTCAGAACTTGTCCTACACCCTACTAAGGGGTATTTTTTTCAAAATTATAACTCCCGTCTTCGTTGTATACCGGCACGAAAGGCAGCATCCGGACGGCATTGGCCAGTACAGCCTGCTCATTGTTATCCGAAGTAATGCGCTGGTTATTGGACCGGGTAAAGGCGACGCTGTTCCCTAATCGGAGTCTTTTGCTGACTTCGTAGTCCAGGTTCAGGCGGGAAGTAAACCGCTTGTACCCTGAATTGATGACAATGCCCTGCTGATCGAAATAGCCAAACGTAACTGCATACCGGAGATTGGGGTTGCCGCCCCGGAAAGACAGATCCGCCGTAGTAATGGGGGCCGGACGAAACAAGACGTCCTGCCAATCGGTTTGGTTGCGGGGATCGAAAAGCGAGGTTGTATCTTTTAAAAATTCCGGCACCGACTGGTTAGCGTTAATGGTCTGATCATAAAACAGCTGCACGAGTTCGCGGCTGTTGAGCATATCCATTTTCTTTCCCAACTGCTGCACCCCCCGGCTTAGGTTGAGGCTTACGCTGGCCTTTCCGGCTTTGCCCCGTTTGGTGGTGATCAGTACTACGCCGTTGGCGGCCCGGGCTCCGTAAATGGCTGAAGCCGAGGCATCTTTCAGTATTTCAATCGATTCAATATCACTGGGATTAATATCATTTAAGGCATTAGTGCCCTGCTGACCGGCATTAATGCCCGAAAAATCGCCGGCCGCTATCGGAATGCCGTCAACTACGTACAGTGGCTCATTGCCCGAACTGATCGATGTAGTTCCCCGGATGCGGACCGTAACCCCGCCTCCCGGCGTGCCCGAGTTTTGAATAACCTGCACTCCGGCGGCACGGCCCTGCATCAGGGCGTCAATTCCCGCCTGCGGTACGCCTTCCAGCTCTTTGGTGTTGATCGAAGCCACTGAACCGGTGATATTGCGGCGGGTCTGGGTGCCATACCCTACAACCACTACTTCCTGCAGGGCTTTAATATCAGGAGCCAGAGACATATCGATCCGGGTCCGGCCACCAATGGGCACTTCTTCCGTGACGTATCCGATGAATGAAAACACTAAAGTTCCATTCCCATCCGGAACAGTAAGGGTATAATTGCCTTCTGAATCCGTGGCGGTGCCGGTGGTAGTCCCTTTGAGCACGACACTTACCCCGGGCAGTTCTCCTCCCGTGTCAGCGGTGACCTTACCGGACAGGGTAACTGGTGCAGCAGACAGCGTGGTTGAAAAGGAAGTTTGGGCAGATTCCAGCAACTGGTCAATCAGGGCTTGTTTGGCGGTGTCAGCCGATGGAGCTATCCCTCTGATTTCTCTAAGCTGCCTTTTGTTCGTATGAGCATAGATCAGGTACTGATTATCCTTTAGTTTTTCAATTTTCAGTCCCACTGGGGCTATAGCTTCCCGAAGAAACTTTTCCAGGTTCTCGCGGTTGATGGCTGCGGTCTGGATCGTTACATACTTATTCTTAAGCGAATGGCTGTTGTAGCTGAAATAGACGTTTTGCCTGGATTGAATTTCGGACAAGACGGCTTTTAATTCCCGCTTGGCGGCAGAATGACTGCTTGATTCTCCTTCCTGCGGCGTCTGGGCGGAGGCTACTTCCTGAGCCGTGACCGGGATTGTAATGGTTATAGCTCCCGCTATCAGGCTTAGGAGCACTGCCAGTAAAAGATTGAGTGACGGTAGTGTTTTTTTCATGCGACTGATTATTGCGGTTGCGAGGGGGCCTTATTTTCGGATTCCTGATCTATGATGAGTTGATTGCCGTCCCGGATTACGGAAATGTTCAAAGACCGGGAAAGTACTTGCAGGAAGAAGGGGAGGTCATTGGCGGGGAAATTGCCGGTGAAGGCAAGCTCTTGCAAGGACGCATCTTTAAATACCACCTGCACTCCGTAATGGTCCTCTAAGCGATGGGCAATTTCCCCAAGGGGCGTATCAGTGAAAATGAGGCGGTTATTTTTCCAGGAAGAGTACAGGGAGGGATCTACTTTTTTTCTTGCAATGGCAGCCTGTTGACCGGAGTACTCTACGTAATCGCCGGGCTGCATCATCAGCTTATGGCCCTTATCGGGGTCGTTTACCTGCACTTTCCCCTCCGTTAACACTACTTTCGTTTTTCCCCGGCGGTTGTTTACATTAAACTGCGTTCCCAGTACTTCCACCCGCAACTGACCGGTGTGGACAATAAAACGGGCATTGGCAGCCCCGGGCTTTTTTCTAACGTGGAAGAAAGCCTCTCCTTCGAGCCATACCTCCCGGGCCTGATTGGAGTTCCAGGAGGAAGGTAAGCGTAATGAAGAGTTGGCGTTGAGCGTTACCTCCGAGCCGTCAGGTAAGGTAATGTTCTCGGTTTGGGCAAAACCGGTTGTGTACCGGGTCCCACGAATCTGATTTACCATCAGTAATAAAGAGGCCACCAGCAGGAATCCGGCAAATCCAGCGGCTACCTTTTGCCAGGTCGAGAGACTAGTGACAAAGGCAAACACGGGCAAGCGCCGCGGCTGCACCGGTGCAGTTTGTCCAAAACCTTCTTCCTGCAGGTGTCTGTAAATGTTGGTCCAGACAATTTCCTCCCGATCAGGGGCCGGGCCCTCATCGTCCTTACTCATTTGCTGCACAATTATTTCCGCTTCGCGGATAGCCGACTCTTTTTCGGGATGTGCCTGCAGCCACCTTTGCCAGAACCGGGCTGTTTCGGTATCCGGCGCCAGGACCCATTGTTGAAAATGCTCATCCAAAGCAAAGTCTTCGGCCGAGAAGTCAGCGTAATCCATATAAGGATAAGGAATTGGAAGAAGGTTAGGTACAGGCTTCTATAGGTATTATCCGCCGATGGAGGATATCTCATCAAAGTTTTTACTTTATTTTGTACGGCATATAATTTTGCCCGGAAGCTGAGCAGATTTTTATAAGCACAAGGCAATTTGATAAAAGTGGACGTCACTCAGGTCCTATCCCGGAGCTGATGCCGACTTGTCGAAAAAACGCGGCTAGTAAGGTAAACTTCTGATTGCAGAACTCTCCCGTCTGAAACCATTTAGGGAAAACTAAAAACTGCTCACAGCTAAAGCAAATCTCCATATAGGCAAAGGGCTTATCTTCAGAATTGTAAAAGATAATCGCATTACGGGCCGTAAACAAACATTTAGCTTCTGAGTAAGTAAAGGTTGCCCCTTTATACTGGAAATTATACAAGAGATGAGCCAGCGAATCAATTTGTGCTTCCCGTAAGGATACGGTTTGTTTAGTTTCCCTCAGATTCAGCTTTCCCTGATACAGAAGTAAGTAGTGGTGGGATTGATCATGAACCGCTGTATCCAGGTAGGAGAATGCCTTATAAGAGATAAGTTTTACTGCTTTTGCTTGATTGAAGGGATAATGTTGACTCCGCAAGGCAGGGGAAGGAGCACCATACAAAGCACAATTTAAAGAATCAGCATAAATATCCTCCACTGGAGGCAGCTGGGGAGGCAGGACAAGCTTATGCTCTCTCTCATCAAAAGCCTCGCCCAAGTCTTTCACCAAATCCATGGTTGCCAACCTTGCCTTGAGATAAAAAAGCGTATCAGCTTTCCGATCAGATTGCTGCACCTGCCGGGAAGAAGAATCCTGACATGCGCTTATACTAACAAGAAGCAGACCGATTAGGTAAATGTGTTTCATCTTCTATTTCCGCTAACAGGAGAATAGCTGGGGCGAAGGGAAGGAAAGAAAAGTCATTCAACCAAGCATGAGTACGAGCAGCAGGATATAGATCTTATTTATGGTCTTTTGCAGCAGGGCTACCGACTTGGAAATCAGGTTATAGACGGCCTCAATGCTGATGTTCATAATCGCGGCCACTTCCTGGTAGCTCAGGTTATTGTAGAACTTTAAGAACACGGCTTCTTTTTGTCTTTTGGATAACTGTAATAGGGCCCGGTTTACTCTTTCGTGCTGCTCTATTTCGGTCTGCTGGCCGATCAGTTCAAATTCGTAAGAAACCATAGTTTCCTTATCGTATTCTTCGGGGATGCCCGATTGATGGAGTGATTTCGTCAGCGCGGCGGTTTGTTTGAAGATGCGTTGCCGCAGTGATTTGAGCAGATAGTTTTTGACGGAAGCAGGCTGCTGAAGCTGTTGCCGGCCTTTCCACAACCCGATAAATAAATCCTGGATACAGTCTTCAATCAGCGTAGTATTAGGGGTAAATTTTCGGCCGTACCGGTACAAAGTACTGAAGTAATTACGGTATAAAAGTTCGTATGCCTGCTCATCTCCATCCTGAAAAGCCTGCCAAAGACTGCTTTCATCTTTATAAGGTTTGTCAGGATTCTTCATGGACTAATTGAAGTGAAACTTATCCCTTACGGCTTTCGCTATCAGACGGGTACAAGAGTAGATTTGATAATATCACCCAGTTATACAATTACCTCGCATACCTAGGGGTTACTGATAAAGTTAAATATTTTATACTGATAATGATATTTGCAGGTGCAAATTTTAATTCCGCCTGCAGTAATCTCTTAGATAAAATGGCGGCACTGATCCCTTCTCGGGCAAGGCTTTAGTCTTGTGTGGAGAAACAAAAGGAAGTCTCCGACTTCCTGCCAGTCGGAGACTGGCAACTACGCTTGGGTACAAGTAGGACTTGCGTCAAGCATGTCTACATAGCTTCATTTAGTAAAGTCATAAAGACCCAAATTTTAATTCTACCTGTAGTAATAGCTTGGGTAAGGAACCTGCACTAATCCGGTTAACCGACAGAGTTATTTCTGTTTAAGAACGGCTAAGCATTAAATTGCCACTTATCTATCTACACAGGTTGTATGCTTACCTGCGCTCTGGCAATGCCGGCAGGCAGGTCCAGTTGCAGCACTCCAGCCGAAATCAGCCGGAAGGGCAGCGGTTGACCATTGACGTACACGCGGTACTTACGGCCCGGATTCAGACTTACTACCATACTGCGTTTTTCTGTGGAAGGATTAACCGTTAGCCTGGCCTCCAGCCGGGTATGATCCTCATTGAAACGTTTCTCGGTTACCCAGCAATCGAAGCCGACCGTCAGGCGGCCGGGCTTGAAGTAGGCGCCATACCAGGATAATACCGGGGTAGACAGGCCCGAGAACTGGTGCCAGCCGGCGCCACGGCCCGTGTTTACCATAAAATGCTCAAAGGAATTGTAGCTGGTTTCCGTTTCTTTTTTCCAGAGTTCCAATCCGGTTTGGGCAATCTGGTAGGCATAATCCCCCCGGCCCAGGTCGAGCATGGTCTTCCAGACAAACCACTGGTGTGGCAACCATACCGATCCGTTCCAGTAGCCGTCATTGCGGTAATAAGGAGCCTGCTGATCCACCACGGAGATGCCAATGGGCGTCCACATCCGGCCCGGGTCCATAATGCGGTGCAACAGCACTTCTTGCTGAGCCGGGGTGCAGATTCCCGCCAATAGCGGATAAGCGCCATCCAGGCCCATATTGTAATTCACGCCCTGCTCAGTGGTCATAATCTTGACGGGGTTGCCGGCCTCATCGTGCTGTACGTAGCCAAAGTAACCCGACTTTTTGTCCCAGGCGTGCTGCTGCAGCGCTTGGGAGAATAGGGCAATGTCCTGGTCATATTCAACCGTGTCCCGGGCATGGCCGGAAGCTTGCGCTGCCATTCTCAGTATTTTGGCCGTCCGGATGGCCATCACCGTATTGACAACCGGGGCTACGGTAGATTCGAGTTTTTGTTCATGCACGTATTGCTGGGGAGGGTAATCATCCCAGCCTCCGGAGTTATAAAAATAATCCCAGGTTTTCAGCATATTCGACCGGAGGGTACGGGTGGTAGAGCTGCCAAGGCGTCCGGCCATAAACCGATGGTATTGCCGCAGACGCGGGTAGAAATACGCCAATAACTCCTTTGACTGCGTCTGGTTCCAGAGTTCCTGAAATAAAAAGATCTGCACGGGTACCGGCGAACCGTGGTGAATAAATGCGGATTCATCTCCTTCCGGCGTAGTATAGGCATTCAAGCATTCTACGGCCCGGCGTGCATCCAGTTCGGCCAGTCCCAGGCCAATAAAGCCCGAATCCCAGGTGTATAAGCTGTTCCACCAGCGACCCGGCGGGGAGTGTTTAATGTATGAACGTTGCGTGTACACCGGATAGACCAGGTTGGTAAGCGTGGTAGCGGCCATGAGTTGCTGGCCAAAGGCATAGCGTTCTCCGGCCGGGGTGGGCTTTGCCTGGTCCAGCGGTTGACGAGCCTGCGAATAGATAGATTCGTATTTGGATTTGTCCTCAAACCCCTGCAAATACTGCGTTACTTGCTCTTGACTGCCCGAGCAAACCAGACCATACACAGCTTTACTGGTATGAGCCGCTAGTGGGATGGGGCGCAGAAATACGTTGGTAAAATGGCCTTTTTCGTTGCCCCGGAATACTTTCGTCGTGTGTTTATGTACGTTTTTACGCAGGAAAATGTCCAGCTCATCGTTCAGTATCTCCCGGATTTCGGCTTGTTCAGCTTGCCAGGCTAAGCCGTAATACTGGTTTACGCCTGGGTATTTCAATATAAGACTGTTGCGCGTAGGTCCCGCAGTGATTTTGGGAATCGGGTTTTCGTACCGCGTCAATTGGATGGTGTTTACTTCGCCGGCTTGCAAGAGGGCCAAGCCGTCCAGTTCGGCGGCGGCAGTATCCATGGAGGAGAGGGTAATTTCGTAGTTACCCTTTTCCTGCGTTCCCACCGGAAAGACTTGCCACTCAAAATTACCAGTACCGGCTAAGGTTATTTCCCGGTCTAACAGGCCGCTGGCCCGGAAAGTAGCCGTTTCTCCCTTCTTTACCCGTGACCGGATAGCCAGTACAGCATTGGTTAATTTGGTAGAAAGAGGCAAGCGGTAAACCACCACGTCGCTTTTATCAGCGCCGAAACCCTGGCCCAAGGCGCTGCCTCCGACATAGTCGCCGCTGCGAACTTCTCCTTTCCGGAAGCCATCGTACGTTAAATTATCCTGCGGACGGGCCTCCGCAAACTGCATGTTCCGGTAATCTACGGCATTTATCCAGGTGCGGTCAGGCGGCAAGGCAATGCGTAAAGGGTTACTATCGGGAAAATTGAGATTGGCCATGAAGTGCAGTACCAGGTTCTGCGGCACGGCCGTATTGTTTACGCAGTGAGCCCGGATGAGACGGGCCTGAGGATCAATCCGGGAAAAAGAAATATCACTATACACCTGGTCTTTCCACTCCAGTTCGTGCCGGAACGAAAAGTAATGTAAATCGGGGGTAGCCTCCCAGGGATGGTAGCCCGACTCAAACAATACATTAGGGATCAGTACTTTCTGCCGGTAAAAACCCGGGAATACGGTCAGGTCAAACCGCAGTCCTTCCGTAGAATCAGCCACATGTGAGATCCCCACGTAATTCTTGCTGTAGGGCCCCCAATCGGGTAAAGAGAGGCTGTGCGTGCCAGACAGCCATTTTACGTCCGCCGGGGTCAGAAAATCCGGTGAAACGGGTGAGTGAACAACAGCCGCCGCCTGATTTTGGGCCGTACGGTTGCCTAGTCTGTTCTGATTGATGGAACAAGCGGTAATCAGACCGAAAGCGAGGCCAAGATATACGGGAAATCTTAAACGAAATGTGTGCATGAAACGGGGTTCATAAAGCTACCAAGGGAGCTAGCTAATTGAAAAATTGGTAATACCAATGTTACATTCTAAAGGGTAAACGAAAAATCGATAGTGGATTGAAGTACCATTACTTGTAAGCATTTCATTGAGCGTTCAGCATTCAAAATTTAACATTACCGAGAAGTTTTCAAAAACAGGTATTGTCGCAACTAGCAGTACTTGTTTTTGAGCCGCCATTTATTTTTTATTATAAAATTTGCTTCTCCCTATCGCAATATACCCCTAAAACCATTAGTCAGGCTCAAGGGGTATATTGCGATAGGGAGAAGCAAAATCAAAATCGGGATCAGGACTACCTACTCTTTTTTAACGATGAGTTTGGTGACTAGTTGCTGCCACCTCTTTCCATCTTTACTACATAAACGCCATCTTTGAGCTGGTGTACTGGTAGACGCAGGCATGTTTGGACGGATAGGTGCCGCTCCAGAGTCAGCACGGGCCAGTTGAAAGCATTATAGACGGTGATGCGCAGGGGCCCGGCCTGATTTAACTGTACTTGCAGGTTGGTAGACTCGCTGGCTGGATTAGGATACAGCGTTAGATTCCATTTTTCTACAGGCGCTTGCGGGCTGTCTTTCCCGGTAGTCAGTACTTGCCCGTCGGGGAAGAGCTGGGATTGGGGAATGATCTGTTTGGGTTGCGAAGCACTCGACCAGTAGAGCTTGGCAAAAGCTGAACCTTCGTTTTCGTAGTACTCCATCTGGATCGCGTACTTGTGGTCGGCCTCCAGTTGCACCGTAGCCTGGTGTTCACGGGGTGCTTTATTGCTCCAGTCATCAATCAGTAACTTACCATTGACCCACAAGCGTACGCCTCCATCGGTCAAGGTATGGAACGTATAGGTTTCACTATGAATGGCTTCTACTTGTCCCGTCCAGCGGATGGAGAACGTATTCTGACTCATGGTAGAATCTGGAGAGCCAGTTCCCCAGTCAAAGTTAACCGTGGAATCTACCCTAGTAAAGGATGACCCATTGAAGTGCTTGCTCTTATAATAGGTACCCGTCAGTCCCGTGCCCGCAGGCAAGGTGGTAACGGTTACCGGCCGGGAAGCCGTCTCTCCACCCTGGTTAAAGCCCGTAATCCGGTACGTGTAGCTCGTAGCGGCTTTAAGGCTGGTCTCTCGGTAAGTAGTCGAACCAGCCGCCAGCGTGGCCACGACCGTATAGGCCGAATCAGTAGTTAATCGGCGTTCTACTCGGTAGCCTTCTTCGTTATCGGCATTATCGGTCCAGCTTACACTGACAGTTCGTTGCGAAAGGGCCGTAGCTACCAGGCTGGTAGCGGCTAGAGGGGGATTAGGCAAGGTAGTGGCTGAAGCTGACTCACTATAGGCTGAACTTCCCGCGGTATTGAGTGCTTTCACCCGGAAGAAATACGTCGTATTTCCGCTCAGGCTCTTGGCGCTATAAGCAACTGCATTGGCGCTAGTCGTATCCATCACCACAAAAGAGGAGGCGCTTCCTTTTGATACTTCTACCACAAAACCAGCTTCGGTGGCCGAGTTATCCTTCCAGCTTACATCGATCTGCGTATTCGATACCGCGGTGGCGGTCAACGTGGAAGGAGCTTCCGGCGCTTGGGTTTGGTAGGCACCCATGTCTACGGCTACTCCAGCGGGCAGGCCCAGGACCTTGGCTACATCCGTAGGAAGTGCCTCCCCGGCCCGAATCGCTGGAGAACCCGACCTCAAACGATAGTCTCCTCTGGAAGCATCCACAAAAAAGACGTTCTGCCCCTGCCCTTCCCGGTAGATCGAATGCTGTTCAAACTGAGGAAAAGCAGCCTGGAAAGCGGCTAAAGTCGGAAATTTAATTCCGATGGTAGCAGGATTAGCACAATCATCATTAGGAGCCGGAGCATAACGGATGATGTTCTTAGGACTATTGGCATCGGTACGGTAATAGGCATTATGATCCATGGCTGATACCATTGCCTCCTCGTCATTGCAGGGCCATTGTTCGAAATCTACCATAGCAAAAGGCTCTCTAGTAGGCTTCCCTTCGTACGAAATGTTGTTCTTTAAGATATTGTCGTACGATTCCCAATCAAAGCCCTGGCTTTTCAGCGTAGCGTTTTTATTAAGCCTTTCATTATCTTTGACGTACAGGCTGGTATTGTTGTTTATCAACGTATTGTTATAGACCTTGGCCTTGCTGGTACCACTCACGGCAATACCGGTTCCGTTTTCAATGCAGGTGTTTCCGGCAATGATGCCGCCCTGGGAGATTTCCAGGAAAATACTAATGGCCGAGTTTTTCCGGGTAAGGTTATGGGTGACTACTGCATTTAACACATTAATGTCCAGCCAAATTCCGGAAGATTTATTATTTTCAACCAAGTTATTACGCACTACCAGTCCGGAAATAAAGCTTGATTCACTCGCCGTAATTTTAGTTCCGGCCGCATCCCAGGATGCGCTAAAGCCTTCAATGTTGTTGTAGCTGATCACATTGCCTTCCATTCTCAGGTGGCTTCCTCCTGCTCTGATGCCGAGGCGGCCATTGTAACTGGCAATATTACCTCTGAAGGTTATATTCGTAGCAGTCAGATTGACGCCGGTAATGGCATTCCAGGCAAAAGTGTTGTTCTCTATGACGGCATCTCTGGCGTTTTGGTAAAAGGCTGAGTAAGCAAAATGGGCAAATCCGAGTCCCCGGATCACTAAGCCATCGGCAGGCCCCGGGTTTCCGCCGGAGATACCAAATGCCCCTTCAAACGCAGTCGCTTCCACCAGTTTACCTGCCGGATCATCCCCGATATACAACCGGTCGGTAGTATAGTCAACATAAAATGATCCGGGTACTACCTGTTCTTTCCGAAGTACCTGTTTCATGCTCTTGCCATTGATAAAAACCATGTCCCTTGCCGCAGTAATGATAGAGGATTCCGGATATTTTCCGTTCGGTTTGTTCACGCACTGCGGACATCGTACTGTATCCGACTGAAACTGATAAGGCCAGTTTCTTACCCATATCGCACCATCCGGACTCCATCCGGTAGACACATCCAAACTGCCTTTCAGCCAGGCTTTTTCGTGGGGATAGGGCTGAAGGGTAAGCTTCTTATTGAAGCTTGTACTCCGGTTTAAGGAAGTACTGCCATCAATGGCCTTATACAATCCTTCCCGGTAAATACCTTCTCTGAGGACAATTTTAGATCCGGCAGGAGCGGCGGTAATGGCCTTTTTCAAGGTTTTCCAGGGCTTGCCGATAGTACCGTCTCCGGTGGCATCGTCCCTTGACGGCATCCACAAAAAGGCCTCCGGCAGGATCATAGCTGGTATCTTTGATGGTAACGGTGCTGTCACCGCTAGGGGCATTGGTCATATCTCCGGATCGGCGCAGGCCTGCAATTGTCTTGCGCATACCCGGAGCTGGCAGCCAGCCATACAAAGGCGATTATCATACTACAGCGGGCCAGTGCCTGAAAGCAACGTAACTGATTGATTAGTAATAAGGTAAAGGCTTTTTGATTGCATAGAAAAGGGTTATTTTTGGATGGATAATAAATAGGGTAAGTGGGGTTTAAGATAGTTCGTAGCTTAAGCTATTACGTGAACTACCCTTTCTATTAACCATTATCCAGGGGCAGGTAAAACCTCATCAAAAAAAATTTATTTATTTTAGAAAAAATAAAATTCTTCGGTAGCCGGAAGTAAGTTAATATAGAATAAGTCCAATAAATTATTCCTTTAGTACCTAACTGAATTAAGTAAAGGGACAATGGAAAATTGAAAATAGGCAATAGGTAAGTAGCTGAACATAAATCACTTATCTATCAATCATTACTGTACAATCAGGGGCGCTGTCAGACTGCCTGTAAAATAGATCAGATTTTTTTAATGAGATATTACTAAATCCCGGATAATACTTAGTGTCTATCCGAAACCTAAAAAGGATCGGCAAGAGTACAATTTTTTCCAAACAATATGGGCACAAGCCAAGTGGAGAAAGGCTAAGTAATTATCCACTTTTCCCAGCGGATAGAATGTAAATTTGTGCGGTTCATCCAACTATGGGTTTTTTTCGCAGACCCATTTTCTGGCTCTGTAACCGGGCGTTTTGAGTTCTTTTTGTTCTTTCTCGGGGCTTTGATGTGATCCTGATAGAAAAATAAAAGGATAACCGAACGAATGTCTGCATAGACCATACCCTTTGTCGGCACAAAAGTGCTGTGGGTTTTCTTCATCCGGCAAAGGGGGTAAGAAGGGCATACTATCCAGCAAAGGTTCTACTTGTTTTTTATCGTGTACATTGGCTCCCGTTACGGTTAGGGCAATGGGTAAGCCATGGGCTCTGGTGATAATATGTCTTTTTTCGTGCCGCCTTTTCCTCGATCCGTGGGATTAGCTCCGACGGATTCTCCCTAGTGGCGCTTTACTGGAAGCCGAATCGATACTTTGCCACCTAGTCTAACTGGCCTTCCACCTGGTTCTGCATCAACCCTAAGTGCCATAACTCTTCGAATACTCCTGCCTTGACCCACTCCTGATAGCGGTCATGAGCGGTAGAAGGCACCAAGTTGACTAGGAAGAGCTCTTCACTGAATGCCCGTTCTTAACACGTAGAACATGGCATTGAATAGTTGTTGGGCATCCCCTCTGGGGCGGCCTCCTTGGGTTTGGGTTTTCGACGGGCAGTAGTGGTTCCGTCGCTAACCATAGTTCTTGGGTTGGTAAATATGCTTTGTTTATGCTACTTTCGGGTTCCGAACGCTTCATGGAGAGAGATATTTTGTTGGAGTCGTGTCTTGCAAAATTACTGCTCTCCTGAAGTTTTCGGATAGGCCCTTAGTGGAAGCGTACGTGCTTCCAGTGTAAGTGTACGGCCTATACAACCTACCCAATCTTGCATTCTATGTCAGTTTCGTTCTATAAAATCCATTGCTTGCTTTTACTCCTGGTGTTAGCCCTGGGCTATCAGGCATCGGAAGAAAAAAGGGAATTAAAGAGCAACCCTTCAACTATTGATCAGCGTCCGAACATCCTGTTGGTCATTGCCGACGACTGGTCTTTTCCGCACGCGGGAATGTACGGGGATAAGGTGGTAAAAACGCCTCACTTCGACCGGATTGCCCGGGAGGAGGGAGTAATATTTACAAATGCCTACTGTGCCACCCCTTCGTGTACACCCTCCCGCGCCGCACTGTTAAACGCCAATTTCCGCACCGGCTGGAGGAAGGCGCCAGACGGCACACTAATGCAGAGGCAAGCCCCCCATAATCAGCTTGCCTGAAAGTTGGACCAGCTTCGGAAACAATTTGAACAACATAGCGCACATTATTCCATGAGATTTCTTTCTTATCGCCACAAGTCCACGTTTTTGCTGAAGAGGGCAGGTGCTTTACTTGCGATTTTGCTGCTATCCGGCTTTACGTTAGCCCAGCCAAAGCAGGCTCCGCCTCGCTATAATGTGCTGTTTATTGCCGTTGATGATCTAAATAATAACCTGGGCTGTTACGGCCATCCGCTGGTACAATCACCCAATATTGATAAATTGGCTAAAAGAGGCGTAACCTTTCAGAAGGCCTACTGCCAGATTTCCGCTCTACGGTGCCAACGGTCCAGCCGCTCCTCGCTGCTGACGGATGATAGTTTATCCTGGCATGCGGTCTGGACTCGTCCGGATATGGGGGCTAAACGAACAAGCCTGTCGGGAGGCTATCCGGGCGTATTACGCTTCCATTTCTTTCATGGATGCGCAGGTGGGCCGTTTACTCGACGCTGTCGACCGGCTCGGCCTATCCAAGAACACCGTGATTGTGCTCTGGAGTGACCACGGGTATTTGTTAACCGAACATAGTCAGTGGATGAAACAGAGCTTATTTGAAGAATCTGCGGGTCCCTTTAATTATTGCTGCGCCTGGGGCCAAAGGCAACGGGAAAGCTTCACCCCGTACCGTTGAATTACTTGATCTGTATCCGACCCTGGCTGGGCTTAGCGGACTCAAAGCTCCTCCTTACTTGATGGGCGAAAGTTTAGTGCCCTTACTCAATAACCCTACCCTGGAAATGGAGCAAACCGGCCTATAACAGATCAACCGGAAAGAGATCATGGGGCGGAGTGTACGTACCGAAAAATGGCGCTATACGGAATGGGATGGCGGCAGAGCTGGCACGGAGCTCTATCACCACGAGAAAGATCCTAAGGAATACGTGAACCTGGCCACTAATCCGGCTTATGCCAAGGTGGTAGCTCAAATGCAAACACTGCTGCGTAATACTACCAGATAGCCTTGTGCCTGAGTTGTAAAAGGGAAAGAGGTATTTTTCCCTTTTAGTAGCTCTCCCTCACTTACCATGTACGAAGTCCATTCACTGTATCATTTTCAATGCCTCGTTCAGGTCCTTTATTAAAAACTCCGCTTCTTCCAGACCGGTATACAAACGAACCATCCGGTGCTCCCGGTGGGACGGATCGAAATGTTCCGGTTTGATGGCTGCGCGCAACGCGGCAAGGCCAGGTTTTCATGACCACCCCAGCTAACCGCCATCAGAAAATGTTGCAGTGATTCACAGAATTCCACAATTTCCTGCCTTTGGGTTACTTGTAAGACCACTGTAAATAATCCTCCGGCACCGGTCATTTGCCTTTGGGCCAACGCATACTGAGGAAATGCCGGATCCAGCGGATAGAGTACCTGCTCAATCTTGGGGTGATTCTTTAGAAAAGTAATGACTTCCGTAGCCGTCTGACTTACCTGCTTCAACCGTACCGGAAGGGTTCGTAAACCCCGGATTAACAGCCAGGCATGAAAGGGAGTAATGCCGTTACCCATATTCAGCAGTTCACTGTCGAAAATCTTTTTCATCGCCGCTTGCTTACCCGTAAGGATGCCCGCCACTACATCACTGTGCCCACCAATGTATTTGTAGCCGACTGAAGCACCAGATCAATCCCATGCTTGATGGGCTTTTGGTACAAAGGCGTACAGTAGCTGTTATCGCAAATCGTCAGGATGTTTTTGACTGAGCCAACTGGGCTACCGCACCTAAATCCTGCAAAGCAAAATCCCACGAATTAGGCGACTCCAGATAAATCAGTTTGGTATTGGGCTTCAGGGCCCGTTCGAAATTTTCAATATTTCTCCCGTCCACGTAGGTGGTAGTTACCCCGAAGCGGGACAGCACCGTATCAAACATTTTCTGCGCCCAGGTATACGGTTTACGGACGGAAATAAGGTGGTCACCGGATTGGACGCAGGAAAGCACGGCGGCAAAAATGGCGAAGCGCCGCTGTTGAATAGCAGGCAATCTTCAGCCTCGTCGAGAGCCGCCATTTTTTTCGCAAGATATCACCCGTAGGGTGTAAGCCCCGGCTATACAGATAATCGCTGTATTCATCTTCAAATACCTTTTGCAAATCGCTTACCGTTTTAAAAGCGAAATTGCTGGTTTGTACAATGGGCAGGGCCACGGCATTGAAATAGTGTTCCCGGTCCTCTCCGAGTTCATTGATAATGTGCGAAAGGTGTTCAGGAATCGGCATACAACTTTTTGGATTTGAATCGGGTAATAAAAATAAATCAGCAGAAACAGGGCAAATACGGCCAGACCGGTCCAGGCCAGTTCCGGGGTATTGATCCAGATGCTGATTCCTACAAATACGTAAGCTGCAATAAATATCAGTGGCAGCCAGGGGTATAATTTCATTTGGTAAATACCCGTGCCATCCAGGTGCCGGGTACGCTTACGCAAAATAAAAATGGTAGCTGCGGAAGTGGCCATACCAATGGAATCAGAAAAATGGTAAAACCTAAAATGCGGTCAAAGGTTTCGGCAAAAAAGAGCACTACGATACCAATGGCCGCAAAAGCAGTTAAGCTCACGGTAAGTACATCCCTTTTTTCGTCCCGCTTTTTAAAGCCGCCGGGAGTATTCCGTCCTCACTCATCGCAAACATGACCCGCGGGTTGCTCAGCAGCAGGACATTGACGTAAGCCAGCACGGCCAGAAAAAGCAGTACCGAAAAATACCAGCGGCCATTGGGGCCAAATAGTTGTTCGGCTACCAGGCCGCAATTCCTTTGGATGTTTTTAACTGGTCAAAACCAATGGCATGGTAATAGGCATAGCTGACCGCCAGGTACAGGACGATGATGATTAAAATACCGATGGAGATACCCCTGGGAATGGTGCGGGTGGAATTATGTACTTCTCCGCCAAAATTGATGGTTTGCTGGTAACCGCCGTAGGTAAAAGAAACCCTACCAGGGCTACGCCAAAGGATTTTACGTAATCCAGACCAAGTGTGTGCAGAAACCACCGCAACTGCTTCCGGCGGATGGTTGACTAAATAGAACTGATGAGCAGCATAATCATCGATTTTAATAATCATCAGTACATTCTGCGTTTTGGAGCTCATGCGCAGTCCGAGCAGGTTCACGCTGTAAAAAGAGGCAATAGCGGCCATGCCAATACCTGCTTTCATCAGGGGCGGTGGATCGGTGGCAAAGATTACCTCACTTAAATATTCGCTGCCAATCAGGGCGACACCGGCCATAGAAGCCGCGTTGGATATGAGAATAATGCAGTTAATGGCAAAGGCTACGGAGGGGTGGTAACACGCCGCAAATATTTTATAATACCTGCCGATGACCGGAAAACGGAGCCGATTTCGGCGTAGGTCAGCGCCCCGCACAAAGCTATGATACCACCGGCGACCCAGGCACTAAAAAATATTCCGGGAGTAATGGCGGCGTTGGCAGCGGTGGCCGCCGTACGAAAGATGCCCATGCCAATGACCAGCCCCACTACAATCATGGTAAGATCAAATAGTTTTAATTTTGGTTTGTCGGGCATCGTTTTCGGTGCTGTGATAGCAGGAATATTGATGTCGGATAGCGGATAGCGGATGCATTAATGAAATTACCCTATGTTGAATTGTTTTTATACTAATTGATTCTTTTTCTGAAAAGATTACGGTGACATTCACTCGGTTATTTAGTGTCTATCCGAAAACCTCAGGAGAGCAGTAATTTTGCAAGACACGACTCCAACAAAATATCTCTCTCCATGAAGCGTTCGGAACCCGAAAAGTAGCATAAACAAAGCATATTTGCCAACCCAACTATGAAGGAAGTGACGAACCACTACTGCCCGTCGAAAAACCTAAACCCAAAGGAGAAGCCGCCCTAGAGGGGATGCCCAACAACTATTCAATGCCATGTTCTACGTGTTAAGAACGGGCATTCAGTGGAAGGCCCTTCCTAGTCAACTTGGTGCGGTTTCTCTGCCCATGACCGCTATCAGGGAGTGGGTCAAGGCAGTGAGCATCGAAGAGTTATGGCACTTAGGGTTGATGCAGAACCAGGTGGAAGGCCAGTTAGACTGGGAGTGGCAAAGTATCGATTCGGCTTCCAGTAAAGCGCCACTAGGGAGAATCCGTTTGAGCCAATCCCACGGATCGAGGAAAAGGCGGCACGAAAAGACATATTATCACCGAAGCCCATGGCTTACCCATTGCCCTAACCGTAACGGGAGCCAATGTACACGATAAAAAACAAGTAGAACCTTTGCTGGATAGTATGCCCCTTCTTACTCCCTTGCCGGATGAAGAAAACCCATTGCACTTCGCTGACAAAGGTATGATTATGTAGACATTCGTTCGGTTATCCTTTATTTTTCTAACAGATCATATCAAAGCTCGAGGAGAAGAACAAAAAGAACTCAAAACGCCCGGTTACAGAGCCAGAAGATGGGTCTGCGAAAGAACCCATAGTTGGATGAACCGCTTTAGACGCATTCTAATCCGCTGGGAAAAGAAAGTGGATAATTATTTAGCCTTTCTCCACTTGGCTTGTGCCCATATTGTTTGGAAAAATTGTACTCTTGCCGATCCTTTTAGGTTTTTCGGATAGACACTTAATAATAAGTAGTTCACCATAATTAGTTTAGGGTATCAAATGAATATATGCTGGTAATCAATAAGTTACTGTAAGATAGTCTAAGAAGCTGTTTTAAAACCGATAGGGGCTAAAAGGAAGTACTCAAAGTGGATAAGTTTGTAGCGTTAACAAACAGACAAATCCACGATGAGTACTACTCAAAGTGAAAGTAAAACGCAGGCCATATCCAAGTGACATCAGTGAGAAATTTGGATGGAAAAAGTTAAAGCCCTATTTGCCGCAAGCACAGTCACCAAAGCAGGTGGGCCGAGGCAGGACTGACCTCAAGTAGGGAGGTCATCAATGGCATTATGTATGTAGTGAAAACGGGCTGTAGTTGGCGGAGTATGCCGATGATTTGCCCCACTGGTCTACGGTTTATGGCTACTTTAACCGTTGGAGCCAGAGTGGGTTATGGCAGGAGATTCATTCATTTTTGGTCAGGAAAGTCAGGCAAAAGATGAAAGAAATCCCACGCCCAGTGCCGCCGCTTGCTCGGGATTCCCAAAGCGCCAAAACCACTGCTTGCGGGGGAGAGCACCGGGGATTTGACAAGGGCAAACTAGTCAAAGGCAGAAAACGCTTTATTCTCACCGACAGTCAAGGTCTACTGTTGGCTGTGTGGATTTGTGCGGCCAGTATTTCCGAAAAGAAAGGAGCCATGCAACTGTTGCGTTATATCAAAATGAATCTCCATCTACGCCAACTCTGCCAGCAGATTAAGTTAGTCTGGGTAGATGGAGGCTACCGGGGAGAAGAATTGCTCCAATACGTGGAAAAGCTATGGAACTGGACCTGGCAGGTAGTCTTGAGAACCGATGATGAGAAGGGCTTCAAGCTACTGCCCAGAAGATGGGTAGTTGAACGTACTTTCGCTTGGATTCTTAATGCTAGACGGCTAAACAAGGACTACGAAAAAACCAGAAGAAATAGCCAATCAATGGTCTATCTGGCTATGCTACCACTTATGTTGAACCGCCTTTAATCCCTTTTAAAACAGTTTCTAAACTAATTTATGCACAAAGTCATCCTGAACAGTCAAAATAACCTAAACTAATTTCGGAATAGCCTAAGCTAAATTTGTCGAAGTACTTATTCAAGGAAAATAGGTCGATTTATTGTGCTTTTAAATGCAATCCACCTGATGGAGCCACCCCTCACCGCTCATGTACATAATGCATCTCTGGATGAACTTGATTTTGCCATCCTGGTCCAGTTACAGCAAGATGGCCGGGCCTCCTTCACCGTTATGGCCGAAAAATTACGGGCCTCACTCAGTGAGTACCATCCGGACCCGCAAATTGATTGAGGACAAAACGATTCAAATAGTCGGCTAGTCGGCCGGGTGAATCCGGAAAAAGTTGATTTCCATGCCTACGCCCACATAAAAATTTCCGTCCGGCCAATCTCATTGAACAGGTAGCCAGTCAGCTACAAGGACTCCGGGAAGTCAGCCTTCTGGCGATTACTTCCGGAGACTTTGGTTTGGAGGTGGATGTGATATGCCGGGCCAACAACCATTTGCTGCAAGTCATCAATGAGCGGATTTCCAAAATAGAAGGCGTCTACCAGACCAAAACGGATATGTACTTTAAAATGCTTAAATACGCCCAGCCGGACCTGGACTTATTGCGCACGAATGAGTAGCGCCGCGTATTGTTTTTAGGGTAACACTAGCTATAATTTATCTGGTGCAGTTGGGCGATTAAAAAATTGCCCAACTGCGGGTAGCGCCTGAGTAAAAATGTTATTTTTAGGACTTTCTTCAAGAGGACGCAATTGGGTCTTCGCAAAAGTCTTAATAAGCAAAAAGAGCCCGTTTATGTGATAGAAGTCACAGACATTAATTAAAACCTTATCTACCTTTCATCAAAAAATAGACAGTTATGAAAAAAAATATGGGCACTGCCGACAGAATTATCCGGATTTTAATTTCTGTTATAATTATTGCTTTATACCTTGGCAAGGTAATCTCTGGTACATTGGCCATCGTTTTACTTGTTTTATCGGGGATTTTTATTTTAACTAGCTTTATTAGCTCTTGTCCGCTTTATCTGCCTTTTGGAATCAAGACATTAAGAAAGAGACAAACTAATTAGCAAGTAAAAAAAGGGGGTCCTACTTTTTAGGACCCCCTTTTTATTGTCGCATCAATAGGTGTTAAATTAACGTAGCATAAGTGCCTGTATATACTTCCGCCCTTACCCATAGTACAATGAAACTTCAAGAACTTTTTCCTCAATTTGATCAGGGTTTAATGGATGAGCTGCTCAGAATTGGTCATATTGTTGAGTTTGAGGAAGGAGAAGTCCTGATGCGGACCGGTCAGTATTTCAAGCATTCTCTGTTGATGCTGGCAGGAACCATCAAGCTCTATCGACAGGGATTGGAAGGAGAAGAGTTTTTTCTTTATTATTTATCAGGTGGTAGTGCCTGTGCCCTTTCAATGATTAGTGCAGCCAAAAATGAAGCCAGCGAGGTTAAAGCCATTACCGTGACGCATGTGAAAGCATTTGCCATTCCACTACAGCACATGGACAGCTTGATGAAAAACTACCGCAACTGGTATTATTTTGTGCTCGATACCTACCGTTCCCGCTATGAAGATTTGCTTCAAATGATAGACCAAATTGCTTTTCATTCTATGGATGAGAAGTTGGAATTCTATCTAAAAAAGCAATTTAATCAATTTGGAAAGAATAGCATTCCCATTACTCATCAGCAAATTGCTAACGACTTGAATTCTTCCCGCGAAGTAATTACACGACTTTTGAATAAATTGGAAACCCAACAAAGAATTGCTCTTTCCCGCCACCTGATTACCAATCTGAAATTATAAAGTCCCTGTGACTTGAGTCACCAATAATTTAGTACAGAAGCCCGACCTTTGGTAAAAATAAACACCTATGGAGATTCTTGGCTACCTAGCTTCTGCAATGATTGGGATTTCCCTGGGATTGGTAGGCAGTGGCGGCTCAATTTTGACTATTCCGGTGATGGTATACCTATTTCACATCGAGCCTACACTAGCTACGGCTTATTCCTTGTTTATTGTAGGCATTACTGCTTGGTGGGTGGGATCCTCAACAGCTATCATTCCCCGATTGACCTGAAGGCAACGACAATTTTTGCCATGCCCTCTTTACTGGGTGTATTCGTGACCCGAAGATGGATTGGCTGCCAATGATTCCTCACGAGCTGGCAATCATTGGTGGCGTATCTATCACACGGGACATGGCCCTTATGCTACTTTTTGCCCTTCTGATGCTCACTGCTTCCATCAACATGATTCGTGTACGACAGAAAGGGGTAAGGAAAGCATATACATTCATTGGAAAATATCTTTTAATAGCCTTGATAGGAACAGCAGTAGGCCTAATTACCGGACTAGTAGGAGCCGGAGGTGGATTTTTAATTATTCCCGCACTTATCTCCTTTGCTGGTTTACCCATGAAAAAGGCGGTGGGAAGTTCCTGCTTGTTATTGCAACTAATTCCCTGATTGGTTTTATAGCTGATATAGCAACAGGCCGGGTGATGGATTTTTCGTTTCTGCTGCTCATCGCCCTTATTGCCGTAGCAGGCATCTTGCTAGGTGGATACCTCTCCCATTATATATACAAGGAGAAAAGTTGAAAAAGATTTTGGCTGGTTTGTTCTCTCGATAGGAGTTTTGATTATTGTACACCAGGTATGGTTATAAAATAAATGCTAATGAGATTTAGCTCACTCAAGTAAGAACAAAAACAAAGCCGAGCTTTACATGAATAAGAAAATAACACCAACTAATGAAAATAGAACAAATATATACTGGATGCCTCGCCCAAGGGGCGTACTACATCCAATCGGAAGGAGAGGCGGTCATTATTGACTCCGCTTCGCGAAGTAGACCCTTACATAGAGAAAGCTGAAAATGACGGTTAAATTAAATACGTGCTGGAAACCCACTTTCATGCAGACTTTGTTTCCGGACACCTGATTTAGCTGCTAAAACTGGCGCCCAGATTGTGTATGGCCCCAGGCCAATCCTACTTTTGGATTTTACTTGGCCAAAGATGGAGAGGAGATGCAAGTAGGCAAAGTAAGTATAAAGGTACTTCATACACCTGGTCATACCCTGGAATCGACTACCTACCTGCTACGGGATGAGCAAGGAAAAGACTATGCCATCTTTAGTGGAGACACCTTGTTTTTGGGAGAGGTAGGCAGGCCTGACTTGGCTCAGAAAGTTGCCTATCTAACTCAGGAAAAACTAGCCTCTATGCTTTATGACTCACTACGCACTAAAATAATGACTTTACCTGATGAGGTAATTGTGTATCCAGGCCATGGAGCGGGTTCAGCCTGGTGGAAAACATAATGAAAAAAACAGTAGATACACTGGGAAACCAGAAAAGCAGCAACTATGCCCTAAGGGCAACTATGACTCAGGGAAGAATTTATTAAGGAAGTGACCCATGGGTTGCTACCCCCACCTGCCTACTTTCCAGAAAATGTAAAAATGAATAAAGAAGGCTACCCAAGCCTTGAGCAAGTGCTTAATACAGGGCTCCGGGCGCTCTCCACGAAAGCGTTTGAGGCGATGGCCAACACGATGGGTGCAGTGGTACTAGATACACGCCCTCCCCAGATCTTTGCCAAGGGATTTATTCCCAACGCTATCAACATCGGCATTGATGGTGGTTTTGCGCCTTGGGTGGGTAGCTTACTCCCTAGTGTGAGCCAACCTATCCTGCTCATTACAGAGCCTGGCCGTGAAGTAGAAGTAGTAACCCGACTGGCACGGGTGGGCTATGACCATAGCTTAGGGTATTTAGAGGGAGGCATTGAAACCTGGCAAAAAGCGGATAAACAAATAGATAGCGTGGAGTCAATTCCTGCCGTTGAGTTTGCCAGACGTTATCAAGGAGAAAAGCTGCGGGTGTTCGATGTACGAAAAGAGAGCGAATTCAGTACGATGCATATCGAAGGTGCCACTAATCTACCATTGCATGAACTCAATGCCCGCATGCTGGAAATGCCGAAAGATGAGCCTATATACCTGTACTGCGGCAGTGGTTATCGCTCTATGATTGCTGCCTCTATACTTAAATCCAGAGGCTGGGATAAGCTGATTGAAATTGAAGGAGGTTTTAAAGCCCTATCTGCTACCAATGTGTCCACAACGGATTATATATGTCCATCAACATTAAAAAAGAATCAGTAAACAAATAAACGCTCCACTACCTATGTTTGGATTTTTGAAAAGAAAAAAAAGATACGAACAACTCTCGGGATTCGATTTTGAGCAACAAATATTGAAAAAGGAAGATGCCTTTATTCTAGATGTGCGTACTTTGGATGAATTCCGGCAGGGTTGCCTTCCGGGAGCCATCCAGCTGGATGTGATAGCTACTTCCTTTAGTCAAAAGCTGGATGAACTGGATCGGTCCAAATCGTACTTTGTCTACTGCCAGAGTGGAAAGCGCAGCACGATTGCATGCATCTTTATGGCTAATAAGGGATTCACTCGGGTATTTAACCTACAGGGCGGCTTGCCAAAATGGCCTGGACAACTAAGTAAACCTCAAAGGCTGGTATGAAAGAAATAATAGAAATCATCCGGCAGCCCTGGCCTTGGTACGTGGCCGGGCCACTAATCGGACTAACTGTGCCTGTACTGTTGATCCTGGGCAATAAGTCTTTTGGTATCTCTTCATCCTTGCGGCACATTTGTGCCGCTTGTATACCAGCCAATATACCTTTCTTCAAATACAACTGGCGCAAAGAAATGTGGAACCTGGTGTTTGTTGCAGGTATATTATTAGGAGGTTTTATCGCTTCTTCCTTTATGGCCAATCCAGTGGCAATTACTGTTGCAGCGTCTACACAGGCAGACCTCAAAGTTTTGGGGATAAATGATTTTACACAATTGTTGCCTGTAGAAATATTTAACTGGCAAAACCTATTTACAGGTAAAGGATTAGTATTCTTTGTGGTGGGTGGATTACTTATCGGCTTTGGTACTCGTTATGCCGGTGGCTGTACGAGTGGGCATGCCATTATGGGATTAAGTACCCTACAGTGGCCTTCGTTCATTGCCACTATTTCATTTATGGTAGGTGGCTTTACAATGATTCACCTACTGATGCCTTACTTCATGGCATGGCTAATGTGATTATAAGTAGTGAAAGTACTTTCGTTCTAAAAAATAGAAAATCAAAATGAATAATGACAAAATAATAACTGCAAATCCGGTACTAGGCGAAGCTTTTATAGAAAAAAAATGGGGAGAAAGTTCTAAAGGACTGCTAAAGTATTTGCTAGTTGGAATACTGTTTGGGATAGTATTTGTAAAAGCAGAAATTATCTCTTGGTTTAGAATACAGGAAATGTTCCGATTACAATCTTTTTTTATGTATGGGGTGATTAGCTCAGCCATCATGGTGGGTATTATATCTGTACAGATCATCAAATATTTAAATATCAAAACAATAAGTGGAGAGAAAGTAATGCTACCTAATAAAGAATTCCGGAAAGGCCAGATCATTGGAGGGTTTATCTTTGGATTAGGCTGGGCCATCACAGGCGCTTGTCCAGGACCTCTTTTTGCTCAGATCGGCACTGGTTCTTCAGTCATACTAGTTACGCTAGTAAGTGCTATTGCAGGTACGTGGTTTTACGGAAAATTTAGCCATAAATTGCCTAACTAATATCGTCTCACTGGGCGATTTCATAAAAATCTAAGAAGTTGAGAAACAGGCAAAAGCAGTTTGTTTACAAAAGTTAAGGACCTCTCGAAAGGCTTTCCTTTTTTATCCTGTTTTCGCATTAAGTTCAAGGCGGTATTAATCACCGAAGCGATCATTCTGCTTCGGGTAGCGTCTTTACAGCGGATTTTATCTGCTCCCAGGGTACCATCTCTGCTGTAGTTATCAGCTTCTACCGACCAATGATTGCGCACGCCATCAAATAAAGTCTTGGCCGATTGCGAAGGGCAAGTTACTGATGAAAAAGGCGCTTTGCTGGCTTTGTCTTTAATGCGTAAACGCTCCCGGTCAATGACAATCAAAGACGCAATATGAGTATCTTTCCAGCGCTTATCGAGCCAGTCTGCTTTTAGTTCATAGACTCTAGCCCGACGCTTTTCGGCTCTTCCATGGCCTTTATCTAAGCGTTCTCGTTGATACTTTCCCGGCAGATGCTGCCGGAGGTGTTCACACTCGGCTAACAAGGCAGCCTGATTAGCTTTTACTTGCGCTAAGTACGTGCCTTCTTTGCGGGCAATGGTGGCTAACAGGGTCGGATTTGGAGTTCGTGCCTAAAAATGGCGGGTGAGAAAAGAGCCGATTCAATCCCCTAAAACCGTAACTAAAAAGGTTGGATTGAAGAGAAGGGAGGGTGGCAGAAAGCTACGTTTGCCTGGGAAGTGCCTACTCAGTCCAGTAATCTACCACCATTACTTCGGCTAGCATCGGATCGACCAATCGACTGAAGGCTTTATGATCCGGATGCTCTCCATATAGGGTAAGCTCCTGTTCGTTTTTGACAGTGACCTTAAAGCAGTGGGTGAATTTGCCGCTCTTTTGTTGGAAGGATACGTCGGGTCCCCCTCGAAGGCCAGGATCTGAGGGACTTTCCGGGGAGGGCCCGAACTCCCGTGTCACTTGCTGCATCTGTTCCAAGGTAACTTCGGGTTTGAAACGAAAGGCCACCACCTGGCGAAGCTGCTTGACTTTAGGAGCTCTAGGTCCCAACAGCACGAAGGAAGTGATTCCCAGGCCCGTCCTGATAATGTACTAGCCGGCATTTACAAAGCCTTGAACCAAGGAGGCTATTTCCTGATGCAGGACATTGACAGCTCCTCCAACGTAGTCAATAACCTGAATCACCCGCTGGGCACTCTTTTATACACGGTCTCCACCATGCACTGCATGGCGGTTTCGCTGGCCAGCGGCGGCATGGGCCTGGGGTACGATGTGGGGCACTGAAAAGGCTTTGCAGATGCTCCAGACCGCCGGGTTCACGGACGTAGCCATTCACCGGCTGGCCCATGACATCCAGAATTGCTACTACACCATCCGTAAGTAAAAAATCAGGAAGGAAAAGTGAGTGGCCGGATGAAGAGGGGTTTGACTCGTTCATTGTAGTCTTCAGACTACAATGGCTGAAGTGCCGGACTTAGTCCGGCGAAATGCGAAAGCATTTCAAAGCTGCCATCCTTACTGCAATTGAGAATTATACAAAATCTATTTCAATCAAACCTCGTAACCCAGCATAATTCCGGGCAGAAGAGTACAAATAATCTTCAGACTTTTCTACTAGCCCAGCCCTTACCGGATTCAAGTGAATGTAATTCAGCTTTTGTTGGGTAAATACCGGAGTAGTAAGAATAACAGCATGATTCTCATGCGTCCAGAGTTGATAGGTACTGTTTCGGGTATGTTTTCGGGCGGCAAATGCAAAGCGGTTCAGCATCCACTCCCGGCGGCTTTCCGAATCTTCCTGCATGAGTTTGAGTATGACGGAAGAACCCGGCTACTATTCCGGCGGTTTACTGCCTGACCTATCTGCAGGCACACCACCTTGACCTGGAGTTTTACGACCACTTTTACAAGGAAGGCGCCCACCGGAACACCCACGCCACCCCGAAAAAATGGGGGTCATAAGGGATGAACAACCGAAGGCATTAGGCTGGAAATTATTGACTTAGTGGTGAAATAATAATTTGACGCTACCCTCCGTACGTTATGGTTCAGAATTTAAACGCCAGGGAAGCAGCTACCAGTCCGCTGGTTTTAACGGGCCTGCCTTCCTGGATAAATACGCCGTTGCTGGCCGAATAAAGTTTTCCCTCCAGCCGCAGGGCTACATTCGAAAGGGGGAAGTAATCCATGTTCAGTGAAGGTGCCCAGGTCTGAAAACCCCCAACCGTATTCCCACCGCCTACATCCGTGGCCGGAATGATGAGATTGTTGGGGTCGTGGTAGTATTCCACCCGGCCCGCTATGGCAAATTTATCGGTGGGTTTGAACCGTACAATGAGGTTCGGGTTGTACCAGGTGTCAAAACCATCCCTTTCGCCGTTGGCACGTAATTGCTCCTGCCAGCCAATGTCGAAAGCGGCCATAATCGTTACTTTGTCAATCAGGTCAAACACGCCGTAGAAGTTGTGGAAGTAGCGGTTGGCGCCCTCCTTACCAAAAAACGTACTCGAATTAAGCAGCACGCTGGCGACCGGTTTGTACTGGATCTGCGTACCCAGGGCTTTGTTGTCATCCGTTTCCACAATGCGCTGCCAGCCGTTGAGCACCAGGCCCGAGACGGTTAGTTTATCACTGAGGTCCCAGGTAAGCTTGGCCCCGGTTTCGTAATAGGGCGTGTTATCAGCCATCATGCTTCGGGTCAGGGTAGAATTGTCAATCGACAAGGCTGATTCGTAGCCAATGTGCGAAGGTAGAATACCGGCATCCAGCCACAAGCCCTTGGCTAAGCGTACCCCGGCATTGGCCTGGTAGATAAATTTAAGTACTTCGGAGCCATTAAGCGTCTCAGCGGCGTAGTTGCGCTGTACGTAGGTTCCCGTGTGCAGGCCCAAATTTCCCCGGACCCGGTCGGCAGTATAAGCAGCCGAGAGAACAGCATTGTTGAGGGTGATTTCATTGTGGCGGCTGTGGGCGTAGATAAAACCGGGACGTTCCCGTTCCGCCGGTTGGTTGAAATCGTACAGGTAGTACACATCGGCAAAAGCGCCGAAAGTAAGTTTGGGCGTTTGGGTAGAATCTATGCCGGTTTGGGCAAAGGCATTCAGGCTGGTAGCCAGGACAAGGGCCGCCGTAAACAGTTTTTTCATCACAGGTAAGATACTAAAGGGGGTTCAAGGGTAGGAATGTAACCGCTCCATAACATCCCTAGTCCATCCTTTTGCCCGTTTATTGATTTTTTAGGCCTACTGCCCGCAATGCAAATCATACGCCTCCGCATCAGGAAGCAGCAGCGGGCTTTTTAACGGCAGTATGAGCGGATTCTGTCTCCGGGACCCGCACCAATTTAATCTTTTCGGCCGGTTGAATGACCAGCGGCATCTTTTCCAGGCGGATATTATTACTCTCTAACCGGAACCAGCTGGTTTTGGCCGGCGTGAATCGTTTTAGGAAAAAGTATCCCTTCATGACCACCCGCTCAAAGAAGGGAAGGTCATTTTCGTAAGAAAGAAACGATTCGAAAATAATAAACTGAAAGTCACCGGTAATCTGCTGGCGGTGCAACGACTCGTAGCGGCTGGTAATATCCACCTCTTTCTGCTGTACCATTTCTTCGAGTACCTGACGGAAGAATAGATTGATCCGGGGCTCTACCCGGAATCCCAGCCGGAAGGTAATTTTGATGACGTCTTCGGGAGCCAGCACGTTTACTTTATATTCGGTGGTATAAGGGTCGTCCAAAGTTTCCACGTGAATAAACCAGTAGATGTCGGCTCTTTTGGGTCCCCGCAAAAAGATTGAGTCAATGGCATTTTTCTCTACGTGTTGCTTGCCGGAAGCTTCCGTCAGGAAAACGAGGTGGGTAGCGTATTTAGGAATGCTCGTATCCGTACTTAATTCCTGAAGCGCAAGGATCTGATCGGGCAGCGGTACGTAGTCCACCATGCGGCTCTTGATCCGGGAGGCCGTAATCCAGGTGTACATGACCAGCGAAAGCACTAACCCAATAGCCACACTCACCCAGCCGCCATGCGGGAATTTTTCCAGATTGGCTACCAGAAATGACCCTTCAACGGTAAAATAGACGATTAAAAACAAACCTACTACCCAGACCGGAAACTTCCGGCTATACAGATAGTAACCAAGCAACACCGTGGTAATGAGCATGGTAACGGTAATAGCCAGTCCATAGGCCGCTTCCATGTTAGCCGATTCTTTAAAATAGAGCACTACGCCTACGCAGCCAATCCACAATAGCCAGTTGATGGCGGGTACGTAGAGCTGTCCCCGTATCTCAGTAGGATAATTGATGGTTACCCGGGGCCAGAAGTTTAAGCGGATGGCCTCACTGATGAGGGTAAAAGAACCACTGATCAGCGCCTGGCTGGCAATAATGGCGGCCAGGGTGGCAATGGCAATGCCGATCTCTAAAAACCATTCTGGCATAATGCCATAAAAGGGATTTTGGGTTAGAGACTTACCCGTCTGGGAAAGCAGCCAGGCGCCCTGACCCAGATAATTCAAGATCAGGCACGTCTTGACAAAAACCCAGCTCACCCGGATATTATTACGTCCGCAATGCCCCAAGTCCGAGTACAAAGCTTCGGCCCCCGTTGTGCACAGAAATACCGCTCCCAGCAGCCAGAAGCCTTCCGGGTACTGAGTCAGTAACTGATACCCATAATAAGGATTCAATGCGGCTACTACCTGAGGATACTGCACGATTAACAACATACCCAGCACGGCCAGCATTGAAAACCACAGCAGCATTACCGGGCCAAACAAGCGGCCGACAATTTTGGTCCCGAATCCCTGCAGGATGAATAAGCCGGTAAGAATAGCCAGGATAATAGGAATGGTCTGGATATCAGGATCGATGATGCGTAATCCCTCAATGGCCGAGGCTACCGAAATGGGAGGGGTAATAATGCCGTCAGCCAGTAGCGTACTGCCCCCGATCATGGCCGGGATGTAAAGCCATTTGGCATTCCGGTGAACCAGTGCATAGAGGGCGAAAATTCCTCCCTCGCCATTATTATCGGCACGCAGGGTTAAGATTACGTACTTGAGGGTAGTCTGAAGGGTTAAAGTCCAGAAAACGCAGGAAAGGCCTCCCATTACGAGGATTTCCCGAATCGGTTTGCCTTCCCCGATGATGGCCTTCATCACGTACAAGGGCGAGGTACCAATGTCTCCGTAAATAATGCCTAAGGCCACCATTAAGCCGGCGGCGGTGACTTTGTTAAGTTGGGCGCGGTCTTTCATTCCGTTACTGTAAGCAAGAATCGGCCGGGGTGAAGCAGAATAGTAAATGATACCGGGGCATCGCACCAAATTTAGGGAAAAGCGCAGGAAGGGTGGCTTAATGGGACGGAAGTACCCAGGTATTTTGAGAAGTTACCTGACTTTCGGGTAAAAGGATGGGGTGTACACGAGTCAAGTTTATTATCGAAGCACCTCAGAGACGATTCCTACCCACGGAGGCAATACGTTAGCCTCTTACCGATCCTTTTAGACCTGAAAAAATCACATTGAAAAAAATATTTCCGTCCGTACCGGCTGGATTCGTTTCATGCACGGCCCCGAAAAAGACTTCTTGGTTACTTGAACCCTTATCCGGTTCTTTCCAGTACCTGAACCACTAAAAGAACACGAATTATCACGTCCATTCAAGCAGCGGCAATGATACCTCCTTATCTCTCAAGTCTACTACACTGTAGAGGCAGCAATATAGTACGGAACCTGCTTTCTATCCAGGAGCGTGGTGAAAGTCTCAGTATAGGCAGGCAGGGGAACATACGCATACTCCCCTCCGGTTTCATTCACCTGCTCCGCAAGAATGATAAGCTCTGACCGGAGGTCCACCATCCGGTCCAGGACTTCTTTCTCAATGACACGATTTTTGTACCCATAGGTTAGCGGTTTGATAAAACATACTTACGTACTAACCTGAAATGAGATACAAGAATCCGTTTTTTATGGGAAAAATTTGATGAATGGCTGGCAATAAGGAGGCGGTAGCAATAAACCTACCCGGCCATACCGGCTCAATGGTATTGACGTAACAAGGCCATGAGGTTTGAAAAGAGCGCTCACAAGAAGCGGGCTAACGGTATATAAATGCCTAATAGAAATGGTGTTTCCTATTCCCCAAACGGAATGATTGAGACTTTTTTGCCCTGCTTCTGGGCATACCGGATAGAATGCGCCGTTCCGGGGCTTTTCTGATCCCAGAAAGCAACCACTTGGTCAGCGGCATCAATCACGGAATAATTACTGGCAAAAAAGATCCCTTTTCCAAACCGGGCGTAATCAGGCAGGAATATACGGACTGGTAAGTCTTTTCCCGCATACTCACGGGCATGCTGGTCGGCGCCAATAGGCTCCGCCGGAAATAATCTGGGTAATCTGGTATCCTTCAAGGATATCCTTCAGAAAAGAATAATCCTGAAAACTTCTCGAACCAATGACAGCTGTATTCATAGAGTAGATTGTTAGGGTATTGTTGCATATTTCCCGGCTGGTATGGTATTATACCCGTCCTGCACGGATGACACAAGAAAAAAGCCCCTGCTACACAAGGGCTTTTAGAGGAAATATTTTATTTGAATATGTTAAGCGATTCTTACATTGACCGCATTCAAACCTTTTCTTCCTTGTTCCACTTCAAAGCTCACTTCATCATTTTCTCTGATCTCATCAATCAAGCCTGGAAACGTGTACAAAAATATCCTCATTCGAAGTGGTGGATTTGATAAATCCGAATCCCTTCGAATCATTAAAAAACTTTACTGTTCCTTTTTGCATTGTTGTCTTATTGTTACGTAATGCCCGAAAGTTACCTTATATGGCCGGATATAAAGTTTTTTTTCGCTTACTTCCTAATTAGTTTATTTACCCGGCCCCCGGGTGACATCCGGATTCGCTTTCGGCCGCCCCGATGGGGTAGCCGCCAGTCATTTTCCGCGTGGATTCCATAGGGAATCCAGTGCTTTTCCAGCAAGGACAGGATTACAAACAAGCAGTTATGTTTGGGCACGTATTCGTACCGGTCAACCGCATCCCGTACTTGTTCAGCGTGTTTATTGAGCTCTTTCTTACACTTATGTACTCGTCTAATTTATATTTTGGCACTGCAATGACCATACTACGCTTCCTCCCCATTAAAAAAAAAAAAAATAGTTTTTTCCGGATTGTACGTAGATGGCCCGGAAGATGCCCCCGGCGATAAGAATAAAAAAAAAAAACCCCGAACTGTCGGGTTAGATCTATGAATATGCAATTAATTCATGTAATAGTAACCCGGAGATAAACCACCCGTTCGGGTTACTCCTTTTAAACCAAGTAAGGCAACAGTATAGATCCTTCACTTACCAGCTCCAGTAATGCTACCAATGGATTTTCCTTCTGAATCAGTAAATATCAGTTTGGTAGTAGCCGGAGCAGGTACGGCCATAAAGGAAGTTACCGATTTGTACGCCAATTTATCAGCCATCACCGGGCCGTTTTCCTGGGTAATGGTTACGGGTCCCGCATCGGGTGATAAGTTGATAAAACGAACCATGGCCACCGCAGTATCCCGCTGCGGAAGCTGGTCTTCCAATATCAGCGTGGATATCTTTTTGGTAGCAGCACTATATTCATCTACGGCAAAAACCGTATAATTTTTCCCCGCCTCAAATTGTACGGCTCCTTCATACAGGGATAGTCCCGGATTGGCCGCATCACTGGAAATAATTTTGGCCTCCAGAGTGCCGCTGGTAGGCGGTAAAGCCGAATATTCGCCGGGGAATATAGAAGCATAGTTGAGGCCAGCTTCCTTGCCATTGGTGGAAGAACCACCGGTTACTTTCACCCCATCTACGTAAAAAGCCAAGCTCGGGCTTCTGGGAGCCGTATTTATGAATTTTACGAAGGTGGTGGTAGCCGGGTCTGGTACTTTGTACTTAGTTGTCTCTACAAACGGGTCTTCTTCGCAGGCGCCTAAGAGCAGGGCCATGCAGCATACGTATATATAATATCTTTTCATGGGTTAGCTATCAACTTATTTTGAATAATTTAAAGAGAACAGTTTAAACTGATCTTGCTCAAGTACTTAGAGTTCACTGTGCCAGGGGTTCCAGGAACCAAGGTTCAATCGTGTGGTAATAGGGTTTATCGCCGCCAACTTCATAGTACGCTTTCTGGTTCCATACGAATTCTGAGTTGTAACGGGGACGCACCCGGTAAGCCGGTTTACCATTATTATCCGTAAAAAGAGTAGTAGGCAAGGCAAACCCTTTGTAAATAGTAGGATCATACCCCGTAAAAATGCCATTATTGCCAATCCGGCGCATATCAGTCCAGGTCTCCCCGAACCCGTGCCCCCAAAGGGCAATGTATTTCTGCATCATAATGTCACTCAGCGTTAACGTGGCTGCACTTTGTGCTACGGAAGGTCTGGCAGAATAGGCGTTTCTCTCATTTGCTGTAATAGCGGTGGTCGATAGAGAACTTACCAGATCCATATGCGCCGTGATGCCATCTTTGTACGCCTGATAGGCTACAGCCTGGTCTCCCTTCCGGAAGGCCGCTTCGGCTTTGATAAATAGAATCTCCGCTCGGGTCATGATGGGGAGTGGCGCTTTATCCGTAAATAAAAACCGGCCTCCGTTCACCGGATTGTTTACCACACTGTCGCCGAATAAATTCGGTATCCGGGTCCTGGTATTAGTATTAGTACTAGTTGAATTAGGATCTCCTCTGAAGGGCAGCACGCCGCGGTAGTTGCCATCAGCAGATACTGTAAGCATTCTCCTTAACCGCGGATCAGGGATCGTATCTCCGAATGAGGCGCCATTGAGTAAATTCAGGATAAACTGACTTTGCCGGTAATTGGTCAGGTTATTCCGCAGCGGACCATAGAAGTTCGCATCCAACGTATTGCTCCCATTAAAGGGAATGTTAAAATTGTCGGCATTGCTGGCCAACGACTTATCGCAGTACTCAATAATCAGGTCTGGCTGGTACCGGTCCGGTTTGCGGGACAGGTGGTTGAGGTTCCGGGCCATCAGGCCATAAGTAAACTTAATCCACTTCTGGGAGTCGCCCTTATAGACCAGATCACCCAGCGCCAGTTTGGCCGGCGTACCCGTGCCATCCGTTCGTTGCAGGGCTTCAATGGCCTCGTTGCTCAGTTTTAACACCTCAGCATACACCTCCTCCTGGGAGTCGTAGTCAAATACGAACTGATTTTCTTTAAAGGCCTGCTTTAGAATCATCGGGCCATAGAGATCCGTAGACGCCTGCCAGCTCCAGGCCCGGATGGCTTTGGCTACGCCCACGTAATTGTATTGCCCGGTTTGCTCCCCATCAGCAATGATCAGGTCAATATTCCTACCAATCCCAAAATAATGCGCCCGGAAATGTTCTGAAAAAGGATCAAGAGCGGTAAACTGATAACCGTGAGCCTCCCAAACATTACCTCCGGTATTGGTGCCCCAATTCTGGATATATTGCCCAATATAGCGACCATCCCACTGGACTGCCCGGGCCATATTGGCATACATGGAGGGCAGAATAACATAAGACTGGGCAATCTGCGGATTAACGGGGTCTTTATTGATATCGAGGTATTTATCACAACTGCTCAGGGGCAGCACCACGCACATAAGTATCCCTAACAATATTTTCTTCATAAACTTTTTAAAATTAAATTAAGAATCCAGACGAAATTGATTCTACAATAGAGCTTAGCGTAAAATGGCTGCTTGCTGCGCTTTACGACTTACCATTGTCCACTTTACACGGTTCCTTTACTTATAACCCTATTCTGATCCCCATATTAACTCCCCGGGGAAGCGCTAAGGAACCGTAATCATATCCATAACCGCCTACGCCGCCAGTGGCCGTATTCAATGCGCTGACGCTGGGGTCGGCCCCTTTATAATTCGTAATCATAAACAGATCCGTACCGGTGACAAAAATACTGGCAGTTTGCACTGCTTTTTGCCGTCCTAACAGCGACTGGGGCAAGTTATAGGCTAAGGTTACGTCCCGCAGCCGGAGCCAGTGTACGTCTCTTTCAATGAAATCTTCTTCGGAGTAACTACCGACGTAATAGGTATTTTGTATATAGGGCGTTACCATGATCGTATTGACAGTCGGGTTCTCCGAGTTTTCGAAGCCATCCCGGAGTACGCCTTCAATTACCCGCGGTGTTTCACGGTCCAGGGTAAGTTTCGACAATCCCCGGATGTACATATATAATTCGTTGCCGTTGAAAACGTCTCCGCCTTTCCGGACGTCCAGCAGAAACGACAGGTTAAAGTTCTTATACGTAAAGCTATTGGTGATCCCCGCCGTAAAATCTGGTTGCCGGTCGGCGACTACGTAAAAATTACCATCACGGATCGGCAGCCCACTCGTAGGATTAATCAGCAGCTGGCCCTGATCATTTTTCAGGTAGCGCATGGCAGACAAGCTATACAGGGAAGCGCCCAGCTTGTATTCACCCCGTACATTGAATATCCAGGTGTCGGATAAGTAGAGAGTTTCAAGGCCGGCGGGCATAGCCGTGATCTTGCTCCGGTTGCTGCCCAGCCGCAGCGACACATCCCAGGAAAAATTCTTCCGGAGCAGGGGCGTTCCGGTTAAATCCAGCTCGAAGCCTTTGTTCGTAATCTCGCCGCCATTGATGTATTTGAGTACATATCCAGTGCCGTAGCTCAGGCGGGGCGACGTAATTTGTTTATCACTTCTAACGTCATAGTAGGATACATCCACTCCCAGCCGACCCTCCAGGAATTTTAATTCGGCCCCTACTTCGGCGGATCTGGTAAATTCAGCCTTTAACTTATCATTACCACCGATAGCATCCAGCGCAAATCCGCCGCCCGTAGAGGTTTGGGGGGTTAAGCGGGGCCTGGTTACGTAAGCGGCCCGGGGATCTTTGCCGGCCCAGCCGTAGGAAGCCCTCAATTTTCCTAACCACAACCATTTCAGATGCTGGAGTGCGGCTAATTCGGAAAATACAAAACTGACACTGGCCGCGGGATAAAAGAAATACATTCCGTCTTCCGTGCCTTCCAGAGTAGAGGAACCATCTAAGCGGCCCGTTAAGGTTAAATACAGAAACTCGTTATACCCCAGCTCCGAATTGGCGAACAAACCCACTTTGCGGATGTGTGGAACGGCATTTCTGGTCCGCTGCGTGGTAGGATCGGTATTATTGATGCTGTTAAAATTAGGATCGTAAAACTTCTGCCCGCTGACCGAGTTGGTTTCATAACGGTTATCTTCGAAATTTCCCCCAATCCGTATAATCGGGCTGAACTTTCCGATATTGCCCTTAATGGAAGCAACCAGACTCCCACTCAGCAGGCGGCTGTTTTCCGTGTAATTTTCAATATAACCGCCGGCATTTAACTTAGGACTAAAATAATCAAATGACTGGGGATGCAGCAAATTATTACCCAGCGTAGTGTATACATCGGCGCCTAAGCGGCCGGTTATATTCAGCCACTTCAACGGATCAAACATCAGGGAAACATTGCCGATTAAACGGTCCGTTTTATCACTATTGACATTTTTATTCACGTTCCAGAAGGGGTTGTCCCATTCGGTGGTGACTGCCGTCGGGTCCAGGAAACGCCGGGTGCCTTCCGGGGTGAGGTAATTGGTCATATCGTCAGTCCGGGGCCAGGTGAGTACACTAAGCAGATAGCTGCCGGTTCCTTTGGATGCTTTTTGGGTACGGGCACTGACGTAATTCATAAAGCCATTGACACTAAGCATCCGGTTGATCTTGGCCGAACTGCTTAACATAGCCGAAAACTTTTTGTAAGTAGTGGTGGGCACCGTGCCGGACTGGTCCGTGTAATTGGTGGATAACCGGAAAGAAGCCTGTTCATTACCACCGCTAAAGATCAGGTTGTGTTTCTGGGTAAAACCGGTCCGGAAGAAAGCATCGATGTTATCGTACAAAGGCATATCCTCCGGGTACCGGCTGCCAAAAAAGACCCGGTCTTCGGGGTCGATAAAACCGCCCAGGCCAGGTCCATACGTCGTTTGCACCTCCGGAAAGCGGTACACCTTCTCCACGCGGAAATTGTTATCGTAAGAGATTGACCCTTTACCGGCTTTGGCTTTTTTGGTCGTAATCACAATGGCGCCGGATGCGCCATTGGTACCGAATAAAGCGGCGGCTTCCGGACCTTTAAGTACCGTAATAGATTCTATATCCTGCGGGTTGAGATCCATAGCCCGGTTAGAGTAATCATTATCGCGGTTCGCCCCGTTTGATACCAAACTGCTCTGACTAAAGGTCCGGTTGGAAATCGGAAGGCCATCCACCACGAATAGAGGTTGGTTGTCTCCGTCAAAGCTGACAGCTCCCCGCAGAATAATCTGGGCGGAAGCACCCGGCTGCCCGGTAGAAGGCGTAATGGTAGCCCCGGCCACCCGGCCTTGCAGGGCATTCAGAAAATTTTCCCGTTGAGTCTGGACTACATCCGTTCCCTGTATGGTAGTGGCCGAATACCCAAGCGCCTTTTTGTCGCGGTTGATTCCGAAACCCGTCACGACTACTTCGCTCAGACTTTTCACGTCGGTTTCCAGCTTTACATTGAGGGTGGTAGCCTCGGCCACGGGCACCTCTTTACTAAGGTAGCCGATGTAACTGAATATTAGCGTACTACCAGGTGGAACCGCTAGACTATAACGTCCTTCTGCATCTGTAATGGTTCCGGATGAGGTACCTTTTACCACGACGCTTACACCGGGCAGCGCACTGTCATCCTTAGCGTCACTTACGCGGCCAGTAACCGTCTGAGATTGGGCTAATACAGTCTGTACTAGCAAAAAGAACCATAATAACAATGATAGTTGTACTTTTTTTCTCATAAGTATTCTTTTTAAGGAAAAAGTAATTTAATCATTAATTTTCTGTTAAGCCAAAATTATTACCCGCTTTTATTTTCCTCTCTAATGAGGGCTCTCAGACAAAACGGGCCATTTCGAAGCCTCTTGCCCGCAAACTTTCTCAGTCCTGCCGATCTTCATGCTGACAATCAGAAGTTTAGTCGAATCAACTTTAAAATTGGGATAGTTATACCTTTCGCTACTTAGGGTCTGGTAGTAATGCCCAAGGCGGAATCGGAGGACTTTCGCAGCCGGAAATCTTACCAAGCGCTGCAGTTCATAGGACTAAAATTGCCCAAAGTGCGAATCTTGAAAAAAATTGCTTAATGTAAGTTTTACTAAAAATTATTCCATAATTTTTGGAATCATTCAACTGATTGCATTACTTGCATCATATCAAGTATAAATAAATATTAGTAAAATCATATTTATTTATAGTATTAATAATCGCCCATCCGTTTTTTCTTTCCCAACCTAATCCTTCCCAATCTCTATGATGTACTCTTACAATCCATTCAGAGGTTTGTCAGCAGGAACCTTTGCTCCGCCTGATAAGACCAATCATTCAACAGCAGAACGATCAGCGTTACCATTACTAGGGTTGCTGCGGCAAACAGCTTTGGCATGTTGTTTATTGATTTTGTCCGTAACCGGCGCCTGGGCCCAATCCCGGACCATAGCGGGTAAGGTTACTTCGCAAGATGACGGTTCGACCCTGCCCGGCGTAAACGTACTCGTAAAAGGTACCACTAGTGGCGTAGTTACGAATGCCGACGGGGGATATAGTATATCCGTTCCGGGCAACGATGCAGTGTGATGAGATGAGTGCTTTACGGATGGCTCTACTAGTAAGAAGACCAGCAAAGGGCCTACTCCACCATTCTGACCGGGGTAGCCAGTATGCCAGCAACGACTATCAACAATTACTCAAAGACTACTACATCACCTGTTCCATGAGCCGAAAAGGGAATGGACCTCAGGCCAAGCCCTGATTGGGGTCCGTTATGATAACGTCGTAATGGAAAGTTTGCAGACCCAATGTCAAGCATTGTCAGGTCTGTTCCATCACTCCACTATTTTGTGAGAAACCCATCTTTGGCCTTCCCTGGCTAATTATTATCCCGCTCCTGTCGCTCCAATTCTCTTTCAAGCCTTCTTCTCCTCCGTTCCTCCTTGCGCTGCTCCTTCTCTTCGGCTTTTAACGCTTCCTCCCGTTGCTTCTCCTCCTCCTCTTCCTGCTTTTCCTGTTCATCATCTTCTTCATCGCCCTTGTCCCGCTTTTCGAAAATCCGCTCCAGCAGATTGTCCAGCGAAAATCCTTCCTCCTCTTCCGGCTCCGGACTATCATCGATAAAAGAATCGCAATCCATCTGCTCTTCCAGGAACGAAGGCAAGGGGCGAAATTGGCTGTGCCGGTAAGCCTTGAAACGGGAGTCACGGGTAAGCGAAACCATAAAATCGCCCCAAACGGGTAATGCGGTAGCCGCTCCCTGCCCCAGGGCCAGGGTACGGAAGCGCACCAGTGGACTTTCGGCCCCCACCCAAACACCCGTAACCAGATTGGGCGTGATACCAATAAACCAGCCGTCGGCATGATCCTGGGTGGTACCCGTTTTGCCGGCAATGTCCATAGTTAGACCGTACTGATACCGTAAGCTGGCGGCATTCCCCTCCTCTACTACCCCCTGCATCAGCTTCAGCATAATCGCTGCATTTTTATAGGATAATACCTGCTGCCTGCCGGTTCTAGGCTGGTGCTGACGGATTACTTTTCCATTCTGATCTACAATGCTGGTGACGTATACCGGTGGCACCTGATACCCATCACTGGCAAAAGCGGTATAAACTCCTACCATTTCCAGCAACGAAACATTGGCTACCCCCAGAGCGAGGGCGGGTACTTCCGGCAATTGGCTGCCAATTCCCAGACGCCGGGCCAGGGTTACGGTAGGATCAATGCCGGTTTGCATCAGGATCTGGGCGGAAACTGTATTTACGGAATGGGCCAGCGCCCCGCGCATCGAGTACTGCCCGCCGTACTGGTTGTCGGCGTTACGGGGCGACCAGTTTTCGAAGTCCGGATAATTTACCCGCTGATTGGGAAAATACGTGCAGGGGTCCATGCCTCTTTCCAGCGCCGCCGCATACACAATCGGCTTGAAAGTGGAGCCAGCCTGCCGGCGTGACCGGACATGATCGTATTTAAACACATGGTGGTCAATGCCCCCTACCCAGGCCCGCACGTAGCCGGTACGGGGTTCCATAGATACTAATCCAACATTGAGGAACCGCTGGTAATACCGCAAAGAATCCAGTGGACTCATCTCCTTCCTGGTGGTACCTTGCCAATCGAAAACCGGCATTAGTACGGGTTCCTGGAAAATCCGCTCAATTTCCTCATCCGTTTTTCCGGCTTCCTTTAATTGAATGTACCGGGCTGAGTGCCGCATGGCATTTTCAATCACGGGAGCATTTTTGTCCCAGGGCGTACGGCCTTTCCAGTGAGCATCAAATACCTTTTGCAAACGGGCCATTCGCTTCCGCACTGACTTTTCGGCGTGGGTCTGCACCCGGGAGTGAATGGTCGTGTAAATTTTTAATCCATCCGTATACAGATTGTAGGGTGTACCATCCTCTTTTTCGCGGTTGACGCACCATTTTACTAGTTCGAGCCGCAGTTGCTCCCTGAAATAAGGTGCCAGCCCATCATTATGGGTCTGGTAGTTATAGTTCAGCTCCAGCGGTAATTGTTTAAGAGAGTCTCCTTCTTCGGGAGCCAGGTAATTATACTTTACCATCTGGTTCAGCACCACGTTACGCCGATGCTGCGATTTTTCGGGGTTCAGCCGGGGGTTATAGGTGGTATTGGCCTTCAGCATCCCCACCAGCACGGCTGCCTCTTCCGTCTTCAGCGAATGGGCCGACTTATTGAAAAAACGCTGGGCGGCCCGTTCAATGCCGTACAGGTCGCCTCCCAACGGAACAGTATTCAAATACAACTCCAGGACTTCTTGCTTGGAATAGAGATTCTCCAGCTTGCGGGCAATGATCATTTCCTGCAGCTTATTAATGCCCGTGCTCAGCAACCAGTAGGGGCGGCGGGGATACAGGTTTTTGGCCAGTTGCTGGCTAAGCGTACTGCCGCCACCGGAGTTTTCTTCCTGGAGGAGCAAGGTTTTAAAAAATACCCGGAGCAAGCTTCGCGAATCCACCCCGGCGTGTTCATAAAAACGAACATCTTCCGTAGCAATCAGGGCGTTAATGACCGGGGTTGCAATCTGTTCGTAGGTTACCCTGGTCCGGTCCTGGATGTAGTACCGCCCGAGCAGTACACTGTCTGCCGAATACACTTCCGAAGCCGTATTGTTCTGCTGGGCTTTTAAGGCAGCTGATGAAGGCATCCGGCCAAACAAACCCGCGTAGACTGCCAGAAACAGAATAAAACCAAAGGCAATCAGGCCCGCAAAAGAGCGTAGCGCCCCCCGGAAGATGAAAGCAAAGTCAGACCACCGGGCCCGGCGCCAGTCGTATTGCCGGAGCCGGGTAAATTGCTGCTGCCAATATGCTGCCGTAAACTTGGCCTCATGCCGGTCATAGAGCTGCAAACCCGTTTCTCGCAGCCAGTGGCCAACCGGATAAATCAGTTTATCAAATATAAATTGCAGCACGGCTACTGCTATCCGTCGGCTATTTTTAATCAGTTCCTTCAAAGTGATAGCTTAAATAACGTAAGTTAACCAGGATATCTACCGGGTGATCACCCCCAAGGGTAGGCCATTATTGGGTTTCACCCACCCAAATGTTATGGCTATTCTTTTCAATAGGATAAAAACGACGTCATTATTGGTTTTTATTGTTGAAAGTAACCCCGAACTTAATTTAAGTAAATGGACACTGGATAACAGCGAACAACCAATATCATATGGGTGTTATTTCATCCGGTAGACAAAAAGGCTATAGTACAGGCATCGAGAAACGAAAAATAAGATAATTTTAGGCCCGCAATTATAGCCTCCCCTTATGCCTGAATCATTGTTAAATCGTCGCCACCTCCTGAAGGGATTGGGCGCCGCCGCTGGCTTGTCGCTGTTACCCCAGCCAGGCCAGTCTCAGCCCGTTGCTAAAACGGCTTTTACCTATTGCCTGAACATGAGTACCATCCGGGGTCACAAGCTTGGCTTCGTCAAGGAACTGGAAATTGCTTCGAAGGCTGGTTTCCGGTCTGTAGAAATCTGGATGAATTCTTTGCAGACTTACCTGGATACGGGTGGTACGCTGGCCGGTGCCCGCAAAAGAATCAATGACCTGGGCCTTAAGGTCGAAAACGCCATTGGTTTTGCCCAGTGGATTGTGGATGACGAGGCCACCCGGACCAAAGGAATTGAACAGCTTAAGCGTGAAATGGAGCAGCTGGCCGAGCTGGGCTGCCGCCGTACGGCTGCCCCACCCATGGGTGCTACCAAAGAGGCGGGGCTTGACCTGAAACGGGCGGGTGAACGCTACCGTACTATTCTGGAATTAGGGGAACAAACGGGTGTAGTACCCCATCTGGAACTCTGGGGTTTCTCCCAAAACCTGAGCCGCCTGAGTGAAGTATTGTATGTAGCTGCCGAAAGCGGCCACCCATCAGCAAGGCTGCTGCTCGACGTGTACCACCTCTATAAGGGTGGCTCCAGTATCGATAGCCTGCACCTGGTGGGCAAGCAGAGCATTGAGATTTTCCACGTAAACGATTATCCCTCCACGATTCCACCAGCTACCATTACCGATGCCGACCGGGTATATACCGGTGACGGAGTAGCACCACTTCGCCGCATCCTCGAAGCAATCCGTACCCCCGGACAGCCGCTGATTATTTCGTTGGAAGTGTTTAATAAGGATTACTACGCGCAGGACGCCCTAAAAGTAGCTCAAAATGGTCTGGCCAAAATGAAGGCTGCCACCGAGGGAGTTTGACCGTTAAACAGCTATCAAATAACGAACAAGGAACGTCGAATGAATAAGGAACTTTTAACACTTCTTCATTCGGCGTTCCTTGTTCGACATTCATCATTCATTTTTTGCTCAACTATTTATCATTTTTTGCCAGCAGCTTTCAAATCGTCCATCCATTTCCTTACACTCAGAATTGTTTTCCCTGTTGCCGGATAAATTCCATCAGCGTCCCGACGCGGCGCAGTTGGTTGCTGAATTGTTCCCAGTTAGCAGGCTCCCACGAAGCTATTTCTGGAGTTGACGAAAGGCCGTCTTCTTTAATATAAACAGTCTGTTTATTTAACGCATCAATCTCCACTAACAGTCAGGTTAAACGCATCAAAAACATTAATGGTCTGATAGTCAATGATATATACTTTAGACAAGCCTAAATTTTATTATATAATCTATTGATTTTCAATATATTATGATTTTAATGCGTTTAACCTGACTAACAGTTGAGCCCTGGCTGCTTCTACCGGGTTATCATAAAGCTGCTCTCTGACGCGGTAAGCTTCTATTCTTTCAATTCCAAAATAGTTAAAGAAATCAGATTGGTTGGTAGCCTGCATAGTATGGTTATGTAATCGTTGTTTACGAATGGGTAGGGCAAGAAAGAAGCGTAATTTATCAATAGCTTGCTAAATTCTACTAACTGCTTAATCTTGCTTTAATTGCCTTCCGGCAAAAATTTTTCTCTCCGCCAGGGATCATTTCCGGAAGGCTGGCTTGGGGAATTTTGTTAACAAATCGAAAAACCGCTTGGCCAGTTTGGCTTTTATCCAAGTTAGTAATCAGGGAATTTTGGTATACCACCAGGCCCAGGCAATTAGCACCAATTGTAAGGGCAGTCGCAGCACGGCAAGCCACAGGTACGGATGATGGGCACGCCAGTAGTTAAGTGCCATTTGCACATTGGCCGGGAAGACGGCAACCAGTAAGGCAATAAGCAGCCAGGCGGCTACCGGTCTCGTGACCGACGGCAGCAGTAGTAAGCCAAACCCGATTTCGCAGATGCCGCTGAGGTAAATAAGCGCCACCGGGTACGGCAGATATGGCGGCATGATTCTTTTATACACAGCTGGATTTAGAAAATGATTGATGCCGGCCACTACATAGAGCAACGCCATTACGTACAATCAAAATAGTTACACGGGTCAGGTTAGTGAGCGTTGCCGGGAAATACCGAGTCGTAAAGCTTTTGTAAAGGATGGCACGGGTAATACAATTAAGCCTCAGTGGACGCGATGCGGACTGGGTCACTCACCCGGATGATGCCTCCCCGGATAATGCGGGCCGTGATGCCCCCATGCCCCCGCATGGCATTATAGCCGCCTTCTCCTAATACCTCTTCCATGTAGGAACACGGATGACAGAGTCCGGTCATCTCCAGCAAAGCCTCGCCCACGTAAAATTGCTTATCCTTCAAGGCCAGCAGGTTAATGCCTTTTACCACAATATTGCGCCGCACCCAGGCCGGAGGCACTTCGGGCAGTTGTAAAAAAGAGGCTACCGCCGTCAGATGCTCCGCCTGAATCAAGGTGACTTGCCGGGAGCTCGAAGGGCTGCCTTTGTAATGATCACCAGCCAAACCGCGGCCGGCAATGGCCTCAACCTCCGGCACAGGACTAACGGGTACCCGACGGGCCGGACGAATTCCAATCCAGGTTACTTCACCGGGTTTAGGTACGACGGATAGCAGTTTTCCAATAGTGGAGTCAGTAGCGGGAATATAACTCACGGTAAAATGGGTTAGTATAAGTTAGGTGTTTTTGTAAGGGAACTATTACATTCGGTCCGGACTGTATTCCAATGCTGGCCGGAGCTTTTTATTCAAAGGAAAGGTCAATTAAATTTCGGAAATAATCATCGGGTGTTGTAGTTTTCCGGCAGTTATTGTAACCCTGTTCTTGCATCTGCCGTTAGTGGTTGGCATTGTCATAAAAGACTGTATTTACCACTTACATTAATAATAACCGAACAGCTATATACGCTGACAACCTATGGAGGATTGGAAAAAAGAAGAAGTACGCCTGCTCCGGGGTGATATTTATGACCGCTTACTGGAAATAGGCGAAGAACCAAACCGGGCACGAGTCCTGTCGGGGGGATATTTGCAGTATGATGGTCCGCTGGGCACTCCTGAAGATAAACTTTACATCAATCAGCGATTTGGACGGATTATGATCCTGTACGGACTGGTCGGTAACAGCTAGGCGGCGGTTACCTGCCTGATCCCGGTACACTGGCTGGTCTGCTTCCTGTACGCCTTGCAGGCGCTATGAGTCGCCGAAAAGCTTTGAGAAGATTTGTTGCCCAGGTGCCCGGTTGAAAACCAGCTTTTTCGCGAAATAATCCTACATCAGTAAGAGAGGTAAACAGAATAAGACCAATATTATTGACGCGCTGCTGCATTTTTGCAAAGGAGTGTCAACAATAGTTATCCATCTGTTACCGCTATGAAAAGTCTGGTTTTTGAGGAATTTGTCAGTCATTTTCCGCATTTAGATTCAGCAGCCATCCAGGATGTGTATAAGCAGCCCTTCACCCCAGAGCTGATTGTTGAGTGTTTTGAAGGCTGGGAGCATTACGAAGCTTTCGGACGTTATATTGACAGTTCCGAAGAACGCAATATACTCTGGTTCGACGGGCATAGCTACCACTTAAATGGCCAGGCACTAAGGCGTCCCACTACGTTGAATGAATTTATCCGGGACTGCACCCGCTGGTGTATCGATCTGCTTTGGAAAGAACCCATAGCTGATGAGCTTTTTGCCAGTCAATACCAGATGGCCGTATAAACGATTTTCGATATCCAGAATTAAGTTGTCTGCCATTATCACCGACAAGAAAGAGCCATCCGACGGCTTCTCAAATTAGCGTTACTACTTGCTGACACTCTTTCTGCCATGGGCAAAATAATTCTTTCCGCACTCTTTGCCGTAGTCACGGTCAGTTTCTGCCAAGTCCTGACTGCCGCTTTCTCTGCCGCCTCTTCTTTTACGCAATCCTTAAGCCGGCAAGCACCCAGATGCTGCCGGGCCTCTCTCCTATTGATCACAGCAATTCCCGGTTTGGAAAGTATAACTCATTAAAAATCAACTTGTTAAGAATTTACTTTTTTGTGAATTTTATAACTAATTCATTGTCAATGAGATACATAGCG